>CACJEE010000001.1 GCA_902592345.1 uncultured Alphaproteobacteria bacterium
ACAATTATTAAAAATATTTCTTCTAATTATAATTTAGTTCATAGGTTAGACAGAGAAACATCTGGACTATTATTAATTGCTAAAAATTTAAAATATACCAAAATTTTTGGCAAACTTTTTAGATTACAAAAAATAAAAAAAATTTATTTGGCTTTATGTGAGGGTAAACCTAAATTGAAAGAGTCGTATGTTGATTTGGCAATAAAAGATAAGGACATGAATAATAGCATTCAAACAAAAACTTATTATAAAGTACTATCATATAATAAAAAAACATCACTTATACAATTTGAGCCAAAAACAGGCAAAAAACATCAATTACGAATTGTTGCTAAAAATCTTGGCTGCCCAATTGTTGGTGATCAAAAATATAATCTTAATCAATCAAACAAACAAGAGAACTTAAAACTCAATGCTCATAAATTAGAATTTGATATAGAAAATATTGTTTTTAATTATAAATCAAAACTACCAAAAGATTTTACCGATTATGTTAAAAATAAACAAATCAGTTATTTTTGATATTTTTATTTAAGATTTCTTAAGTTATTTAAAAATATTAGTGAAAATTCTTTATCAAAATTTTCTTCAGTTACATTAATATCTAATTCATGTAATGATGTATTTCTAAAATTTTTAAGACCACATGCATTTATGAATTTATAATTCTCCATTTTAGGTTTTATATTAAAACTTAATCCATGGTAAGTTATCCAATTTTTCAATCTTAATCCAATAGCACCAATTTTTTCTTCATGATTAAATTTTTTTCCATTTTTACCAGTAACCCAAATTCCTACTCTTTCTTTATAAGTGGTAGAGTCTATTTGATAGTTTTTTAAAAAATCCATAAGTGATTTTTCAATAATTGTAATAAACTTTCTTATATCCTTTTTTTTATTGTTAAGATCTATCATAAAATAAACTATTCTTTGTCCTGGTCCATGATAAGTTGTTTTTCCTCCTCTATTTGTTTTAACTATTCTTATTTTGTTTTTTTTTAAAATTTCATTTTCTACTGCACTAGTTCCTTGTGTATAAATGTGATCATGATTTAAAAACCAGATAAGCTCATTTTTAGATTTATTAAGTATTTGATTAACTCTAAGTTGCATAAATTCTACTGAAGTTTCGTAGTCTACTAAATCATACTGCTTTTTTATTTCTATAGTCATCAATTTAACTTTATTGATATTATTAACTTATCTGTTATTTAATTCTAGTAAATATGCGGCTGTGGCGGAATTGGTATACGCGCAGCGTTGAGGTCGCTGTGGGATTTATCCTGTGGAAGTTCAAGTCTTCTCAGCCGCACCATCTACTTATTTAAAACTCATGCTATAAGGTAATAATGATTAATAAAAACCAACTAATTGAGTATTTTTATCAAGGCACTAAATCAAAAAATAAAATAAAAATTGGTGTTGAGCATGAAAAATTTATCTTAAATAAAGATACACTTCTCCCAGTTTCTTATGAGGAAAAAAATGGTATTAAAAATATTTTAGAAAAACTCACTTTAACAGGATGGAAACCTATTTATGATGATAATCAACAAACTATTATTGCTCTTAAAAAAGGGAGAGAATCAATTACATTAGAGCCAGGAGGACAAATTGAATTATCAGGTGCTCCTTTAGACAATATTCATGAAACTTGTGAAGAAACTACCAATCACCTTAGAGAGTTAAAGGAGCTTGGTAATGAATTAAATTTTATTTTATTAGGAATGGGTGTTGAGCCTAATTCAGGATTAGATGATTTTTCATGGATGCCAAAGCAACGTTATGGAATAATGAAAAAATACATGAAAAAAGTTGGCACGCTAGGTCACCATATGATGAAACGTACATGCACTAATCAAGTTAACATAGACTATTCTTCTGAGGAAGATATGATTGAAAAGTTCAGAATTATGTTAAATCTTGAGGCAATTGCAACAGCAATGTTTTCTAATTCTCCTTTTGATCAAGGTAAAATTTCTAAATATAAAAGTTTACGTTCGCATTTTTGGCATAATACAGATGCTGACAGAACAGGATTGTTACCTTTTGTGTTTGAAAAAGATTTTAATTTTGAAAATTATGCAAATTATGCTTTAAATGTACCAATGTACTTCATAAATAGAGATAATAAATACATAGATATGACACAATATACTTTTAAGGACTACCTTGAAGGTAAATCAATTAATATTAAGCATGAAGCTACCTTGAAAGATTGGGAAGATCATTTAACAACCTTATTTCCTCAAGCTAGATTAAAACAGTATTTGGAAATACGATCAATGGATGCATGCAATTGGGATTTGATTTGCTCTCAACCAGCCTTTTGGATTGGAATTTTATATGATGATGAAATATCTAATAAAATATCTGAAATTTCAGAAGGTTGGTCTGAAGAAGATAGAGAATATTTAAATAAAAGAGTTCCTGAGGAAGGGTTACAAACTGAATTTAAAGGAAAAAAATTAATTTCTTACGCAAAAGAATTTTTTAACCTATCTAAAAAGGGTTTAGTCAAAAGAAATTACTTATCCAAGAATGGTGAGTTTGATGAGTCTATACATATGAAAGATCTAGAGAAAAATTTAGAAAATGGTTTTTCTCCAGCTGATTGTCTAATTAACAAATTTAATTCGAGTTGGAGTAACTCTTTAATACCCATTTATAAAGAATTGATTTTCTAATGAGACATAAAATTGCAATTCAAATGGATGACATAAAAACTATCGACTATGATTATGATTCTTCTTTTATGATTGGCTTAGAAGGTCAAAAAAGAAATTATGAATTATTCGTTTATCACCCAGATGATTTATTTTTAGATTCAGGAATTGTAAAGGCTAATGGATTTTATATAGAGCTAATTGATCAAGATAAAGATTATTTTAAATTCATATCAGATAAAATTGAAATAGAATTAGCGGAATTTAGTTTTATATTTTTAAGGCAAGATCCTCCATTTAACATGCATTATATTACCTCTACTTATTTGTTGGATTGTTTACCGAAAAATACAATCGTTATAAATAATCCAACAAGCGTTAGAAATTGTGCTGAAAAAATTCTTCCATTTAAATTTAAAGAATTTATGCCACCAACTTTAATTTCGCAAAAAGTTGATGATATTAATATTTTTTTAAATATTCATAAAGACATCATAACAAAACCTTTGTATGGTAATGGTGGTGAAGGAATACTCAGAAGTAAAGAGGGGCATTTAGAAGGACTTGATAAAGATAGACAATATTTTGAAATGCCAATTATGGCTCAAAAATATATTCCTGAAATAATTGATGGTGATAGAAGAATAATTTTTATTGATGGAGAATATGTTGGCTCTGTTGCAAGAATTCCACCCAAGGGAAGTATTAAAGCAAATTTTCATGCAGGTGGTTTAGCTAAAAAGACTGAACTAGTTTATCGCGATAAGGAAATAGTTGAAGCAATTGGAAAAGACTTAAAAGAGTTAGATCTTTTTTTTGTAGGAATTGATATTATTGGTAATTATCTTACTGAAATTAATGTAACTTCACCAACTGGCATTAAGCAAATCAACAAGTTAAATAACGTTAAATTAGAGCAAGTTTTCTGGGATAAACTTGAAGCAAAATATAAAATAGTTTAAAGAGTATTTAATAAAGGAACTTATATGAATAACAGTAGAATATTAATTAATAATTTAAAAATCTTTCAAGGCATTAATCAAAATGTAATTAATGTACTACTAATTCTTTTTGGGACAATTTTATTAACTATTTCAGCAAAAGCGCAAGTTCCTTTCTGGCCAGTACCAATGACTATGCAAACATTTGTAGTATTTTTAATTGGCTCAACATATGGTGTTCGCTTATCTTTTTTAACTTTAGTTGCCTACTTGATTGAAGGCGCTATGGGATTGCCAGTATTTGCTGCTGGAGGAGGTATTTTGTATCTTACTGGTCCAACTGCAGGATACTTATATGGCATGACTATAGCGGTAGTTGTTATAAGTTACTTTGCTAATCAAGGTTATAGCACATCCTACTTAAAATCTTTTATAAGCATTATAATTGGATCTGCTATAATTTTTGCTTTAGGAGTTTTGTATCTAGGCTCAATAATTGGATATAATAAAGCTATACAAGCTGGGCTATTACCATTTATTCCAAGTGAATTATTTAAAATAGCTCTAGCTGTTTTATTAATACCTACTCTGAATAAATTTATAAAATAAATTTTACATGAAAATAGGAATTGATCTCGGTGGGACGAAGACCGAAGGTATTTTAATTGATGACTCAGGAAAAGAGCTATCAAGAACTAGAATTAAAACTGAAAAAAATTATGATGGAACAATAAAGGGCATAATTTCAATAGTTAAAAAATTTGAAAATGATTTTGGCAATTCTAAATCTGTTGGCATTGGAATGCCAGGAGCAGTATCTACAGACTCAGCTTTAGTAAAAAATGCTAATTCAATATGGTTAAATGGCAAACCATTTAAAACAGATTTAGAAAAAGAACTTAATAAAAATATAAACTTAGAAAATGATGCTAACTGTTTTACTTTATCAGAAGCAGTTGATGGGGCCGGGAAAGGTCATGCAGTTGTATTTGGAGTAATAATAGGCACTGGCACTGGTGGTGGAATTTCTATAAACCAAAAAGTTCTTACTGGTAAAAATAATATTGCCGGAGAGTGGGGTCATATAAGTTTACCTAATAGGTCTGACGATGAAAAAAAGTTTGTAAAACAATGCTATTGTGAAAAAAGTGGTTGTATGGAAACATATGTTTCTGGTCCTGGTTTTGCAAGCTGTTTCAATCTTAAACATAAAACGAATTATGACTCCCACGCCATTTTAGAAGAATTTAGGAGTAATGATCAAAGAGCAATTGAAGCATTAGACATCTATGTTGATCATCTAGCAAGAGGATTATCTTTAGTTTGCAATATTTTAGATCCAGACATTATTGTTTTGGGTGGTGGAATGTCTAATATCTCTTACATTTACGAACATATAGATACTTTATTAAAAAAATATATTTTTAGTGACACATTTAATACAAAAGTTGTTAAAAATATACACGGCGACTCTGGAGGTGTAAGAGGAGCTGCTTGGCTCTCTTAAATACCAGCCATAGAAATGTATTTAATGTTTAAATAATCATCTAAGCCATATCGAGAACCTTCTCTTCCAAGTCCAGATTCTTTAACGCCTCCAAAAGGGATTTCCGCTTTTGTTGTTAAGCCAGTATTTACACCTACCATTCCATATTCTAAAGCTTCAGCTACTCTCCATATTCTTCCAATATCTCTTGAATAAAAATATGAAGCAAGACCATAAGGAGTGTCATTCGCGAGCTTAATTACTTCTTCATCTGTTCTAAACTTATACAATGGTGCTACTGGGCCAAAAGTTTCTTCATAAGTAATTTTTGCTTCAGTTGTTACATTAGAGAGAACAGTTGGTTGAAAGAAGTTGCCACCAAGTGGATGTATATCTCCTCCTACGGCAACTTTTGCCCCTTGATTGACCGCATCTTTAACTTGATCAAGAACTTTCATTAAAGAGGGTTGATCAATAAGTGGGCCAGATACTATTCCTTCTTCTAACCCATTTCCAACTTTTAACTTATTTACTTCTTGAGTGAATTTATCTAAAAATTCATCATATACTTTTTCATGAACGAAAATTCTATTTGCGCATATGCAAGTTTGACCAGAATTTCTAAATTTACTCTGCATCGCCCCAGTTACTGCCTCATCTATATTAGCATCTTCAAAAACTACAAACGGTGCATGCCCACCTAATTCCATTGATACTTTTTTAACAGTAGATGCACTTTGTTGTAAAAGAACCTTTCCAACTTCTGTAGAGCCAGTAAATGATATTTTTTTAACTATTGGATTTTCAGTTAATTCTTTACCAATTGCTGCTGCAGATCCAGTGATAATATTAATCACCCCATCAGGGAATCCTGCTTCTTTAGCTAAAACACCAAGAGCAAGTGCTGAATAAGGAGTTTGACTAGCCGGCTTAATAACAACAGTACATCCAACGGCAAGTGCAGGAGCACATTTTCTAGTAATCATTGTACTTGGAAAATTCCATGGAGTAATTGCACCTACTACCCCAACAGGTTGTTTAATAATTACAATTCTTCTATCTGGCATTGGATCAGGGATGATATCGCCATAAACTCTTTTTCCTTCTTCTGCATAAAAATCAATATATGTAACGCCCATCAAGATCTCACCTTTTGCTTCAGCTAGAGGCTTACCTTGCTCTAAAGTCATAATTCTAGCCAAGTCATCGACATTTTGCTCAATTAATCTTGCCCATTTTTGCAGTATAATAGACCTTTCTTTTGCAGTTTTATCTCTCCAATTAGGAAATGCATCTTGTGCTTCTATTATTGCTTTAGTAGTTTCAGATGTTGAACATTTAGGAACTTCGCCAATTATTTCATTGTTAGCAGGATTGTCGACTTTAATCTTTTCACCAGAATCACTATCTATCCATTTACCACCAACAAAACAACTGTCTTTAAAAAGTGCTTTATTTTTTAGTTCCATATTTACTCCTCTTATTTATGCATTTACTAGATTACACTTTTTAACTTTTAATTTATAGAGGTAAATATGACAATTGTTAACTCTTGGAATGAATGGGATACCTTGAAGCATGTTATTGTAGGTACAGTAGAAAATTCAAATGTACCACCAATGGAACCCGCATTGGAACCAAAAATAAGTAAAGATAGTGGCATGGTTGGTTCACACGGTCCAAGAAACCCAGAGTCTATTGATAAAGCAAACATTCAACTTGATAATTTTGTAAAAATTTTAGAGTCTCATGAAGTGCAAGTAGATCGCCCAACTCCTATAGATTTTACAAAAGAAATCTCTACACCTGACTGGAAAAACGATGGCCAATTTGGATCAATGCCACCTAGAGATGTGATCTTAACAGTTGGTAATGAAATGTTAGAAGCGCCAATGTCTTATCGGTGTAGGTGGTTTGAATATCTTGCTTACAGACCATTACTTGAAAAATACTATGATGAAGATCCAAATATGAGATGGGAGGCAGCTCCTAAGCCACGTCTAACATCTAAAACTTATAAATCAAATTATTTACCTGAAGGTATAACTGAAGAAGACAGATATAAAAAAATTGAAGATAGAAATATGATTTTAACTGAACAAGAACCTCTTTTTGATGCAGCCGAAATTCTACGCTTTGGAAAAGATTTATTTTATCATAATAATTTTACTTCAAATATAAAGGGTTTGAATTGGTTAAGAAGACATTTTCCTAATCATCGAGTTCATCAAATAAATTTACCAGGAGAATTAATCCCTACCCATATTGATGCATGTTTTACACCGATTAAACCTGGCGTAATAATTATCAATCCAAATAGAAAAATATCTCAAGAGCAAAGAAAAATATTTGATGACAATAAATGGGAAATTCATGCTGCGGCACCTTCTGTACATAATACCCCTCCACCAATGTGCTATTCAACAATTTGGTTGTCCATGAATGTATTAATTTTAAATCCTACAACTATTTGTGTAGAAGCAAGTGAAGAAAAAATGATTAAACAAATGGAAAGCTTTGGTATGAATGTTATCCCGGTTCCTTTTCGTGATGTGTATGCTTTTGGAGGTAGTCTTCATTGTGCAACTACAGATGTTTACAGAGAAGGTGATTGTGAAGATTACTTTCCAAATCAATAATGAATAATTTTAAACAAAACGATTTAAAGCCGATTATCCAAAATACAACCAACCCAAGAGTTGGTGTTATTACTCTTTCTACTGATTTTACAATAGAGCAAGATTTTAGAAAAATATGTCATTCTCTTCCTATAGATATATTTTTTAACAGAATACCTTTTATCAATCCCTTAAATTATGAAAATTATTTAAAAATGGCAGAACATATACCTGAGGTATCTCAACAAATTTTACCTGGAGAAAAAATTGATGTTATTGCATATGGTTGTACTTCAGGGACTATTGCAATAGGAGAAGAACATATATCTATGCAGGTTCAGAGATCAAAACCTGAAGCAAAAGTTACAACACCTATAACAGCGTCATTAAAGGCATTTAAAAAATTAAATTTAAAAAATATAGCAGTGCTAACGCCATATCCTAAAGATGTTAATGTAACAGTTTTTGAATATTTAAGTAAAAGCAACTTAACAATAGATTCTTTTAATTCTTTTAATTTAAATTATGACTCTGAGATTGCCCAAGTAAGTTTAGAAAGTTTAAAAGAAAGCATAGCAAAAATAAATTTAGATAATGTTGACGGTTTATTTGTTTCTTGTACGGCTCTTAAAATTGTTGATATCCTTGATGAAGTTGAAAAAAAATTTAATACAACTGTAATTTCTAGTAATCAGGCAATAATATGGGATTGCTTACAATTGTTAGATATGAAAGTTAAAATCCCAGGTTATGGAAAATTATTTAACAGTTAGATGATTTCTTTAGATCAAATTAAAGAGGCACATCAAAAAATATCACCTCATATTAATTATACACCGTTAATTTACTCAGATTTTTTATCTAAAAATAGAACTGTAAAATTAAAATTAGAATCACTGCAAAAAACTGGATCATTTAAATTAAGAGGGGCACTTAATAAATTACTATCACTTTCTGACCATGAAAAAAGCAAAGGAGTGATAGCTGTTTCGACAGGTAACCATGGCAAGGGAGTAGCTTATGCTGCAAGTTTATTAGGTGTCAAATCAACTATTTATATGTCTTCTATGGTTCCAGAATACAGAAAATTAGCAATAGAAGCTTTAGGAGCTAATGTAGAAATAGTAGGTCAAAATAGTGATGAAGCAGATTTATATGCAAGAAACATTTCAGAAAAAGAAAATATAACTCTTATACATCCATTCGATGATGAGGATATAATCATAGGTCAGGGAACTACGGGTCTAGAAATGATAAATGATTTTCCTGAAGTTGATACAGTAATTATTCCAACCTCAGGTGGAGGTTTGATTGGTGGAATTGCACTTGCATTAAAATTACAAAAACCTAGAATTAAAGTAATTGCTGTTTCAATGGAAAGAGGACCCTCAATGTATGAAAGTCTTAAACAAGGGAAGCCAGTAGATGTAGAGGAATTAGAAACACTTGCTGATTGTTTGGGAGGAAGCATAGGATTGAATAATAAATTTACGTTTGATATAGCTAAGGAAACAATAGATGATTTTGTACTAGTTAATGAAGATAAGATAGCTGAAGGTATAAAATTAAATTTTACTGAACATAGAATAGTATCTGAAGGCGCAGCAGCAACTAGTGTTATGGTCGCAAAAGATAATTTATCATCTCATCTTGGCAAAAATATTATATGCTTAATTTGTGGCGGCAATATTGAGAAAAATTTATTTAAAAAAATAATTTCATGACATTAGTATTAACTTCTAATGAAATCAAAAAATGTGTTCAGTTAAATGGACAACTTATTCCTATAATTGAAGACGCTTTTAAAAGTTTAGCTTTGGGAAAAACGACGATGCCTCCAATCCTTCGTCTTGATATCGAAAAATATCATGGAGAATCTGATGTTAAGGCCGCTTATATAGATGGACTAGATAGTTATGCTATTAAGGTTGCATCAGGTTTTTTTAATAATCCAAATCTAGGTCTTCCATCTAGTAATGGTTTAATGATTTTATTAGATTCAAAAACTGGTATGTTAAAATCTGTTTTGTTGGATAAAGGATATTTAACGGATGTACGCACAGCTATAGCAGGTGCAATCGCAGCAAAACATTTATCAAATCCAGAATCATCAAATGTAGGAATTATTGGAGCAGGTGTTCAGGCAAAGATGCAGCTAGAGGCTTTATTATTAGTTAGAAATATTAAGACAGCTTATATTTGGTCGAGAGATTCTAAAAAAACAAATACATTTGTTCAAAATATTAAAGATAAAATAAATATAAAAATTATTGAATGCGAATCTCCTGAACAAACTGTTAATTTATCTGAAATTCTCATAACTTGTACGCCTAGTAAATCGCCTATTATTAAATCAGAATGGTTGAAGAAAGGTTTGCATATTACTGCAATGGGATCAGATGCTGAGATGAAAAATGAATTGGATCCCAAAATTATTAAAGATTGTGATTATTATATTCCTGATAGCCAATCTCAAACTTCTATTTTAGGAGAATTAAATCATGCAATTAAAGCAGGTTTAGTAAGTGCAGAAAAAAAATATAATGAACTTGGGTCAGTAATTATTAATTCAAATTTAGGCAGAAGAAATATTAATGATGTTACAGTTGCTGACTTAACTGGAACTGGAGTTCAGGATACAGCAATAGCAAGACATACATATAAGATATCAGCAGATAAAGGTTTTGGAATAATGATAGAGTAATAATGTCAAAGTATATTAGTACACATTGGGGAACATATAAAGTTAATCAAGATAAAGAAAATAATATCTCATTAGATTATTGGGAAAAAGACTATTATCCAACAAGATTTGGATTAAGTTTAACTGAAGCAGCAACTGATCATTTAAGAATAAAACAACCATATATTAGAAAAGGTTGGTTAAAGAATAAAGGTAAGAGTGATATTGACAGAGGAAAAGATACCTTTATCCCTATGTCTTGGGATGAAAGCTTGGATATTGCTGCTAATGAACTTTTAAAAACAAAAAATAATTTTGGCAATTCTTCAATTTATGCAGGTTCTTATGGTTGGGCTAGTGCCGGAAGATTCCATCATGCAAAAAGTCAAGTTAACCGTTTTTTTAATCATTTTGGGGGCTTTAGTTCTTCATATCAAAGTTATTCTTATGCTGCAGCTCAAACAATCCTACCTCATATTATTGGTTTAGATCTTTATTCAACTCTAGACGAACATAATTCATGGAATGCTTTATCAGACAATTGTGAACTTATGGTTATGTTTGGAGGCATGCCTCTAAAAAATTCCAAAGTTTCATCAGGAGGAGTTGGAAAACACTCAACACAAGAAGGTATGAAAAAATGTGTATTAGGTGGAACAAAATTTATAAACATTAGTCCTTTAAAAAATGACTCTCCAGAATTTTTAAATTCTGAACATATTGCTATAAGACCAAATACAGATACAGCGCTGATGTTAAGTCTTGCTTACATTCTGATTACAAATAATTCATATGATAAAGATTTTATAAATAAATATACAGTAGGTTTTGATAGTTTTGCATCATATGTATTGGGTAAAAAAAATAATGCTCCTTGTACACCAGAATGGGCATCAAATATTACTAACATACCGATTAAAAAAATTAAAAACTTAGCTGAAAAATTAATCACAAAAAAAACTATGATTTCTATGTCTTGGAGTTTGCAAAGAGCATCAAGAGGAGAGCAACCATTATGGATGGGTATTACTCTTGCATGTATGATTGGTCAGATTGGAACAGCAGGTGGAGGATTTGGTTTTGGTTACTCTGCCGTAAATAGTACAGGTGATTCATTTACTAAAATACCATGGAAAAGTCTTCCACAAGGTAAAAATAATATTAAAGATTTCATTCCTGTTGCAAGAATAACGGACATGCTTGAAAAGCCTGGCGAAACTTTTGATTATGATGGTCAGAAATTGAAATATCCAGATATAAAATTAGTTTATTGGGCTGGAGGTAATCCATTCCATCATCATCAAGACTTAAATAGATTAGTAAAAGCATGGCAACATCCTAATACTATAATTGTTAATGAAATATGGTGGAATGCTCAAGCAAGACATGCTGATATTATTTTTCCAGCTAATACTGCTTTAGAAAGAAATGATTTAATGCTTAATCCAAGAGATCCAACAATAGTTGCTAATAAAAAATCCATAGACTCTTTTGCTAATTCTAAAAGTGATTATGAAATTTTTTCAGGACTTGCAAATAGATTGGGATTTGAATCGACTTTTACTGACAATAAAAATGAAATGGAATGGATTGAATTTCTTTGGGAAGAAAGTAAAAAAATTGCTAAAGATTTTAAAATAAAATTACCTGATTTTAAGAAATTTTGGGCAAATGGATTTTATGAAGTTCCCTGTCCAGATAAAAAGAAAATTATGTTTGAAAATTTTAGAAATGATCCAGAAAACTTTCCATTAAAGACCCCTTCTGGAAAAATTGAAATTTCTTCCAATACTATTGAAAGCTTTCAATTAAAAGATTGCTTATCTCATCCAAGTTGGTTTGAGCCGTATGAGTGGTTAGGAAAAATAAATAAGTATACTCTACATCTGATATCAAACCAACCAACTCATCGTTTACATGGTCAACTTGATAATGCTTCAGATAGTAGAAAAAGTAAAATCAAAGATAGGGAGCCGGTATTAATTAATTCATTGGATGCAAATAAACGATCAATTAAAGATGATGATATAGTTATGCTTTATAATGATAGAGGAAAAGTTTTGGCAGGAGCTATTCTGTCTGAAGATGTTATGCCAGGGGTAGTAGTTTTGTCTACTGGGGCTTGGTTTGACCCTAATTACACTTTGAATACAGAAGTACACGGAAATCCCAATGTTCTAACAAATGATGTTGGAACTTCATCTCTTGGTCAAGGTCCTACCTCTCATACAACTTTAATAGAAATTAAAAAAGCAAGTAAAGAAGAAATTGCTGATGTTATGATTTTTAATAGTTTAAGTTTTAAAGAAAATACTTGATCTTAGTCTATTATTACTTACAAAACTTATTTTATGAATAATATTATTACATTTGATAAGGTTTCCAAATCTTTTGGTGAGCTGAAAGTACTAGACCAATTAAATTTAGAAGTAAAAGATGGTGAAAAATTAGCTCTGATTGGTCCAAGTGGTTCTGGCAAAACGACAATCTTAAGAATTTTAATGACATTGGAGACAATAGATAGTGGTTTTGTATCTGTTAATAATGAGTATTTATGGCATGAAAAAATTAATGATAAAGTACTTCCCGCAACTGATAAACATCTACAAAAAATGCGTGATCAGATTGGGATGGTTTTTCAACAATTCAATTTATTTCCTCACTTAACAGCTATAGAAAATGTTAAGCAACCTCAAATTTTAGTTAAAAAGAAAAATGAAAGTGAAGCAAAAGAAAAAGCAGAAGATCTATTTAACATGATTGGATTAAGTGATAAAATAGATCATTATCCTCATCAGTTATCGGGTGGTCAGCAACAAAGAGTTGCAATTGCAAGGGCTTTAGCTATGGATCCTAAAATAATGTTATTTGATGAAGTAACATCTGCATTAGATCCTGAGCTAGTGGATGAAGTGTTGGCAGTTTTAAGAAAATTAGCTGCAGACTCGGATACAACTATGTTAACAGTCACACATGAGATGAATTTTGCTCAAGATTTTGCTGATAGAGTCCTATTTTTTGATGCTGGTCAGATTGTAGAGTCAGGGTCTCCTAAAGAGTTATTTTCAAATCCAAGAGAAGAGAGAACTAAGTCTTTCTTACGTAAATTTATATAGTTTACCAATCCTTTTGCTCTTTAAAGGTTGTATTTATTATCAATGTCTGATTAAGTTTTTTTATATTTAATCAAATACAAGGAGGATAAAATGAAAAAACTAGCTTTATTTTTAATTAGTTTTGCAATTTTACTTGGTTCAGCAAAAACTTCATTTGCTGAATCTGATACTTTAAAAAGACTAAAAAAACAAGGATATGCAACTGTAGCTGTTGCAAATGAACCGCCATATAGTGATATCAAAACTGATGGTTATGTAACAGGTGCTGCTCCAGATGTAGCTCGTGCTGTTTTAAACATGTTAGGTGTACCTGATTTAAAAGCTGAAGTTATTATGTATGGTGCTATGATACCTGCGCTTCAAGCACGAAGAGTGGATATGGCTACATCAGGACTTTATATTAAACCTGATAGATGTGAGTCTATTATTTATTCTGAGCCTGATTTATGTGGTGCTGAAGCATTTGCAGTTCCTGTTGGCAATCCAAATAACCTGCTAACATATGAGGACATAGCTGCACAACCTGATTTAAAAATGGTTACTTGTGCTGGATGTGCTGAAGAAAAATATGCTTTAGAAAGAGGCGTTTCGGCTGATCAGATAGTTTATTTTGATACACCTCCAAGTGGAATTAAGATGCTTCAACAAGGTAGAGTAGATGTATTTGCTCTTTCTGGCTTAGGAACTCAAGATTTGTTAAATAAAACAAATGATCCTAACCTAGAATTAGTTATGCCTATTACTGGAGTTCCAATTGGATGTGCTGGTGCAGCATTCAACATGGATGATAAAGAGTTCAGAGCAGAATATAATATGGCATTAGCAAAACTTAAAGCTACTGGAGAGTTTGCGGCTATTATTGAACCATATGGTTTTTCAGCAGAAGCTACTGCTGGTGAGTCATATCTGACAAGATGTCCAGACGGAAAATAAATTAAACTTTAAATTATTTTGCCCTGTATTATTACAGGGCAAATTTTTTTTATGAAAGAAGTTATAGCATTTTATCCAATTCTAATTGACGGCACAATTACGACAATTATTTTAACAGTTTTAAGCGCTATACTAGCGCTCGCGATTTCTTTTGTTGTGGGCCTATCTAGAATCTCAAAATTTAAAATTGTCAGAGTTTTAGCAATAATTTATTTAGAATTTTTTCGAGGTAGCTCTGCCCTTGTTCAAATGTTTTTTATTTATTTTGTCTTACCGATGTGGGGAATTTATTTTGATGCTTTAACAGCTGGCGTTATTGCAATTGGTTGCAATCTTGGAGCATATGGATCAGAGGTAGTAAGAGGTGGTGTATTAGCTGTTGGAAAAGAACAACATGAGGCTTCTTTGGCACTAAATTATTCTCCTTACAAAAGGTATAGGCACGTAATTATACCTCAGGCAATTCCTGTTATGATTCCTACTTTTGGAAATTTATTAATTGAACTTTTAAAATTAACTGCAGTAGCATCTCTTATAACTATTTCAGACTTAACATTTATGGCACACATAATTAGAGTTCAAACTGCTTTAACCTTAGAGCCCTTCTTAGTAATATTAGTTATTTATTTTATCATCGCTTCGATTTTAGTAAAAATTGTCGATATAATTGCTAAAAAATTTTCTAGGGGAAGAAATATTATGATTGCTGGAGAAAATTAGAGATGTATTGGAGTTGGGAAGTAGCTTTTGATGTATTACCACAATTAGCAAAAGGAGTTGTAGTAACTGTTCAAGCAACAATAGTTGCGTCTTTATTAGCTTATGTTTTAGGACTTGGAATAGCTATTTTAAAAATGTCCAAAAGTAAGCTGTTGAGAATTGTTTTGTACTGGACTACAGAATTTATTAGAAGAACTCCAATATTAGTTCAGCTATATATTGTATTTTATGTTTTACCTGATTATGGTATTTTTTTTGAAGCTTTTACATGTGGAGTTTTGGTTCTCGGAATTCATTTTAGTACCTATACAGCAGAAGTTTTTAGAGCTGGAATTGACAATGTTCCCAAAGGTCAATGGGAGGCTGCAAAATCATTAAACTATAATCAATATGAGACTTGGAAAAATGTAATTTTACCACAGGCTATACCACCTATGATTCCACCTCTTGCAAACTATCTTATAACAATGTTTAAAGAAACACCTTTATTAGCTGCAATAACAGTTGTGGAATTATTTAGAGCTGCAGACCAATATAGTAATAGTCATTACAAATATTTAGAACCAATGACTTTAGTTGGAGTATTTTTCTTAATAGTATCTATTCCTTCAGCAATTTTAGCAATGAAGTTAGAAAAACGCTTTAAGCAAAGAAAGATATAAAATGCAAAGTAATATTGTTGAAAAAACTGCAAAATATTTCAAGGAAAAAGGCGTTGTTCTTCCAACAATATCTGAATTGCAAAACCCACATTTAATAAGTGAGGCAATAAAGAATAAAGTTTTAAAATTAGATAAAGATGCAATGGATCCAGCAAATTTATTTAGGGTACACTGGTTTAACAAAAGAGATCATAGTCAATTTTTAGATGTGCCAGAGCATATTGTATTGCCAAGTGAGTTTACAGGAGTTGAAGCAAAAATTATTGTTAATCTTGGTCGTTATTTTCCACTGATTACTGCTCATAAAGTTTTAGCTGCGTATGGTTGCCTGCTTCCTAGAATTTTAAATGGTACTTTCGATTATACAAAGCATAAAGCTGTTTGGCCATCAACCGGAAATTATTGTAGAGGAGGTGTTGCTATTTCTAAAATATTAGGTTTCAAAAGTGTTGCCATTCTACCTGAAGGTATGAGTAAGGAAAGATTTAATTGGCTTGAAAAATGGGTAGAAGATAAAAATGATATTATTAAAACTACTGGCACAGAAAGTAACGTAAAAGAAATATATGATGCTTGTAATGAATTAGAAAAGGATAAGAATAATGATATTATTAATCAATTTGATGAATATTATAATTATGCAACTCATAGAGCCATTACAGGATCATCTTTTGAAAAATCTTTTTTAAAAGTTAAGGCTGACTCTAATCTTAAAGCCAGATTTTATGTTTCAGCTTCTGGTTCCAGTGGAACATTAGCTGCAGGAGATTATTTAAAGGATAATCTTAATGCACAAATTGCAGTTGTTGAAGCAACTGAATGTCCAACTCTTTTGTATAATGGTTATGGTGAACATAATATCCAAGGTATTGGAGATAAACACGTACCATTGATTCATAATGTAATGAATTCAGATTATGTAGTAGGCGTATCAGATGAGGCGACAAATAATCTTAATTTATTATTTAATTCAGATGAAGGAAGAGAATACTTAACTAATAGAAGAGGATTAAATTCAGAGTTTGTTGGGAGACTTCCAGAATTTGGATTTTCTTCTATAGCAAATATTATTGCTTCTATTAAACTTGCCAAAAAAATGAAACTAACAAAGGACGATGCAATCATCACTGTAGCAACAGATGGAGCTGATTTATATGAAACAGAATTAGCAAAAACAAAAAAACAGTTTAGTAAAATTTATGATCAAATAACTTGTGCTGAAATATTTGCCAAAAATTTTGATGCTATTACTGTTGATCATACTTTAGAGTTGAGTCAAATTGATAAAGAAAGAATTTTTAACTTAGGCTATTATACATGGGTTGAACAACAAGGAACTAGCTTAGAAGAATTTGAAGATAGAAGAAATCAGTCTTTCTGGGATAAGCACTACAAAGATATGATTTCACTTGATGAAAAAATTAAAGAGTTTAATTTTCTTTAATTAAATGAAAACTAAAGGACTACACAATCAATTAGTTGAATGGAGACATGATTTACACATGAATCCTCAAACAAGTTTTGAAGAAGAATATGCCTCAAATAAAGTAGCTAATTTGTTGAAAGATTTTGGAATAGATGTTCATCAAGGGATTGCTAAAACTGGTGTAGTGGGAGTTTTAAAAAAAGGAAGCAGTAATAAAAGTATTGGTATCAGAGCAGATATGGATGCTTTACCAATTAAAGAGATAAATACTTTTTCTTATAAATCGACAATAGATAATAGAATGCACGCTTGTGGCCATGATGGACATATGACAATGCTATTAGGTGCAGCAAAATATTTAGCAGAATATGGTAACTTTGATGGTACTATATATTTTATCTTTCAACCTGATGAAGAAAATACTTTTGGTGCAAAAACTATGATTGAAGAAGGTTTATTTACAAAATTTTCAATTGATGAAGTTTACGGCATGCATAACATTCCTGGTATGGAAACTGGAACATTTGGTACTAGAAAAGGAGGTATTACCACTAGTGAAAATTTATTTGAAATTTCAATTGAGGGTAAGGGAGGTCATGCAGCTTTACCCCATATGAGCAAAGATACAATAACGATTGGCAGTCAAATAATTATAGCTTTACAAACTATAGTTTCTCGTAAATTAGATCCTGTAGAAGCAGGTGTTGTATCTGTTACTGAATTTATTACTGATGGAAAAAAAAATGTACTCCCTGGCAATGGTTTAATAAAAGGAGATGCAAGGGCATTTTCTGAAAAAACTAATACAATGATTGAGCAAAGCATGCGCCAACTAGTAAAAGGAATTTGTGATGCACATGGTGTTTCCTATGAAGTTAAATATGAAACTACTTGTCCCATGACTTTTAATCAACCCGAACAAGCTAAATCAGCAACAAAAGCTGCAATCTCTTTATTAGGACCGGATAAATGCAATAGTGATATTGAGCCTAGGTCTTTCTCAGAAGATTTTTCTATTATGTCAAAATCAACACCTGGATGTTTTGTATTGATGGGTAATGGCATTTCTGGATCACATGGGAGACCTTTACATTCAGCTGACTATGATTTTAACGATGAATTATTAGTTAAAGGTTCTTCATATTGGGTTGAGTTAGCAGAACAGCAATTAAAATCATAAAATTTTGAAAGGGAAATATTAAGATGTTTAAAAATAATTTAAATAAATTAGTAGAAAGAATGAAAGAGAGCAACATTGATTTGGCTGTTATTACAGATGACGACAGCTTATATTACTTTACCGGATACCATGACTTTCTTCATATGGATTTTAATCGCCCAACAATCCTTCTAGTTTCAAAAGATGGTGAAAGTACCTTGATTACCCCTTTATTAGATGTTCTTTTAGTTCCAGACGATACGCCTGTTAATAAAATAGAAACATGGAATGATGGCATTGGTGATGAGTGGAGAGAATTTTTACCAAAAATTATAAATAAACATAATAAAATATTTTGTGAAAAATATAAAATAAATGCAACTGTAAATAATTATTTAAACGAATTAATGAATGGCAAACCTCTTGAAAATATTACACCGATTGTTAGTGAAATTCGTATGATTAAATCAGATGAAGAATTAAAAATAGCTAGACATACTGGTGAAGTAGCAATGGCAATGATGGAAGGTGCAAAATCTGTTATTGGTCATAATGTACCAGAGTATGAAATTGCTATTGCACAATCTCAAGCAGGAACAAGAAAAGCAGCACAGTTATTGCAAGACCATTACCCTAAAAGCATTAACATGTCTCCAAACATTCATTTTTTATCAGCTATTTCCTCAGGAAAGGATTTGCCTAAAACACATCACCGTGCTTCAACAAAATTAGTAAAGAAGGGGGATCCTATATTTGTTTGTTATTGCGGATCAGCAAATTTTCATCGATTTAAATTAGGCTTTGATCGTATTTTTTGGGTTGAAGAAGTAAAAGATAAAAATCAAATAAAAGCTTTTGAAGTCGCAGTAAAATCACAACAAGCTGCTTTAGAAGTTCTTCGTCCTGGGGTCACTGCTGAAGAGGTTCATGCAGCTTATGCAGAAACTATACAATCTGAAGGTTACCCTTATCCTACTTTTAGATGCGGAAGAGGAACGGGTTTTAGTTTTTTAGAAGAACCTCAACTTGTAGTAGGAAATAAAACAGTTCTAAAACCAGGTATGGTTTTTGCAGTCGATGGTGGTAGTAGTGCAAAAGATTTTAGAGGTCAAGTAGGTGACAGTTTTATTATTACAGAAGATGGATATGAGCAAATTACACATCACTCGAAAGCTATTGAAGATTTAATAATTAACTAATGAAAAAAATTAAACTCTACAACACACATTGTTGTGGTGAAATAGGTGATGTGATTGTATCTGGAAAAATAAATTTAAAAGGCAATACTATATTAGAACAATCAAAATATTTATTTGATGACAAAAAACTAAGAAAATTTTTACTTCATGAGCCTAGAGGAGGGGTATTTAAGCATTATAATTTATTAGTTCCACCAAAAAATGAAAAAGCAAAAGCAGCTTTTATAATAATGGAGCCTGAAGATAATCCTCCAATGAGTGGTTCAAATAGTATTTGTGTAGCTACTGTTCTGCTTGAAAAAGGTATTATAGATATAAAAGAGCCAACAACAGAATTCTTACTTGAAGCACCAGGTGGTATTATTCCAATAAAAGCATTTGTTGAAAATAAAAAAGTAACCTTTGTTGAAATTCACAACCTACCATCATTTGTTGATAAAGTTGATGTGAAACTTCAAACATCCTCATTTGGGGAAATAATTGTTAGCACAGTTTTTGGTGGTGATAGTTTTATTATCTGTAATGCACAAGATTTTGATTTAAGCATTAAACCTGAGAATGCTAAAAAATTTGTTGAAATTTCTAAAGAAATTTTAAAGGAAGCAAATTATCACTTGGGATTTCAACATCCAAACTTACCTGATTTAAATTTCATTTCTTTTTGTCAATTTATTGAACCTATAAAAATAAATAATCTAAGACAAAAAGAAGGTTTGAATACTGTTTGTATTAGACCCGGAAAATTGGACAGATCTCCATGTGGTACAGGTACCTCTGCTAGGTTGGCCCTCATGCATGAAAAAAATCAAATTCATATAAATGAAAAATTTATCTCAAGATCTATTATTGGTTCTACTTTTGAATCATATATTGCAAAAGAGTATATGGAGGAAAATAAAAAAATGATTATTCCTTCAATTAAAGGATCGGCTTTTATAACTGGTGAACAAGAAATGTATATTAATGATGATGACCCTTTCCCTGAAGGCTATCAACTAAATGATACGTGGCCAACAAATTAGAAAGTTAAATTGTTTAAATTTTTAATCTGATAAAGATTTTATCTTATCAACGAGTTCTTTATTTATATTTCGCGGACCACTATCTAATCTATTTTTGTGCCTTCTTTCTCCTGGTAGTCTAACACCTTCAAGTGATTTCATTTGATCAAAAAATTTTTCAGCATGTTCATTCCAGTTATCACCAGCAATTAATTGAGGAGATAAAGCCATAATAAATTCTCCACCTCTTGCTGGTCCACCATCATTATTATCTTCATCTTTTGCTTCAAAACTGAATAAGTCACCAACTAATCCTGCAGCTAATAACTCTATCATCATAGCAATAGCTGACCCTTTATAATCACCAAAAGTTAATAAAACACCACCATTAGCAATTTCAGATGGGTTATCTGTTTTTTCACCATCTTTATTTAGCCCTGTTCCATAAGGAACTTTATGACCATCTCTAGCTGCTACTTGTACTTCACCCATTGCCATTGTTGAAGTTGCCATGTCATAAACTACAGGAGTATTATTCTTTCTTGGCCATGCAAATGAAATTGGATTAGTTCCAAACAAAGGTTTTTTTGCTCCAGCAGGAGCAACACTTGGTTTGTAGGCTGTGCATGCTATTCCAATTAATTCATTTTCTGCTAAAGCTTCAGTTTCATGCCACAATGCAGCAAAGTGATGCGTGTTGGTAATAGTTAGAACACCCACACCATGTTGTTTTGTTACTTCTATTAATGAAGGGATACCTACTCCAATTGCTGTAGGAGCAAACCCATAATCACCCTCAACTCTTATTGCGTTTTGCGTTAAAAATTTATTCTTTGGTCTAGCATCACCTTTAACTTTTTTACTTTTTAATGCTGCAATATAACCAGGAATTCTAAAAAGGCCATGTGATATGCTTCCATCTCTCTCAGCATTCGTTACGGTATGAGCAACAGCTGTTGCATTGAGTTCATCACAACCATTAAATTTAAGTGTTTTTAAGGCTAGGTTATATATTTCTTCAAGAGATAGATTTGTAGTTGTCATAATTTTCCTTTTATAAGTAGGGGCTAATCTATCTATATAGCGCATTTACAATTAGGATTAAATGGCTAAAGATATAAGTTTATTTTAAATTGTTTCAAAATCAGAAACTTTTTATTTTGCTCAAAATATTTGAGGATATAGGAATTTTATGACTCGTTTTAATGCATGGAATGTATTTAAAAATGGTTTTACTGGTCAAAAAAACTGGGACCGACAATGGCGTGATCCAGTGCCAAAAAAAGAATATGACATAATAATAATAGGGGGAGGCCTGCACGGTTTAGCTACTGCTTATTATTTAGCAAAAAATCACAATAAAAAAAATATAGCAGTTTTAGAAAAAGGATGGATAGGTGGTGGAAACGCTGGACGGAATACAACTATAGTACGTTCAAATTATATGTTGCCTGGTAATCATGAATTTTATGAACATTCATTAAAACTATGGGAGAATTTGAGTCACGATTTAAATTATAATGTTATGTTTAGTCAAAGAGCGCATGTCTCGCTTTATCATAGCCCTGGAGCAAAAGATGGGGCAGCCAGAAGATATAATATTATGCGTTTACATGGCACTGATGCTGAATTGTGGGACTTAGATACTCTAAAAAAAAATATTCCTCATTTAAATTATAATGATGCAAGATTTCCAATTATGGGCGCTGCTGTTCAGAGGAGGGCGGGTAATGCCAGACATGATTCAGCAGTATGGGGATATGCAAGAGCTGCTGATAGTTTAGGAGTAGATATATTACAAAATTGTGAAGTAAGTGGTGTTAAGAGATCGCAAAATAATATTGAAAGTTTAGAAACATCAAGAGGAACCATTAAAGCTAAAAAAGTGGGTTTTGCTGTTGCAGGACATACTTCTGTTTTGTGGCAAATGGCTGGACTTGGAAATTTGCCTATAGAATCTCACAAGCTTCAAGCATTCGTAACGGAAGCCGTTAAACCTCTTTTAGATCATGTAGTTGTGTATGGTGTTGGAGGAGCTCATTTTTATATTTCTCAATCTGATAAAGGTAGTATGGTTTTTGGTGGAGATTTAGATTGGTATAAGTCATATGCTCAAAGAGGAAATTTACCAATGGTTCAAGATACTGCGGAAGCGGCTATGGCCATAATGCCTTGCTTAGGTAGAATTCGGCTTTTACGTCACTGGGCTGGCGTTATGGATATGTCTATGGACGGCTCTTTTTTTATATGTAAAACCCCTCTATCAAATTTATATCTAAATGCAGGATGGAATTATGGAGGTTTCAAAGCAAGCCCTGCTTCAGGTTGGTATTTTGCTGATTTAATTGCCAATGAACGACCTCATAAACATGTTCAAAATCATAACTTAGAGAGATTTGAAAAAGGAATTAACATTGATGAACGGGGCGCTGGTCCCGATCCAAAATTGCACGGTTGATATGATAAGAATTAAATGTCCATATTGTGGTGAGAGAGATCATAGTGAGTTTACTTATGGAGGTGATGCATCTATTAAATATCCAGCGCTTGATGCATCTGAGTCAGAATGGACAAAAGCTATTTTTTTTCGTGAAAATATAAGAGGAATGCAAAAAGAAACTTGGCATCACACAAATGGTTGTAGACTTTGGTTAGAGGTAGAGAGATCTACAATTACGCATGAAATTAAAAGTGTTAAAGCATGTCACCCACAAATTGAAAAAATTACAAAACATAAGTGATGACATCAGTAAGAAAAGAAAAGTACGGCAAAATAAATAGAGATAAAGTTCTTGGGTTTACTTGGGATAATAAAGAGTATTTTGGTTATGAAGGAGACTCTCTAGCTTCCGCACTTTTAGCAAATAATATTAAGATAGTTGGTAGAAGTTTTAAATATCATCGTCCACGGGGTGTTATGTCTTGCGGAGTTGAAGAATCAGGTGCTCTTGTAACTATTGGATCTGGAAGTAAGGCAGATCCCAACGTTCGTGCGACAACTCAGGAGCTATATTCTGGATTAATTGCAAAAGGACAAAATGCTTTTCCAAATGTAAATTATGATTTTGGAGGTATTAATAATTACCTCAGTCGTTTTTTCGCAGCTGGTTTTTATTATAAAACATTTATGGGTTTACCTCCTTTTGAGTGGGGAAAGGGCACTGGTATCTGGATGATTTTTGAAAAAATTATTCGAAAAGCTGCTGGTATGGGTAAAGCTTCAAGAGAGCCTGATCCAGATAATTATGAACATGCTAATGATTTCTGTGATTTACTTGTTGTTGGATCAGGTCCTGCAGGTATTGCAGCTGCTCAAGAAGCAGTGAATAAGAAATTGGATGTTATCTTGATTGAACAAGATTCATTGCTAGGAGGCAATAACTTATCTGAAGCAGAATTTGATGCGAGCCTTTTACAAAATCAATTAGAAAGTAGTGGTATAAGAGTGATGTCTAGAACAACCGCATTTGGCGTGTATGACAACACTGTAGTTGGAGCTTTAGAAAGAGTTACAGATCATATACCTAATCCAAATAGTAAATTACCACGTCAACGTTTCTGGACGATTAGAGCAAAGCACATAATTCTGGCAAGTGGAGCTTTAGAGCGTCATGTAGCTTTTAATAACAATGATATACCTGGCGTTATGACAGTAAATGCTTCCAGGCATTACTTAAATAGATATGGTATTCTGACTGGTAATAATATTGTTATTACAACAAATAATGACTCTGTTTATCAAACAGCGCTGGAACTTCAAGAAGCTGGATCAAAAGTTACTATTTTGGACTCAAGAAAAAATATTAATCTTGATTTACCTAAAGAAATAGATGTTCATTTAAATACTTTACCTTTTAGCATTAATGGAAGAAAAAAAATTGAAGGTTTGGATGTTTGTAAAGCGACAGATAAAAATAATAAAAATACAATTATTTGTGATCAGGTTCTAATTTCTGGAGGTTGGTCACCAATCGTAAACTTAGTCTCTCATCGAGGAATAAAACCTATATGGAATCAAGAAAATCTATGCTTCGTTCCGGGTGATATTAAAGAAAATATTACAGTGGTAGGTTCAGCAAAAGGTATTTGGAATAAAAATGATTGTGTTAAATCTGGTCTAGTTGGAGCTAATGAAGCAATGAATACTCTTGGCATTCACAAAAAAGAAATTTCTTTTCCTTCAGTTGGTGGCTGGTTAAATCCTATAGATACTCTTTTTGAAGTTAAATCAAATAAATTTCCATCAAAAAGTTTTGTTGATTTTCAACATGATGTAACTGCTGAAGATGTGAGATTAGCGCATAGAGAAGGTTTTATTTCTGTTGAGCACCTAAAACGATATACAACTTTAGGGATGGCGAATGATCAAGGAAAGATGGGTAATATAATTGGTCTTTCATTAATGGCAGAACAATTAGACAAAACTATACCAGAGGTTGGAACGACAGTTTTTAGACCCCCTTACACTCCAGTACCAATAGGTGCTTTGACTGGAAGAAATGTTGGAAAACATTTTAGACCTTTAAGAGTAACACCGATGCATCAATGGAATATTGACCACGGCGCAAAAATGATCGAAGTTGGTTTATACCAAAGACCTTGGTACTATCCTAAAAAAAATGAAACATTAAGTGACTCATATATTAGAGAAACAACAATTGTTAGAAAAACGGTTGGTATTTGTGACGTAACATCGCTTGGTAAAATTGCTATTCAAGGACCTGATGCAACTGAATTGGTAAATCGTATATACACAAACCCTTTTGCTAAACTTCCTATAGGAAAGGCACGTTATGGAATTATGTTACGCGATGATGGAATGGTAATGGATGATGGAACCTCATGGAGACTTGGAGAGAATGAATATTTTATGACAACATCAACTGCTGCGGCAGCAAAAGTAATGTCATGGCTTGAGGAGCTACTTCAAACAAGATGGACTGATTTAAAAGTGAATGTAACAAGTGTTTCGGAACAATGGGCAGGTACATCAATTGCTGGTCCTAAATCAAGAGATGTATTGAATGAATGTGTTTTGGATTCAAATGAAATTTCTAACCAAAATTTACCTTTCATGGGAGTCTTACAAACTAAACTTAAGGATGGCACTCCTTGCAGAGTTGTGAGAATAAGCTTTTCTGGTGAACTTGCTTATGAAATGTATATTGAGTCAGATTATGCTCATGGAATGATGGATATATTATGGGAAAGTGCCAAAAAATATGATGGTTGTTTATATGGTCTAGAAGCACTAGGAGCATTAAGAGTTGAAAAAGGTCATGTAACTGCAGCTGAGCTTGATGGAAGAGTAACGATTGATGATGCTGGATTAGGGAAAATGGCATCAACAAAAAAATCTTATATTGGAAGTGCTATGCGTAAAAGGGGGGTTCTTAATGCAGATGATAGAGAAATGCTAGTTGGGTTTTTTCCTATTAATGAAAAAGAAACTTTTAATGCCGGAACAATTGTTTGTGAAAAAAATAATATTCAAGGTCAAGGTATAGGTCGTATCACATCAGTTACTCATTCTCCAGAACTAGGACATTGGATTGGTATTGGGTATGTCAATGGGGGTCTTGATAGTTGGAAAGATGTAACATTAGTTGGGGCTGATCCTGTGCGAAATAAACAAATGGAAATCAAGGTTGTATCACCCCATATGATAGATCCTGAAGGCAAAAGAATGTATGCTTAATAGAAACTCAGCAATAAAAGAAAATTACAAAATTGGAAAATATCCATTTGAAGATAAAATTGAAATTGTATTTTCTGAAAATCATAATCTTGTAATTCAGCAAATTGCGGCCTGGCCTGATGAAATATCTAATGTAGAAAAATTATTTTCTGATGAGTTAGGTGTTAAACAAAATATCGATTTTAATCGAGGAGAAATTTTTAAAAAAAATTCACTATGGAGAATGGAGCCCTTAAAATGGTGGTTAATAGGTAGCACCATTAACTTGCCTGAAAATATAGGAACATCACTTGAGCTATCTCACGCCTTTACATCAATTATGATAAATGGTGAAAAAAGTGAAATTTTACTAAACCGACATTTACCACTTGATCTGCGTTTAGATAATTTTCCAATTAATTCATCAGCAAGTTCCGCAATTCATCATGTTAGTGTAAAATTATTTAGGCATAATAAAAATGAATTTAAACTTTTTATACCTAGGGGCTTTGCTTTGTCTATTTGGGAAATTCTCCTTGAGTCAGCATCTCAATTTGGATACGAAATAAAAGATAATTAAACCTAATAGACATTATTCTTTTTCCATATTAAACCAGTAGATATGATTTTTTCTAAAACAGAATACTTATCAAGATTATCAAAAGTTAAACATGTAATGGATGAAAAAAATATGGATATAATTATCCTAACTGATCCATCTAATATGAATTATTTAACAGGTTATGATGGCTGGTCTTTTTATGTTCCTCAAGGTGTGATCGTTTCTCTTGATAAAGATGAACCCATTTGGTTTGGCAGAAAGCAAGACTCAAAAGGTGCGATGATAACAACTTATCTTAATCATGATAATATACTTGGTTACCCTGAACATTTAATTCAGGCCCCTCCAAAACATCCCTATGATTTTGTTGCTGATTTTATTAAAAAAAATAATTGGAGTAATAAAAATATTGGTGTCGAAATGGATAGTTATTATTACACAGCTGAAATTCATAATCGTTTGTTAACACAATGTTCTAATGCAAAATTTAAAAATGCTCATTTATTAGTAAATTGGATAAGGTATGTAAAATCAGATACAGAAATTGCATATATGAAAGAAGGCGCAAAATTAGTTGAAGCTGGTATGCAAACAGCCTTTGATGAAATAAAGCCAGGTGTTAGACAAAGTACTGTTGCAGGTAAAATTCAAAATACACTTTTAGGTGGTAACCAAGATATTGGTATAGGCGGTGAGTATGGAGGCTTAAATATAATTTTAGCAAGTGGCAAGTCTGCTTCTGCATCTCATTTGACACCAACAGATAAAAAATTCAATAATAATGAAGGTACTATTATAGAATTGGGAGGAGTAAAACATAGATATCACTGTGCTTTATCAAGAACAGTATACATAGGTGAGCCTGATAAAAAACTTGCAGATACTTTGAAAATTACCAATGAGGGAATTGAAAGAGCTATAGAAGCTACTAAACCAGGTAATACATGTCATGATGTTGCCATTGCATTTTGGGAAGTTTTGGAAAGGCATGGCGTTGAAAAAGAATCAAGAGCTGGTTATTCAATTGGTCTTGGTTATCCACCAGACTGGGGAGAGCATACATTAAGTATTCGAAAAAACG
The DNA here is from genome assembly GCA_902592345.1 of uncultured Alphaproteobacteria bacterium. GTDB lineage: Bacteria > Pseudomonadota > Alphaproteobacteria > HIMB59 > CACPNW01. The sequence continues at coordinate 27,933 of CACJEE010000001.1, forward strand.
AAATGACAGTTTTAGAGACTAATGTAACTTATCATCTAATGTGCGGAATGTGGATGGATACTTGGGGGTTAGAACTAAGCGAGAGTATCAGAGTTACACAAGATGGGTGTGAATTATTTTGTAATTTTCCAAGAGATTTGCACATAGTAAAATAAATTAATCATTAGCATCTCCACCACCAGCACCTTTAGATCTTGATTCCTCAGATTCAGGTACATAAGATTTAAAAGCAAGTTCTGACATTTTATCCCAATTATTTTGATTTGGACTTAATCCCAAAGATAAATATTTTTTAGAGTCTATTAAATTAATATCTATATCTAATTTTTTATTTTTGTTGGGTGTATTCGATAAAATAATTTTAATAGAATTATTTATTTTTTTTTGAAATAATATTTTATTTATTGAAATATTTTCTTTATTTACCAAACAAAGAATTTCATTATCATTTATTATTTTTCCATAAATATTTTTTTTTATATATCTACTAAGTAGTGGAATGAGAAATATTGGATCATAACAGTTGATTAAACTAAATTCATTTACATTGTTTGTATTAAATTTAGATACAATATAATCAATAACTCCAGGACCTGTAATTAAATTAGATTTATTATTTAAATCAATAATTCTATCATTTTTAAATAAATCTATTTTATAGTTATATTCCTTATCATTTGTTGCAATGAATGAACCAAATAAATCTATGCCTTTAAGATTATATAATTCAAACCATGTTATTATATACGCAGCATCTTCATCAGCACCATATGGAAAACCTAGACTGGAAAATGCTCTTTGAGCATTTGTATATACTTCATAGTAAGAGTAACTCACAAATTAATTATATGAATTCATCGTAGCAAAACCCCAACTATCAACGTTTTCATTATTTAAATCTGATAGAAAAGGCGCTCCTGAAAAAAAACTCACACGCAGCCATCTATCTGATTTTGGATCATACCTATTAGCCCCAAAAAAAGATAATTTAAATCTTAGCATGTTTATTGGCATAGTATTTTTTCCAAGAATATTGTCTTGAACTTCTGCAAAAGGATATTTTATAAGAGATTGAATTCTTCTTATAATTCCTCTGAATTTTGGATTGAATAATAAATATTCTGCAACAGACAAATCAAGATTTTCTTTTTGTAATTTTGAATATAAATTATTAACCATTTTTGCAACACCAAGATTTTGCTCCAACTCACTGCCATCTTCATTATATCTTTCACCTAATCTTGGCTCAAGTTTTGCAGCAGAAATATACCAAAACAAAAAATTATTATCTTTTTTTGCAAAATCAACTTTTAAGGCCCAACTATAATTATTTTCAATCTCACTTTTTAATTCTTTTAATGTTTGTGTCTCATTAATTTCCATTAATTCAGTATCTGACATGTCTTCAGCAAAAACTTCAGAATCTTCAGGATATAATTCTAAAAGCTGAACTCTAGCAATCTCCTGAGTATCATAATTTAGATTTTTACTTGTATAATTTATTAAATCTATCCAATGTACATAATTATATTTTTTATTTTTGAAATTTTTAATATGATTGATAAATTTTTTTAAATCTTCAAGAGTTTTTGCATTTTTTTTAATTTGATATTCATCAAATGTTGTTACTTCTTTTAAATAAAGAAGAGCTTTTTCAAGTAATTTTGAATAATTAGAAAGTTTTATGGGATCTATATTTTTATTTACTACTTGACTCAAAGATTTAGTATATTGATTCATCCATTTGTTGATTAATTTTGGATGTTTAATAATAAAAGGTGCCATTCCTAAGCCAGTTGAATTGCCAATACCAAGATGTTGCTTGATTGTATTTTGAAGTTTTACTGCTTTATTAGGATTTTTTTTTCTTGCTACATGCTCAACTAAATCAACGCTAAATTCTCTAATGATGTATACTGCAAGCATTTCTGCTCTAAAAGGTTGATTAAAATCAGTCATCTCTTTTGTGTTGGTAAAATCTGATAAGCCAAATTTTCCACTTCCATACACAGCTGTGGTTCGCAAAAGATAACCAACTTTATTGATTTCATTTATGTCAGGTTGTGTACCTTTAGATAAACAACTTACGACATATTCAAATAAACGAACACTTTTATTTGCTCTGCTTAAAATTAATTCTTTTGACGAATTACGACCTGATTCTTGTAAGGGTACATTTTTTCTTAATCTACTCACTTCATTATTGTTCAATTTTCCACTGATCAATGAGTAAGCGGTATCCCATTTTTCTGCGATCACTCTATCACTTCTATCTGAATTATCTAGATGTTGTGAAAAACAAACTAAGGAGTAGGTATTATTATTTATTACAATTTCATAAATTACTGTTCCATAACCGTCGTCATCTAGATCAAACTTTGATTTTGAAATTTTCCAATTATCAAATAATAACCTTCTAAGCATACTTCTAGAAAAGCTTAATCTTGAAGGATATCTGGACCCCATTTTATCTAGAGTCATAATATCTGATGAAATTATGTTTTGTTGTAACATATAGGGATATATATAGTGGATTATTATCTTTTTCACTATTAGAAGTTAATTAAAAATATGGATATTGATAATATACTCATAGATGGTCTTGAATATGTAAACTGGAATAGAGACTTGTTTGAAAAGGCTCACGCTGGAGGCTTAACAGCAATTCATGCAACTCTAGTATATTGGGAGGATACCAAAGAGTCTTTTGAAAAAATAGATTATTGGGATAATCTTATACAAACGAATAGTGATATCTTAACCCATGTTAGAAAATCTGAAGATATTTTTGAAGCTAAAAAATCAAATAAAATTGGAATAATTTATGGTTTTCAAAATTCAGCGCCAATAGCAAATGATATATTTTTTGTTGAAAAATTTTTTTCACGAGGCCTTCGTTTTATGCAACTGACATACAACAATCAGACCTCTTTAGCTTCTGGATGCTTTGAAAAAAATGACTCTGGCGTATCACGTTTTGGAGAAATGGTGATTGAAGAGATGAATCGTCTTGGAATGATTGTGGACTTAAGTCATGCAGGAAAAAAAACATGTTTAGACGCAATAAATTTTTCAAAAAAACCTGTAGCAATATCTCATGCTAATCCAGCATTTTTTCATAAATCAATTAGAAACATAGATGATGAAGTTTTGAAAAAATTATCAAATAAAAATGGATTTATAGGCTTAAGCTTATATCCATATCATTTAAAAAATCATGGAGATTGCAAACTAGAAGAATTTTGTGAAATGATTAAACAGTTAGTAAATATGATTGGAGAAGATAATATTGGAATAGGATCTGATCTATGTGTCAATTGGCCAGATAATGTAGTAATGTGGATGCGAAATGGAAAATGGACAAAAAAAATTGATTATGGAGAGTCTAAAGATAAAAAAGTTAGTTGGCCTAAACCAGTATCGTGGTATTCAAAACCTGAAGACTTATCAAGTTTTCTATCAGGAATGATTTCAAATGGTATTAGCGAAAAAATAGCATACAAAATAGCTGGAAAAAACTGGCTTAACTTTATGATCAATCATTTTTAATTTTTTCTTGTTACAAAAGTTGAAGCTGCAAGGCTGATTAAAACAATAGCAGTTCCTAATAATTGGATAGAAGTTAATTTTTCATTGAGAATCAAAACTGCTCCAAATATTCCAGTGATTGGTTCTAAATACAAGAATAATGCAGTATTCGTTTGCCCTATTCTAGGTATTGCTAATAACTGAAGAAAGAGTGCAATTGCATAAGAGCAAGATGGAATTAACAAAATTAAAAAGGCATTAAGACTTACATCAGTGTCTATCTTATAAAATAAACTTAATATTATAAAAAAGAAAATTGTATTAAAAAAATTAATAAAAATATTGATTTGTATAGGTGAAATATTTTTTTTTGACATAGTTTGATTGGTGACAATCATTATCGATGCTCCTAATGATGCAATCAAAGCAAAAATTATACCTTGAATTTTTAAATCCTCAGTCGACGGACTTAGGGCTAAAAATAAACCAATAAAAGTAGTTAAGAATAAAAATTTAATAATATTTTTTATTTTTTCTTTTGTTATAAATATAGAAATTGCTAAAACTATAATAGGGTAGGTGCAAAATATAATTATAGTTAAGCTTACGTTAATGTAAGTAACAGATGTTAGTAAGCCTGTTGTGAGCATTATAGAAGCAATGGTAATTAAAAAAAAATAGCCAAAATTTTTTTTATATGTAGATATTAAATTTTGCTGTCTTGGAATAAGTGGCGATACAATAAATAAAGCTACAATATATCGTAAGAAAATCGCAAGACCAACGCCAGCACCAAGATTATAGGCAGTTTTAGTTACTGGGCCAATAATTCCAAAAAATACTCCTGCTGCTAAAGCAAATATTATTCCTAAAATATTCATATTATATTAATTTTTTTTTGACTATTGCTCTTATGACAGGTATTCACTCTACAACAACTAAAAAGTAATCAAATAAATGAATTCAGCAACAGAAAAAACCTTTGTAAAATTTGAGAAAATTGACAAAAGTTATGATGGTGAAGTTCTAGTAGTTAAAAACTTAAATTTAGATATTGCTAAAGGTGAATTTGTAACAATGCTTGGCCCTTCAGGTTCAGGTAAAACGACAACACTTATGATGCTTGCGGGTTTTGAAACCCCTACAAATGGAGAAATCTATCTTGATGGAATGCCGATTAGCAAAATTCCTCCTTATGAAAGAGAGATAGGTATGGTTTTTCAAAATTATGCTCTCTTTCCGCATATGACAGTTCAAGAAAATTTAGCATTTCCGCTTGAAGTTAGAAAAATGTCGAAAGCAGAAACAAAAGAAAAAGTTCAAAAAGCTCTTGATATGGTTGAGCTTGGTGAATTTGGAACGCGTTTTCCTGCACAACTATCAGGAGGGCAACAACAAAGAGTTGCACTTGCAAGAGCACTAGTATTTGAGCCAAGACTTGTCTTAATGGATGAACCTCTTGGGGCATTAGATAAAAATCTTAGAGAACAAATGCAATATGAGATTAAACATATCCATGACAGAATAGGTATTACTGTTGTTTATGTAACTCATGATCAAAGTGAAGCTCTAACAATGTCAAATAGAATAGCTGTTTTCAATGATGGTGTAGTGCAGCAATTGTCAACACCAGATATATTATATGAAAAACCTGAAAACTCTTTTGTTGCACAGTTTATTGGTGAGAATAATAGAATGACTGGAACAATAAAAAGTGTGGAAAATAATTATTGTTCTGTCGAACTCGAAAATGGTGCTGGTACTGTAAAGGCTTTAAAAGTTAATGTAGGCGAAATTGGAGAAAAAACTCAACTATCCGTAAGACCAGAAAGGGTATCTTTAGGGTCTGACGGAAATGGAGAAAATGTTTTCACTGGTAAGGTTGAAGAACTTATTTATTTAGGTGATCATATCAGAGTTAGACTTGATGTTTGCGGTAATAATGAATTTATTGTTAAGGTTCCTAATGAGGGTTCTTTTGATTATAATGAGGGTGACTCAATTAAATTAAATTGGAATCCCAATGATATCAGAGCTTTAGATCTTCCAAATTAGAAAAATCCACCATTTTCTGCGGTATTTTTGCCCTTTTTTTTAGTTTTTCTACATGTTAATAGAAGTTTATATATCGACATATAATCTTAAGATTAATTAATTTAAAACAGGAGGAAACGTATGTCAAAATTACTTAAAGTTTTCTTAATAGCGTCTTTCGCTGTTGCATCTTTTTCTGCAAAAGCAGTTACAGTTGCATCATGGGGTGGTGCTTATACAGAAAGTCAACAAAAAGCATATGCTGATACTTATACTGATCCCAGCTCAATTCAGTTTGAGAACTATAACGGTGGTCTTGGTGAAGTAAGAGCACAAGTTGAAAGTGGAAGTGTTACTTGGGACCTAGTAGACGCACTACCAGGTGATGCAATCACTGGTTGTGATGAAGGTTTGTTTGAAGACATAACTACTGAAATTGCAGAATTATCAACTCCAGGACCTGACGGTGAGTCAATGTTAGAAGATATGGAAAACAATGGTCTTGAATACCACTCTGGTTGGGATTGTTGTGTTCCACAAATTTTCTGGACTTATGTTGTATTTTACGATCCTGATGCTTTCCCTGGTGATAAACCATCTAGCATGGCTGATTTCTTTGACGTGGAAAAATTTCCAGGTAAAAGAGGAATTCACACATGGGCAACAGGTATTGTTGAAAAAGCTATGGTTGCAGATGGCGTAAAGCCAAGTGCGGTTCCAACGGTTTTAAGAGACCAAACTGGAGCACTTGATAGAGCATTTGCAAAATTAGACACAATTAAAGATCATATTGTATTTTGGTCTTCAGGAGCTAAACCACTTGAATTAGTTAAAAGTGGAGAGGTTGTTATGTCTATTGCTTATAATGGTCGAGTAGGTGCAGCTAATCTTGCAGAAGGTGAAAATTTTGAATATATTTGGGAAGGTCAAGTATTAGACCAAGAATATTTATGTTTAGTAGCTGGCGCTCCTAATAGAGATGCAGCTATTGATTTCATGATGCATGCTTCAACTCCTGAAGCACAAGCTGAACAAGCTAAATATATTACTTATGGACCTATGAGAGCTTCTGGTATTCCAATCATCCAAGCGGGTGAGCCTTGGGGACCAGGTGGTGTAGATATTATGCCTCATATGCCTAACACGCCTGAGCGTTTAAAAGTTTCTATCGTTAGTGATCCACAATGGTGGTCTGATAACGGAGCAGAAATTAATGAGCGTTATTCAGCGTGGATGGGTAACTAAGCTTGATAAAGTAACTAAATTAATTTAATTTAAAGGCGAGATTTATCTCGCCTTTTTATTTTTGGAGGTTCCTATTTCTACTGCAGAATTATTGACAACTGACGGCGTACCTTTAAAGCAAAGTCTAAAGAAAGCAGAGCGTAAAAACAAAATAAGAGCTTTCCTTTTAGTTTTTCCTCTATTGCTATTTATCATTGTTACTTTTGTAATGCCAATTGGTGATATGTTATTAAGAAGTGTTGATGATACTCAAATTAATACTGTTTTTCCGAATACATTTTCAGAGTTCAAAAAATGGGATAAAGAAAAAGACGAACTTCCTCCTGAAGAAGTCTATAAAGCTTTATTTGAAGAATTAGCATATGGAGATAAAATTCAAGTTGGAAGAGCCTTAACGAGAATGAATTATTCTAAATCTGGATGGAAAAGTTTGATAAAAAATACATCCAGAGCAATTAAAAAAGCAGTAAAAAAAAATGAGTTTCCTGATTCGTACAAAGATTTTTTAATCACTGCTAATGATAAGTGGGCAGACCCAACTTTTTGGTATGCTATGGGTCAAATGGTAAACAATCAGACTCCTATTTATTACTATAATGCAATCGATATGACATATGATCAGGATCAAAATGTCATTAGGCAAGAGGAAAATAGAAGGGTGTATGTTCAAACTTGGATTAAAACACTAAAGGTTAGTGTGTATGTAACTTTTTTCTGTTTAGTTTTAGGTTTCCCAGTCGCTCATCTTTTAGCAAATTTACCTCTTCGTTATAGTAATCTTCTAATGATTTTCGTGTTACTTCCTTTTTGGACATCATTACTTGTGAGAACAACTGCATGGATTGTAATGCTTCAACAACAAGGTGTAATTAATGGAATATTAGTATGGCTTGGTATTCTGAATGATGATGGAAGACTTTCAATGGTATATAATGAAACTGGAACGCTCATTGCTATGACTCAAATATTATTACCTTTTATGATACTTCCTTTATATAGCGTGATGAGAGTAATACCAAAAAGTCATATGAGAGCAGCACAAAACTTAGGTGCTAAACCAGCAACTGCATTTTGGAAAGTATATCTGCCACAAACTATACCTGGAATGAGTGCTGGTGGATTGTTAGTTTTCGTATTAGCAATTGGATATTTTATAACACCTGAATTGGTGGGTGGAAAAGATGGTAAATTGATAGGTAGTTGGATAGCCTATCATCTTAAAACAACTTTAAATTGGGGTCTATGTGCAGCTCTTGGAGCTATACTCCTTGGAGTAATGCTTATTTTTTATTGGCTTTACAATAAAATTGTTGGCATAGATAATATTAAACTAGGATAGATATGGCATTACCAAGTTACGCAACACCTGTACAAAGAACTTATTACTACGCATATTTATTTTTTTGTAGTGTTGTATTCTTTTTTCTAGTTGCACCTTTAATTGCAATTGTTCCTATTTCATTCAGTGTTTCTCCATTTATGGTCTTTACTGATGGTATGCTTTCATGGCCTCCAGATCCAGACGCATGGTCATTAAGATGGTACCAAAATATGATTGGTAACTGTAGTGCTGATGTAGTTTCTTCTACAGTACCATGTTCACATAAATGGATGACAGGAACAGTAAATAGTTTCTTCATAGGATTAACAGCAACATTTATCGCTACAACTCTAGGTACTATAGCTGCTCTTGGCCTTAGTAGACCACACATGCCATATAAAGGTTTAATAATGGCTATACTTATTTCTCCAATGATAGTTCCTTTGATTATCACTGCTGCTGGGATGTTCTTTTTTTATGCTAGAATAAATCTTGTTTACACATTTACTGGTGTTATCCTTGCCCATGTAGCATTAGCAACTCCTTTTGTAGTAATTACTGTTACTGCAACTTTAGTTGGCTTTGATATGAATATGGTTAAGGCATCACAAAGTTTAGGAGCAAGACCTGTGAGAACTTTTTTTAAAGTAATAATGCCTTTGATTTTACCTGGCATTATATCAGGCGCTTTATTTGCATTCATTACTTCGTTTGATGAAGTTGTAATAGTTATGTTTATGGCAAGCTTAGATCAACTTACAATCCCAAAACAAATGTGGGCGGGAATTCGTCAAGAAATAAGCCCAGTAATTTTATGTATGGCGACTTGCTTAGTAGCACTATCTATTTTTTTATTAACTACAGTCGAATTATTAAGAAGGCGATCAGAGCGATTACGCGGCATTAAATCAAGGTAAATTAAAATGACTAAACCGCATATTGCTGTGGTAGGTGCTGGGATAATTGGTATTTGTTCAGCATATTTTTTAAATAAATCTGGTTTTAAAGTAACATTAATTGATAAAAATGAACCAGGTTCTATGACAAGCTACGGTCATGCTTGTACATTTGCTGATTATGCATGTATCCCTGTTAACTCACCAGATTTATTTAGAGATATTCCATCAATGTTATTAAGAAGTGATGGGCCTTTAGCAGTTGATTTTTTATATACAATTAGAAACTTAAGTTGGGTTATGAAGTTTTTACAAAATTGTACAACCAAAAAGGTTAAATATATATCTAATTCTTTAGGCAATTTACTTAATAACGCAAGCACAAGCTATGATGAAATATTTTCAGATGTAGATGTTTCTCAATATATTAAAAATGAAGAAGCTTTGTATTTGTTTGAAAATGAAAATGAATTTTTAAAAGCATCAATAACAAATAAAATAAGAGAAAAAAATGGTGTAAAGATAAAAAATCTCTCTAAAAATGAGATACTGGAACTTGAACCTAATCTTGCGCCAGTTTTTTTTAATGGTCAACTTTTTATAGGTTCACGACATACTACTGATCCATTAGCTGTAAGTAAAAAAATTTTTGAGTCATTTATAAATAACGGAGGTAAATTTGTAAAAAATAATGTTGAAAACATTATTCCTAATGAATCTAAGGTTTGTGTTAGTTTTAAAAATGAAAATTGTATTTTTGATAAAGTTGTTATATCTGCTGGTTCATGGTCAAAAAAATTAACAAGAAAATTTGGAGATGATTTTCCACTAGATACTGAAAGAGGTTATCATGTTTTGTTTAATAATTATGAATTGATAAACAGGCCATTAGGATGGTCTCAAAGTGGTTTTTATCTTGTCCAGTTGGATGAAGGTTTAAGAGCTGCTGGAACTGTAGAAATAGCAGGTTTGTCAAAACCAGAAAATAAAAAAAGAACAAAAATGATAGAAAATCAGGCTAGAAAATTATTACCTCAACTTAATGACGTTAAAAGTACTTGGTTGGGATTTAGACCTACTATGCCAGACTCTTTACCAGTTATTGGGCAATCGCAAAAAAATAAAAATGTCATTTATGGATTTGGTCATCAGCATATAGGTTGGACGCTTGGTGCAGTAACTGGAAAAGTTATTAATTCAATATGCAATGATAGAATACCAAATATTAATATTAAACCTTTTAGTCCAAGTCGCTTTAATTAATCTAAGCTTATTCCTACGTTTTTAACTTGTAGATAAGATTTCAATGCATCTACTCCTTTTTCCCTGCTGTACCCAGATTGTTTGTAGCCTCCAAATGGAGTTGCATGATTACCAGCAAACCATTTATTAACATATACTTGGCCTGACTCTAATTTACTTGCAGTCCATGATGCTTTTTTCAAATCTTTGGTAAAGACTCCTGCACCTAATCCAAAATCAGTATCATTAGCAATATGAATTGCCTCATCTTGATCTTCATATTCAAGAACAGATAAAACAGGACCAAATATTTCTTCCCGTGCTACAGACATATTTTGATTTGCATTATTTAAAACAGTAGCTTCCATGAAATAGCCTTCACGGTCAGCTCTTTTACCACCATGAACAGCCTCTGCTCCCTGTTGAATTCCTGACCTCGCATAACCTTCTACTTTTTCAAGTTGTTTTTCAGAAATAATTGGTGTTAATCCAGTTCCTTCTTCATAACCAGGACCAACTTTAAGAGATTTACTCAAATCTACAAGCTTATCAATTAATTCATTCTTTACTGATTTATGAACAACTAGTCGCGACATAGCCGTACAAATTTGACCAGCAACTCCAAATATACCGTGACGTGCACTTTCTATAACTTGATCAAGATCTGCATCTTCATAAACTATACCAGCTGACTTTCCACCAAGTTCAATAACTGCGGGAATTGCTTTATCAGCACAAGAATGCAATATTTTTTTCCCTGTAGCAACAGAACCGGTAAAGACCACATGATTTACATCAGGGTGTGATACTAAATAAGAACCTGCTTCATTTCCATAACCACAAATTATATTAACTATACCATTTGGGACACCTGCTTTTTCTATAGCTTTAGCAAAAAAAGTAGCAGATAGAGGAGTTAGTTCTGCTGTTTTTACAATTGTAGAATTTCCTGTTGCGAAAGAACATGCAAGAGATCTACCAACCATTGATATAGGAAAGTTCCATGGAACTATATGCGCAGAAACACCAAAAGGTTCTAAAACAGTATAATCAAAAACTGTTGGTGAAACAGGAATTGTTTTTCCCTCTAGTTTATCTGTAAGGCCAGCATAGTAATCAAACATGTCAGCAACATCATTGAATTCCTTAATAGCTGAACCAAGCATTTTACCATTTTCATAGCAAAGTATCTTACCACCTTCATCAGCTATCTTTCTTGTTTCATCTGCAATGCGGTGCATCAGTTTAGCTCTTTCAAGTAATGGCATATCAACAAGAACTCTTGAGTTAAAGGCTGCTTTTGCAGCAGATACCGCAAGGTCTACTTCGTTCTTTTTAGCACATGAAATTTCCCCTATAATTTTACCTGTAGCTGGATCATCAACTTGAATAATATCTTTGGATTCACTTTCTAGCCATTTGCCGTCAATATAATTTTTATAAAGTTTCATAATTCTTTGTTTGAAAATGTTTTGTTAATCTGTATTCTTTATCACAAAAAACATGCCAAATATAATTAAAAGTTACATAAAATTTATAGATTATATCAGCCTTAAGACTGGAAGAGCTACAATGTACCTTGTATTTGTAATGATGTTTATTTTAATTTTATCATTCGTAACGCGTAATATTATTAACATACCTCTTATATGGATAATTGAAATGGCACAGTTTGTAATGACTGGATATTATCTTTTAGGAGGAGGCTATTCTCTTTTGTCAGATGATCATGTTAGAATGGATTTAATTTATAGTAGATTAAAAGATAGAACTAAAGCTTTACTAGATACTTTAACTAGTGTTTTTTTAATTACTTATCTTGTCATTCTATTAATTGGAGCTTACTCAAGTTTAGAATATACTATTCAAACTAACCAAAGACTTTTTACAGCATGGGCCCCTTATGTTTGGCCAATAAAATCGGTTATGTTGTTTGGTATTTTATTAATGTTGTTACAATCTATTTCAATATTTTTTAAAGATTTAGCAAAAACTTTCAATCTGGAAATTAAATGATCGCAGATTTAGTAAGCTATGAAATGATTGCAATTACAATGTTTGCAACAATGTTGTTAATGCTCTTAACAGGTCAAAGAGTATTTGGAGCAATCGGTTTTGTAGCAGCCATGGCAGCTTTATTATTATGGGGTGATGGAGCTGTTGAAATGCCATACACAGCTTCATGGAAGTTATTTAAATGGTATCCAATGCTAACTTTGCCTTTATTTATTTACATGGGTTATATGATATCTGAGTCTGGTATTGCAGATGACTTATATAAAATGTTCCATGTTTATTTTGGTGGCATAAAAGGTGGTTTAGCAATTGGCACAATGGGAATGATGGTCGCAATTTCTGCAATGAATGGGTTGAGTGTTGCAGGTATGGCAATCGGAGCAACCATTGCCTTACCAGCAATGTTAAAGCTAGGCTACGATAAACGAATGATCACAGGTGTAGTTCAAGCTGGAAGTTCTCTTGGAATTTTAGTACCTCCCAGTGTTGTTCTAGTACTTTATGGAATGATTGCAAGACAACCAGTAAGTAAATTATGGTTGGCTGGTATTTTTCCTGGGATAATGATGGCAACATTATTTATCTTGTACATATATATTAGATGTAAACTTCAACCTGAATTAGGCCCCGCGCTCCCAAAAGAAGAAAGACAAATTACAAGATCAGAAAAATTTAAATTACTTCAAGCAGGATTAATACCTTTTGCAATTTTCTTTTCTATGACTGGTTTATTTTTAATGGGCATAGCAAGCTTAGTTGAGTGTTCAGCTGTAGGTGCTTTTGGTGCAACATTAGCTGCTCTATTAAAAGGAAAACTTACTTGGAATGTTATTGAAAGCACTCTGAAAAAAACCTTAGGTGTATCATGTATGTTTATGTGGATTATTTTAGCAGCTTTAAGTTTTGGTGCTGTCTTTGATGGTATTGGTGCTGTCAGAGCAATTGAAACTTTATTTATAGAAAGATGGAATCTTAGTCCTTGGGGTGTTTTAATAATGATGCAACTATCATATATTTTAATGGGAATGTTTTTAGATGATACAGCTATGCTTGTAATTGTAGCACCTTTATATGTTCCACTGATTATAGCATTAGGTTTTGATCCTATTTGGTATGGTGTCTTATATACAATCACATGTCAAATTGCATATATGACACCTCCATTTGGTTATAATTTATTTTTAATGCGAGCAATGGCTCCAAAAGAAATTAATTTGATGGATATTTATAGATCTATTATTCCTTTTGTACTTGTAATGTGTCTGGGGTTAGCAATAGTAATGATTTTCCCTGAGATAGCTACTTGGCTCCCAGAATATGTATCAAGAAAATAATTTTTTAAATTAGTTTATTTTCTTGATTTATGGCTTTTTACATATCAAGATATTGAAATTATTTATTATTTAAAACTTTAGGAGGTAATTAAATGAAAAATAAAAAAAATATCACTAAAAGACGTGAATTTTTAAAAAAAGCGGGTTTAGTATCTGCAGGTGCTATAGGTGCTTCAACATTAGCAGCGCCATATGCATATGCGGCAACTAATCCAATAAAGTGGCGACTTCAGACGTACTCAGGTGCTCCTTTAGGTGCGCATGTTGTGCTTCCACAAATTGAAGCATTTAACAAAGCAGCTCATGGCGAGATGGAAATCGAACTATATTATGCTGATCAATTAGTTCCAACTGATGAATTATTTAGAGCGATGCAAGCTGGAACTATTGATGCTGTGCAAAGTGATGATGCAACAATGGGATCTCCAGTTGATATATCTGTATTTGGTGGATATTTTCCATTTGCAACTCGTTACAGTTTAGATGTTCCTGCAATGTTTAAGTATTATGGATTAGATAATATTTGGGCTGAAGCTTATGGTGAAGTAGATAATGTTACATGGCTTAGTACTAGTGCTTGGGATCCTTGTCATTTATTTACAGTTAACAAACCAGTTAGATCTTTAGCAGATATGAAAGGTCTTAGAGTTTTTGGTGTTCCAACAGCTGGACGTTTTATGGCTAAGTATGGTTTAATCCCGGTTATTGTTCCTTGGGATGATGTTGAAGTAGCAATGCAAACTGGTGAGCTAGATGGAGTATGTTGGTGTGGATTCACAGAGGCATATGAAGTTGGATGGGCTGATATATGCAACTATGCTCTAACAAACTCAGTTACAGGCGCTTGGTTTGGTTCATATTTTGCTAATTCAAAGAGTTGGGGTAAGCTTTCTCCAAAACTTCAAGAATTATTTAAAATGTCAATCGATCAATCACATTATTACAGACAAGTATGGTATTGGGGTGGAGAGGCAGATCTTCGTGTTAACGGTAAGAAGATGGAGCTTACAAGTATACCTGCTAATGAGTGGAGCCAGGTTGTTAAGGATGCTTCAGGTTTCTGGGATGAAGTTGCAAGTCAAAGTCCAAGAAGTGGAAAAGTTGTTGAGGCATTTAAATTATATGCTTCTACAATGGATGCAGCTGGATATCCTTACAGATAATTGATTTAAATTTTAATTTAAGCATCTCGTTTAACGAGATGCTTTAAGGTCTTGCTTTTAAACCACCATCTACAATTATTTCTGTTCCTGTAATAAAACAACTTTGCTCACTTAATAAGAATAATACTGTATCAGCAATGTTTTCAGGTTTTCCAACTCTTTGAAGAGGGATAATTTTAGTTAAATTTTTCTTTGCATTTGGATTTTTTCCCCACCTTTTTTGCATTGGAGTATCAACTGGTCCTGGCAATATACTATTGGAGCGAATATTTTTATTAGCATATTGAATAGCTATAGATTTTGATAATCTAATCATAGCTGCTTTTGAAGCTCCATATGCTTCTTGAGGCTTATCATCTCCACTTAATGCATCAATTGAAGATATGTTTACAATTGAACCAAATTTATTTTTTTTCATTTTAGGTAGTATTTTTTTTAATACTATCAGCATAGATTTTAGATTTATTGAAAAAACTTTATCCCAAATATCATTTTTAATTTTTTCTAAACCTAAGTCTTTATCAAACCATAAAACACCTGCGGCATTAACGATATAATCAATTCTTTTTTCTTTTTTTATAAATTTATTGATTGCTTGATTAATTTCGTTTTCATTACTTAAGTCAACTTTTTCGAAATAAATGAATTTATTTTTACTAATATTAGGTTTGTTAATATCAAGTATTAGAACCTTAATTTTTAATTTTGCTAGTTTTTTTGATACATCTAGACCAATTCCTCCTGATCCACCTGTAACTACAGCTACTTTCCCTTTAAAAATAAGTTTCATTGTTTTAAATTATAAAAAAATTAATTGATTTACTATCTTAAAATCACTAAATCGTAAACATGCTTAAAACTATTTCACCTATTGATAATTCAGTTTATTTAGAGAGACCATACGCTAGCTCAAGTGAAATTGAAAATGTGCTTAAACAATCAAATCAATCAAAAATAGTATGGAAAAATACAAGTTTAGTGGAAAGAAAAGAATTAGTCTCTAGATTTGTTGATAGCTTTTTATCTAATAATAAAGAAATTGAAGAAGAGTTATGCAGGCAAATGGGAAGACCAATATCTCAATGTTCAGGCGAAATGCGTGGTTTTGAAGAAAGAGCTAAATACATGATTGAAAATGCAGATAGAGCATTACAGAAAGTTATTTCAAAAAATGATAGTGAGTTTGATAATTATGTGATGAAAGATCCATTAGGAACAATATTTGTAATAGCTCCCTGGAATTATCCTTACAATACATCTGTAAATTCTATCGTTCCCAGCTTACTTGCTGGTAATTGTGTAATTTTAAAACATTCATCACAAACACCTCTTTGTGCTGAGCAATTATTAAAGGCTTCAGAAAAAGCTGGTATACCAAAAAATGTTTTTCAAATTTTACATTTAGATCATACTTCTACTTCACAAGTAATCTCTGATAGTCGTATTGACCATGTGCTGTTTACCGGTTCTGTTTCAGGAGGTATAGAAGTTAAAAAAGCAATTGGAACAAGGTTTATTGGTGCTGGATTAGAACTAGGTGGAAAAGACCCAGCCTATGTTAGAGCTGATTGTAATTTTAAGCATGCAGTTGAAAATTTAGTAGATGGTTCTTATTATAATTCAGGTCAATCTTGTTGCGGAATAGAAAGAATATATGTTGATGAAAGTATTTTTGATAATTTTATTGAATCTTTTAAAGAGCAAACTGAAAAATATAATTTAAATAACCCACTTGAAGAGTCAACAAACTTGGGCCCTGTTGTAAAATTAAGTGCTGCGAATACTATACGAGAACAAATTTCTAATGCAATTAGTAATGGTGCTAAAAATATTATTGATGAAACTAAATTTAAAATTGATAATTCTGATAATTGTTATGTATCTCCATCAGCTCTTGTAAATGTTAATCATAGTATGGAATTTATGATGGAAGAAACTTTTGGTCCAACTGTTGGTATAATGAAAGTCAAAAATGAAAAGGAAGCAGAAACTTTAATGAATGATAGTGCTTATGGTTTAACAGCAAGTATTTGGACATCTGACAAAGAATTTGCATATAGTTTTGGAAGTAAAATACAAACTGGAACTTTTTTTATGAATAGATGTGACTATCTTGATCCTGGTCTAGCTTGGACAGGTGTAAAAGATACTGGTATGGGTGTAACATTATCAGTATTGGGGTTTGATCATTTAACAAGAGCTAAAAGTTATCATTTAAGGAAAGTATAATTTATATGATGTCAATGAACTGGAATTATCCTACAAGTATTTGGTTCGGTGAAAAAAGAATTAATGAAATACAAAAAGCTTGTGAGAGTTTAAATATAAAAAAACCACTAATTGTTACAGATCCAGGTATTTTAAAAACAAATATAGTTGAAAAAATAAATCAGTCTCTTAATTCTAAAGCTAATATTTTTAGTGATGTTCAATCAAATCCAACTGGAAATAATGTCGAGCAAGGAGTTTTGTATTTTAATGCAAATTCAAACGATGGAGTAATTGCTGTAGGTGGTGGATCTGGCATGGATGTTGGAAAAGGTATAGCGTTCATGGCTGGACAAAACAGACCATTGTGGGATTTTGAAGATATTGGTGATTATTGGACTAGAGCAAATAGTGAAGTAATTAAACCAATAATTGCTGTGCCTACTACCGCTGGAACAGGTTCTGAAACTGGAAGAGCAGGAGTTTATACAAACGAGAAGACGCATGAAAAAAAAATTATTTTTCATCCAAAAATGCTCCCATCTGTTGTTATTCTTGATCCTGAATTAACCGTTCCTTTACCTAAATCTTTAACAGCATTTACAGGAATGGATGCTTTAGCTCATTGTTTAGAAGCATATAGTTCAAATTATTTTCATCCATTATCTCAGGGAATAGCTCTTGAAGGTATGTATATGATAAAACAAAACTTAATTAAAGCGTATGAAGACGGAACAAACTTAGAAGCAAGGGGTAATATGCTAGCTGCTTCTTCTATGGGATCGATTGCTTTTCAAAAAGGTCTTGGAGCTATACATTCTCTAAGTCATCCAGTTGGAGCAATGTATAATACACATCATGGTCTTACCAATGCGGTTTTTATGCCATATGTTTTAAAAAAAAACAGAAAAGCAATAGAAGAAAAAATAATTGCTCTTTCTAAATATTTAAATTTAAAGGAAACATCTTTTGATGGTTTTATGAAATGGATACTTGATCTGAGAGAAAAATTATCAATCCCGCATACTTTAAAAGAATTAATAAATGATAATTCAAAGTTTGAACAAATGAGTGTAATGGCAAAAGATGACCCTTCTACTGGAGGCAATCCTATTAAATTAGAATCTTCGGATTTTCTAGATTTGTATATAAACTCATATAATGGTAATTTATAAAAATAATTATCATGATTGAAAAAAGACAAATTGGAAAGTTAGATCTTTATGTAACTGAAATTGGTATAGGAACTGCTCCATTAGGCGGATGGCCTATAGCTGTTGATGAACAAAAGGCGCTAGAAACTTTAGAAACCGCATGGAATAATGGAATTAGATATTTTGATACTGCCCCACTATATGGTTCAGGTATGTCAGAACTGCGTGTTGGTAATTTTTTAAAAAATAAAAAAAGAGAAGATTTTGTTTTATCATCTAAGGTTGGAAGAGTTATAGTAGATACTGACCAATCTAAAGCTGCTGAAAAATTTATTGGCTCCCCTAATGATAAAGATTCAAATTTCGATTTTTCATATGATGGTGTTATGAAATCTTTTGAAGATAGTCTCAATAGATTACAATTAGATAAAATTGATATTTTACATCTTCATGATCCTGATAATCATCCTGATCATTTTGAACAGGCAAGATCTGGCGCTATTAAAGCAATGATAAAATTAAAGGAAGAGGGTATGGTTACTGCCCTAGGTTGTGGTTTAAATCAAAACGAGATGTTAGTAGAGCTTGCTAAAGAAGGTTGTTTTGATTGTTTTTTACTAGCTGGCAGATATACATTACTCGATCAAACTAGTTTAGAAAAATTAATGCCTGTATGTGAAAATAATGATATTTCTCTTATTTTAGGTGGAGTTTTTAATAGTGGAATTCTAATAAATCCTACACCAGAATCATATTTTGATTATACTAAACTTGATTCTAGTTGGTTCGAAAATCTTACAAAAAGTCTTGTCAGAATACCAAAGGATCATGAAAGTCCAGAATTTTGGTTAAATAAAGCCAATACTATTAAAAATGCATGTGAAAGTTTTGATACAACTTTAAAAAAAGCGGCAATTCAATTTCCTTATTTCAATAGAACTGTTTCATCATGTATACTTGGAATGAATAGCTCTAATCAAGTTATTGAAAATATAGATGACTACAATAAAAAACTTCCTTCTAGTTTTTGGCAATATTTAAAAGATAACAAACTAATCGATGAACGTTCAAAGATAATATAATTTAAACATATTAATTTACATTGTTGCACCAATTACCCATGGATTAAACTCGTCATCTCCGTATTCATTAATCTCACTTTTTGTTTTTTTACCTGATGCAACTTCAATTAATTCATTAAAAATATTAGTCCCTATCTCTTCAATAGAACTAATGCCATCCATAATAGTGCCAGCATTTATATCCATATCTTCCTCTAAATTATTATACATATTTGTGTTAGTTGCAATTTTGAGGCTAGGTGAAGGTTTAAAACCAAAACAGGATCCTCTGCCAGTGGTAAAACAAATTAAATTTGCTCCAGCTGCTACTTGTCCGGTTACTGAAACAGGATCATAGCCGGGTGAGTCCATAAAATGAAAACCTTTTTCAGATATTTTTTCAGCATAATCTAAAACACTTATCATTGTGGAATTGCCACTTTTTGCGACTGCTCCTAGCGACTTTTCAAGTATAGTTGTTAGACCTCCTTTTTTATTACCTGGGCTAGGATTATTGTCTAAGCTACCATTATTAATTTGTGTATAGTCTTTCCACCACTTTATTTGATTAACTAGTTTTGAAACATCTGATTCTTTTAAAGCTCTATCAATCAAAAGATGTTCAGCCCCATATATCTCTGGTGTTTCGGATAAGATTGTGCTGCCACCATATTCAACTAATAAATCTGCTGCAAAACCAAGCGCTGGGTTTGCTGTTATTCCTGAATATGCGTCAGAACCTCCACATTGTAAAGCTAATGTAAGCTCAGATAATTCAGATTTAGTTCTTTCTATAGAATTAACATTAGGGAGTTCTTTAATTACTTTATTATAAACTTTATTAATAATTTGATTTGTTCCCCCTTCATCTTGAATATTTAGATATTCAATATCAAGATTTGTATTTTTATTATTATACAAAGAGATTTGTGCACATTCACACCCAAGACCAACAACAAAAACTTTACCAAAATTTTGGTGAGATTTAAAACCTTCTATAGTTCTATTAAACACCTCCATTCCTTTTCCTGAAGTATTCATTCCACATCCAGAGGAATGTTTTAAACAAACTGCACCATCAATATTTTTAAAATTATTTTCTTTCAAATAAAAATTGATCTTATCAGCTATTTTTTTTACTACTGTAGCAGAACAATTAACAGTACTGATCAGTCCAATATAATTTCTTGTTCCAACGGCACCGTTTGATCTTTTAAAACCAAAAAAATATTTATCTTTTTTAATTTCTTTTTTTCTATCTTGTTTTTTAAATTTATAACTTCGCTCAAATTCGTGAAATATAATATTGTGGGAATGCACATGTGATCCTTTTTTTATTTCATCAATTGCAATACCTATAATTTGACCATATTTATAAATTAATTCACCCTTCTTAATATTATTAAGGCTTATCTTATGGCCAAATGGAATTTCATTTTCTGCATTTAAATCAGAGTTTATCTTAGAGCCCAATGGAATATTCATTGGTGCTACAGCAATGTTGTCTTTAGCATTTAATTTGATTATATTAAACATTGTGATAATTATTAAATTAAACAATAATTAATACAATTATAATTTTATGAATGAAATTGCAAATTACCCTTCATTAAAAGATAAAGTAGTAATAATAACTGGAGGAGCATCTGGAATAGGGGAGTCAATTGTAGAAAATTTTCTGCAACAGGGTTCAAAAGTTGCTTTTTTAGATAAGGATGAAAAAAAAGGTAATAAATTAGTTAAAAAGTATATAAATTCTAAAAACGTACCTCTTTTTAAATTATGTGACTTAACTAATATTGAAAAATTAAAAAAGAGTATAACCGAAGTAAAAAAAAAATTAGGACTTATTTCAGTTTTAATTAATAATGCCGCAAATGATGAGAGACATTCATTTGAAAGTGTTACTGAAGAATTTTGGGATGACAGAATGAATGTTAATTTAAAGCATTATTTTTTTGCTATACAGTCAGTATATAAAGATATGAAAAAATTAGGTGATGGAAAGATAGTGAATATAGGAAGCTTTTCATGGATGATGGGTCAAGGAAACATGCCAGGATATACAACAGCGAAATCAGCGATAATGGGATTGACTAGAACTATTGCAAGAGATCTAGGAGAATTTAATATAAGAGTAAATTGTGTTGTGCCAGGATGGATTATTACAGAGCGTCAAAAAAAACTTTGGTTAACTAATAAGATTAAAAAAGAACAATTGGAAAGACAGTGTATTAAAAGAATGTTAGTTCCTAATGATATTGGCAAGATGGTATTGTTTTTTTCTTCTGATCAAAGCTCAGGTTGTACAGCACAAAATTATGTAGTTGATGGAGGAATAGTTCATTGATTATGAAAAAAGAAAAAAATCCTTTTGGTGAATTAAATCTATTTAGAAATGATCAACTAAATAAAAAAAAACTTAAAATAGGTTTTATTGGTGGTGGCCCTAATTCATTTATTGGATATGCTCATAGATTGGCGGCTAGGTTTGATAATAGATATCAAATTATGGCAGGCGTTTTCTCAAAAGATAAAAAAAAATCTGTAGAATTCGGCAAGTCTTTAGGTTTAGAAAAGCAAAGATGTTACAATGATTATAAAGAAATGGCTGCAAAAGAATCATCTAGAACTGATGGAGTTGAAGTGGTTGGTATAATGACTCCATCAGGAGATCACTATAAAATTGCAAAAGAATTCGCAAAGCATAAGATAAGCATTATTTGTGATAAACCTCTAACAGCTAGTTTAAATGAAGCAGATGCACTAAAGAAAATAGTAAAAAAAAATAAAATATTTTTTGCTATTACTCATAATTACTCAGCTTATCCCATGTTACGTGAAGCAAAAGATTTAGTTGATAATAATAAAATTGGAAAAATAAAATTAATAAATGTTGAATATCCTCAAGGATATACAGTGGCCGTAAAGAAAAAAGATCAAAAAAATATTCTTAAATGGAGATTAGATAAAAATATGTGCGGACCCTCAATGATTTTAGCTGAAATTGGCACACATGCATATCATTTATTAAGATATGTTACTGGTTTAGAAGTAAAGGAAATTTCAGCTGAAGTAAGCTCTCTTTCAGATGAAATATCTGTTGATGATAATGCTTTTATGACACTGAGAATGAATAACAAAGCAAGAGGCTCAATCTGGGTTTCATCTGCAGCAACAGGTGGAGAAAATGGTTTAAAAATTAGAGTTTATGGAACTAAAGGAGCTGTAGAGTGGTTTCAAGATGATCCAAATATTTTAAAGTTTACTGAACTCAATAATCCAACCAGAATAATTACTAGAGCCAGCAATTCTGTATCAAGTCTCTCTATGCAATCGTCTAGAGTAGCAGCTGGACATCCCGAAGGTTTTTTTGAAGCTTTTGCTAATATCTATACAGAATTTGCAGACTTAATTACATCTTCAAAGAAAAATTTATCTTCAATTCCAAGTATTGAAGATGGTGTTAAAGGTGTAAAATTTATGTTTGCTGCAAAAGAGTCTTCAGACAAAAACTCAAAATGGATTAAATTGTAGAGATCAAATGAGAATTAATTTTGGTATTTTAGGTGCAGGTCGTATTTCAAAAATACATTGTCATAATATTTACAATAATCCAAAATCAAAAATTTTAAAAATTTACGATATAAATAATAAATTATCTGAAAGTTTAGCAAAAAAATATAAAACTTATGCCTGTAAGGAAGATCTTGAAATATTTAAAGATCCAAAAATTGATGCAATCGTTATTGGGAGTAGCACTCCAACTCATATTAAATATCTAGATTTAGCTAATAAATATAATAAAGATGTTTATTGTGAAAAGCCTATTCATTTAAATTTGAAAACTGTTGATGCTTGTCTTAATAGACTATCAAATCATAAAAATAAAATTCAAATTGGTTTTCATAGACGTTTTGATCTTAGTCATATTGAATTAAAAAAAAGATTAACATCAAAAAAATATGAAGATATTGAGCAGATAAATATTTCTAGCAGAGATTCAGGCCTACCTCCAATTTCTTATTTAAAAGTTTCTGGTGGAATTTTTAAAGATATGACAATTCATGATTTAGATATTTTACGATGGCTTCTTAATGATGAGATTGATGAAGTTTATGCTCAAGGAGCTGTCATGATTGACAGAAAAGTGAAAAAAGTCCCTGATTATGATACTGCCTCAATGATTTTAAAAAGTAAAAAAGGAATTTTATGTCAATTAAGTAATTCTAGAAGACAAACTGGAGGATTTGATCAAAGAATTGAGATTTATTGTAAAAAGGGTAATTTAAATTTAACCAATATTAAAAAAACAAGTGTTCAGGAAATTAATTCAAAAAGTGAGGTTTTTGATAACTATCCTCTTTCTTTTATTGAGAGATATAAGGAATCATATGTAAGAGCTATAGATTATTTTATAAATTGTATTATTAAAAATATAAAACCATATCCTGGATTATTAGATGGTAGGAATTCTCTAGCAATTGCTCAAGCTTTAACTGAGTCTGCAAAAAAATCAAAGCCCATAAAAGTAAATTTTATATGAAAATTAATATTGCAAATGCTCCTTGTTCTTGGGGTGTGGATTATGCTGATGATATTAATAATCCTGATTGGAAAAATGTTTTTAAGCAAATTGCTGAAGCTGGCTATAGTTATTGTGAAATAGGGCCATATGGTTTTTTACCAAAAGACTTTCAAGAAACTCAAAATTTCTTAAATGATTTTGATTTAAATGTAGTAGGTGGTTTTATTTTTGATTATTTGCATCAATCTAATAAACATTCAATAATTAAATCAAAAATAATTTCTACATGCTCATTTCTAAAAAAACTAAATGCGAAAGTGTTTGTAATAATAGATCATATTTCTAAAGAAAGAATGAAAACATCAGGCAAAAGAGAAATATCAGCAGATCTTCCTAATGACGAATATAAAGCATTAGTAAGTTTTTTAAATGAAATTTGTAGAATTGTAAAAAAAGAATACAATTTAATTCCAGTGCTTCATCCTCATGCAGGTACTTATATTGAGTATGAAGATGAAATTGACAGATTGCTTAATGATATAAATAGTGATTCTTTGAGCTTGTGTTTAGATACTGCTCATTTAACATATAGTGGTATCGATCCGTATCGAGCTATCTTAAAATATAATTCACTTGTAAAACATATGCATTTTAAAGATATTAATTTAGATATTCTAAATAATGTTCATGATAAAAATATTGATTTTGATACTGCGGTATCAAATGGAGTTTTTTCTCCTTTAGGTAGTGGCATGATAGATTTTAAAAAAATATACAAAAACTTGTATGAAATTAATTATGATGGATTTGCAACAATTGAGCAAGACATTGATCCAACACTTGGGCTTAGCGCAATTGAGTACGCAAAAAGAAGTTTAGAACATTTGAATCAGTTTCAATAATATAAATTAACTATTTATCTATATTCTAATTCTTTAGCTAATTTAGTGTAATCTTTCTCCATTTGCTTTAAGACTGATTTTGCTTTTCCACCATCAACTAAATATTCTTTTATTGAATTTCCTATACTTTCAGTTAACAAACTTACGTAAGGACTTACTGGATATTCAGGAACGCCAGCATTTATATTTGCATTTAATCCAGAAGCGGCTGGATTACTTTCAAGTTCACTGTTGATCCATAATTCAAAATTAGAATTTGATGAAATATCATCAAAACTATACTTCATAGTATTCATAGCTGCTACAGCTTCAGATTCTACAACATATCTAGCTACTGTAAATCCCTTAAACCAAATCGTTGATGCAGGAGTGTTACCATCACTTAGACTCAATGCTGGATGAATTGAAGTATTATTAGATTTTAAATTATTGTATTGGGATGCCCAAAATATACCAATAGCTGAATTACCATCTGACCAACTCTTTTCTATTAAAGCAGTATCTGCTTCAAAGTGATCAGGGTTTAAATATGCCGAGACAGATTGCATCATTTCTAAAGTTTTGATTCCAGTTTTATTTCTAATGGCTATTTTTGGACTTTCAGGATCTTTAAATAATTCTCCACCTAAACTTAAATACAAATTCACAAACATAATTGCTAAATCTCTATTACTATTAAACATTCCACTAATTGGATATTCTATGCCTGCGGATTTAAGTTCTTCAGCAATTAAAAGTAGATCTTCATAAGTACTTGGAACAGAATGGTTATTTGAACTTATAATATCATCATTAACATATATTTGTTTTGTGTTTTTAGAATAAGCAACTGCTATAGTATGTCTTCCTCCAAGTTTTAACATTTGATCCTCTGGAAAGGTAATATTATTTGACTGTAAATAGTAATCCATTGGAGCTGCTAAACCTTCATATTGAAGAATACCTATTGTGTCATTTTCTGAGACATATGCAGTGTATCTTGCTGGCGCTAATTTCATTTTTGTAACAAAATCAAAATATTCAATGTTTTCACTTTGAGATAAGTCGAAAATTATTTCATCTGTAGAACAATCTTTTGATTTTTCTAAAATTGCAGATTCAAATGAACCGTTTCTTGCAAATAATCTCACTGCACCATCCTTTTTTCTCTCTAAATCCTTTATTTGAGTAAGATCACAGTTAGCAAAAACAGATAGATTAAAAATTAATCCAAATATTAGTGTAATATTTAAAATTTTAATGTTCATTATTCCTCCAGCAGAATCAAATTTATAAATACCTTAATTTGCTTAAAAAGAAAAAAAAAGAAAAAAAATAAGAAAAATACTATTTTTTATTAAATTTAATCCCTAAATTGAATGATTATTAATATTTAGAAAATTTATAATTTTAGAGCAGGGTCGGTTAGTTCTATATCGTCCTCTAAACTTCTATCAGCAATTATGTTAATTTTAGATAAACTATCATGATAATATTTTACTGCTTCATCAGATTTTAAATCTCCATTAACAACTTTTTTCATTGTTTTGACCATTATATTTTGATCTTCACTTAAATTGATTTTTCTTCCAAACAAAGCTACCCTAGCTCCATATTTATGCGCTTGAAAAATTAATTCAAAACAATCCCGACTTGTTCCTTGACTTCCACCTAGTATACCAACAATTAATCCTTGAGGATCATATGATGATAATTCCTCCATTGCCTTTGGCCCATTATATTGAATTTTTAAAAAAAGAGGTCTTTCACTGCTAAGCTGACCACTTAAAGTTTTTAATATACAATCATTAACATATTCACCCATTTCCTTAATAGATAATTTTATTACAGAAGAATTAAACACTTCTAAAAAATGTCTCATTTTAATTTCTTCAGCTTGAATTCTGAAATCTCTATACAGATTTAACATATTAACATCTCTATCTACATTTTTATTAAAAGTTATTGAGTATAATCCAAGGTCAACAAAATTGATCGCATGTTTTAATTGTGCAGTTGCAAATGGTCGTGATTCTTCCTTATTGTATTCACCATTTCTTATCATGCCCCAAGTACATGTAGTATCATTTAATCTTACAGCAGGTGTAACTGAATTATTTTCAAATATTTTATTGGTTATTAATCTTTCAGCACTTGTCATTGACATAAGCATTATGTCGACTTCTTCAGATTTGGTCATGGACTCGATTTTATTTAAATAATTTTGATAACTAGCTGGATTTTCAGTTAAAGAGCCATCATTTTTTCTAATGTAACCTGGAGCTCTTATACCAGCTGCCATATCTGCATCTTTAGCATCAGCAATTATGAAATCAGTTGATTTATAATTTGAAGTATTAATATTTTTTAGCTTATTGTCTAATGATTTCACTAAAAATGTTTTAAATTAATTATATTTTTTTGCAATTTTATAGTTGATTTAATTTCAATTTTAGTATGTTGTTTACATAATTTATTCAGGGAGGAATAATATGAAAATTAAATATTTATTAGTAGCTATAGCATTTGTGTTTGGATCTTTTTCTGCAAATGCTGTAAAAATACCTGTAATTGTTAAAGATAGTACTTCTCCATTTTGGCAAATAGTTCTTGATGGCGGATGTACTGCAGGCGCAGAATTAGGTATTGAAGTTCCATTATTAGGACCAACTTCAGAAGCAGATATTGCTGGTCAAATAAACGTACTAGAGGATGCTGTTGCAGGAGGAGCTGATGCTATTGTTATAGCTGCAACTTCTTTTGAAGGTCTAGGTGCACCAATTGATGAAGCAGCTAAATCAGTGCCTGTAGTTGTTATCGACTCTATTGCAGATTCAAAAAATCACGCATCTTTCATGACTACAAATAATGTAGAAGGTGGAAGAATGGGTTGTCAACATATGGTTGATTTAATTGCTGAGAAACATGGCGCACCAGAAGGTGAAGTTGCCATCGTTAATTATGGAGCTGGACCAAGTTCACTTCGTGATAGAATTCAAGGTTGTAATGAAGTTTTAGACAGTTATCCTGGCATTGAACTTGTTGCTACAAAAGTTGGTGATTTTACAACAACTAGACAGTTAAATGATTCACTTGACTTAATTACTACTTTCCCAAATCTTAGAGGTATCTTTGATGATGCATTATTTGGAGGTTTAGGAACAGGTCAAGCGCTTAAAGAAACTGGCAAAGCTGACGATATTATTGCTGTTACATTTGATAGTAGTGATGAATTAATCAACTACATCAATGATGGTACTTTAAAGGGTTTAATTATTCAAGATCCTTGGGGTATGGGTAATATGGGCGTAAAAGCTGCATTTGATGCATCTCAAAATGGAAAAGTATTAGCACCTTTCGTTGATACGGGAGCTACTTTAGTTACAAAAGCTAATATTAATGATGCTGCAATTGATGCTAAGTTAAATCCAAGTTTGGATTGTAAGCCGTAAGTAATAATTATTTAAAACCCCCTTGAATTTTAGGGGGTTTTTTTTATTAAGAAAAGATAAAATTATGGATTTAATGGAATTATTTACAGGCCCAAGAAAAGGGGCAGTTGCCGACCCTCGTGTTGCAAGATTAAGAATGTATTTAAATAATCTTGCTGTTTTTTTTCTAGTTTGTGCAATGTGGATTACTTTATCTTTGGTAACATCTACTTTTGCTACAACAGGTAATATTACAAACGTGCTTAGACAATCTTCATTATGGTCAATAATAGCAATTGGACAAACAGTTGTCTTGATTACCGCTGGTATAGATTTATCAATTGGATCTGTTGTTGGACTATCAAGTTGTATAGTAGCTCTTATGTTAAATAAAGGTTATCCAATATCTGTATCTTGTGTATTCACCTGTTTATGTGGTTTAGGTGTAGGGGCCGTTCATGCATTTGGAATAACTAAAGGAAAACTTCCTCCTTTTATTATGACACTCGCAGGTTTAACGACTTGGTTTGGAGTTGGTTTATTGATTACTGGAGCAATGCCAATTGGCAATTTACCTGCTGATTTCAAAAATTTTTCCAGAGGAGATGTTCTAGGCATTCCAAATCTATTTTTATGTGTAATAGGAGTTATGATTCCAACTTATATTATTTTAAATCACACACGTTTGGGTAATCATTTGTACTCAATAGGAAGTAATCGTCCTGGAGCAGAGTTAAATGCTGTGCCTGTTACAAGAACTATATTTTTTGCCTACATGTATTCTTCTTTACTTGCATCAATTGTAGGCATTCTAGTTGCAGCAAGGCTTAGTTTAGGTATAGCATCCAATGGGTTTACATGGGAACTTCAAGCTGTTGCATCTTCAGTTATAGGTGGTACTAGCCTTTTTGGAGCTGTCGGAGGAGTCTTTGGTCCAGTACTTGGTGCAACCGTTCTTTCAACAATTAATAATGGTGCTAACCTCTTAAATGTTCAACCTTATTGGCAAAGAATTTTAACAGGTGTAATTATCGTTACAGTTGTATTCTTTGATCAGTTGAAAAAAAGAGGTAAATAGTAAATGACAGAAATTGTCAATTTATCAAATATTTATAAAAGTTTTGGAGCTGTTCAGGCTCTTATAGATTTTAATTTATCTATAAATGAAGGTGAAATAGTTGGTTTGATGGGTGACAATGGAGCTGGAAAATCTACTCTTTTAAAAATATTGGCTGGAAATTTTTTACCAACATCAGGTAATATAAATTTTAATGGAGAAGATGTTGTTTTTAATAATCCAAAAGATGCAAGAAAAGCAGGGGTGGAAGTTGTTTATCAGGATCTAGCCTTATGTGATCATTTAACTGCTGCTAAAAATATTTATTTGAGTAGAGAGGCAAAAAGATTTGGTTTTTTATTAGATCATAAAAAAATGAATGAGACTTCTCAAAAACTTTTAGATGAATTAAATTCAAGTGCAAGACCTGGAGATGTCGTTACAGGAATGTCTGGAGGGCAAAGACAGGCAATAGCAATTGCTCGAACAAGATTATCTGAGCCTAAAATAGTTTTAATGGATGAGCCTACTGCGGCAGTAAGTGTAGCACAAGTTCCTGTAATATTAGATTACATTAGGAGTCTTAAAAAGCAAAATCATTCAGTTCTTCTAATAAGTCATAGATTACCTGATATTATGGAAGTTTGTGATAGGATTGCAGTTATGCGTCTTGGAGAGAAAGTTTGTGATAAAAATAAATCAGATTGTAATCCTGAGGAAATAACAGGGTTAATTACTGGTGCAATTAAAAGTGCCTAATTGAAATTTATAATAAAAATATAATTTGAAAATATGGAAAAAAAAATAATCTTACCTAGACTTGGAGAAACAATGGAAATAGGCACTATCTCTAAATGGTTAATAGAAGAAGGTGATGAATTTAAAAGAGGTCAAATTATAGCTGAAGTAGATAGTGATAAAACTACAGTTGAGTTACCTGCTTTAGAAGATGGAAAACTCACTAAAATACTTTCCAAAGAAGGTGAGGAAATAGAAGTGGGCAGTGATATTGCTATTTTTGAGTCAGTCTAGATTTATTCATTTCTATTTCAGTAGGCGGGTAGCAACCCTCTTTTGTACAACAAATTGCAGCAGCTTTACTGGCAAATTTTAAACACTCTTCCCACTCATATTTTGTAAGGTTTAATAATTTATTTTTATTTAAATTTTTACTTTTATATAAATAGTTAATTACTGCAGCTTGATAAATATCACCAGCACCAACTGTATCTTTTATTTTTACTTTGTATGACTTAATATAAATTCTAAAATTTTGAGTGTATAAGATTGATCCATTTTCTCCCATTGTAAATATTATAAAAAGTATATTATTTTTTTTTATCCAGCTTGGAATTATTTTATCTGGATTTTTATTACTATTTATATAATTAAAATCTTCATCGCTTAATTTTATAATATCTGCTAATTTCAGGAACTCATTAAATCTTTTTAAGAACTTTTGTTTATTTTCTATCAATGATCCGCGAACATTAGGATCAATTGAAATTAAAGAATTATTTTTTAAACTTTTAATCATTTTAAAATAAGTTTCAGACCCTGGTTTTAATACAAGAGAAATTGATGAAAAATGTGCAAGCATTATTTTTTTTAATACAGTACTTTTAAAAGAATAGTTTGTTAAATTTCTATCTGCAGTCTGGTTTGCATAAAAAGCAAATTCAGGTTTTTTTTTATTACTTATAAAACCAAGAGTTGTTTTGTCTGAAGTTTTTTGAATTAAATTAGTTTTCACATTATGTTTTTTTAAAAAACTAATAATTTTTTTTCCAAAAAAATCATTCGATATTCGTGAAAAAAAATATACTGGAGTTTTCATTGCACCAAGACCTATCGCAGTGTTTAAAGGTGACCCACCTACGCAAGCTTTAAATGACTCAGAGTCTTCTGAGTTAGGAACAAAATCAATTAAATTTTCACCTGAACAAATTATCATAATTTTTTTTAAAGATGTTTGTTTTTAACATAATAACATATATAAAATTATAACAAATCATGTCTAATACTTTATTGCCTAAATTATACAAAACTATGAAGAGAATAAGAACTTTCGAAGAGAGAGTCTCTGAGTTATTTATCAAAGGTGAATCTGCAGGAACTATGCTTCACCTTTCTATTGGTGAAGAGCTTGGGCCAGCATGTGTTGGAACAGCGATGCAAGAAAATGATACATTCACTACACATCATAGAGGTCATGGAATTTTTGTTGCTAGAGGAGGTGACCCGAATAGGATGCTAGCTGAAATAGCAGGAAAAAAAGATGGTTATTGTAAAGGCAAAGGTGGCTCAATGCACATTGCCGATATGACACTAGGTCATTTAGGTGCAAATGCAATTGTTGGGGGAGGAATACCTACTGTTGTTGGTGCTGCTATGAGCTACAAATATTTAAAACAAGAGCGTGTTTCAGTTGCATTTTTTGGTGATGGCGCGATGCAACAAGGTATTCTTTATGAAAGTATGAATATGGCCTCACTTTGGAAATTACCAGTAGTCTTTTGTTGTATTAATAATCAATACGGAATGGGAACTAAAATTGAAAATGCAGTGGGGGTCAAAGATTTTTCTAAAAGAGCTGAGTCATTTGGATTAAATACATTACATATAAATGATTTAGATGTTGAAAGCGCATATCATAAATCGAAAGAAATAATAGACTCTGCAAGAAAATTTAAACCTGGTTTTATTGAAATAGAGTGTTATAGATTTTATGGTCATGCAAGAATGGACAAAAGTCCATACAGGGATGAATCTGAAGAAAGTGAAAAAAGAAAACTTGATCCTATATCTTTTGCTAGTAATCAAATGATAAAAAATAATATTTTAGATGAAGCGGATATTAAAAAAATTGATAATGATATTATGATTGAAATGGATAAAGCTATGGAATTTGCAATTAATTCACCAATCAATGAGGAAACAGAAATATTTAAAGATGTTTATAGTGAAAATGATCCTTTGCCAGTAAGCTTAGATGAAAAAATTAATAAAATTTTAAACAACTAAAATTATGTCAAATCTTAATCAAAATTATTTTGAAAAAATCACCTATAGAGATGCTTTACGTTTAGCAATGCATGATGCAATGCAAGAAGATAAAAATATTATAATTATGGGCGAGGATGTAGCTAATTACGGTGGTGCATATGGGGCTACAAAAGATTTGTTAAAATTATTTGGAAAAGAAAGAGTAATTGATACACCTATTTCAGAACCTGCGATAGTGGGTGCAGCTGTGGGTGCAGCAATGTCTGGTCTACGTCCTGTTGCAGAGTTAATGTATGTAGATTTTTTTGGGATGTCCATGGATCAAATTGCTAATCAGCTTGCAAAAATACGATATATGTTTGGTGGACAAATTAGTGCACCAATGGTTTTAAGAACACAGGGTGGTACCGGGAGATCTGGAGGTGCACAACATTCTCAAAGCCTGGAATCATGGATAATGCATACGCCTGGACTTTTTTTAAGTATGCCAGCAAAACCAAATGATGCATATCATTTACTAAGACATGCTCTGAAAATTGATAATCCTACAATATTTATAGAGCACAAACTTTTATATAATACTACAGGTACACTAGATAAAAATGATATTGGTGCACCATTTGGGAAGGCTAATATTTTAAGAAAAGGAAAAGATGTAAGTATAATTTCATACTCACGAATGATAAATTATGCTGAAAAGGCTGCTGAAATATTAGAAAAAGAAAATATTAGTGCAGAGGTAATTGATTTACGTACTCTTTATCCTTTGGACAGAGAAACAATTATTACTTCTGTTAATAAAACAAAAAGAGCTCTTGTCTTAAGTGAGAGTTATTACACTTCCAGTGTCCCAAGTGAAATTACATCAATTATTTTTGAAAATTGTTACAAAGTTTTAAAAAAACCTGTAATTCGCTATACAGCTGAAGATACACCAGTGCCTGTAGCACCTAATTTAGAAAAAAATTATATACCAACAATAGAAAAAATAGTCGAATATACTAAAAAAGTCTGTAATTAATATTAAGTTAAATAATTTTATAATATGAATAAAATATTAAAATTTGATATTTGTGTCTGCGGGTATTCTTTCAAGGATACAATTTATGAACTTAATAGTTTCCCAGAAGAAAATTCAAATAAGTCCTATGATGCCGTTGTTTCAAATAAATTTGGTGGTGTATTTAATACATTAAGGGCTCTTCGTTTTTTAAACAAAAAAATAAAAATTAAAGTGTTAACAATTCTCGGTAAGGACGAAGATGGGAAGCAAGGCTTAAAAGAAATTAAAAAACTTAATATTAATCATAATTCAATAGTTTTTAATAATAGCACAAGTACATCACTTAATATTATAAATAAAAAAAAGAATACAAAAACTTTTATAGTAAGATTTAATTCAAAAAAAATTCACAATATTAGTAACCTTGAAGATTCTAAATGGGTTCATTTTATGTATTTAGATAATGTTGAGTTTATAAATCAGTTTAAAAAAATTGTTTTAAATAAAAAAAAAGATCAATTTTTTTCAGCTGATCTCTCTAGAAGAACCATTTCAAAATTAGATTTAAGTAAATATTTAAATAAATTAGATTTTTTAATTTGTTCAACAAAAGAATTACCTTCTTTATTTAAATCAAATAGGTGCAATGAATTTAATCAATATTCTATGCAAAAAATTAAAACATTATCAAAAAAAATTAAATATATAGTTGTGCATAATAAATTTAAAAGTCTTGGTTTTATTGATGGCACATTAATTGAAGTTAAGAATAATAATCTTGTTAATAATAGAAATATAAATATTACAGGGGCTGGAGATACTTTTACCGCAAGTTTAATAAATGACTTTATTACTAATAATATGATTGATAATAAATCAATTTCTGATGCTCATAAAATTGCATCTAAATTCTGTATGGGTAAAATCAAAATATAGCAATTATACATATTTTAAATATTGATTTTTTTTTTAATATCTGCTTTTAATAAAATATGTTTAACTTTTCTTTAATGGGTGCTGGCAGAATTGGTAAAATGCATGCCAGTATAATAGATGCTCATCCTGATTGTAACTTAAAATATATTTATGATATTAATGCTGAATTTGTTAATCAATTAGCAAATAAATATGAAGCTAGTATAGCCTCTTCTCCAGAACAGGCTTTAACAAGTGAAGAAATTGATGCAATTCTAATAGCCTCAGCAACCCCTACACATACTGAATTTATAACTAAAGGGTCAATGGCAGGAAAAGCAATATTTTGTGAAAAACCAATTGATTTGGATATAAATAAAGTTGATGAATGTAGAGACGCTATTAAGGGTACAAGTGTTCCTATTCAAATTGGATTTAATCGTCGTTTTGATAGCAGTCATAGTAAACTTCAACAGGCAAACATTAATAATGAAATTGGCAAGCTGGAAATGCTTATTATTACCAGTCGTGATCCAGAACCACCCGGTTTAGATTATTTAAAAGCTGCGGGAGGTTTTTTTAGAGATACAACTATTCATGATTTTGATTTAGCACGTTTCATATTAGGTGATGACCCAATTATTCAAGTTTCTGCATTTGGCAGTCAATTGATTAGTGAAGATGTTAAAAAGGTAAATGATCATGATACTGCTATGTTTATTTTAAAATCTAAAAGTGGGGTTTTAATTCATATAAATAATTCAAGAAGAGCAGTATATGGTTATGATCAACGTGTAGAAATTTTTGGAAGCAAGGGTATGATGATATCAAATAATCAAACCCCAACCTCTGTTCAAAAATTTTCTGAAAAAAACACAGAGTCTAAAGATCCAATTCATTACTTCTTTATCGAAAGATATGAGCAAGCCTACAGAGACCAATTTAATGATTTTGTTGAAACTATAAAAAATCATAGTAATCCAAGTGTCAGTTTTGAAGATGGTCGAAATGCTTTAATTTTAGCTAATGCAGCATACGAGTCATATAATTCTGGAAAAGTAATTGATATTTCATATGACTAATAAGTATCTTCAAGATTTAAGTACACAATATAAAAATAAAGTTGTTATTGTTACTGGAAGTACTCAAGGAAGTGGTGCTGAAGTTGCAAAATTATTTGCACATAGAGGTGCTGAGGCCATAACAATTTGTGGCCGTAATGAACAACAAGGTTTAGAAATAAAATCAGAAATTGAATCTATTGGAAGCAAATGTATTTTTGTAAAAGCAGATTTAAATGAATCAGAAGAATGTCAAAATATTGTAAAAAAAACAGATAGTGCTTTTGGAAAAATTAATTCTCTAATAAATGTTGCTGGTTTTACTGAAAGGGGCACTATTTTAAGTACTACACTAGATAACTATAATAGAAATTTTAATATCAATACAAGAGCACCATTTTTATTAATGCAAGATTCAATAAAAATAATGATAAGAGAAAAAATCCAAGGAACAATTTTGAATGTATTATCTATGGCTATGTATAGTGGAATGCCTTTTTTAACTGCGTACAGTGGATCTAAAGCAGCTCTTGCAATTATAACTAAAAATGTAGCGAACGGTGTTGCAGGACATAAAATTAGAGTTAATGCATTAAATATAGGCTGGACCGATACACCAGGGGAAGATACTATTCAGAGAAAATTTCATGAAGGTGGAGATGATTGGCTTAAAAAAGCAGAAGCTAAAGTTCCTTTCAAAAGATTAACAAAACCAATTGATGTTGCAAGAGCAGCAGCTTATTTTTGCTCTGAAGAGTCAGGACTTGTTACGGGGAGTGTTATTGATTATGATCAAACTGTTAATGGCTGGCACTCGTATTCAGCTTATGATACTTCTATTTTGGATGACTCTTTACTTGGAGAATAATTAATTAAAATTTACCTATTCGATACCAAGTAATTTTTTCCTTTCATCAGCCCAAGTTCTAATAAGATTATCAGCAGCTAAGCAGATGAAGGAAACAAATATACCTAATGTTAAACCAATACCTGCACCATTTGGTCTTGATAAACATCCCATAATAATTTGACCTAAATCTTCTGTACCAATTAAAGCACCTAAAACAATCATCATTAATGCAAAAATTAAAGTTTGATTTATTCCCAGCATAATATGAGGAAATGCTAATGGTAATTCAATAGATTTCCATCTTTGAAAATTAGACACCCCTGACATAGATGCAGCATCATGTAATGAAGATGGCACACTTCTTAGTCCTTCTACAGTATATCTTGTTGCTGGAACTGATGCATAAGCAATAGCAGCAATCATAACTGAAGTATCAGTAATACCAAAAAGAAGAATAACAGGTATTAAATAAATAAATGAAGGAAAAGTTTGAAAAAAATCACAAACACCAAGAATGAATTTAGCTGAAATTTCATTACGAGCACACAGTGAACCAGTTACAATTCCTAATATAGCAGATACACCTACTGCAAAAGTAGCCATATAGGCAGTAATCAAAGCTCTATTCCAATATTCAGATAATGCTATAAATAATATTAGAGCTCCAACTATTATACAGGATCTGATTCCGCCAATAATGTATCCTGCGCCCATTACTAGAACAAAAGTAGACACTACCGGCATTCCAAGATAAGCATCTCTCATCACAAAAAGAACATTAGTTATTAAAAATTTATTAAAAATATTTAAGTAATAGAAAAATGTTTCCCAAATCCAATCTACACCAGCATCTAAAATTGGTGCAATTGTTAATCCTTCACCAAAGGGTATTAAATATAAATAGTTAAATCCTTCTTCAAAATAAAAAGCACTAATGTAAGCTATAACTCCTAAAATTGTTGTCAGTAAAATAAAATAAATTGTGGCTAGATTTTTTTTATAAAAATTTAAATTTGCAAAATAATCTTTTTGTTTATTTGCCCATGCTAATGATAATTTATCTAATACAACTGCAATTATAACCACACAAATACCAATTTCAGCAGCTTTTCCAATTTTAAGACCATTTAAAGCGACTTTTAAATTAAAACCTAAACCTTTTGCACCAATAAAAGCTGCTATGGTTGTCATTGCAAGACATTGCATTATAACTTGATTTACACCAATTAAAATATCCCTTCTTGCAGTTGGAATTAAAACTCTAAATAATAACTGAAATCGATTACATCCGCTCATTAAACCTGATTCTACAACCTCTGGAGATATTTTTTTCAAGCCCAGAATAGTTAGGCGAATCATTGGAGGAGTAGCAAATATGATTGTTGCAACAGCACCAGCATGATCACCTATTCCAAATAATACCAAAATTGGCACAAGATATGAAAAGTGCGGCATTGTTTGTGCAATATTCAGGATTGGTTGGAGAGTTTTTTCAACTTTTTTACTCAAATATCCTAATATGCCAAAAGATAATCCTAATACAAAACAAATTGGAGCGGTAACTAAAACAAGAGATAAAGTTTCCATCGTTGGTTCCCATTGACCAAAAATAGAAACATAGAAAAAACCTATACTAGCAATAAAAGCTAAACCTAATCCTTTTAATCTATAACCAAGAATAAATAATCCTATTACAACTGCAGTCCATGGGACAGCAGGAAGATAAAGCCATTTCAATTCTTTGAAAGCACCTCCAGTAATTGATCCTATTGTTTGAAGTCCACCTAGAAATATCTCTCTTATAAATATAATTAAAAATAATAGAAAATCTGCAATTGATCTTGTTATTATTCTAAAAATAGGTTTATCTTCATACATTTGCCAATCAGGATCATAAACTGGCACAGTAAGCCATTTAAACATCAGATTATCTAGTAAAGTATTAATTAATAATGGAATATCTTTTAAGAGTGGTGGCAATCTCCATAACAAACTATTTTCATTCTCGGGTACTAAAAAATATAAAAGTAAGAAAACAATAAATAAAAAACTAAATTGTTGTGGTCTGGAATTTTTAAAATTTGTTAACATTAACTATGATTATTTTCCAAAAATTACTTTAATTACTTTAGTGGGATTTAAAGAACCTACAATTTCATTATTATTATCAACTACAGTGAGTATTTCTTTGCTATTAAGAATTGATTCAGCTAACGTTTCTATAATTGCATCTTTAGATACTTTAGTAGAGCTTGAATTATTTGGATCATAAGTATCCATAATAGATTCAATTTTAAGAACTTTTTCTCTAGGTACATCTTCAGTAAATTTTTTTACATATTCAGTAGCTGGGTTCAGTACAATATTATCAGGAGTATCTAATTGCTCTATTATTCCATCTTTCATAATTGCAATACGATCTGCTAAACGAAGAGCTTCATCAAAATCATGTGTAACAAACATAATTGTTTTATTTAAAACTGCTTGTAATCTTAAAAATTCATCCTGCATTTCTTTTCTAATAAGGGGATCAAGAGCTGAAAACGGTTCATCTAAAAACCAAATATCAGGCTCTACTGCTAGTGAACGTGCAATTCCTACTCTTTGTTGTTGCCCACCAGAAAGTTCTCTTGGAAAATAATTTTCTCTACCTTTTAATCCTACTAACTCAACCATCTCTAAAGCTTTTGCCATACTTTCTCTTGTATTAGTGCCCTTGACTTGAAGAGGAAAAGCAATGTTTTCAATAACAGTTTTGTGAGGTAGAAGAGCAAAACTTTGAAATACCATACCCATTTTATTTCTTCGTAATTCAATTAATTGTTTACTATTCATTGACAACAAATCTTCACCATCAATAAATATTTTTCCAGCAGTGGCATCTGTAAGTCTTGATATGCATCGAAGTAAGGTTGATTTGCCTGAACCTGATAATCCCATGACTACCATCATTTCACCTTTTTTAACTCCAAAAGAGGCGTTATTTACGCCTACAATACAACCAGCTTCTTGAAAAGTTTTTGCATCAACTTGTCCATTTGAGTTTTCTAGAAGTTTTAAAGCATTATTTCCAAAAATTTTATAAACAGATTCACACTTAATTACTGGGGTGTTATTAGAGCTATCTGATGATTGAGACATTTTTGAACAATATTCTATTTTAAACCTAAATAAAATAAAAAAATCCCCCCTTTTTTTGGGGGGATTTTGTATTAATTAAAACTTTCTAGTTTTTCCAAAGATCAATAAGATCTCTATTTTGAGCAATAAATTCTGTTGCAGCTGCAGCATGATCCATGCCTTGGCTATCAACTAAATCTGCCATCAGACCAATTTGTGGAGCTGTGAATGACATTTTTGTATAAAATTTATATGCATCCGGATGTGTAATAGGAAATTTGATGTGTGCAGCTTTTTTAAGCCACCCTTTAGGAGAACCACAACCTGTAGTTTCAAGAGTTCCTCCATTTTCCAATCTGCATCCTTCAAAGTATGGTGGAAAATCAATAAATGTAAAACCTGCTGCATCAGTAAAGTTTGGAGACCAGTTGAATATAACTGTTCCACGACCTTCTGCTTTTGCTGCTTTTAATTCTGCCCATAATGCATCTGCACTACCAGCAAATTTAACAGTCCACAAATCATCAATTCCTAGACCTTTAAGTCTGTTTGGCATAACGTCAGTATGCCACTCATAAGGTCCTTCTAACCAACGACCTTTTCCATCAGAGTCAGCTGTAGCAAAATTAGCTGCACATTCAGGTGACTTTAATGCTTCCCAATTAGGCAATCCAGGACATAGTCCTTCATCAATTACCCAGTTAGGTACACCCATTTCCTCAAAAGTAATTAAGTTATGACTACCTGCATCAATCAAACCACCTTTATCCATTGCAGCATAAAAAGGAAGAGCCATAGTTGACTCCCATGTTTCGTGTGCAACGTGTAGGTCGCCAATTCTTACTGCTTCGTATCGTGAAGCTGACTCAGCTGGAACTAGTTCAGCTGTATGTCCCATTTCTTCAAATACTTGAGCCATAACATTTGCCATAACTATTTGACTTGACCAGTTTAAAACTGGTATTCTAATTGGATCAGCTGCTTTAGCAACACTACTAAAAACAAATAGCGATGCAACAACAGCGATCTTAGTTATAAATTTTAACATATTTCCTCCATATGGGTTTTGTTAAATATATATATATAACTAACAACTAAATGGTCTTATAGATAAAGCAATGCATTTGTTTCACAATTTGAAATAACTTTTTTCTTTAAAAAATCAATTTTTTAAGAGATAATCAATTTTTATTGGAGGATACATGACAAAAGTAGCAATTATTGGATCAGGACCTTGTGGATTATCAATATTGAGAGCTTTTCAGCAAGCAGGTGAAAAAGGCAATGATATTCCAGAGATTGTTTGTTTTGAAAAACAAGAAGATTGGGGAGGTTTATGGAACTATAGTTGGAGAACTGGATCTGATGAATTTGGTGATACAGTGCCAAATAGTATGTACCGATATCTTTGGTCAAATGGACCAAAAGAATGTTTAGAATTTGCTGATTATTCATTTGATGAGCACTTTAAACAACCAATACCATCTTTTCCTCCGAGAGAAGTTTTATATGATTATATTTTAGGTCGTGCCAAAAAAGCTAATATAAAAAAATATATAAAGTTTAATACTGTTGTAAGTAATGCTGTTTTTAATGGAAATAAATTTGAAATTACTTCAGTAAATAAAAAAGAAAACAAAACTACAAAAGAAGATTTCGATTATTTGGTTGTTGCTACAGGACATTTTTCAGTTCCATACATACCATACTATGAAGGAATGAATTCTTTTCCTGGAAGAATATTACACGGACATGATTTTAGGGATGCTGAAGAGTTCAGAGGTAAAGATATTGTAGTATTAGGTAGTAGTTATTCAGCTGAGGATATAGCGCTTCAATGTTATAAGTATGGCGCAAAGTCAGTAACTATAGGTTATAGAAACAATCCTATGGGCTTTAAGTGGCCAGAAGGAATGAAAGAAGTTCATTATTTAGATAGATTAGATGGTAAAAAGGCAATCTTTAAAGATGGACACGAGCAAAATACTGATGCAATTATTTTGTGTAGTGGCTATCTTCATCACTTTCCCTATCTTGAAGATGCTTTAAAACTTAAAACAGGTAATAGATTATATCCACCTAAACTTTACAAAGGCGTTGTTTGGCAAGATAATCATAAAATGATGTATCTAGGTATGCAAGATCAATTTCACACTTTTAATATGTTTGATTGCCAAGCTTGGTTTGTCAGGGATGTAATTATGGATAAAATTACAATGCCTAGTGATGAAGATATTGAAAAAGATATTAATAAATGGGTATTAGAAGAAGAAGCTCTAGAAGATCCAATTCAAATGATAGATTTTCAAACAGAATATACTAAAGATTTACACGCAGCATCTGACTACCCTGAAATTGATTTTGAATTAATTAGAAAACATTTTAAAGATTGGGAGCACCATAAAGAAGAAGATATTATGACTTATAGAAATAATTCATTCTCTTCAGCTGTAACTGGAACGGTAGCTCCAATACACCATACACCTTGGGCAGAAGCAATGGATGACTCAATGAAAACGTTTATGGAATCAAATTAGGCTCTAACTCTACTTTTTGTAGGATCATAAAAAGGAAAAGGCACAACTTTAGCTGATATTCTTTTTTGATGACCATCAAGTTTGCCGATTTCAAGCTTTGTATTAAGTTCTGATGAACGAACATCAATTCTGCTTAAGGCAATATTTTTATTTAAAGTTGGAGAAATTGTTCCACTTGTTATGATTCCAACTTGAGCTCTGCCACTATGTACACAATCACCGTGATTAACTTTTTCATTACCTTCAATTTCTAATCCAACTAATTTTCTGTGAGGATGTTCTTTTCTCTCAACTAAAGCTTCTTTACCTATAAAATTTTGCTCTTTAGTTTTAAGAGGAACGGTAAAGCTTATCCCAGCTTCAAAAGGATCTGTCTCATCACTAAATTCATTACCTCCTAGAATTAAACCTGCTTCAATTCTAAGTATATCAAGCGCTTCAAATCCCATTGGGGAAATATTAAATTCTTTTCCTGCATCCCATACTGCATCCCAAACTTTAGGAGCATCATTAGGGTGACAGTATATTTCAAAGCCAAGCTCACCTGTGTAACCAGTTCGTGATAACATAATTGGAATTCCTTTATGATCTCCGATTCTACTAATAGTAAAATGAAACCATTCTAAATTATTAACATCTGGATGGGCAGGAGCAGTCCATATAATTTTAGATAACACTTTTCTACTGTTTGGCCCTTGCACTGAAATATTATGTAGGTGATCTGTTGAGGACTTAATATTTGTATGGAGTTTTAATTCTTCACTTAATTGAGTGAGCCATTCTCCTGAATAATCACTACCGCAAATCCATCGAAAATTATGATCCCCTAATTTGTAGAGTGTACCATCGTCAATCATAGTTCCATTTTCGTAACACATTGCTGAATATACTACTTGACCAACTGCTAGTTTTTTTATGTTTCTTGTCAGTGCTACATTAAGTAATTCTTCAGCGTCAGGCCCAAGAACTTCAAACTTTCTTAATGATGATAAATCCATCATAACTACATTATTTCTACATTGAGTGTATTCTTTAATAGTTCCAAAATTATTAAATTTATTAGGAATCCAAAAACCTGAAGAATCCATCATATCATTTGTTAGTTTAGATGTTCTTGGGTGAAAACCTGTTTCTTTTGTTAGCATAAAATCACTTCCAGCATTTTTTCTATAACCAATAGATTTTGCAAATCTATTTTTTTCTGAATAAACTCTAACGTATATGTCTGTAGGGTTCCAGTCATTTGCAGTATCAATATCATCAGGACATGATGATGACACACATACAAGATCTTTCTGTGCTTGAAATAGGACGTAATCTCCGGGACGAGACCATGGCATGTCAGAAAAAATTACATTGTTTGCGTCTATACCAGTATTAAAAAATAAATTTATAGCAGCCCAACCATTTCTTTTTTCAATTCCATATTTATCAAGTGCATAATTAAAATTATCTGAACAATTTATATGACCAAAATATCCTTGATCTTCATATAATTTTCTTGTGCAAGCTGTTCCAAAAGTATCATGTCGACCAATAGTATCTTGCACTACCTCAACCAGAGGTTCTAGATTTTTATCAAAATATTTTGAGTGTAGACCTGGCATTGCATATGAACCACCTAAAATTGCTCTACTTGCCGTAGTATCAATTGCAAGTTCTGTCCCATTTTGAAGTGCATTACTATCAAATGCCATAAAGTCTGAGCACTGCCTTCCAAATAAATCAATAATTTGAATATAATCTCCTTTTTTAATTTCATAAGCACTTGCAGAACTATCTTTTATTAAAAATTCTTCTTTAGGTGAAGCTAAAGGTTCAGGTAAAATCCTCTCTAATTTATTGTTTTTTGGATTTATTCTTTTAACTATAACTTCGATATCAGAAGGTGGATTTTGATTTCCAACTATCATATTTTCACCAGGACAGGCTAAGATAATAAAACAATTTTCATTTACTGTTATATTTTCGCTATCATTTCTTTTAGAGTTTTCATTAAAATACAAAGATGAACTAAATTTATTAAGATTAATTTTTTTATTCTTTAATTTTTGAATTAAAAATAATTTATCAGAACTGTTATTTAAAATTTCTTTCAAAAAAGAATTTTCTATTTCAGGTTTTTTATTAATAATATTTTGATTATTATTTCCTTCACTATCAAAAATAGTTATTTCACAAATTTGATTACCTTCTAAGTTTTTAAGATATAAATTATCCCCCTTATCTAAGTCTATACCAATTAAACCTTGTCCTTTAACAACATATCTCTCCGTATCTTCAGGAAGTCCGTATGAATCTAAGACAATAGGATTTGATCTTCTTACTGCATATTTGTTGATATCAATATTCATAATTTAATTTGTTTATATTTAAATTAATTTAAATAGTGAAAATTATCTTAATATATCTCAAATAAACTTCAATTTATTTTAAATTCTTCATCAAAAGACTCATTAAATTTTGTTAAATTTTCTGCAGTATAACTC
This sequence comes from uncultured Alphaproteobacteria bacterium, assembly GCA_902592345.1. GTDB lineage: Bacteria > Pseudomonadota > Alphaproteobacteria > HIMB59 > CACPNW01. The sequence goes on from CACJEE010000001.1 coordinate 72,013, forward strand.
TTATAATCAAATTCTATATTGGAGGTAATCTCAGAAACCATACTCCACATAGTCTCTCTCAACAAGGAAGCAGATTTAATAGCTTTATATTTTATAAGTAATTCTGATGATAATTTTTTTTCAAAATAGTTTTCAAGTAAATATTTTTCTTCATTCTCATTAAAATTATTATTAGAAGCTAGTCCACCAAGATCAAACAATGGTGTATTAAATCCTGCATATTCCCAATCAATTAACCATATCTTTTCTTGATCTTGAATAAAATTTGCTGGAAGCAGATCATTATGACTAAACACTATTTCAAAAGGTGATGATAGACTTTCTAATTTAAGAGCTTTTTTTAGAAGATCTGGAAGAATTTTTATGTATGCACTTTTATGATCATCTAAAAAATTTTTATAATTTCTTATTACATGAAAAACCCAAAAAATAACAGATTGGCCTATAAGTTTATCAGGAATTTTGGTATGAACTTTCTTTATAAGTTTTGTTATATTATCCAAATTTTTTTTAATATCTTCAGACTCAAAAGTTTTACCTTCAACATAGTTAAAAACTTGAATTGATTTCTCGTTAAATAATAATTGTGGACAAATACCAATTTTAGAAGCTGCCTTGCTTGCCTGAACTTCATTTGATCTAAAAACTAAATGCTCTGGTATATCATCACCTATTCTCACAAAATATTTTTTAGATCCATCAACTACAAGAAAGTTTTTATTTGTAATCCCTCCTTTAATAGAGGAAATATTAATTTTACCCTTCCAGAAATTAATACCAGAAATTATTTGATTGCTTTTTTTATCCATAAATTATTAATTATATTATATTTTATAATAAATAATTTACTATTAATCATATATATTTTGCATATAAATTTATTATGACGCGCAATTATTTAAGTGGTTCAATAAAAAAAGCTTTAGCAATAATAGAATGTGTTGGAAAATCACCAAAACCTCTAAAAGCTAGCCAAGTTTCCTTAATTACTAAGTTAGATAGAGCCACGGCATTTAGGATTTTAACCTATCTCACTAGCCTAGGATATATTTTTAAAGATACCTCTAATAATCTCTACTCTTTAGGACATAAAATTTTTGAGTTTGGTGATAAATCTGATTTTCTTAAAACATTGACAACTTTATGCTTTGAGTACATTAAAAATTTGTCTTACGAAACTAATCACATCACTTATCTTGCAGTCTTAGAAGGTCCTCATATTGTTTATTGTGATAAAGTTGATCCACAAGGTGAAAATGCTCCAAGAGCTTTTAGAATGAGGCTAGATGCTCACAGTTGTGCACTTGGAAAAGCAATTCTTGCTTATAAATCAAGAGATGAATTAAGGGAAATCTATAAAAGTTATACCCTGCATAAACATACTTCAAATACCATTACTACTTTAGATAAGCTCTATCTAAATTTAGAAAAAGTAAGAAAAAAAGGCTATAGTATAAATGAAGCAGAAACATTTGATTATGTTTATGGAATAGGAGCTCCAATAATGGACTCTCAAAAAAGAGCGATTGCAGGAATTTCAATCTCTGGAACCAAAGGAAGTATAAATGTTAAAACTGTGGAAGATTTAGCATACAAGGTCACAGATACAGCAAAAATGATATCAAAAAAATTGCTTGAAAACTAAGATGTTTCAATGCTTGAAACAATTACTTTAAGCTGTATAGAGTTTAAAATAAACCTTCAAAATTAAAAAAAACTATAGGAAAATAAATATATGTCTTTCCCAGAAAAGGTGGATTACGCAATTATAGGCGCAGGTATTCATGGTCTAAGCACTGCTTGGCATCTAGCTGCCAAATTAAAAGCCAAAGGAAAAGGTGATGGCTCCAAAATAGTTGTAATTGATAAAGACTCAATTGCGGCAGGTGCAAGCGGTGTTGCTTGTGGAGTGGTTCGTAATAATTATTACCAACCTGCTATGAGAGAGTTAATGGCAATGTGTGTTGAAGTATGGGAGAGTGATGCAAAAAAATTTCATTATCATGATGTAGGTTATATGCAGATAAGTCCTGAGTGTATGGAAAATGATGTTGCTGAAATTTATGCTCAGCAAAAAAATATTGGATACGACTCAGTTTTTATACAGGGTGAAAAAGACTCAGAAAATTATATGAAAAAAATGTTTGGTGATTGGCAAGCAAAAGGAATCACAAGTGTTTTGCATGAAAAAAGAGGTGGATATGCAAATAATACATCAGCTATTTATGGTTTAGCAGATAAAGCTGAAGCAGAAGGTGTTCGTATCTTAACAGGGACAACAGTAAAGGGTTTTCAATATGGCTCTAACTCATCTGCTGTTACGGGCATTGAAACTGATAAGGGTTTAATAAAGTGTGATCAAGTAATAGTTGGGCCAGGGCCATGGGCAAAGTCTTTTTGGGATATGCTAGATCTGCCAAACAAAATTACAATTAAGGGTGAAGATGGGAACATTCATAAAGATTATCCAATGTGGCATTATTGGATGTTAACTGAAGGAGTTTTAAGAGTTGATCCTAATTTTTTAAAAACTGACGACGGCAATATGCCTCCTGTTATTCATGTTGATACTGATGCACCTCTTTATTCAGACAGTGATAAGCAACATCTTATCACAGATAAATTGTGGGGAATATATTATAAGCCAGATTTTCATTTTGGAGGTATACAAGGTGGATCATCTCCTTATAAAGTTGGAGAACCTGGAGGAGAAGGGGTTAATGTTGATCCTTATGGAAATAAATCAGAAGATTTTGTTATTACTGATGAATTTGCTGATATGTGGAGTTCAGCTTTGGCTTTTTGTCATAAAAGATTTGAAGGAAAATCACACTTATTCAAAAAAGATGGGGGAGGCCTTGGTTGTTTTACGCCAGATTGCTTTCCTGTTTTTGATCAATTCAGAGAAAATGTATATTTAATTGCTGACTCTAATCATGGTTATAAAATGATTGGTGTGGGTAAATTAGTAGCTGACGAAGTTTTAGGTGAAAAAAGCTCATTATTAGAACCTTTTAGGTTTTCAAGATATGAGCAAGGAAAATTACATCCAACATCAAATAGTCCTTTTCCTTGGAGTTAATATGATGTTGTATAGTTTTTATAATTCAATTGGGGGGAAATAATATGAGTGATTTAGAAAATTTTGTAAATCAACCAGGCAGAGATAAATTAGTTAAAGATGTAAGAAATAAAATAAAAGAATTAGGAATTACTTATATCTATTATCAATTTGTTTCTGTAACAGGAAGAATTGTTGGTAAAGGTGTTCCTGCAGATCATTGGGAAACTTTAGCAGAAAAAGGATTTCAATTAGTTTACGGTGCTACAGCTAATTTATTTGTAGACAGGCATGGTGAATATATTGGATATGGACCTGAATCATCTGAACTTGTAGGTATTCCTGAACCTGATACATTTGTGCAATTGCCTTGGGATAAAAGAGTTGCACGTGTTTGGTGTACTTGTTTTAGAAACAGAGAAGAAGATGAAAATCCTGGAGGACATTTAACATCTGATTGTCGTGGTAATTTAAAAATTTTCCAAGATCAATTTCAAGAAAAATTTGGAATGAATATGCGTGCTGGTACTGAGCCAGAAATGATGTGGTTGACTAAGAAAGATAATGGAGAGCCAACAGGAGATGGATTTTCAAGACCTTATTGTTATCATATTGACCAATTTGAATCCTTAAGACCTGTATATATGAAAGTAATTGAATATTGCCGTGCTATGGGTCTTGATGTTATCCAAGGAGATCATGAAGATGCGCCTGGTCAATTAGAATTAAATTTCATGTATGATGATGTTTTAAGGAATGCTGATAGACTAACAACTTATCGACAAATTTGTGCTCAAGTTGCAAGAGAATTTAATTTAATTGCTTGCTTTATGAGTAAACCTTTTATGGGTGTTTCTGCCAATGGATGTCATACAAATGTTTCACTTTGGAAAGGTGGAGAATTAAAATCGACACCTATTGGCAACAATCCACTACCAGGTATGGATCAAGTTTTTACACATATTTCAGGAGGTGAAAATATGTTTATGCCTGATCCAAAAATAGATCCAGTTAAACCTGGCCCTGTTGGATTAAATAGTATTGCTGGTTTATTAAAACACTTACCTGCTTTAACTTGTTTAGGATCTCCAACAGTTAATTCTTATAGAAGACTTTGGGATACAGGTTTCTGGGCACCAGTATATGCAGATTGGGGATATCAAAACAGAACTTGTAGTGTTCGTGTTTCTGCCCCTGGCCGAGTAGAATACAGATCAGTAGATTCATCTCATAACCCATATCTAATGGGAGCTGGTATTTTAAAAGCTTTTGAAGATGGTCTAGATAATAAAATGGATCCAGGAGAACCTGAGAAAAAAAATATTTATGATGCAATGAAAGAAGGCAAAACAGTTGATAAACTTCCTTTAACTTTAGGCGAAGCTATTGATCGATTAGATAGTGATAAAGTGGTTAAAGCCGCATTGCCTGAAGATATGCTTAGAGTCTTTATGCATTATAAAAAAGATGAGTGGGAAAAATTCCTTTCTGCAGTTACACAATGGGATGTTGATACTTACTTGGACGTATTGCCATAATATAAGAAAGGATAATTAGTATGTGCGGAATTGCTGGAATAATTCACAAAGGTAAATCTACAAACGTAGGTGGAGAAATGCAAAAAATGCTGCAATCTCTAAAACATCGAGGACCAGACTCAACTGGCTATGCTTTATATGGAAATGGTGAGTCGAATAATTATATTTTAAGATTTAAAGTTGGTGAAAATGTCAAAGAAGGTAGTTCTGCAGTAATGGAGGATGAAAGTGTCTATCAAGAAAGGGTAGAACAGGTAAATTCAAAAATATCTACTTCAGGCGCAACTCTTCATAAAGAAGAGCAGATCACCCCATATTCTTATAGATATGTAATTTCTTATGATGGAGATTTACTTGATTTAGCAAAACAAATTGAATCAGTTGAAATGACAGAAATTTTATCTCTAGGTAAGTCACTGGAATTAATAAAAGATATCGGTGATGCTTCAGTTGTTGCTAACCAATATGATCTCAGTGATTTTGCTGGTACTCATGGCATTGGGCACACTAGAATGGCAACTGAATCTGGTGTGGATATTCGTTCTGCTCATCCATATTGGGCGTATCCATTTAGTGATGTATCCGTTGTTCATAATGGTCAATTAACAAATTATTGGAATAATCGTAGAGCTCTTGAAAAAAAAGGGATGCGCTTTATGTCTACATGTGACTCTGAGCTAATTGCAGTTTATCTTGCTGATAAAATACGTAATGGAATAGATCTAGAAGAAGCGATGAGAGGATCCTTAGATGACTTGGATGGCGTGTTTACATATTTAGTCGCAACGAAAGATAAATTAGGAATGGCAAAAGATCATATGGCTGCTAAACCAATGGTATTGTATGAAAGTGATGATTTGGTAGCACTTGCTTCCGAAGAAGTTGCGATAAGAACCGTTCTTCCTGAAGAGATCGACACTTATGATCCATATGAAGGAGAGGTAAAAGTATGGCAAGCATAAAAAAACATAAATCTACTGAAATGGGTTTGCATGATGAAGTTTTAACAGGCCGTACCCAACAAGTTTTTTTTAATCCAGAAGAGACAGAAAATTTCTTTTATCATGACGCCCATAAAGTTGACTTTAATAAAAGAACAGAAATTGATGCAAATAATTTAGAATGTATTAATATCAATAGAAAAATAAACGAACTAATGGCTAAAGGTTATGGAACAATTGTCATAAAAAATCCTGGATCAAAACATAGTATAGGTGTTGGAATTTTAAATAAACTGAACTTAATTATAGAAGGTAGTCTTGGATATTTTGGAATAGGTTCAGTTGATGGGCCTGTTGTAAGAATATCTGGAAGAGTTGGCTGGTCTTGTGCTGAAAATATGATGGCTGGTAAAGTTGTTGTAGAAAAAAATGCCGGATCTTGTTTTGGAGCAGCAATTAGAGGTGGAGATTTAATTTGCAAAGGAAGTGTTGGCGCTAGATCAGGTATTGATATGAAAGGTGGCACTATTATAGTAGGTGGAGATGCCGGAGCCTTTACAGGCTTTATGATGCAACGAGGAAGAATAGTTATTCTTGGAGATGTTGGTCCTAATTTAGGTGACTCACTTTATGATGGCACTATTTTTGTTGGAGGTTCAATTAAATCATTAGGCGCTGATGCTGTTGAGGCGGAGCTAACTGATTTAGATATAGCTTGGTTAAAAAGAAAAATAAAAGTTTCCGAAATTGATAAAAAAATTGATTATAAAAAAATTACAAAAATTGTTTCAGGAAAAAAATTATGGAATTACGATAATTTAGAACCAACTGAGAGAAAAGGTGCAATTTAGAAAGGATTGAATAATGGCTAAAAAAAATAAAAAAAATACAGATAAAAGTTTATTAGGTCGTAATTCAATTTTTACTCCTGATGTAATAAACGATATTCATATTAAGTCGCAGTTAGGCAGATACCGTATGCGTGGTATGGCTCTTATGAAAAAAATACCTCACTGGGATGATTTAACATTCTTACCTGGCACTCTTACTAGATTTGTAATTGAAGGGTATAGAGAGAAATGTGAAACAAAGACTGTAATTGGTCCACGATGTAAAAACCCAATAGAATTAGATATTCCAGTTTATATAACTTCAATGAGCTTTGGCGCTTTATCTTATGAAGCAAAAACTGCACTTGCAAGAGGAGCAACAATGGCTGGAAGCGCAACATGTTCAGGTGAAGGTGGAATGATTCCAGATGAAAGAAGATATTCTCACAAGTGGTATTATCAATGTATTCAATCTCGATATGGTTTTAATCCGCACCATGCTCAATTAGCGGATGGAATAGAAGTATTTATAGGACAGGGTCAGAAAGTTGGAATGGGTGGACATTTGATGGGACAAAAAGTTACTGACCAAGTTGCTGAAATGAGGTCTTTACCCGCTGGTATTGATCAGAGATCACCGGCTAGACATCCTGACTGGTTAGGGCCTGATGATCTGGCATTAAAAGTGCAGGAACTTAGAGAATTAACTGATAACCAAGTACCGATTCAATTAAAACTTGGTGCAGCTAAAGTTTATGATGATGTTAGAATGGCAGCTAAATGTGATCCAGACTCTATTTATTTAGATTGTATGGAAGGCTCAACTGGTGCAGGCCCTCATATTGCTGCAGCTAATACAGGTATTCCTGGTATAGCAGCCGTAAGAGAAGCAAGAAGAGCATTAGATGATGTAGGGAAATCAGGAGATGTTACTTTAATTTTTGCAGGTGGACTTAGAGATGGGGCAGATATGGCAAAAGCTTTAGCACTAGGCGCTGATTGTATTTCTGTTGGCACAGGTGCATTAGTTGCACTTAATTGCAATAAAGATATTCCGGAAGCTGATTTTGAAAAAGAATTAGGAGTAGAGGCAGGGTACTGCTATCATTGTCATACAGGAAGATGTCCAGTAGGTGTTGCAACCCAAGATCCTGAATTAAGAAAAAGATTAAATCCAGATGATGCAGCGCTTAGGGTTTATAACTATTTACATGCGATGACCTTAGAGGCTCAACTTTTAGCAAGAGCATGCGGTAAAACCAACATTCATTCATTAGAACCAGAAGATCTTGCTGCATTGACTATGGAAGCATCTGCACTTGCAAAAGTACCACTTGCAGGAACAGATCATACAGTAGGTGTTGACAACTTCCATTCAATTTAGGAGATACATATGGTTAAGAAAAAAAATAAAAAAACTTTAAAAAAGAAAGTCAAATCTTCTAAACAAAAAGATAAAGGCATTAAAACTGCTAGGGAAAAAATGATAGGTCAACATATTGGCTATCGCTATGATGTTAACCTATTACCTGATTATAATCGATTAACTCCCTTTTTAAAAAAATATATTGAGCACATGGGTTGGGATGATCTAAACTGGCTGGAAGATGTTCATATGGGATATGAAAATGGTAAACCTGCTGTGTTTGACAGAAATATAAATGGATGGGTTACAACTCCACCAAAATTAAAATTGCCAAAAGATCAACAAGATCGAGATATGATAGCAAGAGAATTATTAATTAAATTTCAAATGTCTTCAAATCACCCTCTTGTTGTATTAAAGAAGGCATATAAAAAATTTAATTAAAATTTTTTAAAAGTTAATACAAAAATTTTTTATATTTAGCTCTTGCTTTTATAAGATTATATATATTTATGTATTGAGTTATTTTAGTTTATAATTTTATGTGTGGTATAGTAGGTTTATATTTAAAAAAGAAAAAATTGCATAATAAACTTGGGTTTTATTTAAGTGGTATGCTTGATAATATGTCATCAAGAGGACCGGACTCTGCAGGTTTTGCAATATATAATAATAAAGAATCAAAAAAATATTATAAATATTCCCTTTGTTTAAATAACACATTATCAAGTGATTTTGAGCAAGTTGTTAATCAAAAATTTAAAGATATCACAATAAAAAATATTTCAGATCATATAGTTGTTCAAACAACGACTACACCTAAAAAATTTATTTCTTATATTCATAAAAATTTTAGACTAATTTCATTAGTAGGTTATGGAAAATCAATCGAAATTTTTAAACAAGTTGGAAATCCATCAGAAATAGTTAAAAAATTTAAGCTAGAAAATTTTTCTGGCTCACATGCAATCGGTCATACTAGAATGGCAACTGAAAGTGCAATAACAGTCAATGGATCACATCCTTATTCAACTGGAGAAGATGAATGTTTAGTTCATAATGGCTCTTTATCTAATCACAACAATCTAAGAAGACAATTAATTAAAAAAGGTAAAACATTTGATTCTTTAAATGATACTGAAGTAGCTGCAGGTTATATAAGCCAAAAATTATCAGAAAATAAATCAATGAAAAAAACTTTAACAGAATCTCTTACAGATTTAGATGGTTTTTATACTTTTATTGCTGGTACTAATAAAGGATTTGCTGTCTTAAGAGATGAAATTGCTTGTAAGCCTGCTGTCATAGCAGAAAATAATGACTATGTTGCTGTAGCTTCTGAATTTCAGGCTATGGCCCATCTTCCTTATGTTAATAAATCTAATATTTATGAGCCAAAACCAGGAGTTGTATATACATGGGGAAAATAGAAAATTTAGATTTTAAAAAAAACACTTTAAGAAAAATAAATAATTATCTCCAAAACATTAGTTATAAAAATAACAAAAGAGAATTTACTGTAAAAAATCCAAGTGGGCATCATGCTATATGTGCAGGATTAACTGAAAACATATTCGTAAAAATTAATGGACATGTTGGATATTATTGTGGAGGTATGAATCAAAAAGCACATATTACTATTAATGGTAATGCTGGGACTGGCTTAGGTGAAAATATGATGTCTGGTTTAATCCATGTAAAGGGTAATGCCTCGCAGTCTGCTGGTGCTACTGCACATGGGGGGACAATTATTATAGATGGTGACGCTAGCTCTCGCTGTGGTATTTCAATGAAAGGTATTGATATAATTGTTAAAGGGTCTGTAGGTCATATGTCTGGATTCATGGCTCAATCAGGAACAATGCTTATTTGTGGTGATGCTGGTGAAGCACTTGGTGATAGTATCTATGAGACTGTTATCTATTTAGCAGGAAAACCAAAGAGTTTAGGTGTTGACTGTGTTGAAAAAAAAATAAACAAAAAAGATATAAAAAAAATTGAAGATTTATTGAAAACTGGAAAGATAAAAAAATTTAAAGTAAAAGATTTTAAAAAATTTGGATCTCAGAGAAAACTATATAATTTTAATATAGATAACGTCTCTGATTATTAGTATGGCAAAAAAGAAAAAAAAAATATTCACAACTCCACGTAAATCATGGACTTTTGACGATTATACAAATTCAGAAATAAGAAGAGCAGCTGCAACTGGTATTTATGATATTCGTGGTGGTGGCTCAAAAAGAAAACTACCTCATTTTGATGACCTACTTTTTTTAGGAGCATCTATGTCTCGGTATCCTCTTGAGGGTTATAGAGAAAAATGTTTAACGAATGTTGTTTTAGGATCACGTTATGCAAAAAATCCTTTAGAACTTGATATTCCAATAACAATTGCAGGTATGAGTTTCGGAGCATTATCTGGCCCGGCTAAAGAAGCTTTAGGTAGGGGTGCATCTATAGCTGGAACCTCAACTACAACTGGAGATGGAGGTATGACCAAAGAAGAGAGAGGTCAATCTAAAACACTTGTATACCAACTTCTTCCTTCTCGTTATGGAATGAATCCTGAAGATTTGAGAAAAGCTGATGCAATTGAAGTTGTTATTGGTCAAGGAGCAAAACCTGGTGGTGGAGGTATGTTATTAGGTCAAAAAATTAGTGACCGTGTGGCAGAAATGAGAGATCTACCCAAAGGGATAGATCAAAGATCAGCATGCCGACATCCTGATTGGACAGGCCCTGATGATCTAGCGATAAAAATTACTGAACTTAGGGAAATAACACAATGGAAAGTCCCTATCTTTGTTAAAATTGCAGGAGCTAGACCGTACTATGATACTGCCTTAGCTATAAAAGCGGGAGCTGATGTAGTTGTGCTTGATGGTATGCAGGGTGGAACAGCAGCAACTCAAGAAGTTTTTATTGAAAATGTTGGACAACCTACATTAGCTTGCATACGTCCCGCAGTCGACGCACTTCAAGATTTAAATATGCATCGAAAAGTGCAACTTATTATTTCTGGAGGCATTCGAAATGGAGCCGATGTGTCTAAGGCACTTGCTTTAGGTGCAGACGCCGTATCAATTGGGTCGGCAGCTATGATAGCGATTGGTGATAATGATCCTAAATGGGAAAAAGAATATAAAAAACTTGGAAGTGTATCCGGAGCATATGACGATTGGCATGAAGGTAATGATCCTGCGGGTATATCTACTCAAGATAAAAATTTAATGAAAAGATTAGATCCTATTAAAGCAGGTAAAAAATTATCTAATTATTTAAAAGTTATGACTTTAGAAGCACAAACAATAGCAAGGGCTTGCGGTAAAAATAATTTGCATAATTTAGAACCTGAGGATCTTTGTGCTTTAACTGTTGAATCTGCTGCTATGGCTCGAGTTCCTTTAGCTGGCACGAACTGGATACCTGGTTTTGATAAATAATTTTTAATTTATAATTTCGTATTACAAATAAATTTTTATAGATAAGTAAATTGTTAAAGACTTTTTGCTAGTTTTTTAACTTTTCTCATATGTTTTTCAAATTCTTTTTTTGTCATCGTAGGTAAAACCGAATAAAATCTTATATATTTGGTTTTTAATCCTCCTAATTGAAAAACAGATTTTTTTATTCTTCTATATGGAATGTTATCAAAAATTGAAAAATTAAAATAAGTTATCATTGGTCCACCATAAGTAATTGATACTATCCCCAGTTTACCCTTCATAGCACCTGGAATAGGAAATCCATAATTTTTAAAAAATTTACTATCTGGAATTATCGATCTATATGTAAAAAACCACTTTGGATGCAAAACCCAATCAACCCAATTTTCTAAAATAGCATTAAGTCTTAAATTGTGACATGAGCCAATTAAAAACATTATATCAGCGTTTTCCAATCTTTTTCTATATTTTAAGACTATATCAGGAGGAGGGTTAACGTCTGAATTATAAAAAGGAAGCTGTTCTTTTTCTTCAAATAAATTTATTAAGTCTATTTGATGACCACACTTTTTTGCTTCATTTATAAAAGTATCTTTAATAGCAGCATTAAAAGAATTTATTGAATTATGGTGACCAAATATAATACAAATTTTTTTCATTTAAATACAAATAACCTGTTTAATATATATATTATAATTTCTATAAAAATCATTAAATTTGCTTAAATTTATTTTTGATTGGAGAAAAATGAAATATTTCAATATTTGCATTTAAATATGGGTTAAAGAAAAAATTATGCCAAAATGTATATTTCCACCTTGAATCGTTTTTTTTTAATTTAATAATATTAACTGGAAAAGAAAAACCGGTATCTCTCTCAAAAAATTGTGTATTTAATTTTTTTTTCTTAATAATTTTTTTATATAATTCTGAATTAACATCAAAAGTAGCAGCAAAGGAACCATCAAAGTTAGCGGGGGTATTATAATATTCTGATGAAAGAAGTTTTACAATTTTATCAAACCTTATTTCAGGTTCATTAGTTTGTTTAATCATAAATTCAAACATTTTAGCTGTATCATTGCAGTTTTTTTCTAGTAGTACTGATCTAATACTACAAAGTTCTTTGTTTGATTTAATTTCTGAAAGATTAGCTAATGTTCCTTCAGATGGTTTTCCACTAAACATCCTGAAATTACGTTGTCGAATACTGCACTGCCAAACAACAAAATCACTCCAACCAATCTTTGACATGTTTAATTTATAAATTTAACAATCTAAAGTATTATCTCTTTCCCATTGAGTTATTATATTAGATTTATTTGATTTCGATTTTTTGAAGCCAATTCTTTTTTCTTGAGATGAATTATACTTTTTAATTTCTCTATTTTTTAACGTTATGTAGGAATTGATAACATCTTTACCAAAAGCAGACTTAAGAACTTTACTTTTATTTAGATTATTTAATGCTTGATTTAAACTTAATGGTAATTTTTTTGCACCTTTAACTTTATGCGCTTCTTCATACATATTAACTTTAATAGGTTTACCTGGGTTTCTTTTTTTATCCAAACCATCTAATCCTGCTGCAATAATTCCAGCTTGTAATAAATAAGGATTAGTTGCTCCATCCATTAACCTTAATTCAAATCTACCTGAGCCGGGAACACGTATCATATGAGTTCTATTATTACCAGAATAGGTAATAGTGTTAGGAGACCAAGTAGCTCCAGAATCAGTAACAGGAGCATTAATTCTTTTATAACTATTAATGGTTGGATTAAACCACGCAGTTAAAGCTTCAGCTGAGTTCATAATTCCACCCATAAAATGGTAAGCAGTTTTTGATAAGCCTAATTGATCTTTTTTATCTAAAAATAAATTCTTACCTTTTTTATTCCAGATTGATAGGTGCGCATGACACCCATTTCCAGTTTTATCTATAAAGGGTTTTGGCATAAAGGTAGCTCTTAAACCTACTTTTTCTGCTAAAGTTCTAACCATAAATTTAAAAAAAACATGTCGGTCAGCCGTTTGTAGGCAGTCTGAAAAATCCCAATTCATTTCAAATTGTCCATTAGCATCTTCATGATCATTTTGGTATGGACCCCAACCAAGCATAATCATTGAATCACATATACCTCTAATTAAATCATACTGACGCATCAATGCAGATTGATCATAGCAAGGTTTATCAGCAATATCTTTTTGATCTGCAATAGAATCACCACTTGGAGAAATTAAAAAATATTCACATTCAACACCACTTTTTAAGTGCATATTCTTCTTTGCTAATTTATTAATTTGATTACGTAACATAACGCGAGGAGAGGCATCTACTGGTTTACCATCCATCCATAAATCTGCTGCTAACCAACCAACATCCATTTGCCATGGAAGTTGTATAAAACTATTCGGATCAGGTATTGCAGCCATATCTGGGTCAGATGGAGACATATCTAAGTACGTAGAAAAACCAGCAAATCCTGCACCTTCTTTTTGCATTTCTTTTATAGATTGAGCAGGGACTAATTTAGATCTAAGTACTCCAAAAAAATCTACATAACTTATTAAAAAGTATTTTATTTTTTTCTTTTTTGCGACCTCCGCCAAGTTTATAGCCATTTTATCTCCTTAAATATTTAAATAACAGATTATTAACCCTCAAATAATAATTAATAAATACATTTTTTATAAAACATTTAATAACTAATCAACAATACTTTTTCTATAAATATCCAAATGAAAGCAATTATTTTAAATCTTATAGCTTGGGGCACACTACCCATAATGGACGGTATGGCAAAATATTTAAGTACTGAGATGCATTTTGTAGAAGTTGTATGGGCAAGATATTTTTTTATGGTTGCAATGAGTCTTCCAATCACATTTTTCTTTTTTAGAAAATATCTTACTTGGCCACGTAATTTCTTACTTCAAATGTCTAGAAGTATTTTTTTATTTTTATCAACTATTTGTTTTTTTTATGCCATTTCAGTTATCTCTTTAGCAAAATCCCTTACCTTGGCTTTTGTTGCTCCAATCTTTGTTACAATTTTATCTGCTTTGTTATTAAAAGAAAAAGTTGGGATTCATCGATGGGCTGCAGTATTTGTTGGATTTATTGGAGCACTTATTATTATTCAGCCTGGTATTATCAAAATTAACCTAGCATCAATTGCCAGTCTTGGAGCAGGAATATCCTATGCATTTTATGTAATTTCAACTAGAAAACTTTCATCTTTTGACAACCCCTATCTAACATTAATATTTACTGGTGTATTTGGCGCTATTTTAATTAGTGTTATTGTTCCATATTTTTGGACAACACCAACTATTAATCAATGGCTTTTAATGATTGGTTTAGCAGCTGTTGGAATGTTTGCTCATTTTTGTTTAATCTTATCATTAAACTATGCTGAAGCATCTAAGCTTGCACCTTTGGCTTATTTTGAAATAGTTAATAATATTTTAATTGGTTATTATTTCTTTGGCGACTTTCCAAACAAATGGTTATGGTTAGGTTTATTTTTTATTGTATCAAGTGGAATTTATATTTCAATAAGAGAAGTAAAAAAATTAAATTAATAAAATAATGAATTTAAAAGATAAACAAAAAGGAATTTTTCTATCTTTATTTGGTGTGCTAATTATTACTCCAGATTCTTTATTTATTCGTCTAATCAATATTCCATCTTGGGAGTTACTTTTTTATAGAGGACTAATTCCTTCATTTTGCTTATTTATTTTCTTATTCCTTTATTATAAAAAAAATTTTTTTCATGCTTTATTGATAACAGGACTGCCTGGTTTATTATATGCTGCCTTAATTGCATTAGGTAACACTGCATTTGTACTATCCATTCAAAATACAAATGTAGCAAATACACTAATCATGATTGCATTAACTCCTTTTGCAACCGCCATACTTAGCTCAATATTTATAAAAGAATATCCGAGTAAAAGAATGTGGTTAACAATTATCGCTTGTTTTGCGACTATATTATTTATTTTTTATGAGTCTTATCAAGGGGGACGTCTTTTTGGAGATTTTTTTGGATTGTTAACAGCGATTTTTATGGGTGGTGGTGCTGTTGTGATTCGCTATAGTAAGTCATTTGACTTTCTTCCTTCACTTTTAATAGCTAAATTATTTACTATTTTAATAGCGTTTGCATTTATTGATTCATTTCCTGAATCACTTTTAGTTAGTTCAGATCAATTATTGTTTATTATTATAATGGGACTATTCCTCCTTATTCCATTAGCATGTATAACTATTGCCCCTAGATATATTCCAGCATATGAGGTTGAAATATTTTTTATTCTAGAGACTATTCTTGGACCAATTTGGGTCTGGCTAGTTATTCATGAACAACCATCATCAAAAACAATAATTGGAGGAATTGTCATAATATTAATTATTTTTACCCATACTTTATTTGAGCTTAGAGAAAGTAAAAAAAATACTCAAAATGCATAAAAATGGCCAAAATTTAGGAAAAATATACCCATAATTCACTTAAAAAAACAATAATTTGCTGTTGAATCTTATAATAAAGGTCTAGATAGAACCCATAATTTATCGTTCATCTCATTAATTGAGTGAGACGGAAGTAGGTGAAATCCGAAGGAACGCAGTTCATTCCATTTTTCTTATTTCTTCTTTTTCTTAAGATGAGTTAGCGGTTGTTTTGAATTTAACTCGTAAGGAGGCAAAATGACGTTGGAAGAATTAAATGTTTTTGTCACCACACAAGCAAACGTGGGCATGGAAGCTTACTATTGGTGGTGTACAGGACTAATGATTATTATTCACGTTGGTTTCTTAATGTATGAAGTAGGCGCTACAAGAATGCAAAATGCTGTTTCTTCAGGTGTTAAAAATTTATTAGCATTTGCATTTATGATACCAACATTTTGGCTATTTGGATGGTGGATCTACTTAGCTTTTCCAGGAGGATTTGTACCTATTGATTTAGAAGGATACGGAGTTCCATGGAATGTTTCAATGGGACCAATGCTAAGTGACCAAGCTACCGGTGTATTCTGGGCTGCATTTACTCTATTTGCTTGTACTACTGCTTCAATTTTTTCTGGAGCTGTAATTGAAAGAATTAGAATTAGTGCATTTGTATTTCTAGCAGTTGTTTTAGGATCTGTTGTTTGGATTTTAGCAGCTTCTTGGGGATGGCATCCAGATGGATGGCTTGTAACTGGATGGGGATTCCATGACGTAGCGGCTGCAGGGTGTGTTCACACTGTTGCAGGACTATTTGCATTTGGGGTGCTTTTAAACCTTGGACCAAGAGTAGGAAAATATAATGATGATGGCTCTATGAATGATCTTGAAGGTCATAGCTTAGTTCTATCTTTTGTTGGCTTATTAACTTTGATTGTAGGTTTCTTTGGATTCCTAGGAGCTTGTTTAATTTGGGCAGGATCAGATTTTGGAGGTTGGGTAAATATTTATGGTGCACCAGCTACATTATCTTCTTTTGCATTCAATACTTTGATGGGTCTAGCTGGAGGCATGATCGGTGCTTTCTGGTGGAGTAAAGGAAATCCTTTCTGGATGATGTCAGGTGGACTAGCAGGTATATTCATATGTGCTGGTGGTCTTGATATTTGGTATCCTGGGTTTGCATTTATTCTTGGAACAGTTGCAGGATGTGTAATTATTCCAGCAAACAATTGGCTTCATAACACTTTTAAAATAGATGACTGTGTAGGAGCAGTATCAATTCACGGTGTTTGTGGTATCTTAGGTATGTTGTGTGTAGGACTTTTTGCTTCTGGTTTTCCAGCAGCAGGAGATATTCCAGCTTCAAATCTAACTGGTCAAATTGTTGGTGCTATTGTATGTTTTATATGCAAGTTTAGCTGAAAGTAAAATTTCACCTGATAAAAGCTCTACATTGCCAAGGTTATAAATTTCATAGTCAATATTATTCATTATAATAAAATATAATCTATTTTAAATGTTTTAATATAACCTTAGATATTCTTTTACTTCCCAATCTGTAACAGCCTGATGATATCTTTCCCATTCATCATTTTTATATTGAACATATGAATTTAACATTACTTTACCCATTACTTTTTCTGCAATTTTATTTTTTTGTAAAGCTTCAGTAGCTTGAAGTAAATTTCTTGGAAGACGTCTTATGCCAAGCTTTTTCATATCTTCAGTTTTTAATGCGTAGAGATCAAAATCAGAGGGTTTTCCAGGATCAGTTTTATTTTGAATACCATCTATTGCAGCTGATATAGTCATACCAAGTGCTAAGTAAACATTCATTGTTAAATCAGCCGCACGGTTTTCTATACAGTATCTATTTTGTGGTAATCTAAATTGTGCTGAGCGATTATTATGACCATACGTAATATTAGTTGGTGCCCACGTATGAACTCCGCCCTCAAAACCACCTACAGTTGGTACTAACCCATTATATGAATTTACTGTTGGACAAGTAATTGCAGTTATAGCTTCTGAATTTTCAAGCAAGCCACCAACTGCATGCATTGCATCTTGAGACCATTTATCACCATCTTTAAAAACATTTGTATTTTTCTTTATATCATTGAGTGAAAAATTTATATGCCCTCCTGAACGCCAATCACCTATAGTTGGTTTTGGCATGAAGGTGACAAACATATCATGTTTTTTCGCCACTTCTTTTAAAAGTATTTTTAAAAATACTAATCTATCTGCCATTTGTAGAAGATCAGTATAATGAAAATCTAATTCAAATTGAGAATAAGCACCTTCAGCAACAACATCGTGTAAGTCCCATCCTAACTCACCTAATATATCCATCATTTCTTTTAAAAAATGCATTGAATCTAAAGAATATTCAACATCATAGCCAAATGCTTGTCTTCTTGGTTGAATGCCATGAGGTGGATCATTATCTATTGCCTTAACAGGCTCACCTTTTTCGTTGTATTTCATTACAATGAACTCAGGCTCTATGCCTGCAAAACCTTGATACCCTTGTTCTTGTTTTTCTTGAATGATTTTTTTCAGAGCTTGTCTTGGACAAACATTGTAGGGAGCGCCTTCCCAAAACAAATCAGCAAATATTATGGCTGTTGTTTTATCCCACGGACAAACATATACAGCATTAAGATCAGGAAGCATTATTTGATCAGGATCAGCTGGTGTTAACTCAGGAACAAAAGATATTGAATGAACTGCAAATTGTGGACCTTTACCCATACATAAAGCTTCAAAATCACTCATAGGAACAGGTTTAGTTTTTGGTATCCCGTGCATATCAATCCAACTAGATAAAACATATTTAACTCCTGCATCTTCAAGTCTTTTTTTGGTCGATGCTATTTCAGGTTTATTTCTTTCTATAGCCTCGCTTAAGCTTTCATAATAAATTTTGCTCATTAGTTATCCTTCCTATAATTTTTTTATTCTATACCCATATCTTCAGGATCAATCCCTGGTACATGCGTAAGTCCAGCTTTCTTTTTCCAATCATGAGGATAGGCTGCGTAGAAAATTACACATGTTTCATCACATTCATATGCAATATGATTGTCTTTTGGCACATATAAAACGTCTCCTGGATTACAGACATATGATTCTCCATCACAAGTAAGTCTGAATGAACCTTTCATACAATATATAATTTCATCACATGTTAAATCCCATGGTACTGATATTTTGTTTAGAAAATTTAAACCTCCACACATGGTGTCACTTACTTTTGAAGTTACAAAGGGCTTAATATAAGTTTGACCCGGCTCAAGTGTATGCAACCGGTGTTCTATATCTGAAAATTTGTATAATTGAGGTTTGTTACCCATGATCTACCTTTCTTTATGATGTTTGTATTTTTTCGTTTAGTTCTACTTTGTAACCATCCGGATCTTCACAAAATGCTATTACTCTAGTTCCGTGTTTCATTGGTCCTGGCGGTCTTGTAATTTTTATTCCTGCTTCCGATAAACTTTCACAGGCTTTGTATACATCTGGTGTTTCAACACAAATGTGTCCCCAACCATTACCTTTCTCGTAAGGTTCTGCTTGATCCCAATTATATGTTAATTCTAGGGTTGGGAATTCTGTTTCTGGACCATAACCAATAAAAGTATTTGTAAATTTTCCGTCTGGATAATCAGTTTTACGTAAAACTTTCATGCCTAGTATGTCACAATAAAATTTTAATGATAATTCAAGATTTTGAACACGCATCATAGTATGTGCTAGTCTAAAACCAGAGGAAATTTCATTATCTGTCATTTATAACCTTTTTTTTATTTTTTTTGTTTTGCCCCATAGATTTAATCATAATTTGTTGAAATGCGCGAATACTATTTTCCCAATGAGGGGATAATAATCCACCATTTTTAGACACGGGGGATGATCTACCTAACTGAAGCCTCTCACATATCTCATGATCTTCTTTATGAACTTTCCACCAAAGATCCTTAACACTTTTGATTTGATTTTTTGTAAGGTTATTACCTTCAGTAGTATAAATAATTCTTTTTTGATGAGTAATGCCGGGTTCAACTGGTAGATTTAAATGAACACCTATTTGTCCAGGATAATATGTCCCTATAATAAAATTTGGAAATAAAGACAAATATTTTGAACTTACCGCCAAGCTGTCTGCAGAAGTGTTTTCATTTTTTAAATCAACAGCACTTCCATAACATCTTCCATCAACTAAAGTATAATGATCTTTAAGAGGTTGACTTGTAGTTGTTTTATGCACAAATTGAACGTGATAAGGCTCTATAAAATTTTCAATTAAAAATTTCCAATTTGTATATACTTTTCCAAAGTCTAATGTTGCAACTTGTTTTATTTTTTTTAAATTAAAATCTTTAAGTTGCTTAATTAATGGTGAGGCATATTTTTCAAACGGCAATGCATTGTTATTTAAATTGATAAAAATCCAATCATTCCAGATTTTAATTCTTATAGATTTTAGTCCATTATCTTCATTTTTAAAACCTTTTGGTGTATGATTATTAGTTCCTCCAAAGTGAGGCGCTCTAATCAGATTGCCATTTAAGTCATAGAGCCAGGCATGATACGGACAGTTTATATATTTTCCAAGATTCTTATTTTCATCAACTAATTTTAAACATCGATGACTGCATACATTGTGGAAGGCGACAATTTCATTTTCATTATTTTTTAAAATTAGAATTGGTTTATGGGCAATAGTTAGAGTGACAGCATCGCCAACAGATTTTAGTTCATGAGCAAAACCAACAAACATCCAATTATCAGAAAATACTGTTTCGCCTTCTTTTATCCAAAAATCATTATCAGTATAAGATTCTGATGGCAGTCCTCTAAAAATAGTGCTCAATTTATTCTCAAATGTTAAAAATTATTATGATTAATTTTGAAAATCTTATCATTATCAACAAAAAAAAACTATAAAATTAGTGCGTTTACTAAAAAGTATTACTGACTATATATTCAATTTCTCCACATCTACTTACGTAGCTCAAATATTAATGAATGCCATTCTAAGTCTTTTCAATTATAAAAAATAAATTTTAAAATATATGACTAGAGCTAAAATAGATAAGAATAATTGCTTAGTTATTTATGAGGATCAATTCAGCAATTATCATTTACACCCTTTGTGGCTACGTGAGAGATTAACTGACCCTGATTTTTTGGATAGTAATAATTATCAAAGGTTATATGAGCCATCTTTAATAACTCAAAATATAAAAATCAAAAATTTTTAAATAGAGAAAGAAATTTTAAAAATAAAGTTCTCAGATGGGGTAGAAGGATCATTTTCTTTAAATGTCTTAATAAGTGAATTAAAGCAAAAAGATATAATTCCTGAAAAAAAACCTTGGAAAAATGAATTTGAAAATTTACCAATTTATGATTTTAAATCTTTGAATGAAGCTGAAGTTTTTCTAAATTTACTTTCTGACTTCCAAGAATTGGGTTTTGTAATAGTTAAAAATACATCAGCAGAAGAGGGGACAGTTATAAAATTTGCTGAAATGTTTGGCCCTATTAGAACAACAAATTTTGGTAAGCATTTTGATGTGGTGTCAAAACCACAAGCTAATGATTTAGCTTATACAAGTCTAGGCATTAAGGCTCACACAGATAATCCTTATAGAAAACCTATGCCAGGAATTCAAATATTGCATTGTATATCTAATGAAGCAAAAGGTGGAGATTCATCTTTGGTTGATGGGTATGCAGTTGCTGAATATTTAAAGATAAATGAGCCGGAAATGTTTGAAATTCTAACAACTACAGATGTATTATTTAAATTTGTTGATAAGGATATTATTCTTGAGAATTACGGTAAGTTGATTGAGCTTGATCATAATGGAAAATATTTACAAAGTAGGTTTAGTGGTAGACTTGATTATGTTCCATATTTAGACCCGTTACAGTTAAAAAAATTTTATGCAGCTCGAAAAAAACTCTTTCATTTATATGAATCAGAAGAGTTTGAATTAAACTTTCGTTTAGATAGTGGTATGCTGATGATGTTTGATAACATCCGAGTTTTGCATGGAAGAACTGAATATGATGTTAATACAGGTTTTAGACATCTGCAAGGTTGTTATATTGATCACGACTCAACAGAGGGTAAGTTGAGAAGATTAAAGTCTAATTTGTAAATTTATTTTATTATTGGAATTTCTTTTGGGGCTCTTTTAGTAATTAATTCAGCTCCATCTTCATTAATTATAATATTCTCTTCATGTACAATCATTTTACCAGGAGCATATTCCAAGCCAGGCTCAATAGTTAAAACCATATTTTCTTTTATTACTGTTTTATCTTCAGCTCGATGTGACGGCGGTTCAGTTAATTGTAAGCCAAGTCCATGTCCCAATCTACCTACATTATTTCCTGCAACACTCATTTCACTAATAACTTTATTCATTGCGTTAAATACATCAAAAGTAGTAGCTCCTGGAATTGCAGCATTAATACCTATTTCTGTAGCTTGCCATAAAACTTCATATATTTTTTCTACTTCACTACTAGCTTTTCCAAATGCAAAATTTCTATCAAAATCACAAAAATATCCATCATATGTAGAGCCAGTATCTATAAAGAGAATATCGCCATCATTTAATGTGCGATTTGTTGGACCGCAGACAATTTGTGATACACCTCCTACACCAGATATACCTGGCATAAACGGAACACTGTCAGCTCCTCTATTAAGTATATCAATTTTTAATTTATTAACTGCCTCTCTTTCAGTATCCCCTATAGCAAGTTTTGATGGCAGAGAATTATAAGCATCACTTGCAATCGAACAAATAAATTTAATTCTTTTAATTTCTTCTTCCGTTTTAATCATTCGGATATCCCAAATCGCATCAGAGCCATCAACAAGATTAATATTAACTGTTTCCTTTAATTTAAAAAGATCTCTAACAGGCATCCTTATAGTCATTTCTTTCCCAAACTCTGCTCCAATTTGACCAAAAGTTTTTTTAATATTTTCTAAAGTTGATTTTAATAGAGTAATTCCCTCATCTTCAGGTCGAGGTGAGGGCCAGGACTTGATTTCATCTAGCCATGTTTTTTGAAATTCAGACTCACCAATTTCTGGAACAATTGCAATGGGTTTACCTGATAGCGGAACAACAACAAACCAAGGTCGTGTTGGGCTCTCCCAAAATTGAGAGTCATATCCAGTAAAATATCTAATATTTTGTGGGGTAGTTAATAAGATACCATCTAACTGATAATTATGCATGATTTTTTGAGCTTGAATTAGGCGTTTTTCAAATTCTTTATTTGAAAAACCTCTTTCATTATCGAGCTTACTGTTCATTAGTTATCGAATGTTAAATGGATCACTTAAAGGCTCAGTTGAAGTGCTAATCCACGTAGTTTTTGTATTAGAATAATCCTTCATTACCTCTAATCCTGACTCTCTACCATACCCGCTATTTTTAAATCCACCAAATGGAGCAACTGGAGAAATTAATCGATAAGTATTAACAAATACAATTCCTGCTTGAACGGCTTTTGATACTCTCATTGCTATTCCATTATTCTCAGTAAAAATTCCTGCAGCAAGACCAAAACTATTATCATTCATCAATTTAATTGCATTTTTTTCATCTTTAAATCTCATTACAGATAAAACTGGACCAAATAATTCATTCTCTGCAACAGGCAAATTATGATTAGCACACTCAATTATTGTAGGCTCAAAATAATAACCATATTTAAATTCACTAACCTTATTTCCTCCTGTAATTATTTTACCACCTTGTTCTATTGTTTGTTTAATTTTTTCTTCTATATTTTGTAATTGAGTTAAAGTAGCAAGGGGTCCTAGTTGAGTTGTAGTTGATAAAGGGTCACCAATTTTAATTCCCTCAACTCTACTTTTTAATTCCTCTAAATATTCATTATAAATATCTTCTTGCAAATAAAGTCTGGAACCAGCAATACAACTTTGACCACTAGCTCCAAATATACTTGCCATAATTCCATTAATTGCATTATCTTTTCGAGCATCTTTAAAAACAACCACTGGACTTTTTCCACCAAGTTCTAAAGATATTTGCGATAAATTTTCTGCAGAGTTTCTAACAATATGTTTTGCTGTATGGACACCTCCCGTAAATGCTATTTTATTAATTTTTGGATGGGAAGTAAGAAACTTACTACAAGTATCTGCAAAACCAGTTATTATATTTACAACACCTTTTGGTAATCCAACTTTATCAATAATTTTAGCAAATTCTAATAAAGGAGTAGGGGCAATCTCTGATGCCTTAATAATAATAGTATTACCCATTGCTAAGGCTGGAGCAAGTTTGACTGCAGTGAGAAACATTTGTGAATTCCAAGGTATTATTGCAGCAACAACTCCAACTGGAACTCTGGTGGTGAATACATGCATATCTTCCTTGTCTATTGGAAGCGTTGAGCCCTCAATTTTGTCGACTAATCCAGCATAGTAATAATAATATTCAGCGATATAATTTGCCTGAAATTTTGTTTCTTTAAATAATTTTCCAGTATCTTTTGTTTCAATCGTTCCAAGTAATTCTGCTTTTTCTTTAAGTTGATCTCCAATCGCTCTTAAATATTGTGCTCTTTTACTAGGAAGAATTTTTGACCATTCTCCATAAAAAGCATTATGAGCTGATTCTACGGCTAAGTTTACTTCATACTCTTCTGCGAGGGAAATTTCTGCAAATTCGTTTTCAGTTGATGGATCAATAGACTTAAAAGATTTACCAGATTTAGATTCCGTGAATTCTCCGTTTATATAATTTTTAAATTTTTGCATCAAACCTCAAATATATTTTTATTATCATAATATTTGTGCATATTTTTTTGCCATTCATCATAGTTGTTTTTATGTATTAGTGACACTGTAAATCCTCCAAATCCTCCACCGGTTAATCTTGATCCCTCTGCTCCAGATATTTTTGATCTTTCAACAATCGAATCAACATCTTCAGTTGAGGCTTCAAAATCTTTAGCATATGATTGGTGGCTTTCATTCATTAACTTTCCAAATGATTTAATATCTTTATTTAATATATATTTCTTTGCTTCTAGGACCCTAGCATTTTCAGTAATAACATGTCTTGCCCTTTTTAAAATTAATTCATCATTTATTTTATTTTCATCAAATTGCTCTGGTTTAATTGAACCTAGGTATTCTGTACCAAGATATTCTTCAGCTTTCTTAAGTTGGCTATATCTTTCATTATATGCGCTATCTCTAAGATTTCTTTGAACCGCAGAGTCAACTAAGCAAAAAACCCAATTATCTGGAAGATCTATCAATTCAAATTTCAAACTTAAACAATCTAAGAAGAAAGCTTTTCTATGAATGCCAATTGAGGAAACCATTTGATCCATGATTCCTCCTGAAACACCTATATAATCGCGTTCAACTTTTTGCGCTAAGATTGCAATATGTTTTTCTGCGTACTCAGTTTTAAAAAAATTATTTAATGCTTTTAAAATAGCAACGCAAAGAGCTGATGAGGATGAAATACCGCGACCCATTGGAATAGTTGAGGATATAAAAATATTTAGATGAGTATTAGGTATATGTTTATTTTCATCGTAAAATACAAATAAACAACCTTTTACATAGTCAACCCATTCATTATTTTGTGACTTAATAAAGTCAGCAAAATTCATTTGTTCATTAAAATGCTCAGAATAAACTTGATATTGTTGATTCTCGTTTTTCGAAATTTGAATAGTTGTTTTGAAATTCAGAAGAGATGGTAAAACATAACCTCCTGTATAATCAGTATGTTCGCCAATTAAATTTACTCTTGCATGTGCGCTGTTAACAACTGAAAAATCAGTATGAAATATATCTTTAAAACCCATGATAAACTAAATATATAAATTATTGATAATGGAAATACACTTAATTTTTACAAAAAATAATAAATTAAAATTCTCTATTTTAAATAATCAATATCATCATGGAGATTTTAAAATTTGTTTTTCTCTTGTTTATTCTATTCAAGAAATTGATGGTGGAATAATTTCAAAAAAAGTTGGCAGATATTATGAAATTCATTCTGAACAAGATGAAGTAATTTTTACTCTACAGGAACCAAGGATAGGCTCTTATAATCTCTCATGTGGTCCAGAGGGATTATTTGTTATAGGAAAAAATAATCAAATTATTGAGTGCGAAATTAATTCGCTTGAATTTGAAAATCCTATACCGCAAATTTCATATTCTGATGACTATGATAATATATTTAACCCAGTAATCCCACTTCCTAATATTTTAAAATTAGAAAAAGAAACTATTCAAACTAAAAATTTAAATTTTAAAATATCTCCTAAAGAAAAGGATTTTTTTAAAAATTTTGATAATTTATTAAAAGTATCTGACATAAAATTTAATGTATCAACAGGACATTCTATATTTTTTATAAAACAAAATTTAAGATCTGAAGAATATAAAATTAACATTAAGAAAGATTCAATTTTGATTGAGTATTCTAATTATGGAGGAAAGTTTTATTCAATAATAACTCTGATACAACTTATAAATTTTTATAATACAAATTTACCTCTTGGTATAATTGAAGACAGGCCATCTTTAAATTGGAGAGGTATGCATTTAGATTGTGCAAGACAATTTTATTCAATTGATGAAATAAAAAGACTTATGGACTATATGTGTTTTTTTAAACTAAATCGTTTCCATTGGCACTTAACAGATAATGAAGCTTGGAGAGTTGAATTAGATTGTTATCCAAATTTAACTAAAGTGGGTGCTTTCAGAGGCTATGATCATACAATTCCACCTTTCTATGGAACTGGTTATAATAAAACTGGAGGTTATTATTCTCGAAGTCAAATCAATGAGCTAATTGAGTATGCAAGACAAAGAAATATTGAAATCATGCCTGAGATTGATTTACCAGCACATTCTTGGACATTGCTTCAAGTTATGCCCGAGTTAAGAGACTCAAGCTCTAATATTATTTCAGAGGATGTAGGTAATTATACTGATAATACAATTAATCCTGCAGTAGAAGAGACAAATATTTTTTTAAAAAATATTTTGGAAGAATTAAGTGAAATTTTTTTATTTAACATAATTCATGTTGGGGTTGATGAAAGGCCAAAGGAGTCATGGGAAGGATCACCTAAAGTAATTGAATATATGAAAAAAAACAACATTGAGTCTTTTGATGAATTGCAAGATGATTATATGAATAATATCATTAGTATTTTAAAAAATTCAAATAAGCTAACTGCGGCATGGAACGAAGCAGCACTACCTCCTCATAATGATATAGGCTCTGCTGGTAGCGCAGGAAAAGTTGATAAAAATTGCATAATCTTTGCCTGGGAGCATCCTGATGTCGGATTAATGTCAGCAAAAAAAGGTTTTAAAACAGTTCTTTGTCCAGGTCACAAAACATACTTTGATATGGCTTACAATAATTCTACTTTTGAAAGAGGAATTTGTTGGGCTGCCACAATAGAAGTAAAAGAAGTTTTTGATTGGAAGCCTCTTCAAGATTATGAAACTGATGATTTAAAAAATGTACTAGGTATACAAGGTCAACTTTGGTCAGAAACAATAACAAATAAAGATTATTTTGATAAAATGATTAATCCCCGTCTAGCTGCACTAGCAGAAATTGCTTGGTGCACAAAAGCAAAAAGATCATGGCCTCAATTTAGATCATCATTATTAAATAATTTAGAATATTTATCAAAATTGGGGTGGAAGTTTCATAATTTTTAGTATTATGATTGTTATTTTAGGATGAAAAAATGAAAATCGGAGCAGTAGGACTAGGAAACAGAATAGCACACGTTTATCATGAATTATCTCAAATTAATAAAGATGCAGAATTAATTGCGTATGTTGACCCTCTACCAATAGGTAAGGAATATGCAGAAAAAAACAATTTTTTTCCTAGAAAAAATTATTCCTCATTAAATGAAATGTTATCTAATGAAAAATTAGATCTTTTAATGATAGGTTCCCCAAATCATCTTCATCTAGAACATATAAAAATTGGACTCAATTCAGGTATTAAAATTTTTGCTGAAAAACCAATTGTTGTTAATGAAAATCAATCTTTTGAATTAGCAAAGTTGTTAGGTGAGTTTGGTGAAGATCAAGTCTTAGTAGGTTTGGTTTTGAGATATTCCCAGCACGCTAGATCAGTTAGAGATTTAATAAATAAAAATGTTTTGGGCAATATTGTTTCTATTGAAGCTTCAGAACATATTATGCCTTGGCATGGTGGTTTTTTTATGCGTAATTGGCGTCGAAAAGAAAAATTTTCTGGCGGATTTATGTTAGAAAAGTGTTGTCATGATATAGATTTTTACAACATGATTGCAGGATGTAGAGTTAAAAGAGTAGCGAGTTTTGGAGGCAGAAGTTCATTTATTCCTCAAAATAAACCAAAAGAAAATTTAGAAGAATATTCAAAATATAATTTATTTGGATGGGAGGCAAAAGAAAATGTATTTGATAGCGATGCTGATATTGTTGATCACCAAGTAGCAATAATTGAATATGAAAATGGAGCTACTTTAGCTTTTCACACAAACATGCGTGTACCTGATGAGTTTAGACGCTTTGCTGTAATGGGAACAAATGGAATGGTAGAAGGTGATTTTGTTCGGGGTTTTTTAAAAGCACACGATCAACAAAATAATATTATTTTAGATGAAGATTATGGTGCAGCGTTTGGAATGGTTAAAGGTCATTATGGTGCAGATAATCTTATGTTAAAAGATATTAACCAACATTTAATCAATTCTGATAAAATAAATTTACCAGTGGGTGTCAAAGATTGTATTGAAGCAGGTGTTGTTGCTATGAAGTTAGATGAATCAAGAAAGACAGGTAAAATTATTGATTTAACATCTAGTTGGAATAGGTTAGACAAGGAAATGAAAAAGTAATAATGAATAAAAAACTAAGATCTTTTAATTCTCCTACATTTTTAGCTTACGCACTAATAGCTCCTGCAGCCATTTATATTCTGTTAATTGTTGCGTGGCCAGTTCTTGAAACAATAAGACTATCTTTTACAAACTCTAGTTTAGCAGGAGAGGATTATGTTGGTTTTGAAAATTACGAAAAAATGCTCTCAAGTAAAAAGTTTAATAAAATTGTTACAAGAACTTTTGTTTGGATGTTTTTCTCAGTAAGTTTGAAGTTAATTATTGGCTTAATTGGAGCAATTTTATTGAATGCTAACTTAAGAGGCCGATCTATGTTTAGGGTTTTAATAATGCCTCCATGGGTGGTGCCAATTGCTATAGGTATGCTTGGATGGCTTTGGCTTTATAATGGTTATTTTGGTATAATTGCTGGTGTAGGCATGCATACAGGAATTTTGGATGGCCCCTTTGGTTTTCTTGCATACAAGCAAAGCGCATTTATTTCTACAATTGTAGCTGACGTATGGGTTGGCACTCCAATGGTAACAGTTTTTTTCTTAGCAGCAATGCAAGGAGTTCCAAGAGATTTATATGAAGCCGCTTATTGTGATGGAGCTTCCAGATGGGACAGATTTTTTAAAATCACCCTTCCTCAAATTACACCTGTTATTATTACTATGTCTATATTATCAGCAATTTGGACTTTCAATTCTTTTGAAATTATTTGGATATTGACTGAAGGGGGGCCAAGAGGTGCAACAACCACTTTAATTATTGATACATATAAACAGGCCTTAGGTAACTATAAATTTGGAAGAGGTGCAGCTAGAGCAGTTGTTGTAATGATTTTATTAACTTTATTTGCAGGTTTTTATCTAGCTCTTCTAGCTAGAATTAATAAGAAGATTTCACATGGATAGATATACATTTTTAGAAAAGTTTTTTATTTATTCGGCAATTTTTATTTTTATGACCTTTATTCTTTTGCCTTTTGTAGAGATGTTTTATGCATCTCTTCGACCATTAGATCATTTATTTAGATCACCTTATCAATTCTATTCAGATGATTTATCATTCTGGGCCTACAGCGAAATGTGGAACACGGTACCTATGTTAGGACGGTATATATTTAATAGTTTTTTCTTAGCATCATCTGTAGCAATTTTAACTTTACTTTTTGTTATTCCTGCTGCTTATTCTTATGCAAGATTTAATTTTCCTTTCAAAAATTCTTCCTTGTATATTTTATTGGCAATTAATATGTTCTCTGGGGCTGTTTTATTAATCCCTTTATACAAAGTACTAAGAACATTTGGACTTTTGAATAGTTATCAAGCAATGATTGTTCCTGGAGTTGCTTTTTTAATACCCACATCAATATGGTTATTAAAATCTTATTTTGAAAAAATACCTGTAGATCTTGAAGAGGCAGCTTTTGTTGACGGCGCTTCAAGAGTTCAAATTCTTCGTCATATTATTGCACCTCTGAGCACACCTGGCTTGGTAGTAGTTGGTATCTATGCATTTATCGGTGCCTATGCTCAACAATTCTTATTTGCTATCACCTTCAACCAAAAGAAAGAATATATGCCAATACCTTCAGGGTTATATGAGTTTATTGGATATCAAAGTGTAAAATGGAATGAAATGATGGCAGCCTCATTGGTTGGAATAGCACCTGTATTGATTTTATTTATTTTTTTACAAAAATACATTGTGGAAGGATTAACTGCTGGAGCAGTTAAAAACTAGATTGAATAAATATAAACTTTACGAAAAAATAATTTTATATTTTTCAATTACAATTTTTTTAATCTTTATATTACTTCCTTTTGTTGAAATGTTTTATGCATCTCTTCGCCCATTAGATCATTTATTTAGATCACCTTATCAATTTTTTTCTGATGACCTATCTTTCTGGGCTTATAGAGAAATGTGGAATACAGTACCAATGCTTCCAAGATATATATTTAATAGTTTTTTTCTTGCATCAGTTACTTCATTAATTACTCTTTTATTTGTTATTCCTGCTGCTTATTCATATGCACGATTTAATTTTCCTTTCAAAAATTCTTCCTTGTATATTTTATTAGCAATTAATATGTTCTCTGGAGCAGTGCTTCTTATTCCTTTATATAAAGTTCTCAGAACTTTTGGATTATTAAATACATATCAGGCAATGATTGTCCCTGGTGTAGCTTTTCTAATTCCAACTGCTATTTGGCTACTAAAATCATATTTTGAAAAAATACCTGTAGATCTGGAAGAGGCAGCTTTTGTTGACGGCGCTTCAAGAGTGCAAATTTTAAGACATATTATAGCTCCTTTGAGCACACCAGGATTAGTTGTTGTGGGTATTTATGCATTTATCGGTGCCTATGCTCAACAATTCTTATTTGCTATCACCTTCAACCAAAAGAAAGAATATATGCCAATTCCATCCGGATTGTATGAATTTATTGGTTACACTACGGTTAAATGGAATGAAATGATGGCAGCCTCATTAGTTGGAATAGCACCTGTATTGATTTTATTTATATTTTTACAAAAATACATTGTGGAAGGATTAACCTCAGGAGCGGTAAAAAACTAGCCTTAAACAGTAAAACAACCTTGATCCATATTACTACTTAATGTTAAGTGTTTTGTAAATAATGGAGGAAATATGAATTTAAAAAAACTATCTTCATTTCTTATAATTTCAATATTTTCACTTACCGGTTTTAAGTCTTTTGCAGCTGATGTGCATGGGGTTTTTTGTGGTAGTGATCTTAGACCTAATTACGTAGAAATAGCTGATGAGTATATGAAAAATAATCCTGGTGTTAATGTAACATTAGAGGCTGTTCCTTGGGGTACTTGTCAGGATAAAGTAATAAATCTTGCAATTGCAGGAGATCCAGTTGCATTTTCTTATGTAGGTTCAAGAACTTTAAAAGGTCTTGCAGAGAATGGACATATTTTAGAAACAAATATCCCTGCTTCTCAACAAGCGATGTATCAACCAGGTATTTTGAATACAGTTACGCATATGGGCAAAACTTGGGGTTTCCCTCACGCGTTTTCAACTAAAGCTCTTTTCATGAATTGTGGTTTACTAGAGCAAGCAGGTGTTGCTTGTAAAGGGCCTCAAACATGGGATGAATTGTATTCAATGGCAGAAGCTGTGACAAATAATGTTGCTGGAGTTGCTGGTATTGGTTTAGCAGGTAAAGATTTTGATAATACAATGCACCAATTCTTAAACTATCTCTATAGTAATGGAGGGCAAGTTATTGATCCTCTAACAAATGAGATAACTCTTGATTCATCTAATACAGTTCAAGCTCTAGAATTTTATGGAAAACTTGCTAACGTATCACAAGAAGGCCCATTAGCTTGGGAGAGATCTCAACTTACTGAACTTTTCAATGATGAAAAAATTGCAATGTACATTAATGGCCCTTGGGGTAGAGGTCAGCATAAGGAAGGATTAAATGTAAGTACAGTTAGAATTCCTGCTGGACCACAAGGTAGTCAAGGCACTTTACTAATCACAGATAGTATTGCTGTTTTTAACAATACTGGCGTTGAAGATCATGCAATGGAATTAGCAAGTATAATTTCATCAGGTGATTCTCAATACAGCTTAGATACTGATTGGGGTTTAACTCCAATTATGCAGTATCCTCAAATTGGAGCAGTAGCACCATACAATGAAGATTATTGGATGATGTTTATTGATGCAATCGGTGATGGAGGACCTGAGCCACTATTTGTTGATTACAAAGCATTCCAAGCTGTTATGAACTCAATGATTCAAGGAGCAATTCTTGAAGAAGGAGATCCTGCAGATTTAGTTGCTGAAGCAGCTGAAGAATTGGAAGAATATAAGTAAAATCTTTTTATTATGCTGGGGTTTTTAACCCCAGCAAATATCTCACAAAAGTATGAGCAGTCTAAGCAAAAAATATTTATCTATAATTAGTAAAATTTTAGACAAAATCTCAGATGAAGAAGAAAAGAAAATTACAGATTGTGCAAAGATCATTGCAGACTCATATAAAAAAGGAGGACAATTATATATTTTTGGAACTGGACATTCTCGACTTTTAGGTGAAGAAGCTTTTCATAGAGCAGGTGGCTTTGCTGCAGCTTGTCCTATAAGAGATGATAATCTTACTTTTAAAAAAGGTGCAAAAAAAGCAACTTCATTGGAAAGAACTCCAAATGTTGCTAGAAAAGCTCTTAATAAATATAATATTACAAAAAAAGATATTTTAATGATTGTATCAAACTCTGGGGTTAATCACGCTCCAGTAGAAGCTGCAATAATAGCTAAAGAAAAGAACATTAAAACTATTGCTTTAACATCTGTTAAATATTCCAAAAAGGCTCCACTTTCAAAACTTAATAAGAAACTATATGAAATAGTAGATATTTTTATAGATAACAAAATTCCTCCTGGCGATACAGTTATAAGTGTGAACAAATTTAGTGTTGGTCCTGTATCTACAATAACAGGATCTTTCATTTTAAATGCTATATTGATTGAAGTAGCATCAATGTTAAAAACCGAAAAAATTTTTCCTTTTTATATTAGCTCAAATATGCCTAACGCAACTAAAAATAATACTAAACTTGAAAACAAATTTAGAAAACAAAACCCACATTTATAATATGTTAGTTTAAAAAAAATTTTAATAAATATTTAGGATTAATTATTAGGAATAAAATGAGTAAAATTTCAGGCACTATAGTTAACTATGACTCATCGTTTCAAGCTGAAATTGAGTTTGATAAATCAATAAATAAAATAAATAAAATCAATCAACTTAATAATAAAAATATTATTATACCTGGTTTTATTGACCTTCATTGTCATGGGGGTGGTGGGTTTGATACAATGGATGGCAAAGATGCAATAGAGCAGATGTCTAAATATCATTTATCTAAAGGAACAACTTCTTTGCTACCTACAACTTGGACAAGTACTTATGATCATACCTTAAAATCACTTACTGAATTTAATTC
This sequence comes from uncultured Alphaproteobacteria bacterium, assembly GCA_902592345.1. GTDB lineage: Bacteria > Pseudomonadota > Alphaproteobacteria > HIMB59 > CACPNW01. Next base: position 105,621 of record CACJEE010000001.1, read on the forward strand.
ATTGATTAATGAAAATTCAAATATCTTAGGTGTACATTTAGAAGGTCCGTTTATAAATCCTAATAAACTTGGCGCTCAGCCACCTAGAACCTTATTGCCATCTAAAGAGTTTATTGAAGGAATTTCAAAATTAGCACCAATTAAAACAATTACATTAGCACCAGAATTAGATGGAATGAGTGATTTTATAGCTTTTTTAATTGAAAAAAAAATCAATATTCAATTTGGTCATTCGCTTGCAGACAGTGATTGTTGTGAAAAATATATGAATAAATATAAAGTAAGTTTTACCCATTTATATAATGCTATGTCAGCGAATAATCATAGAAAGCCAGGAGTTTTGTCTGCAGCTCTATTAAAAGGTAAATTTGCTGAAATTATTTGTGATATGAATCATGTAAGTAAAGAGTCAATTCTAATAGCAAAAAAATGTATTCCTAACTTGTATGCAATAACTGATTCAATAAGTGCAAGTGGATTAAGCAATGGAGACTATAAATTTGCTGAAGTAGATATCATTAAGACTGATAAAAAAGTTGTGATTAAAGAATCAGGCACTTTGGCAGGGAGTATAGTAAATATGTATGAAACTTTTTTAAATTTATTAAAAATCAATTTATCTATGGAAGATGTTGTCAAAATGACAAGTTTTTCAGCAGCGAAATATTTAAATGATGATACTATTGGGTATATAAAAGAAGGTTATAGATCAAATTTTTTAGTTTTAGATCAAGATTTAAATATTGAAAAAATTTTTTTAAATGGAAATTTAGTTAATGACTAATTCTTTAGTCTTAAAAGAAGCGCTGAGCATACCAAGTGTTATAAGTCAATTTGCTTTTAGTGATAAAAATCCATATCAGGAAATAGCTGATTTGATTAATCAAAAAAAAATAAAATATATTGTGACTATTGCAAGAGGAACCTCAGATTGTGCTGCATTATATAGTTCATATATTTTTGCAAAATATCTAGGATTACCATCCTATAGTATGCCACCATCAATTATTACTCTGGAAAAATCAAAATTTAATTTTTCTGAAGCATTAGTAATTGTTATTAGTCAATCAGGTAAAAGTGCTGATTTAATTGAGTGTGAAAAAAAATCACAAGAATTTGGTGCCATTACCATGTTAATATCTAATAATGAAAACAGCCCTATTATTAATTCTGCTAATTATTTCTTTAATATGTTTGCAGGTGTAGAAAAAAGTGTTGCTGCTACTAAATCATTTGTACAAACTTTATTAATATTGAAAAAACTAGTTTTTATTTGCCAAGGAAAACAAAAAATTAATGATAGTATAAAACTATTAAGTGATACGCTTTTGAAGGATGAAAATAATCAATGGAGTATTGATCAAGTAGATAATATTATTAATTCAGGTTTTATACTTGGAAGAGGCGTTGGTTTCGCACTTTCCAACGAGATGTCTCTAAAATTCAAAGAATTATGTCAAGAAATGATAGAGCCTTTTAGTAGTGCAGAAGTGATGCATGGACCCAAAAGCCTTATTCAAGATACATTTAAAATTTTTACTCTAAGTATGAATGACAAAAGTGGTTTAACTGTTCAAAATGACAGTAATGAAATTACAAAATATACAAAACTAGTCTATAATATTTCTTCAAATAAAAACCAAAGTAAAAATTTTTACTTTCCTTCAAATCCAATTACAGAATTTGACTCGATAGTTATAATGTCAAAATTTTATCCATGGGTTGTTCGCTATACTCAAAATAAAGGACTTGATCCTGATAAGCCTCGTTATTTAACTAAAGTTACTCAAACTTTTTAATATTTTGGAAAATTTTGACATAGTCCTAGTTGGTGCTGGTTCAGCAGGGTGTATTGTAGCTAATCAGATAATCAATAGTACTAATTATAAAGTATTGTTGATAGAGGCTGGACCAAGTGACAATAATCCAATTATCCAAGTACCTCTTGGTTATGGAATGACTTTTTATCATAAAAAAATGAATTGGAATTTTTATTCAGAAATTCAAAAAAATTTACATAATCGAGAAATTTATTATCCACGTGGTAAAGTTTTAGGAGGTTCTAGTTCTATTAATGCCATGATCTATGCAAGAGGCTTGCGCTCTGATTTTGAAAATTGGGATTTAAGTAAAAATTGGTCATGGGAGAATATTAAAACAACATATGATCAAATAGAATTTGCTGTTAATAATAAGACTAAAAGATTACCTTCTAATAAAATTCCTGTAAATGATATTAGCAAACAACACCATCCAATTCTAAAGAATTTTTTTGATGCATCTAATGATTTTAATTTTACTTTTAATAAACAGCTTAAAAGCTCAATTGAAAATCAAGTAGGTAATTATAATGTTAACATATTTAAAGGTTTTAGAACTTCATCATCTAAAGTATTTTTAAAACCTATAAAAAGCCATCCTAATTTAACAATTTTTACTAAAACAGAAGTTCTAAAATTAAATTACCAAAATAAAAAAATAGTAAGCTTAGATATTAAGCATAAAAATAAAATAATTTCTGTGAAACCTAAGATTGGAACCATACTTACTAGTGGCTCCATTATGACACCTTATCTGTTATTAAAATCAGGGATAGGAAATGCAAGTGATTTAAAAGAATTTAATTTACCAGTTAATTTGCATAGCTCTCATGTTGGTAAAAATTTTCAAGATCATTTGGGTTTAGATTATTTGTATAAAACATTCACTGAGACCTTAAATAAAGATTTAGGTACTTGGGGTGGTAGAATAAAATCAGTTTTAAAATATCTCTTTAATAGGAGTGGACCACTTGCATTAAGTTTAAACCAAGGAGGAGGATATATTAATTGGAATTCTCTTGATCCACATCCTAATATTCAACTATATTTTAATCCCTTAACTTATTCTGTTTCATATAAAAATAGAAGACCCTTACTTAATACTGATAAATTTAATGGTTTTATTTTGGGCTTTAATTCATGCAGACCTAAAAGTTTAGGTGAAGTAAAACTAAAGTCATTTAAAGACGGTTATCTACCAAGTATCAATCCAAATTATTTAAGTGATGAAAGAGATATTCACGATTTGTATGCAACATTTGATTTTATAAGAAAATTTTCTGCAAATAAAAACATAAGCAATATAATTAAATCTCCAGTTAACATTGATCCTCTAATTGCTACAGATCATGAATTGCTTGATCACTTTAGGTCTAATGCGACAACGATTTACCACCCGTGTGGAACATGCAGAATGAGTAAAGATATTGGTACGGGCGTAGTATCTGATAAATTGAAAGTTCACGGTTTAGATAATCTATGGATAGTGGATGCTTCAATTATGCCAAATATTACCTCAGGAAATATTAATGCACCTGTGATGATGTTAGCGCATTTATCTAGCAAAATTATTTTAGAAGAATTAAAACAACAATATTGATGAAAATTAAAAAATTAGAAACTTTTACTAAACCATTTGTTAGTTTTGTTAAAGCAACTTTAGAAGATGGCTCTCAAGGATATGGTCAAATGTCTACATATCATGCAGATATCACAGCACAAATATTTCATAAACAAGTTGCACCTTGGGTTTTAGGTAAATTATGGACTGATTTTAATGATCTAGAAAATTTAGTTTTAGAAAAAGAACATAAATTTCCAGGCTCATATCTATTAAGAGCAATTGCTGGTCTGGATACAGCGCTATGGGATTTAAAAGGTAAATTAGAAAATAAACCTGTTACAACTTTAATTGGAGGCAATGCTGGAAGTATCAAAGTATATGGTTCATCAATGAAAAGAGATATTAGCGCTAATGATGAAGCTGAGCGTTTTAAAAAATTATTTCAAGAAAAAGGAATAGATGCCTTTAAATTTAGAATAGGTGCTGAGTGTGGAAGAGGGCTGGATGAATGGGAAGGTAGAACAGAAGATATTGTTAAAACAATTAATCATTCACTTGATAGTTCTGTAAAAAAATTAGTTGATGCAAATAGTTGTTTTTCATCCGCTCAAGCAATTGAAGTTGGTAAACTTCTTGAAGATAATAATGTGACACATTTTGAAGAACCATGTCCGTATTGGGAGCCTGAACAAACAAAAGAAGTCACAAATGCACTTTCAATTGATGTTACTGGAGGTGAGCAAGATTGTGACATGCGAATATGGAGAGATATGGTAAAGAGAAAAATTGTTAATATTTTTCAACCTGATGTAATGTATCTTGGCGGATTAACAAGAACTCTTGAAGTTGCAAAAATAATTGAAGAGGGAGGTTTTATATGTACTCCTCATGCTGCAAATTTATCATTAGTTACTATGTGTACGATGCATTTATTAAAAGCCATACCTAATGCTGGTCCATATTTAGAACTTTCTATTGAAGGTGAGGATTATTATCCATGGCAACAAGATCTATTTTTGAATGATCCTTTTGCAGTAGAAAATGGCTGTGTAACTGTTACAGATCAGCCAGGATGGGGAATAAATATTAACCCAGAATGGCTCAATAGCGCTGATTATCAGGTTTCAGAAATTAGTTAAGTATTTAGTTTTATCAAAACTAAAAATATAATTTTATAAAGGAGCAATTATGGCAACTTATGAATGTCAATCTTGTGGTATGTCAGTTATTGCAACATGCGCTAAATGTAATGAACCACTTATTAATGATATATTAATCAAAGATGATGGATCTGAGGTGTGAATTTCAAACTGTCCAACTGGACACGGAAAAATTAAGTCACCAATGTGCTGTTGCTCAGACATGACTTGCTCAATAAGCTAGAATAAGAATTTATTAATTTTTTCATTTACAACCTTTGATTGTTCAATTGTTGCACCATGCTTTGCATCTTTAATAATATATAAATCACTATTTTTGATTTCTTTACTAATTCCCTCACTCATTAAAGGCGTAGAGCCAACTTCATTTTCTCCTGTCATTATTAAAGTTGGCATTTTAAAATTGCTATAATTAATGGGGTATTGATCAGAGTTTACAAAGATCTTGTATGCAGGCAAAAAATCTTTATCTTTTTTTTTCTCTAAAAGATTGTAAAAAAAATTATAAACTTGAGGGTTATTATTTAAGTAGCTTTCTGAAAACCATCTATTGATTGAATCGTTAGTTATACTTTTGCCATTAAGTGCTTCGGAATATCTTTTTTGAACTATTTCAATTTGTTTATCTGATCTTTTGTAGACACTTCCAATTAAAACTAATTTATTTACTTTATCATAAAATTTTTCTGTAAAATGTTGTGCAATAAGTGCTCCAATTGAAAATCCAACAATATTAATTTTATCTAATTTTAATTCATTAATTAAATGTAATAGTTGATTACTATAAATATCAAAACTCAAATCTATGAAACCGCCACTTGATTGACCGTGATTAAGAATATCATAAAATAAAATTGATTGATCATTAAAGTATTTTTTCTGAGGATACCACATCGTATTGTCCAAACCTACTCCGTGAATAAAGATAGTGGTTATAGAATTCTTTATTTCATTAAGCTCATAATAATTTCCATGAGAGTCTGTGTGTTTTTTTAAGTTCATTTAGATCGATGTTTAAAAGAATCTTTGCGAAAACTATAAAGAGCTTTTGGATCAACATCGATATTAATAATGGCTGGTTTATCACAAATCAAAGCATCAGATACTGCTTGTTTTAAATCCTTCAATTGACTAACATGATAACCTTTGGCACCATAGATTTCGGCAAGTTTATGGAAAGGGGGACTTTTAATATCAGCACCAATATATCTTTCATTATAAAAATCTCTTTGGTAGGCTTTTTCTGCACCCCATGATTTGTTATTCATAATAATTGTAATGGTATTAATCTTATGATGAACGGCAGTTGATAATTCAGATACAGTCATTCCAAATCCACCATCTCCCATTAAACTAAATACAGGTGAATTTGGTTTTGCTAACTTGATACCTAGGCCAGCTGCAAATGAGAAACCAACTAATCCAAAATCTAAAGGTGTAAAAAGTGATTTAGGTTCATAAAAATTAAACTCATCAGTTGCTTGAAGACATAAAGTACCTGCATCTATTGTTATTGAAGAATTTTTTGGGATTAAATTTCTTAATTCCTTAAATAATCCTGATGGTTGAATAATTTTTGAATTTACATCAGCTTTTTCATCTCTTTCTTTGTAATAATTGATTTTTTCTTTTAAAAATTTTTGAGTCCAATTTTCATTATTAATTTTTAAATCCTTATCTTTTATAAAAGAAATTAAGTTGTCTAAAAATATTTTTACATCATTTTCAATTCCTACTTCAACTGGAAAATAACGACCAATTGCAATAGGATCTATATCAACTTGAACAATTTTTGCTGATGTAGAAATATTGTCATAGGAATAAAAGGTTGAATTAAATCCAAGCCTTGTTCCCATAGCAAGAATCAAATCTGCATTTTTTACAAGGGCAGAAGCTATTTTATTACCTCTTGGTCCCATTTGCCCACTATAAAGAGGATATTCAAAAGAAATAACATCCCCGTGACCAGCAGAAGAAACAACAGGTATATTTAATTTTTTTGAAAGTAAAATTACCTCATCTTGAGTTTGGGAATTTTTAATACCGGCACCACAAATAATAACAGGTTTTGATGAAACTTTAATTAAAGAAATAATTCTTTCTAAATCATTTTGATTTATTTCTGAATTGTCAATTTTATCCTCAATTTTAAAAGATTCAAATTTTTCTGTTCCTGCAAGTACATCACGAGGAATGTTCACATGAACAGGCCCCCATTTCCCATGAGTTGTTAGATTTAATGCTTTATTTAAATCCCTGGTTATGGATTTAGTATCTTTGATAGAAAATGTTTTTTTTGTAATGGGTTCAAATAATTTTTGTTGATCAACTTCTTGAAATGAATCTTTGCCCTGATGTTCAGAGGCGATTGCTCCAGCTATAGATAATAAAGGTGAGAAAGCAGCTTTTGCTTGAGCAACACCTGTTACAAGATTCGTTGCACCAGGACCATTTTGACCTGCTATGATAACACTAGGACTCCCTGATGCTCTAGCAAATGCATCAGCCATATGTGTTCCGGTGCGCTCATCTCTTACATCAATAAAAGTTAAATCTTGCTCATCATAAAGGGCATCAAAGAGCTCCATTGTAGCAGATCCAATCAAGCCAAAAACATACTTAATATTATGGGCTTTGAGGCACTCAACAACAGCCTTACCACCCGAAATAGGGAGGTGATTTTTTTCACTCATTATGATGCAGCTTTAATCTTACTTTTTGCTTTACTTTTAAAATGAGGAATTATTTTCTTAGTAAATAATTCTATACTCTTCATACAATCTTCATGTTTAACACCAGGAAAATTTGACCAAACTTTTAAATTTTGTAAATTTAATTCTGTTTGCATCTCTTCAATTTTATTTATTACGTAATCAACAGTCCCAAACAACATATTTCTTTCATGTAAAAAATCATAAGAAAGTAAATCTAATTTATGGTCAGTTTTAGGTAGTTCTTCACCTGGATTCATATGAGTTCCAAGCCCTCTCCAGTGGCAAACCCAACGCATATAATTAACCATTTGCTCTCCAGCTTTTTCTTTTGCTTCTTCCATACTATCAGCAACAAACATATCTCTCACAACACTAATACCTTCTCCTAGTTCAACGTGTCGCTTTTCTTTTTCTGATTTAGCATTTTTATAAATTTCGAAACGTTTTTTTAGAGATTGAACTGGAGGTATCCACATTATAATACTTATGTCGTTCTTTGCCGCCCATTCAATAGAACTTGGACTATCAACTACTTGCCATAAGGGAGGATGAGGTTTTTGAACTGGTTGTGGAACAATATTTATTTTTTCCAAAATTTTTGTATCTAAATTCATAAATTCAGAGCTAGGTGGGCTCATATCATGCTCCCACTCAAAATTAGGTGCAGGATAAGTATAAAATTCTCCTTCATGTTGAAAAAATTTTTTAGTCCAAGCTTTTTTTATAATAGTAAGAGTTTCTTCAAATAATCTAAAATTTTTAGCTTGATCTTTCATGTCTGCATCAGCATTCATATTTAATGCTTCTCTTCCATAAATGCCTCTACCAACACCCGCTTCAACTCTGCCGTTAGATAATTGATCTAATAAAGCTATATCTTCAGCAGCACGAATTGGGTTCCAAAAAGTGATGATTGATGCAGCTTGGCCAATTCGAATATTTTTTGTTCTAGCCGCAATGTCTGAACTCAATAAAATTGGATTAGGACAAATTTCCATACCCTCATGACTGAAATGATGTTCAGAAAACCAGATGGAATCCCAGTCATTTTGATCACAGTAAGTTGCTATCTCTCTGATCTCTTCTAAAATTTGATTATATGTTTTTTTGTTTCCCCAATTAGTTGAGTTGCAGAAATAGCCAATTTTCATAATACCTCCCAATATGAAGGCGACCTATCCCACTTCCGTATGATGACGACGAGTTATGTATCGCTATATAATTCGTATTATAAATTTATAAAATTTCAATAAAAAACGTCCAAATCTAAAAAAAAACTATAAAAACTATACTCATTTATGATTAAAAACATCATTTTTGATTTTGATGGAGTGCTTGTAGATAGTGAGATTTTAGCAGCAAAAGCTTTCGCTAAATATATGAAAAAATATGACATTGAAATAGATGAAAATGAATTTGCAAATTTTGCAGGTAAAAAAACGGTTCAAGTAATAGATATTTTATCACAAAAATATTCAATTAAAGATCAAGAAAAATTTTTTACTGATATTATGGAAATAGCTTCATATATTTATAAAAACGAATTAACTGCTGTTGAAGGAGTTTGTAATTTTTTACACAGCACAAAGCTTAGCTTATATATCGGATCTAATAGCACTAAAGGTAGAATAATATCTGGATTGCATAAAGTAGAATTAAATAAGTATTTTAAACCTGATAAAATATATTCATTTGATCTAGTAGGAAAAGCTAAACCTGATCCTGATATTTATTTAAAAGCCATTGCAGATAATAATCTTAATAAAAATGAAACTATAATTATTGAAGATAGTTTAGTGGGGGTTAAGGCAGGCGTTAATGCAGGAGTTAAAGTAATTGGTCTTACAGCAGGAGGTCATTGGCATGAGGGTAGAGATGAAAAAGAATTGCTTGATGCTGGTGCATTTACTGTTACAAATGATTATATAAAAGTGCAAGAAATAATAGAAAGCAATTAATATGGGACCAGCAGTTAAAGGAAATCCTCTTATTATATTTGTTATCTTACTGGTTGTTTCTTATATCATTGGAGAATTTATTATACCAAAGTATGAATTATTAAATTTATTGAATTTAGTTGGGATAATAGGATTAATTATAAGCTTGGCTATATTTTTTACTTCTTTAAATTTATTTAATTCATATAAAGAAAACCCCATACCTCAGGCCAATACAAAACGCATAATAAAGACAGGTATATTCGCATACTGTAGGAATCCTATGTATTTAGCTTTTATCTATTTTCAATTTAGCATGTTTTTAACTTTTGAAAATGTAGCAAATCTTTTAAGTGCTACAGGTCTATTTATTTGGATTAATCATTATGTTATTCCTATTGAAGAGAATTACTTGCAGGAAAAATTTGGAGATGAATATGAAAGATATTTACTGGCTGTAAAAAAATGGATGTTTTTTTAATTTAATGAAATTTACTAATTTTAAAAAATAATTTTTTTATTTTTTGGTTACTATCTATTTTTATTAATATATCTGCTTGATTTGGCATGGTTAGCATCATCCATTTGGTTAACTTTTCATAATGTTGAATAAATTCTTGTAATTTTACTTTGTTCATGAAATTTTTATTATTAGATTTAGATGCATTGCTTTTTTCTTGTGCATACCTCCATTCAAGCACATATTTAAAAGAAGGTGATTTAATATATATTTTTTTATCAAATAAAGAAAAAACACTTTTATACTCATTTCTTAAAAGAGAGTTATAGTATTTTCTCCAGTTTGTATTTTTATCATATGTATTTTCTAAAGTATTAATATTTTTGAAAAGGTATTTATTAGCAATTGGTACAGACCCACAGCACCAGCCCTCTAATAATAATATCTGTGCACTATTAATAACTTTTCTTTTTTTTGAAATATCATCTTTTAATTTATTGAATATAGGGCTGCTAATTGGAAAATTCTGATTTTGAAATTGATTTATATGATATTTTAGCGCTTTAATATCATGTGTACCTGGCACACCACGTGTCAGAAGAAGTGGATGTATTTTTTTCGATAACTTTAATCTTTGATTTTTACTTAAATAATAATCATCAATACTTAGCAACATTACCTTTTTTTTATAAAATTTTTCGATAACTAATTTTAATAATTTGCCCAGGGTAGATTTGCCAGAACCCTGAGATCCAGATAGGATAAATTTATTATTCTTCGAGTGATAAAGATTGTTGATTATGGGAATAATATATTGTGATATATATTTTTTTGTAAAATTTTTATTCGTTAGTTTCTTTAACTCTTCTTGAATAAATATATCGATATTAAGTTTCATAAATATAATGAATTTTCGTAATTATTAATTTATACAACAAATTTAGTTATATGAAATTTCTTTTTGATCTAGGGGGTGTATTTTTTGATTGGGATCCTAATCATTATTTTAAGGATATTTTTGATAAAGCTGATGAACGAAAATACTTTTTATCTGAAGTATGTAATGATGAATGGAATGTTAAACAGGATGCAGGCAGGACTATCAAAGAGGCGGAGTCTGATTTAATTCCTAAATTTCCTCATTATGAGAAACAAATTAAAATGTATTACAAGCATCATCGTAAAATGCTTAAAGGCACATTTGATGAATCTATAAAGGTATTAAAAAAACTAAAAAAACAACATTATGAATGTTTTGTTTTATCTAATTGGTCAGCAGAAACTTTTGTTGGAATGACTGAAGATTATCCCTTTTTAAAATTATTTGATGGAATGCTTATTTCTGGTGAAGATAAATTAATGAAACCAGATTCAGCTATTTACGAACTAGCAATAAATCGCTTTAATTTAAATCCTAATGAAACTGTATTTATTGATGATAAACTAGAAAATATTCAAGCAGCAAAAAATTTAAACCTACTTACTATTCACCTGACTGATCCGAATAAAATAGAATATGAGATAAATAAATTTGTAATTTAATTTTTATGAACGTTGATAAACAAATATATGATATTTTTATTATTGGTGGTGGAATTAATGGGGCAGGTATAGCTAGAGATGCTGCAGGTAGAGGATTAAAAGTTTTTTTAGCTGAAAAAAATAAAGTAGGATCTGCAACTTCTTCATGGTCTTCAAAATTAATACACGGTGGATTAAGATATCTAGAAAATTATGAGTTTAAACTTGTTAGAGAGTCATTGAAAGAAAGAGAAGTAATTACTAAAATTGCACCAAAAATTACCAAACCCATACCTTTTATAATTCCATATACAAAAAAATTAAGATCAAAGTTACTTATTAGGCTAGGTTTGTTTTTATATGATAATCTTGTAGGTAAAACAAAAATACCTAAGTCATCAAAAATAAATTTCAATAAAAAATTCACAAATATCTTACAATCTCATTATAAAGTTGGCTTTCAATATTATGATGTGCAAGTTGACGATAAAAAACTTGTTGAGATGAATATTAATGATGCAAAAAAATTAGGTGCAAACGTTATAGAGAATAGAAAAGTTATAAATGCAAAGAGATTAAATGAAGGTTGGGAAATTGCCCTCGATAATAATGAGCTAATAAAATCTAAAATACTAATAAATGCGGCTGGACCATGGATAAATGAAATCGTAAATAATGTAATTAAAGTAAATTCAAATAAATCAATTAGATTGGTAAGAGGCAGTCATATAATTATTAAAAAATTGTATGAAGAAGAAGTAGCATTTACTTTACAGAATGATGATAGCAGAATAGTTTTTGTCATTCCTTATAAAAATGAATATTCTCTTATTGGCACTACGGAAGTAGATGTAAATACTCCTGATAAACCAAAAATATCTAATGAAGAAAAAATATACTTAATAAACACAATCAATAAACATTTTGTTAAACAAATTTCCAAGGAAGACATTGTGGATACTTATTCTGGTATAAGACCTTTGATTGAAGATTTTAAAGAAGCTACAAGGGTAACAAGAGATTATGTTTTTGATTTAAATCTTGAAAGTCAAAATTCTCCCTTACTTAATATATATGGGGGTAAGCTTACAACGTATAGAAAATTATCAGAAAGAGTTATGGAGGAGCTATCTCCTTACTTACCTAATACAAAAACAAAAAATTGGACAGATTCTAAAAAATTATAACAAGCATTCCCCGTGCACGATCTTCTCTATTTCAAGAGCAGAGAAGTTTACAAGAGGAATACTTCTTATAGGAGGAAATAATATGAAACTCTCTGCTCAATTATTATTATAAATTATTATTAATTTTTCACTAGTTTAGCCCAAAACGCTTTGGAAAATGCCTCATTTTATGAGGCATTAATCATTTTCGATTCTGCTATTTAAAAGCTTGCTTTGAACTATCAAATAAATGGCAACGAGAAGCTGAGAAACCAACTTTAACCGTATCGCCAACTTTAATATTTGAGTCACCCGCAGTTTCAACAACAAGAGGCTCACCTTCTTTTTCAAGATAAAGAAATGTTCCTGATCCCAATTTTTCAACAACAAAAACTTTACTCTCCCAACTTCCATCACCATCCTGATTAACGATTAGATGTTCAGGGCGGATACCTAGTTGCACTGCATCGCCTTCAGAGGCTGATGCTGAAGTTTTTGGAATACTGATTTTAGAAGATCCCATTAAATCTACTTCTGTTTTATCATTACTTTTACTTGTAATTTTAGTAGAGATAAAATTCATTTTAGGAGATCCAATAAACCCTCCTACAAAAAGATTATTTGGGTCATTGTATAGATCCATAGGTGATCCTTTTTGTGAAACGATACCTTCATCAAGGACAACAATATCATTTGCTAGTGTCATTGCTTCTGTCTGATCATGTGTTACATAAATCATTGTAGCATTAAGTTGATCATGTAGTTTAGCTAACTCAACACGCATTTGAACACGAAGTGCAGCATCTAAGTTTGATAAAGGTTCATCAAATAAGAATACTTTTGGTTTACGAGTTATAGCTCTTCCAATAGCAACCCTTTGTCTTTGGCCACCTGATAATTGTTTAGGCTTTCTATGCAAGTAATCTTCAATTTGAAGTATTCTTGCAGCTTCTTGAACGCGTTCATTGATTTCATCTTTTGATCTTTTCTCTAACTTTAGACCAAATGCCATGTTATCGAAAACTGTCATGTGTGGGTATAAGGCATATGATTGGAAAACCATTGCAATGTTTCTTTGTTTTGGAGGTAGATCATTAACTACCTGACCATCAATTGAAATAGTTCCAGAATTTATATCTTCTAATCCTGCGATCATTCTAAGCATAGTTGATTTACCACAACCTGATGGTCCCACTAAAACTGTAAAAGATTGACTTTTGATATCAAGAGATACGTCCTTAATAACGTGCACGTCTCCATAGTACTTATTAACTGTATTGATGTTTATATCTGCCACTTCATCCTCCTTTGAGCGATCTTTCAAGTGTTATTTAATTAGATAGTATCTAAAAAATACTTTAGTTCAAGTTCTATTTCAAATATCCTAAATATTCTTTTTGGAAATCAATCATTGTATTAAGAAGTTGTTCTGCCTTTATTGCATTATCTACAACAGGATCTGCTAATAAGGCTTGATAAGCAATATGTTTTGATTCTTTTAAAACAGCTTCACTAGTTAACTGAATTGTGCCCACCTGATTATTAAGTAATGAAGCAAAATCTGATGGGTAGTTTTCTAACCTCATACCTGTTACACCAGACTTATTTAGAATACCTGGCACTTCTACAACTATATCTTTTGGCAATGAATCAATAAAGTTATTATTAGGAACATTCACAGCAGATTCTTCCAGGTCTGTATCATTTAATATTGCTTCTAAAATAGGAATTATTCTCTCATTCATTTTATTATCACTCATATTAAAATATTCACTATAATGTGATTCATTGTCATAAAAAGTTAAACATCTTTTTTTGTAATTATCATAAAACTCCATAATTGCCTCATGATCAGCTACACTATAAGCCCATTGTATGTATTCACCTAGATGGCTATCAGTAGTAATTGGAAGGTATCCATATATTTTGTACAATTCAAAAAACACACCTCTTTCACCCCCAGGTTTAGATGGATAGTATTCACTTGTTAATTTAGAGTAATAATCTTTAAATTTTTTACGAATTATTGGATAACCATCTTTTTCAGTATCTTTATATTTTACGTTCAATAAAATACTTAAATGATTTAATCCCCCAGCTTTTATTTGAATATTAGAATAGTCAGTTTCCATTATTGTAGGTAATTGCCTCTCCATTGATGCTATTTCATGACATAAACCTATAAATTTTAAGTCTTGATATTTTGAAGTAACAGCATGGCATATTCGCTGCATAGGATTTGAGTAATTAAACACAAAAGCATTTGGACATATTTTTACAATGTCATCACATATATTTAAAATTGCAGGAATAATTCTTAAAGAGTGGAATAGACCACCAGGCCCACCATTTTCTCCATAGATTTGCTTAACTCCATATTGAAGTGGAATTTTCCAATCTTGATCCCATAAATCAAAACGATTACCTACTTCTATTGATATTATACAAAATTTAGCATCTTTAAGAGCTTCTGCTCTATTAGTTGTTGCTTCTATATTGTAATTTACTTTTAACTTTTCTTTATACTCTAAAGCAATTTTTTTTGTGTTTTCAAGAGCTTGAGCATTAATATCATGAAGAGTAACAGTGGAACCTTCTAAAATTTTTGATTTAAAAATATCTCCAATAGTTCCTAATCCAAAATTAGCACTGCCAGCTCCTATCAAAACTATTTTATTCATAAAATTTATCTAACTCTTTCACCATGTAAGCGATGTCCCAATAAAGCTAAAAGTATAATTAAGCCATTAAAAAATTGTCTCCATGTTCCACTCCAACCTATAGCTATTATTCCAATTTCCATGTAAGCTATTATTCCCACCCCAAATATAGCTCCAACAATTGTACCTAATCCACCCCAATAAGGAGTTCCACCAACAAATACTGCAGCTAGTGCTAGTAAAAGATATCCAAAACCTTGAGTTGGAAAAAAAGTATAAGTAATTAATGTCGTAAAGATGCCTCCAATAGCTGCACCTATACCAACAAACATGAAGGCTTTTATTTTTACAGCTTTTACATTAATTCCCATCTGTTCAGCACTTACAGCGTTGTCACCAACGTGATGGATATGAATGCCAAACACATGCTTGCTAAATAAATAATAACAATAAATAACAAATATAGCTGCCCAAAAAATTTGCATTGGAAAACCATAAAAATTTCCTACAAGAGCAAAATAAGTCCAATGAGTGTCAATTTCCATAATAGTAATTGAACGACTTTCTGTTAATAATAATATAATTCCCCTTAATAGAAAAAGCATACCCAACGAGGCAACCAAAGATGAAAGTCTAAAAACAACTATTAAAGCTCCAACTATAGCTCCAATAATGGCACCAGTTAAAATACCTGCTAGAATAGCAATTGCAGGATCTATTCCTGTTTTAACCATTATAGCAAAAATATATGCTGCAACTGCATAAGTTGAAGCAAAGGATAAGTCAATTTCTCCTGAAGCTACTAAAAAAACTAATGGAATTACTAAAAAAATAAGAGTAGGGAGCATTACAAAAACAGATTGATGTAAGCTTGGTCTCATCCATGCTTCTGGCGCACCTATAAGAAATACCAACATCAATAGTATGAAATAACCCATACTTCCTAAGGCTCTTCCATTTTTATGAAAAATATTTCCTATTATTGATTTTTCTTTATTCATTTTCTGTTCTAATGTTTTTTAATTGTATCACGCATTAATTTCATTAATTCTTCAGGAGATTTTATCTCTTCTTTGTTAAGTTGATGAACAACTTCTCCTCGATCTAGTATAACAAATCGATCTGATATATCATATACATGATAAATATTATGACCTATGAATAAAACAGACCGATTAGATTTCTTAACATTGTTTACAAATTCAAAAACTTTTTGTGTTTCATTGAGTGATAAAGCATTTGTTGGTTCATCAAGTATAATTAATTCTGCATTATTATATATAGCTCTTGCTATAGCTACTCCTTGTCTCTCACCACCAGATAAATTTCCTACTGGTGATTCAGCATCAATTAATTTTGATGTAAAACCTATTTCTCTAATTAATCTATTTGCTTCTTTAACTTGCTCTTTTTCTCTAACAAATCCAAAAGGATATCTTAATTCTTTTCCCATAAAGATATTCCAAACTATTGATTGTTGTGGGCATAAAGCCCTATCTTGAAAAACTGTTTCGATTCCTGACTCTCGTGCCTTTAAAGCTGTCCAATTAAAAACTTTTTTACCTCTTATTACTATTTCTCCTTCATCAGGGCCATATACTCCAACTAGTGTTTTTATTAATGTAGATTTTCCAGCACCATTATCTCCAATTAAACCTACCACCTCACCTTGATCAACATGCAACGATGCTTTATTTAATGCTGTAATTCCACCAAATCTTTTTGTTACATTTTTTAATTCAATTATTTTTTCCATAAATTAATTTTTAGGTAAAACTGACCCATATTTAATGGGTCAGTTAATATTATAATTACTATCTTAAACCTGCGTCCGCAAGCGCTTTAACTGCTTGATAATTGTTTGTATCAACAAAACCAGCACCAGTATCTTGATTTATAGCTCCGGTACCTAGTACAGCTGTTTGGCATAGAGAAAGCACAGGTAGATAACCCTGCAAGAAAGGCTGTTGATCTGAAGTAAGATGAACATAACCTTTTTCAAAAGCTGACATGATTTGTGGACTAGTATCAAAACCAATCTGAAGTATTTCATTTGGCCCATATCCAGAAGCTTTTGCAATTCCTTCAGCAACATTCATTATATCACTTCCAGAATGAACAATTACTTTAGTCTCTGGATTAGCTGCAAGTGCAGCAGAAAAGATTGGAATAGACATGTTAGGATCAGATGCATATTTTGGATCTCCATCAACAACAGTTACTGTCATACCGTGCTCTTCAAAGATAATTCTTGCACCATCCTCTCTTTGCGCTCTTGCATAGTCTCCAATTGGAACCATAACTATTGCATGATCGCCAGCTTTGAAACCATATTGTCTTATAGCTTCTCTTGCTAGTGCCTTACCTTGTGTAGCTAAATTTGCACCAACATAACCACCTCCATAAGTTGCACGAACTTCTGATGGATCAACATTTTGATAGGTCATCAAGATACCTTTTTCTGCTGCTTGTTTTGCAAGCGGCATTAAAGCTTCATTTCCTGGATGTCCCATCATCGCAATAGCATCAACTCCTAAACCAACAGACTCCCTTAACTGACGAACCATTTTTTCAAAATCCCATTCTGAATAAATAATCTCTGCATCAGCTCCAGTATCTCTTATTGCATTCATTGCTCCAGCTGCAACTATACCTGCAAATCCTCCAGCTTCAGGACCACCTGCATAAAAGTGCATCTTTACATCTGAACACCAATTATCTCCTAAATCCTGCCCTGATGGAGCAGCTATTGATTGAAGAGATAAAGGAACAAAAAAAACAGAAACAATTAATAATTTTAAAATTTTCATTTTTCCTCCCAAATTTTTAATAAATTTATTAATAATAAACTAAATCCAAAACGTTTTGGAAGTCAAGAAAAAGATAGAAGTATAGTTGTTTTAATTTAAAATTGTTTGTATAATTTAATTTTTTAAGTTTTTTACAAAACTCTCATACTCATTTTCAGAAATATCTATATCATGAGTTGTCGATGGATAATTTTTAGATATCACATCTTCTTTAAAACTTTTAAATGCTTTTTCAGCTTTCTTTTTAATTAATTCATAATCCTTAGCTATATCTGAGTATACTTTAGCATGTCTTGGAATGTGTCCTTTATTATAGCCTAAAATATCTTCCGCAAATAAATATTGAGCATCGCATCCAGTACCACTACCCATACCAATAATAAAAACATCAATGTTTTTACTAATATAATCAGCAACTTTGAATGGAACAATTTCAAGCTCAATAGCAAAGGCCCCAGCATCTTGGAGGGAAAGACATTGATTATAAATTTTATGTGCTTCCTTTGCATTCTTTCCATAAGCTTTGAATCCTCCATAAAAAGTTGATTTATACGGAATAAATCCTGAGTGTCCAACTACAGGAATTCCTTCATCCGATATTGCTTTAATAAGCTTGTGACTCTGAGGGCAGTATATTGCATCTGCCCCAATATTAATTAGTTCAAAAGATCTTTTTAAAATTTCATATTCATTTAAATAGCTTCCATATTTTAAACCAACTGTTAAAAAAGTATTTTTAGCAGAATCTCTAATACCATCTATATCATTCAATTCAGAAGATACTATCATTTCTATACCAGCTGCTTCACACGCTGCAGCTTCTAGAGGATTATGAGTATAAACTTCTGAAAGCTTTTTACTTCCTTTACATTTAATTATTTCCTTTACTGTTAATTTTTTCATAATGATATTAATAAAGTCTTTTACTTACTCTTTTAGTTTGGCCATGACTATAAATACCATCCATACCACCATCTCTTCCATATCCAGATTTTTTATAACCACCACCAGGTAAATTTATTCCATCAACAAACCAATCATTGTGCCAAATTATTCCAGCTTTAATTCTTTCTGCAGTCCATTTAGCTTTTTGATCATCAGCAGTGAAAACTCCTGACGCTAAACCATAGCTTGTTGAATTTGCAATTTCTATAGCTTCATTTTCAGTTTCAAAATCAAACACAGAAGCAACTGGACCAAATATTTCTTCTTGAGCAATAGTAGCTTTTGTTGAAACATTATCAAAAATTGTTGGCAGATAAAAATTCCCATCTTTGTTTTGATCTTCTTTACCGCCAAGTTCCAATGTAGCACCAGACTGTATACCTGAATTTACATAATTTGAAACTCTTTGCATTTGATCCTTAGATATTAGTGGAGTTACTTCAGTTTCAGAATCTGCTCCTGAGCCAACTTTAAGTTTTTTTGATTTAGAAATTAATTTAGTCATATATTCGTCTTTTATTTTTGGATGAACAATTACTCTAGACATAGCTACACATATTTGACCTGCATTAGGTTTAAAAATTCCTTTAACGGTACTCTCGACAGCTTTATCTATATCCGCATCAGGAAAAATTATTGCTGCAGATTTTCCACCTAACTCAAAATGACATGGCACAATTCTATCTGCAGTCTCTTTTAATATTTCTGATGCAACTTCTGGAGATCCAGTAAAAACAATATAATCACTCCCTTTATTTTTAACAAGTTTTCTTCCTGTAATATCCCCAAAACCATGAACTATATTTATTATGCCGTTTGGAACCCCAACTTCTTCAAATATTTTTCCATAAAAGTTTGAAGATAAAGGGCATAGCTCAGGAGGTTTTATTACAATTGTATTTCCAACAATCAAATTTTGCGCCACCATTCCTGAAAAAATAGAAACCGGATAGTTCCATGGAACTATTTGAAGACTAACTCCAAAAGGCTCTAAAACTACGTAATTAAACGTATCTTTTCCAGATGGAATAAGTTTATTTTGAATTTTGTCAGTCATACCAGCGTAAAAGTCAAAAGTATCAGCTGCTCCATTAAATTCATCAATACACTGAGCGATTGTTTTTCCGTTTTCTTGGCTTAAAAGCTTTCCTCCTTCATTTTTATATTCACGAAGCTTTGTCGCAATAGCCCTCATCATATTAGATTTTTTTTTTGGATCCATATCCAAAAGTATTCTTTTATCAAAAGCTTTTTTAGCCGACTCAAAAGCTAAATTAATTTCATCATCTAAAGCTTGATCAATATTTCCAACCACTTTTTGATTTGCGGGATTAACTATTGGAATTTTTTCTTTAGATATGGAGTCTATAAATTTCCCATTAATAAAGTTTCTTGTTTCCATAAAATATATTTATCTAATTAATTATAATAAATCGAAATTTATATTTACTGTCAATATCTTTAAATTAAAAATTTGGAATTTTAACAGGTATGTAATAATTAGGATTTTTAGATTTTTTGATTACAGCTGGAATAATTTCTTTATATGCTTCAAATAATGATTGAGGTTTTGGAAGTTGATATTTTATTTCTTCATGAAGTTTAGGAAGGTTGTGGGAAGGCACCATTGGAAACATATGATGCTCGATGTGATATTCCATTTTCCAATATATAAAACTAAAAATTGGATTTAGCCTGACAGATCTAGTAGACTCCCTGTGATCCTTAGTACTTTCTTTCAGTCCCATATGTTGAGTTAGACCCCAAACAACATTCATAAATATAAAAAATTTTGGAAGAAGAAATAACAGTATTGGGAGAATTGAGTTAAAAATAAAGCTAAATAAAATAATTATAAGCCATAAGGTGACAAATATTCTTGAACTACGAATACAATCAATTTTTTTTTCTTCAGGTATGCATTCTTTCATTACTCTAGTGTTATATCCTAAAGCATGTTGAATAATTTCTAGATGTAAAGATTTGTGGAGTATAAGAAAATAATAGCCTGGAATAAATCTTATAAGAAAACTAAAAAGAGTTGGTTTTGAAAATATACTTTCATCAACTTCAAAGTCATGAGGGTCAACTGATGCCGTGTAACTATGATGTAATGAATGACTGCTTCTCCATCTAACGGGTTCGAAATTATTCATAAAGCTGGCTATAATATAAAAGAAATTATTAAGTTTCCTTGTTTTAAAAGCTGTTCGATGACCACATTCATGCCAAATTGCATCAGCACCACCCCAAAACATACAGTAAGATAAGTATACAGGGATAAACCAAATAGTGCCCCATGAATAAACACTTATTGTTCCAAGAGTTAAAAGAGTAATAGTGAATATAATTATATGTTTCCATCCCTCATAATCACTTCTTCTAGATAATTCTTTTAGTTTTTTTCTATCAATATTTGCCCTAAACCATTCACTAGAAATGTTATTTATTCCAATTTGGATTTTTTTTGAATCAGTCATGTAAATTTTTACTATTTTAAATATTTAAATATAAAAATACAATATTATATTATTCTTAATAAAGATAATTAATTGTTTAAATTAATCAATAGAGATATAATTAGATATTATGGAAAATTGGATTTATGTTTGTGATAAAAGCGATATTGATTTTGAAGATCTAAAAAGATTCGACTACGAAAATAAGACCTTTTGCATCTATAATATTAATGATGGTTTTTTTGCAACTGATGGTATTTGCACACATGAAGATGTTCATTTAGAAGATGGTTTAGTCACTGGTGATGAAATAGAGTGCCCAATGCATCAAGGGATTTTCAATATTAAGACAGGAGCTGTAATTCAAGATCCTCCATGTGAAGATTTAAGAACATATGCAGTTAAGTTAGAGGAAGAAAAAATATATATAAATATTGTTTAATTTTAGCCTTTTACTGACCCTGCAACGAGACCTCTTATAAAGTATCTTTGCAAAGCAAAAAATATAAATAATGGTACTGTCATTGAAACAAAAGCCCCAGTAGTAAGTATTTCCCAATTTTCACCCCTAGAGCCAAGCAACTCTTTTAATTTCGCGGTTAAAATAATTTCACTAGGTACTTGATCTAAAAATACCAATCCAACTAATAAATCATTCCAACACCATAGAAACTGTAAAATAAAAATGGAGGCAAATGCTGGAATAGATAAAGGTAAAATTATTTTTAAAAAAATATCATAATGAGATGCTCCATCAACTTTTGCTGCCTCCATCATTTCATTAGGTAAAGATTTCAAAAAATTTCTTAATAAAAATGTTGTTGAAGCTAGACCAAATCCTGTATGGGCCATCCAAACTCCAGGGTATGATTTTGCCGCAACCCCAAATAGAGCTCCAAAGTCATTATAAATTGTAAGAATAGGTATCAACGACATTTGTAAAGGCACAACAAGTGAAGCAATAATTATTGCCAGCAATGTATCTCTTCCAAAAAATTTCATCCAAGTGAGTGCATAAGCAAAAAAAGAACAAATTATTAAAGGTATTAAAGTTGAGGGTAGTGCAACAGCTAAAGTATTTATAAAAGCTCTGCCAATACCTTCTTTAAATAAAACTTCTCTATAATTATCAAAAGTAAAAGAAGGCGGACTTAATGAGGTTGTGAAGATCCTCTTCCCTTTCTTTTTTGTAAATTCAGTTAATGATTTCCATAAATAATTCCCATTTTCATCAATCGTAACTTCGCTTTTGTCTTTAAAGATAGCTGTTTCACCAATTTGAAATTCATTAATTTTTTTTGATGTTATGCCAAAACTTTGAATTTTTTTCCCTGGGTTTTTTTCAAATATTTTTCCTTTAATTATAAAATAATCCTTTTCTTGAATCTGTGATTCCATTCCTGACATTCTGTAAATTTCATTTACTTCTGTGGTGGTTAATGAAGTCCACCATCCACTAATAGCTAAAAGATCCTTATCTCTTAATGAACTTATAAAAAGTCCAAAAGTAGGAATTATCCAAATAATAACAAAAATTAATAATAATAATTGAGATAAAATAGAAGAGTAAGTAATTTTTTTCATTAAATTTTTTGTTCCTGTCGATGTTTATATAAATTCCATGCTAAGATCGGGATGACGCCAATCATTATAACGATAGCTAAGACACTCCCTCTACCTGAGTCACCCCCACCTCTAAACATCCAATCATACATCAAATTTGCTAAAACTCCTGTTTGCCATTCACCGTTTGTCATTGCAAAAATGATATCAAAAATTCTTAGAACAATTATTGTAATTAAGGTCCAAATTACTAAAATGGTTTGCTCAAGATATGGAATAATTATTGAAAAAAAAATTTTTAATTCACTGGCACCATCAATTCTTGATGCCTCAATCATTTCTTTAGGTATACTTCTAAGAGCAGCGCTAAAAATTACCAAAGCTAAACCAGTTTGAATCCAAATCATTATAGCCATTAAGAAAACATTATTCCATAAAGGAATAGTTAACCATGCTTGTGGCTCATAACCAAAAGAAACAATTATTGCATTTAATAATCCAATCTGAGTATCGCCTGGACCTCTATACTCATAAATAAATTTCCATATTACTCCTGCTCCAACAAAAGAGATTGCCATAGGCATGAAGATAATTGATTTTGCAATTGATCCCCACCAAATGCGATCAGCTAGATTTGCAATCACTAATCCAAAAAAAGTACTTAAAGTTGGAACAATAAGTAACCAGCCTAAATTATTTAAGATACTTCTTCTAAACTCAGGATCATTAATAGCCCACTTATAATTATATAAACCTACAAATTCTCTTCCAAACTTATCATAAAAACTTAGTCTTACTGTTTCGAAAACAGGATATAAAATAAATATAAATAAAACAATAAATGCAGGTAGGATAAAAATTATAACTCTAAATGAATTTTCAAATCGATACCTGTTATTAGTTCTTTCTCCATATTTATCTAAGACAAAATTTGAAATGTGAAAATATGATATAAATAATAAAACTCCCAAAAAAACAATAAAGGATAAATTTAATAAGCTCATTAAAAATTAGATATATAAAAAAAAACAGGCGAACAAGTAAATTGTTCGCCTGTTCATGGAGGTATTATTATTTAATAGCGTCCCAACTTGCTTGAATGCCATCAGCTACTTCTTTAGCAGATTTACCATTGGTATAATCAACCATACCTGTCCAGAAGCTACCTGCACCAATTGCACCAGGCATTAAATCTGAAGCATCAAATCTAAAGGTTGTTGCACCAGTTAAGATTTCCCCAAGTTTTCTAAAAGTATCACTAGCATATTTACTACCATCAACACCTTTATGAGGAGTTAAAAATCCACCCTTAGCCATCCAATACTCATGTGGTTCAGGATGCATTAAGAATCTTATGAATTCTAATGTAGCAGGGTTGTTATTAGTAGCGCCTACTAAAGTTCCAGCTCCAAGAACTGGAGTTCCAAGATCTTTTGTAGAAAAAGCAGGGAAATAAAAGAAATCATAATCTACACCAGCTTCTACTCCTTCAGGGAAGAAAGCAGGAATAAAGCTAGCTTGACGGTGCATCATGCACTCAGCAGGAGAAGTAAATAACCCGTTAGGAGCGTCTCTAAAATCAGTTGTAGCAACTGCTTTTGATCCGCCATTTACATAGTCATCATTCAATGCAAAAGATCCAAATACTTCCATAGCCTCTAGAACTCTAGGATCATTGAAAGGCATTTCATTTGATACCCACTTATCATATACATCTGGTGTGTGAGTTCTAAGCATAATGTCTTCCATCCAGTCAGTAGCAGGCCAACCTGTAGCTGCACCTGATCCAAGACCGATACACCAAGGAGTATTTCCATCTGCAACCATTTGATCGGATAAAGCAATTAAGTCTTCCATTGTAGTAGGAACTTCATATCCATTATCTTCAAAGTTATCTGGTGAATACCAAACTAAACTTTTAACGTTAGTTCTAAAGAAAATAGCATTAAACTGATCATAACCATTTGCATCTTTATAAGTTGAAAGATCGATCCATGATTGACCAGCAGCATAGTTATCTAAAACCATTTGTCGAATATCATTTCCAAGCGGAACTAAACCACCCATTGCAGCAGCATTTGCAGCAAGTCCTGGTTGTGGAAATACAACTAGATCTGCAGCACTTCCTGCTTTAAGATCAATCATTACTTGTTGTTCAAAACTATCTGATCCACCATATTCAAATGTTGCGCCAGTAGCTTTTTCAAAAATAGCACCTACTTCCCTCATTATTTCTTGTTCAGGCGATAACCATGGCCCAAACATTACTACTTTTTGACCACTTAAATCAGGTCCTGTGTAATGTCCTCCTGCGTTAGCAGAAAAACTAAAAATTAATGATGTTAAGGTTGCTAATAAAACTTTAATTATATTTTTCATTAGTCCTCCATATTGATAAATATAAGTCATATTTTACCAAAACGTTTTGGGTGTCAATTAAATACATATTGATTTATTGATAATATGTTAATAAATGCTTTATTTTTAATTTACTGAATAGGTCATCAAATGAATATTAAACAACTTTCAAAGAAATTGGGGCTATCAATTACTACTGTCTCAAGAGCTTTAGGAGGATATTCCGATGTAAGCCAAAAAACAAAAGAAAGAGTAAAGAAATTTGCAAAAAAATATAAATATTCACCAAATTTAAATGCCAGTAGACTTGCATCAAATAAGTCAAATACTGTAGGCTTTGTCCTACCTCTTTATGGTCTTAATGCTAACCAACTTAATCAAAGTTCTTTTTTGAATTTATAGCCGGTATGTCTAAAAAATTAAATAATGAAAATATTCATTTTTTTATGTTTTTTGCAAATAATGCTGAAGAAGAAAAACATGCATATAATAAATTAATTTTTGTTGAAAAAGTTACTAAAATTATACTGCACAATCTCAAAACTAATGATGATAGAATTAAACTTTTGACAAAGAATAAAATCAATTTTGTTACTTGGGGAAGAACAAAAGAATTAAAAAACTATTCATGGGTTGATTTAGATAATCAGGGTAGCATAGAATTAATAATGCAACATTTAGTAGAAAAAAATCATAAAAATATTTGTTATGTAAATATTGCCGAAAATTATAACTTTGCTTATCAGCGAAAGCAAGGTTACCTAAATTCATTAAAAAAATTTAATATAAAATATAATAATAAATATTACATTACTATTAAAAATGAAGAACCTACAAAAAGTGAAAATTTAATAAAAAAATTATTAATTAAAAATAAACAAATAACTGCAATAATTTGCTCCACTGAGTATACAGCTGTTGGCGCAATTAAGGCGTGTAATGAATTAAATAAAAAAATTGGAAAAGATATTTCTATTGTTACTTTCGATGGACCTGTAGTTGAGAGAATAGCTACACCTGCTTTAACTGCAATTGGGCATCCAAGAGAACAACTTGGAATCAAGGCAGTTGAAATGCTATTATCAATGGATGGGAATAATTATAAACACCAGCATTTTCTTGCCAAACCTCATTTAATAGACCGAGGAACAATACATAAAGTTTCAAAATAAATTAATTTAATATAAAGGTCATAAATAATAATAAAAAATTATAATAAGTTGATATGAAATTAGCAATTATCGGAACAGGTTATGTTGGACTAATTACAGGCGCATGCTTTGCTGAATTTGGATATCAAACGGTATGTATTGATAAAGATGAAATAAGAGTTAATGATTTAAATAATTCTAAATGCCCTTTTTATGAGCCTGGTATTGATAATTTATTACATAAACATCTTCATAAAACAAAACTTCTAAGTTTTTCCAGTTCATTATCTCAATCTGTAAATGATGCAGATATTATTTTTATAACTGTAGGAACGCCAACAAAAAGAATAGAAAATGAAGCAGATTTATCTTATGTTTGGAATGCAGCTGAGGAAATAAGTAATAATATAAATAAATATTGTATAGTTGTAACCAAATCAACTGTTCCAGTTGGCACAACCAGGGAAATAAAAAATATTATTTCAAAAAAAATAAATGAAAAAAATTTTGATGTAGTGTCCAACCCAGAATTTTTACGTGAAGGTTCAGCAATAAATGATTTTATGCGTCCTGATAGAGTTATAATTGGCTGCGAAAATAAAAAATCGGAAGATATAATGAAAGAACTATACAGACCTTTATATCTTATTGAAACACCTATAATCTCAACTACTATAGAGTCTTCTGAAGTCATTAAGTATGCTTCAAATAGTTTTCTTGCAACTAAAATTAGTTTTATAAATCAAGTTGCTGATCTGTGTGAAAAAGTAGGGGCTGATGTTCAGGATGTTGCAAAAGGAATGGGAATTGATAAACGTATAGGAAATAAATTTTTGCATGCTGGACCAGGTTATGGTGGATCTTGTTTTCCAAAAGATGTTAAGGCATTTATCAGTACTGCTGAAAAAAATGATATTAATTTCTCTATTTTAACTGCTGCAGATAAATTTAATGAAGAAAGGATAATTAAAATAACAAATAATATTATCTCTAAAGCTAATTTAGCAAAAGGAAGCCAAGTAAGCTTGCTTGGCTTAAGTTTTAAGCCTAATACAGATGATATTAGAGATTCAACTTCTCTTAAAATTGCAAAATTATTACAAAATAAAGGTATAACCATTAAATCATATGATCCTGAAGCAATGGATAATGCTAAAAAAGAAAATATCGAATTAATATTATGTAGTAATGCTTATGAGGCATGTGAGGATACTAAAGTTATTATAATTGGCACAGAGTGGAATGAGTTTCGTGCTCTCGATTTTTTAAAAATCAAAAGTGCTAATAGAAATAGAGTTATCTTTGATTTAAGAAATATATATAACGCTAAAGAATTAAGAGATATAGGATTTCAGTATTTTGGAACAGGAACATAATTATAAAATACAAAATTTTGATAAAGAAGTTCTTCGTGAATATGATATCAGAGGAGTTGTAGGTGATAATATAAATGAGAATACAGCTTATACTATCGGGAGAACCTTTGGTTATATTGTTAAATCAAAATTAGAATCAAATACTATAGCCACTGGTTATGATGGAAGATTAACATCACCAAAACTTCATAACGCACTTTGTGAAGGTTTAAAAGATTCTGGTTCAAAAGTATTAAATATTGGGATGGGGCCAACTCCTATGACTTACTTTGCTCACTATCATTTAGATACTGATGCAGTAATAATGGTTACCGGCTCACATAATCCATCTGAATATAATGGTTTTAAAATGGTTTTAAATAAGACGTCATTTTTTGCAGAAGATATTCAAAGTCTTCAAAAATTAATTGATTATAACAAAATTGAATTGGAAGAAGGTCAGATAATTAATCAAGACATAACCACTGAATATATAAAAAGAAACCTTTTAAATATTAGTTTAACAAAGAAACTGAAAATTGCTTGGGATCCTGGTAATGGCGCTATGGGAAAAGTTACTCGAGCAATAACTGAAAATTTAAATAACTCTGAAAACATTATAATAAATGAAGAAGTTGATGGAAATTTTCCTAATCATCATCCTGATCCTACAGTACCGAAAAACATGACACAATTAATCAAGACAGTGATAGAAAATGATTGCGATGTAGGTCTTGCTTTTGATGGCGATGGTGACAGATTAGGTGTAATTGATAATCTCGGTAATATAGTTTGGGCTGATCAATATATGCTTTTGCTATGTTCAGAAATTGCCCATTTGTACGACAATCCAAAAATTATAATGGATGTTAAGTGCAGCAAGGTTTTTTTTGATGAAGCAAAAAAAATTAATTGTGATCCTGTGATGTCAAGAACAGGCCACTCTCCTATAAAAGAAAAAATGAAAGAGTTAAATTCACCTTTATCAGGGGAAATGAGTGGACATATTTGTTATGGTGATGATTTTTATGGATATGATGATGCTATGTATGTTGGTTTAAGGTTGCTGCGTATATTATCAAACGAGAGTAAGTCACTTAATGATTTAATTAATATTTATCCTAAAACATTTTCAACACCAGAAACAAGATTTGATGTCGATGAGTCAAGAAAATTTATTATTATAGAAGAGGTAAAAGAAAGGCTTAAAAAAGAAGATAAGAAAATAATAGATATAGATGGTGTTAGGGTAGAAAATGAAGATGGATGGTTTTTGATGAGAGCTAGTAATACACAAAATCAACTTACTTGTAGAGCTGAGTCAATTTCTGAAAAAGGTCTACATAAACTTATTGGCATTATTGAAGATCAATTATCTTTAAGTGGAATAAGTTATAAATTTACAATCTAACAAAACAGTCTCTTTTATATTTTTTTAATCTTTTGCAGGCAGCATACGCTTCTTTTTTTGAAAAGTTTTCAAATCTAGACTCATAAAGTTGTTTACCACTTACTTTTATTAGAACGACATTTGATTTTTTATTATTTGTTGTTTTAGGGTATTTATTTTTAATTAATTTAATTTGTTTTTTTGCATTATTTCTATATTTAAAAGTACCGACAACAATAGAGTAGGAATTTTTTTCAATTATTTTTGTTTCTTGTTTTGCTATTTTAGTTTTTATTTCATTTTTATTTATTCCCAATTCAGAAAATTCTTTATCCATTATAATTTTCAGAGACCTATCACGTTGCTTCCCAGTATCACCTCCAAATATTACACCAATTAATCTTTTATTATTTCTTACTGCTGAAAATGCTAATTGAAATCCAGATGCTCTTATATAACCAGTTTTAATACCATCAGCCCCTTCATAATTAAGCATTAGTTTATTGTGTGTTTTATAAGTCTTGCCATTATAAGTAAATTTTTGCTTATTAAACAATTTGTATTTTTCTGGAAAATTAGAAATGAGTGCATATGAAAGTATAGATATATCTCTTGCTGTAGTTAGTTGCGCTCTATTTGGTAATCCAGAAGCATTTTTAAAATTTGTATTCGTCATACCCAAATTTTTTGCATAGCTAGTCATTAATTTTGCAAACTCTTTTTCAGAACCAGAAATATTTTCTGCAACAACAGTAGCGACATCATTTGCAGATTTAATTATCAAAGCCATAACTGCGTCCTCTACTTTAATACTCGATCCTTCTTCTAAGTATAATTTACTAGGTGAACGTGAAGCGGCAATTTTTGATACCTTTAATTTAGTCTGATTTTTTAACTGTCCTTTTTCTAATTGATCAAACAAAATATACAACGTCATTATTTTTGTTAATGAAGCAGGATAATTCTTAGTATCAGCATTTACTTCAAATAATACTTCTTGTGAGTCAAAATCTATTACTATAGCTGCTTTTTTTGCGAATGTTTCTGTTGTTATAAGTATAAATGTTACAAATATTGGAATTAAAAGGCATCTGATCAAAGACATTATAAGCTCCCTTAGCATATGGAATTCGCTCTTAACAATCGAAAAAACCTCTTTAAATTCATCAAAAAGTGCTTATTTAATAAATAATGAAATTAAGTGATGAAAATAATATTAATTCAAATAATGATTTGGACAGAGGTGTTTTACTAGAAGAAAAACCAAAAACAAAAAAGCCCTCAATGTATAATGTTTTGTTGCTTAATGACGATTACACCCCAATGGAATTTGTTGTTTTGGTATTAGAGAGTGTGTTTAATAAAAAAGAAGAAGAGGCAACACAAATTATGCTTCATGTTCATAAAAATGGTATTGGAGTATGTGGGACTTTTACTTATGAAGTTGCAGAAGCAAAATCCAAGACTGTTATGGATCTTGCAAAAAAGCATGAACATCCTCTTCAATGTACAATGGAGAAAAATTAAATGTTATCATCTAATTTAGAAAAAACTCTCAGAAATGCATATCAGTTTGCTGCAGAAAGCAAGCATGAATTTGTAACACTTGAGCATTTACTTAAATCCTTAACTGATGATAAAGATGCATTAAGTGTATTAAAAGCCTGCGGTGTAGAAATAGATAATTTAAAAGAAAATTTAGAAGATTTTATCAAAAATGAATTATCAAATTTAACAGAAAATTTTTCTGGAGAGCCAAAGCTTACAAATAGTTTTCAAAGAGTGCTTCAACGTGCGGCAATTCATGTTCAGTCAAGTGGAAGAGAAAGTGTTACCGGTGCTAATATGATAGTTGCTCTTTTTTCAGAAAAAGAAAGCCATGCAGTATATTTTTTACATCAGCAAAATATGACCAGACTAGATGCTGTCCAATATATCTCACACGGAATATCTAAAATACAAGAGGATCAGGATGGTGAAGAAATTGTTGAAGAAACTACTGATGGTCAACAGCAAAAAAAAGCATCTAAAAAAGCTTTAGATCAGTTTTGTATCAATCTAAATAAGAGATCTCTAGATGGTAAAATAGATCCTCTTATAGGCAGAAAACTTGAGGTAGAAAGAACTATCCAAATTTTATGCAGGCGACAAAAAAATAATCCAATATTTGTTGGCGATCCTGGTGTTGGTAAAACTGCAATTGCAGAAGGTCTTGCTAAGAGGATTGTTGAGAAAGATGTACCAGATATCATACTTGATGCTGTAATTTATTCTCTTGATATGGGTGCTCTTCTTGCAGGTACACGATATAGAGGAGATTTTGAAGAAAGATTAAAAGAAGTTTTAAAAGATTTACAAAAAGAAAAAAAATCAATCTTATTTATTGATGAAATACACACTGTAATTGGTGCTGGGGCAACAAGCGGAGGATCAATGGATGCAAGTAATCTTTTAAAGCCATCCTTAAGTAATGGCTCACTTAGATGTATTGGGTCAACTACTTACAAAGAGTTCAATAATTATTTTGAAAAGGATAGGGCGCTTGTAAGAAGATTTCAAAAAATTGACATTAAAGAACCAACAAAAGAAGAGACAATTAAAATCTTAAATGGTCTAAAAAATTATTATGAAGATCATCATCAAATAAAATATTCATCAGATGCAATTATAAGTGCGGTTGAGCTATCTAATAAATATATTGGTGATAGAAAGCTGCCGGATAAAGCTATAGATGTTTTAGATGAAGCTGGCGCATCCCAATACCTTTTGCCTAAATCTAAAAGAAAGAAAACAATAACATCAAAGGATATAGAGTCTGTTGTTTCAATCATGGCAAGAATACCAGCAAAGTCAGTAAATAAAAATGATAAAGAAAATTTAAAAAATCTTGATAGGGATCTTAAGAACTTTGTTTTTGGTCAAGATAAAGCTATTGAAGAATTATCTTCTTCCATAAAACTTGCAAGAGCTGGACTTCGTGAAGATGGAAAGCCTATAGGTTCATATTTGTTTTCAGGACCAACTGGGGTTGGAAAAACAGAAGTTGCAAGACAATTAAGCAAAACAATGGGTATAAAACTTTTAAGATTTGATATGTCAGAATATATGGAGAGACATACAGTTAGTCGTTTAATTGGAGCTCCTCCTGGATATGTTGGTTTTGATCAAGGAGGCTTACTTACAGATGGCGTAGATCAAAATCCTCATTGTGTGTTGCTTTTGGATGAAATCGAAAAAGCTCACTATGATTTATTTAACATTTTACTCCAAGTAATGGATTACGGTAAGTTAACTGATCATAATGGCAAATCTGTAGATTTTAGAAACGTTATATTAATAATGACATCTAACGCTGGTGCTATAGATTTATCTAAAAAAAGAATAGGTTTTAATTCAGCGAGATCAAAAGATGATAATAATGATGCAATAAACAAAATTTTCTCTCCAGAATTTAGAAATAGGATAGATTCAGTCATACACTTTAATCATTTGAATAAAGAAATTGTCTTATCAATAGTTGATAAATTTATTATTCAAGTTGAGGCTCAATTGGAAGATAAAGGTGTTTCTTTATCAATTGATAAAAAAGCAAAAGAATTTCTTGCTGACATTGGGTATGATGAGGTTTACGGAGCAAGAGAACTTGGACGAGTTATACAAGAGAAAGTTAAAAAACCAATGGCAGAGGAGCTAATTTTTGGAGCATTATCAAAAGGTGGTCATGTAGATATAACAATTGAAAAAAATCAAATATTTCTCAAATACTCATCTAGTCAAGATAAAAAGAAAGAGTTAGTTTAATTCTTATAAGGACCAAGAGTTTCCAAATCTTTTTTGTGATAATTAATCATCTTAGTTTCTTCATTAAGGAATTTATTTATCGCTTTTGAAAATTCTTTTTCTCTTATCCAATGAGCACTCCATGTTTTTTGCGGTAAATAACCTCTACTTAATTTATGCTCTCCTTGTGCGCCTGCCTCGACATATTTAATTTTATTTTTAATCGCATAATCTATTGCTTGATAATAACATAATTCGAAATGCAAATAAGGAACTTCAAATTTTGATCCCCAAAGTCGCCCATATAAATGCGTTTTACTTAGAAAATTAAGCGCTGAGGCAACTTTAGTATTATTTTGATAAGCAATCATTAATAAAATTTTATTTTTAAAGTTTTTTAAAATATCCATAAAAAATTCTTTTTTTAAATATGTTGAGCCCCATTTTCTGCCAGTGGTATCAAGGTAACATTCATAAAAAAAATCCAAATCCTGTTTTTGAAGATCATCCCCACGTAATAATTTTACATCGAGGTTATTGATTTCTATGCATTGTCTCTCTTTCTTAATTTGTTTTCTTTTTCTAGAAGAAAGAGTTGATAAAAAATCATCAAAAGATTTATAGTCGTTATTCTCCCAATGAAATTGAATACCTTCTCGTATCATAATTGGCTCTTCACCATCCCACTCATTTGGATTTTTTATAAAATTAAAATGTGCCGATGAAACATTTAGTTTTTTAGCCTGTCGTATAATATTATTTATAATGTCCTTAATCTTATCTTTTCTTTTACTTATATTTTTATTTATAAATATTCTTTCACCAGTTACAGGAGTAAATGGTATTGCTGATTGCAGCTTAGGGTAATAATTTAATCCATGCCTGTGATAAGCATCTGCCCATGCATGATCAAAAATATACTCTCCATAAGAATGACTTTTTAAGTAGAGTGGACAAATGGCAATTATTTCAGCATTATCATTATACTCAATATAATGATGAGGTTTCCAGCCAGTTTGTGAGCAAGCGCTCCCACTTTTTTCTAAGGCAAATAAAAATTCATATTGAATGAAGGGATGATCACTACCAACACACGAATTCCAATCCTCTTTTTTAACTTTTTTTAAGCTATCTATAAAAACAAATTCACTCATTGGTGAAATCATTTATTTTAATTGAACTATAGCATCTATTTCTACTGCAATACCTAACGGTAAAGCGTTAGAGCCAACAGCAACTCTAGCATGACGACCTTGATCGCCAAATATTTCAACTAACATATCAGATGCACCATTAATGATCTTTGGTTGATCAGTAAAATTGTCTTGGCAGTTTACAAAGCCAGTTAATTTAACAAAACTATCCAGTTTATCCCAATCACCCTCAAGTCCAGTTTTTAGAGCAGCAATTATATTAATGACACACAGTTTAGCAGCCTCTATACCTTCTTCGATAGAAATATCTGATCCCACTTTTCCTTTATAAATGAGCTCTCCGTTCTGAACAGGAGCCTGCCCAGATATATATATAGTTTTGCCAATTAATTTATAGGGAACATAATTTGCCAGAGCTTTGGGAAGATCTGGAATATTTAGACCTAAGTTCTTGATATTTTCATCAAACAAATGCATTAGACACTATATAAAACTTTTTGAGTGAAGGTAAAGGGAACAAATATGATTAAAAATTTAAAATCTTTATTTCTAAGCCTAGCAATCTCAACTTTAATTTACGGAGGATCAGTTATGGCAGAAGCAAAAGACATAATACATATGACACTTAAAGATGGTGTTGTAAAAATGGAAACACGACCTGATTTAGCGCCAAAACATGTTGCGCAAATAAAACAACTAATAAGTGAGGGGCAATACGATGGAGTTGTTTTTCATAGAGTAATTGATGGCTTTATGGCTCAAACTGGTGATGTTGAATTTGGAAATTCTACCAATGATAAATTCAATATGTCCAGAGCAGGAACGGGAGGGTCTAACTTACCAGATATTCCTGCTGAATTTTCTGATGCAAATCATGGAAGAGGTGCTGTTTCAATGGCAAGAGCGCAAAATCCTAATAGTGCAAACAGTCAGTTTTTTATTGTCTTTAATGATGCTAGTTTCTTAGATGGTCAATATACTGTTTGGGCACAAGTAACTGAGGGTATGGAATTAGTTGATAATATTACTAAAGGGGAACCTCCTCAAGATCCTGATAAAATTATTAAAATGGAAATTATTTCAGAATAATTATGTTTGTTGCAGATTTGCATAATGATCTTGTGCAAAGAATGATGATTGGTGAGGATGTGACCACAAACACATCCTCAGGCCACACCGATATAGAGCGATTAAAATTATCCTCTATCGATTTAGAAGTGATGATTGTCTGGGCTTCAGAAAAAGAAGCTAATACAAGTTATTTTGATTTTGCATCTAAAATGTA
Source organism: uncultured Alphaproteobacteria bacterium (assembly GCA_902592345.1). Taxonomy (GTDB): domain Bacteria; phylum Pseudomonadota; class Alphaproteobacteria; order HIMB59; genus CACPNW01. The sequence continues at coordinate 140,873 of CACJEE010000001.1, forward strand.
TGATAAGCTAAAAGCATTAAATGCAATTAATGGAGTCACTGTTCCTGTAACACTTGAAGATATTAAATCTGCAAAAGAAAAGAATGAGCTTTCTCTTCCTATTGGAATGGAAGGGGGAGAGGCGTTAGAAAATAAAATAGAAAATTTAGAATACTTTATTAATGAAGGACTTTTTTATTTTGGCCCTACATGGAATCATTCACTTGATTGGGTAAGCTCAGGTTACGGGGAAACACATAAAAAAAACTCCCTCAAAACTTTTGGTTTGAATAAATTTGGTGTTGAGGTAATTCATACATGTCAAGAAAACAATGTACTTATTGATGTTTCCCATATTGGGGAGAAAAGCTTTTGGGATGTATTAGAAAATTCAAAAAAACCAATTATTGCTTCTCATTCAAGTGTTGATAAATTATGTCCGCATTTTAGAAATTTAAAAGATGACCAGATTAAAGCTATTAAAGATGTGAAAGGATTAATTGGTTTAAATCCATATCCTTTTTTTATTGATCCAACTTTTAAAGTCAGAGAGGAAAAAATAAGAAATCAATATAGAGAGCAGCTAAATGAAATTGCCAATAAACAAGAAACTACTGCAGGTAAATGGATTGCAAAACAACACTTTCTTCAAAAAAAATTATCAGAAGTTTGTCCAAGTATAAGTGTGTTTGTTGATCACATTGAATATATTGCTAAGTTGATTGGCATTGATTACGTTGGAATAGGTAGTGATTATGATGGTCTTGACTGCCTACCTCAACATTGGCATGATTGTATGGACCATATGATAATATCCGAAGAATTGGATAAAAGAGGTTATTCATCAGACTCCATTGAAAAAATTATGGGTAAAAATATTTTAAGAGTACTAGAGGAAGTATGGACTTAGAGTATTATACAAAATAATTATTGATATGAATATTAATACAGCGCCCGAAATATTTTGAATAATCTTTGTATTATTTTCTAGAAATTGCTTTAATCCAAATCCTGTAACTATAATTGTTAATATGATGTACCATAAACCATCAATGGATGAAGCAATGAGTACCATTGTAAGTTTGATAAAATTAGTAGAAGAAATTTCGATAAATTGTGAAAATATAGCTGCAAACCAAATTAAAATTTTAGGATTTAAAATAGAAATTGCAAACCCTTGCATAAAAGAATTAACACTTTTTTGCTTATCTTGGATTGAAAGCTTTTGTCCAGTGTCACGCAAAAAGAGAATGCCAAGCACTAATAAAAATACACTTCCACAAAATTGAATAGTGTTAAATAAAAATATATTATTAATTAATATGATTTGTAACCCTGCTACTGAAACCCCAGCATAAATACCTATACCTATTGCGTGACCGACCGAACTTAGTATTCCTGATACTCTTCCATACTTAATAGAATTTCTAATAATTAAGGCCATAGACGGCCCGGGTGACATAGCTCCAACGATACAAATTGTTGCAAATTGTACCCAAAACCAATTACTCATATTATCTTTGAGTTATTTGTTTGTATTTATTAACTGTTTCTTTAAGTCCAAAATCAAATGCATCACAAACTAGAGCATGACCAATTGACACCTCTTTTATTCTAGGAATATTTTTAAGAATAAAATCTAAATTATCTAGATTCAAATCATGTCCAGCATTCAGTTCTATATTGGGAAATTCTTTTTCTAAATATTGAGTAACTTCATTATAGGGTGCAACTGCTAATATTTTATCATTCTGATAGTTTTTTGCGTAATCATAAGTGTACAATTCTACTCTATCTGGTTTAATATTTTCTAGGTTTGATAGTGTTTTAATGGATGGATTGATGAAAATTGAGACACGAATATTATTGTCTTTAAGTCTCTTAATAACTTCCATGAGAAAGTCTTTATTTTTTTCACAATCCCAACCAAATGAAGATGTAAGTGCTTCTGGTGGGTCAGGAACTAAAGTTACTTGATCTGGCGAAACATCAATAACTTTTTCAATAAATTCATCGGAGGGATATCCCTCAACATTAAATTCAATTTTTTCATATTCATTTGTAAGATTTTTTAATATTTTCAAATCTGAAAATTTTGCATGCCTTTCATCAGGTCGAGGGTGAACTGTTATACCATCAGCACCATATTCAATACATTTCTTACTAATGTTATATAAGTTTGGCAGGTCTGCATCTCTTGCATTTCTTATTAAGGCAAACTTATTTACGTTAACACTTAAAAAAGTCATATATTATATTTCTTTACCATAAGTTTTTAACATCCACTCTTGCACCTTTGTATGGTGATGAACTGTATAATGGATATTTTTTAATTTAGGATAGTTGTCTACAATTGTAGTTGGTATGCCATCAATTATTCCTGATGTAAGCCATCCTAATAATCGCCACATAGCAATATCTGCAATAGTCATTTTATTTTCCACAAACCATTCTGATGTTTCTTGAGATAAAATATTTTCAAGATATTTAAACCATCTGGGTAAAAGTTTATTTTTTAATAGCAATCTATCTTCTATTTTTTTTTGTTCATCTTTTTCTCTTATTGTTGGGCTTACTATATTTGTTATGTCTGTAGCTGCATCTATAATTTGATCAATTTTTGCAGCATTAATATTGTCATTTGAGTAAAGATTAGAAATCTTTCCGCAATATCTGGCAATGGCTCCAGTTTGACCTATTATCTCCCCATCTACTTCTATGACAGGTAATTGATGGAAAGGTACTCTTTTTCCATTTGGTAAAAAACCAGTTTTAATCATGTTGATAAATTCATCTCTTGAAATTCTAACATCTTCAAAAGGTATATTGCTTATGTACAAAGATACTCTGAGCACTTCAGCTCTCCAAAAAGGTGTGTGACTATAATAAACTTTGATCATTGAATTTCGATTCTATCTTATAAATAGATTTTTTTCTTTATTTTTTCAGCAATAAAGCAAAGTACTTATTTATGTAATAAAATTCTCTAAAAGGTTTAACGAGTCTGGTATTTTTTTCCGATTTCTACCTTTGCACAAATACCAGACTCGACCTTAAAAATTAGAGAGAATCATAATTTCATAGCTTATAATAACTAATAAATAAAATATAGGAGGTTATATGATTGAATCGGCTGGAGGTATGATACCTTTTCTTTGCCATGTGTTTCTTATTTTATTCGGTGGGTTTTTTGGTTTAAATTTAGCTTTTAATAAAAATTTTGTGAAAAGTAATATTGGTTTTCCATCCAAGGATGCAATGTATATGGGCAGACCTCTAGGATTTATGATGACTGGTATGGTTTTAATGTTGATTGCTACATTATTTCAAATTGGTGGCTTCGCTTCATCAAATGAAGTTATAGGGGTTTTATTTATTTTTACTCTTTTAGCTTTTTGTTATAACCTTGCTACAACTTTGAAAATATTAGAGAGTTTTGATGGTAATGATTGGCCAATAAAACATGCAATAAGACCATTGATACCGATGGTAGCAATTTTAATAAGATATTTTAGTTTGTAATTGAAATAATAAAAAGCACTCCTAAAGGAGTGCTTTTTTTTATGATTTAGGTGGTAACAAGAGTCGAGCTTGGATCTAACGGTTTACTAAATCATTAACATTTATCGTTAATCATCTCATCTTTTCTCATAGGCATTGAGTCTATTAAATCAAACAATCTTAAATAAATTTTATCATCATTGCTAAAGTCTTTAATCATTCCATCATATCCGATTAACCAGATACCATATTTATTATTAATAAACTCTGGTTTTGCATAATCTTTATTTTTAAATTTTTCATAAAAAATTATTTCTAAATTTCTGTCCTCAATTTCACATTTATTATCAGATATGAATTTTTTACTTTTAATAAATATTTGATCTTCTTGTTTGTCATAAGAGATAACGAGTAATCTTTTTTCCCAACTTAATTCTGATATTTGTTTTGCCATTATTTGTATGCTTATAAAGGAAAATAGTAATATAATTATGTATTTCACTAAAATACTATTTGTGGAAGTTTTAGGAAACAATAAATTTTAATTGTAATTGATATTGATTTCAGCAATCATACCACTTTCGTAATGACCAGGCACATTACAAGCAGCTTCTAGTTTCATTTCACTATTAAATTTCCATATAATTTCACCGCTCTTATTTGGCTCTAATAACACACTGTTGGAATGTGAATGAGCCATACTATGATCAGTTTTTGCCATTTCTTTCATTTTCTCGTAATCAATTTTATTCCCTAATAAAATTTCATTTTCCATCATTGCCATCATTTCAGGTTGGTGGTTTAAATGCATTTTTTTTGTTGCTATGTTAAATTCATGAACAAGTGATCCATAATTGTGGACTAAAAATTTAATTGTTTCATCTTTTTTTATATTAATTTTAGTTGGCTCAAAATAACTATCATACATTTTTATTTCAATAACCCTATCTATCTCAGAGGATTTACCCTTTTCTCCTATATGATTCATAGAAGCTGCAAATCCTAGATTGGGGACAAAAAAAAGTAAAAAAACAAAAATTTTCATAATATCTAATGATTAATTAGTTCATGATTTAAGCATTTCAATACAAAATATTTATATCAATGGTGCCACAGGGCGGAATCGAACCGCCGGCTTATTCATTACCAATGAATTACTCTACCCCTGAGTTACTGCGGCTTAATTCTATTTTAACATATATAATATTTCAGTAAAATTATTTAATTTTGCCATTTTCATTTGATATTAATCATATATAAAAATTATTGATGACGGAAATTGATTTTTGGTTTTCTATAGGAAGTACTTATACATTTTTATCTGTAAATAGAATTTCTGAGGTTGCAAAAAGGGAAAATATAAAATTTAATTGGAAACCATTTAGTGTAAGAAAAATTATGATGGATATGGACAACATTCCATTTACTCCTCCATCAAAAAAAATTAAGTCAGATTATATGTGGAGAGATATAGAAAGAAGAGCTAAATTTTATGACTTTCATGCATTGGTTCCTGCTCCATACCCTTTAAAAGAATTTGATTTAGCAAATCAAATAGCTATTTTAGGGATGAATGAAGGCTGGGGAATAGAATATGTTATATCAACATATAAAAGATGGTTTCAGGAAGGAAAAGAACCTGCAACTGAACCAAATCTAACAGAAATATTTAAAGAGTTAAATTTACAAAAAGAGGAAACTTTAAATAAAGCAGAATCAACAGAGATATATAAACAATATGAAGAAAATACTGAGAACGCTTATAAATCTGGAGTGTTTGGTAGTCCAACTTTTATTTATAAAGGTGAGGTTTTTTGGGGTGATGATAGACTAGAAGATTGCATAAAATGGATTAATATTAAATGATTATGAAAAACATAATTTTTTTTTTGCTATAATATTTTTAACGAGCACTAATTCTTTTTCCAAAACTATAATAGGTAAGGCCCGGATCATAGATGGTGATACAATTCACATAAAAAATAATAAAATAAGACTTCATGGAATAGATGCTCCTGAAACTACGCAAACATGTAAAATTGATTTACAGGATTGGTATTGTGGAAAGCAATCTACTGCTGAATTAAAAAAAATTATTGATAACCAAAGTGTTGAGTGTCAAGTTAGTGATATTGATATTTATGATAGATATGTTGCAATTTGCTCAACAATTAAGACTAACTTAAATAAATGGATGGTTAAAAATGGATGGGCTATTGCCTATAGATATTATTCGACTGATTATATTTTAGAAGAAAAATATGCCCGTGAAAATAAATTAGGCATATGGAAAAGTGAATTTTTGAAACCTTATCAATATCGAAAGAATAATAAGAATTAAGAATACTTATTATTAATTTGTTACAATTTGACGCTATCAAATTGAATACGAATCTCACTATAAACTTTAAAGATTTAACTTCATTATAGGAGAATAATATGAACTTAAGAACAATATTTAAAGCTCAATCAATTGTCTTGTTTATAAATGCAATCGGTGGTCTTTTTCTAACAAGTGCTTTTTTAGGTGCAGCAGGATGGGAAATTACACCAGATCTTATTACGCTAGGTCAGTTTACCGGTATGACTTTTTTAGTATTTGCAATTTGGGCATGGAGATTACCTGATGTGGCAAGTGATTCAATCAAATCAATTGGCATGCTTTTTGCAATAGGTGGACTTTTATTTACTATTATCATTGCATATCATATCATAATCGGAGCAGTTGCAGGAGCGACAGCATATGTAAATATTATTTTAACAGCTTTATTTGCTATTGCTTTTTATTTTTATAGCAGAGATTAATAATTAATTTTAAATAATAAACGCTTTTTTGTGAAAGCGTTTATTTTCGTTTTATTTAAATATAAATCTTTCTAGGAATAGATTTAAAAAATAGTATAATATAAGCACATCTCTTATGAAAAATATTTTTAATTTTCTTTTTCCATCTGGAACATGGTCTTTAACGAGAGTATTGATCCTTTTTGTTTTATTTGGAACATTAGATTTTATTTTTCTATTTTATATGTAGATTTAAATGCAAAGTGATTTAATATTTTCACTAAGAGATGTTGATGTGAGATTTGGAAAAAAAGAAATTTTCAATAATCTTAATTTAAATATTCATAGAAATGATTTGATTGCTTTAGTCGGTAAAAATGGTGTTGGTAAAACAACATTAATGAAAATAATTATGGGTAATCAAGAATTAGATAATGGAGAATTATGGAGTTATCCAAATTTAAAAATATCTTACTTTACTCAAAATTTTGAAATTGATTTTTCCAAAACTGTAGAAGAAGAAATAATGAAAGTTATTTTAAAGGATGAAGAAAAATTCAAGATTGATATGTATTGTCATAACTTAAATCTTAATAAAAAAGAAAAAATTAATAATTTATCAGGAGGCCAAAAAAGAAGAATTTTTCTTATAAAAAGCTTAATACCTGACTCAGACATTATCTTACTTGATGAACCAACAAATCATTTAGATTTAGAGTGTATTGAATGGTTAGAAAATCATTTGCGGGAACTTAATAAAGCTATGCTTTGTGTAAGTCATGACAGAACATTTCTTAGCAATTTTACTAATAAAGTTTTTTGGCTCGACAGAGGTGATTTAAAAATTAGCCCAAAGGGTTTTAAAAATTTTGATAACTGGTCAGAAGAATTATTAAATCAAGAGGCTCGAGAATTAAGAAATAGAAAGCAATTTGTAAATTTAGAGGTTGAATGGGCGCAAAGAGGAGTCAAAGCAAGAGTTAAAAGAAATGTTAAAAGATTAGAGAGAGCAAAGCAATTAAAGGCTCAGTTAGAAAAAGATGAATCTTCATATAGATTTGCTATTCAATCTACAAAACCTATTGTATTTAAACCTTCTTCAGATAATTCTCGTTTTGTTGCTGAATTTTTTAAAGTAACTGTTAAATATCCTAAATCATCAAATAAAATTCTTAAGGATTTATCTGTTAAGATAACTAAAAATGATAGAATTGGACTTCTTGGTAAAAATGGAACTGGCAAATCGACATTTTTAAAAACTTTAATTGGTGAATTGGAAGCATCAAGTGGGAACATTAAGCTTAAAAAAAATTTAGATTTCTCTTATTTTGATCAATTAAGAAATAATTTAAATTCAAACAAATCTCTTAAAGAAATTTTAGTGCCAAATGGAGGTGATTATTTATCAGTTCAAGGAAAAGAAAGACATGTTTGCAGTTATTTGAAAGATTTTCAGTTTGATCCAAAAAGAGTTAATGATACAATTTTATCTTTATCAGGTGGACAGCAAAATAGATTATTGCTATCAAAAGTTTTATCAAATCCCAAAACTGGACTTATTTTAGATGAACCCACTAATGATCTTGATCTTGAGACAATGGACCTGCTTACTGAAATGTTAGCAAATTATAAAGGCACATTATTAATAGTTTCACATGATAGAGATTTTTTAGACCAAACTGTTAATAAAATCATGTATTTTGAAGAGGGCGGTAAAGTATCAATGTTTCTTGGGGGATATAGTGATTTTCTTAATCATCAATCAAATCAAAAACAAGTTAATCAAGAAAAAAAGAAGATTCTTAGATCAAAAAAAAATAAAAGTAATGATAAGCTCTCTTTTAAATTCAAATTTGAATTAGAAAATATTCCAAATGAGATTGCAGAAATTGAGGAAGAAATATCTTTAATTAAAAATGAATTGAAAGATAATAATCTTTATATTAGCAACCCAAATAGATTTGAGGAAATCACAAACAAATTAATTATACTTGAGCAGGAGTATGAAAAAAAAGAAGCAAGATGGCTAGAATTATTAGAAATGGAAGAGGTAATCAATAAAGAAAATGAGTAATAAATCAATTAATCTAATTGGGTGGATTCTTTTTATTATATCTGCTGTAGGCTTTGTGATTTCGAGTTTAGGAAATTTTTGGGCTATGTTTGGAAGTTTATTTTTTCTTTTTGCTTGTTTGGTATTTCTAATTCCTTTTTTTAGAAAAGAAGATAAAGATTAATAGGCCTCATTTTTTTGAGGTTCTAATGTTTTATCTTTCATATCATCAATAACAGATTGTGCATGCGCTGACATCGATCTAAAATCAGAAGAGATAGTGACTAACTTAAATCCTAAATCTATCATTTCTTTTGCATATTTAGTTGTACCATTATGAATCCCAGCAATTTTACCTCTCTCATTAGCTTTTTTTGCAATAAGTTTTATATTTGAGAAAACTGGATCTTCTTTAACATCAAATTTAGGCTTAAGCCCGTAAGATGAACTCATATCAGCAGGACCAATATATACTCCTGTCAAATTAGGCACAGATAAAATATCATCTAAATTATCAACTGCTTGCTGGGTCTCAATCATAGCAAAACTTAAAATATTTTCGTTAGCTTTAGAAAAATAATCGGAACCATAAACTAGTTGAGCTCTCATAGGGCCAAAACTTCGTTGACCTATTGGTGGGTAATAACAATATGAAACAAATTTTTCACAATCTTTCTTTGAATTAATCATTGGAGCTATAATACCAAGCACTCCTAGATCTAACATCCTCATTATAATTCCAGGCTCAGACCATGGTACTCTCACCATAGGTGTTGATTGACTAGATGATAGTGCTTGAAGCATAGGTAGGCTTGCAGCATAATCTGTTTGACCATGTTGCATATCAATCGTAATTGCATCCCAACCCATTTTTCCAAAAGCTTCTGCGGTAAAAGAATTAGGTATTGATAACCAAGCATTTACAACTGGCTTTTTTTTATTCCATATGTTGATCAAATTATTCATGAAGATTTCCATTATATCAAATATGTTAAAATTTAAATACTTAATTAAAAACTAATAAATTTATTGGGTCAGTTTATATAAATGTGTATTCGGCTCATCCGCTATTAAAAATATTTCACCAACAGAATTAATTTCTATATCTCTTATTCTGCCAATTTTATTTTTAAAAATAATTTTTTCATCTTTAAAATTATTGCCATCTCTTTCCAGTATTGATAAATATTGAAATTTTAGAGACCCAATTAATAAAGCATTTTTCCATTCAGGAAATAAATTGCCTTTGTAAAATTTTATGCCTCCAACACCAATAGAAGGAACCCAAATATGATTTGGTTTTAACAGACCTGGTTCCCAAGCTTTACCTTCTCCAATTTTAGTGCCAGAATAATTTTTACCTCCCCATGCAACTCGTTTCCATCCGTAGTTAGTTCCTTTTTTTACCTCTCCAATAAAATCACCTCCTTTTGGACCATGATTAGAAATGAACACTTTATTAGTTAAAGGGTCAAGGTCCATGCCTTGAGGATTCCTCACTCCTATTTGATAGATAGAGGGTAACCATTTAGGATTTTGTAAGTAAGGATTATCTTTTGGTATGCTTCCATCTTTATTAATTCTAATTATACTGCCAATTGCATTACTAGGATCTTGGGCAATCATTCCTTTTCCTCTTTCGCCAATACTTACATATAAGTATTCATTTTTTATTGTCATTCTGGAACCAAAATGTCTTCCGTTGGTAATATATGGTAATGCTTCAAAAATTAATTGACTATCTACTAGTTTATTATTTTCTAACTTAGATCTAAAAACAGCAGTAGTGTAGCCATAGTCTTTTTTAATAGAGCAAGTAATCCAAATATTATTTCCTTCACTTATAATATCAAGCAAACCTCCTTGTTCTCTCCCATCAACAGGAATATCATGATCAATTTTAATGGACGTATTTTTTAATGTGTCTATTAACAAAATTTCATAGGATTTTTTTTGAGTAATCAATAATTGATCTGAGTTAACCCATGTCATCCCCCATGGATAGCTAAGGTTAGCATTAAACTCTGATAATTTAAGTGCAGTTGCTTGATTAGATAAAACAAGTAAAATTAGAAAAAAATAAATAAATTTCATTGATTGAGTTGTTTTAAATAATAAGTTAGCATTAATCAAATAATTGATATTAAATTAATGAAAAAATTAAAAATTTCACAAATTCAGTTTGAGGCAAAAGCAACTCCATTTCAAAATGCCATACTATTAGAAGAATATTTTGAAAAAACAAAAAAATTTAAACCTAACTTAATTTGCACACCTGAATGCTCAAATATAATAACAAATGATAAAAGTTATCTTTTAGAAAACACAACTGATGAAATTAATTGCCCAATAATTAAAATGGCTAAATCATATGCCAAAGAAAACAATCTCAATATTAATATTGGATCATTGCTATTAAAGAAAAAAAATAAAAAAAAATTAGTTAACAGATCAATTTTTATAAATTCAAAAGGTAGTATTATAAAAAGATATGACAAGATTCATATGTTTGATGTAAATATTAGCAAAAAGGAAACTCATAGGGAATCAAAAACTTTTCAGGCAGGTAAGAGTGTTGTAAGCATCAATTTAAACAATATTAAAATAGGCTTTACTATTTGTTATGATTTGAGATTTCCTCACTTATTTAGAAAACTTGCAAAAAAAGGATCTGAAATAATTCTTCTTCCTGCAGCTTTTACTGTTCCATCAGGAAAAGCTCATTGGGAAATAATGGTTCGCTCAAGAGCAATAGAAAATAGTCTTTTTGTTATTGCAACAAATATGTGTGGAACTCATCATTCAAACAGAAAAACTTATGGCCATTCATTATTAGTAAATCCTTGGGGTGAAATAGTAACTAGAGCTAAATCAAAACCAGCAATATTAAATACAGAGATTAATTTAAAGGAAGTAGGGGAAGCTCGCAGTAAAATTCCATCAATTTTTCATGCCTAAAATTAAATCTTTACTAGATGGGATTGGTAATGAAAATGTAACCGAAAAATACTACGATGATTGGGCTATCAACTATGATCAGACACTTAAAAAATGGAATTACAAAGCACCCAAAAAAGCTGTAAAAATTTTAGGAAAAGTCAAAATAAAATTTGATAACATTTTAGACTTGGCATGCGGAACTGGAATGTTTGCAGAAGAAATAAAAAAAAAATATAAAAAGATCATTATAGATGGTTGTGATATCTCTGAGCAAAGCCTTCAAATTGCAAAACAAAAAAAATTATATAGAAAATTATACAAAAAAAGTTTTGAAAAAAAAATCAAAATTACAAGTAAATATGATCTAATCAGCATGATTGGATCAATGACATATTGTCAAAAACCAAATATACTGTTCTCACTAGTTAATACTTATTTAAAAAAAAATGGTATTTTTATATTTTCTCATAGAATTGATTTATGGGAAAAGCAAAATTTTGATGCATTACTAGAAAAGTTCAAAAAAAATTTTACAATTAAATATCGTTCCAGACCTTTAAAATATTTACCAGAAAATACTGACTTTTCAAATAAAATAAAAATAAGAATTATTGTTTTAAAAAAAATTTAATTTTTCTTATTAAAAAGTTCCATTTTTTTTAATGTTTTTTGACTGACATGATGCTCTATTCCTTCTGCATCAGCCTCAGCAGTTTTATTATCTATACCAAGTTTTTTTAAGAAAGTTAAAACGATGATGTGTCTTTTTTTTGATACGCTTGCAAGCTCCTGCCCCTTTAGTGTTAGAAATATAGATCTATATGGTTCCTTTTTAACATATCCTTGATTTTGTAGTCTCTGAATTGTTTTATTTGCTGTTGCTTGAGCTATACCTAATTTATTTGCAATATCGACAATTCTTGCCTCACCTTTTGAGTTTAAAAGATCAGCTATAATTTCAAGATAATCTTCAGTATTTTCTGTTTTGTGCGCGTCTCTTACTTTTTCAAATGACATTATATTACTAGTTTAAATTTATATTATATCTATAGCATTATAATATAGCCATAGCTATACTTTTTAGTTATAGATGCATTATGAATGCATTGATTTCAGCTTTCAAAGATAAGCAAAAAATAATGTTTGCAAATGAGGGCAGGTTATTAAAAAAATCATTCTTTGGTCTTTTGATACTTGCTTTAGCTTTTCAGACTGGAGATTTTGGAGATGTTATACGTGAATCAATGGTTAATGCATATCTTGCTGTATCAGTTTTTGTTGGTTTTACCCTTATTGTATTCATTGGGTTAGATTCTCTAACCAACTTTGATATCGGTTCTTTTTTAGATAAAACAAAAAAATTACATGTGCCAATTGCTTCTTTTCTTGGAGCAATACCTGGGTGTGGTGGTGCAATAATTGTCGTTACACAATACATACAAGGCAGAATTTCTTTTGGTTCTTTAGTAGCTGTTTTAACCGCAACAATGGGAGATGCAGCTTTTCTTATTCTTGCTATGGAACCATCAACGGGTTTATTAATATTTTGTTTAGGTATTTTAATTGGAACAATCTCAGGTTACTTAGTTGATCTTTTGCATGGTACTAATTTTATGATGGCCAGTTCTAAAATTCAAATTGAATTTGAAAAATTAAAAAAAACATTTGTCTCAAAGTTCAATATCTTTTGGATGATCTTATTTGTTCCCGGATTTATTGTTGGTTTGCTTTTAGCCTTTCAAATTGATGTTGATAAACTTTTCTCATTACCCTCCAATATTAGCTTTGTATTAATATTAGGATCTGCAGGGGCAATTTTATCCATATTCATGTGGTCACTAAATCCTTTGAGTGATTTTCAATGTTCTACAGATAAAAGTAGAGGGTTTTTATCAAGAGTTGTTGATACTACAAACTTTGTTACAACTTGGGTAATAAGCGGGTTTTTAGTTTTTGAGATTTTTATGTATTTTACCAGTTTAGATCTTAAAATGTTTTTTGATTTGTGGCTTCCATTTGTTCCATTAATTGCAATTTTATTTGGTTTCTTGCCTGGTTGTGGTCCACAAATTGTTGTAGCAACATTTTATTTAAATGGATTTATTCCTTTGTCAGCTGAACTAGGTAATGCAATTTCTAATGATGGAGATGCATTGTTTCCAGCTATTGCGCTTGCACCTAAAGCAGCAATAATAGCAACTATTTATAGTGCTTTTCCAGCGCTGATTGTTGCTTATACTTACATGATTTTCTTTGAATAAAAAAAAATCTAACTTACCTTTTAAAATTTGTAAAACTTGTAATAAGCTATTTTACTGGAGAAAAAAGTGGCATAAAGATTGGGAAAATGTTCTTTATTGTTCAAAAAAATGTTCAAAAAAGAAATAGACTTATTAGTATTTTGTCATAATTAATTAATGTGCAAACAAAATCATTATTCATAATTCTTGGCAATCAGTTATTTCCACTAAATGAATTGAGTAAACACAAGGACTGTCAATTTTTAATGGCAGAAGATTACAATCTGTGTACTTATGAAAAGCATCATAAGCTTAAATTAATACTTTTCTTAACCAGTATGAGAAAATATGCTTTGAGTATAAAAAAGCAAAAATATTCTTTGAAATATTATAAATTGAATAAAAAAAATTCTTACCTCTCTTATGAAGATAAAATTAAAGACTGTATAAAAAGTAAAAAAATTTCAGAAATTAAAATGTATGAAATAGAAGATAAATTTTTTGAAAAAAGAATTATCGATTTTGGTAAACAAAATAAATTAACTATTCATTTTATAAAAAGCCCTATGTTTTTTAGCTCCAGGGAAGATTTTAAGAGTTATTTAACAAAGTCCAAAAAACCTTTTATGGCAACCTTCTATAAGCAGCAAAGAATTGAAAAAAATATACTTGTTGATGATAATAAGCCAATTGGAGGTAAATGGAGTTTTGACGAGGAAAATAGAAAAAAAATTCCTGAAGTTTTAATCACACCATCTCAACCTAAATTTAAAGATGATATTATTTTGCAAGATGTAAAGAAATTAGTTAATGAATTATTTTCTGAACATCCTGGAGATACTAATCATTTTTGGTTAGGCACATCCAGAGATGAGGCTTTAAAAGCCCTTGATTTTTTTATTAAAGAAAAGATTGAAAATTTTGGTCATTACGAGGATGCTGTTAAAAAACATTCTCCATTTCTTTTTCACAGCGTATTAAGTTCCTATATAAATTTAGGTTTAATAACACCTAAAGAAGTAGTAAATAAAATATTATCCTCAAATAAGAAAAAAAATATTCCTATAAATAGTTTAGAAGGTTTTATCAGACAGATTATTGGCTGGAGAGAATTTATGAGAGGAATTTATCAAAATTTTTCTGATCAACTTGAAAAAACTAATTACTTTAATCATAAAAGAAAACTTACTGAAGATTGGTATAATGGAACAACGGGTATAGATCCAATTGATGATGCTATAAAGGATGTTGTAAAGTATGGGTATACGCATCATATAATCAGACTTATGCATTTAAGTAATGTAATGACATTATCTGAGTTGCACCCAAAAGAAATTTATAAATGGTTTATGGAGATGTTTGTAGACTCTTCAGATTGGGTTATGTCACCCAATGTATATGGCATGGGAACTTTTAGTGATGGTGGTATTTTTGCGACTAAGCCTTATATTTGTGGCTCAAACTATATAATTAAAATGAGCAATTATAAAAAAGGCGAATGGTCAGATATTATTGATGGTCTGTATTGGAATTTCATTCACAATAATCAAGAATTGTTATCAAGAAACCCAAGAATGGGCATGGTTATGATGTCTTATAAAAAATTGAAAAAGGATAGAAAAGATTATTTGCTAAACATTGCAAATGAATTTATTGCTAAGAAAACGAAATAATTTTTGAATGAAAGATAAAATTAATACGAATAGAGCAGAGCACAAAAAAAAACTTAAAGAAGTACGAATTTCTAGGTTAGAGAAACAGCTAAAGTCTAACATCTTAAAGAGAAAAAAAGCTTCAAAAAAAAATAATGGATAGATTAGTAATAAAAGGCAAGGCTGATCTTAAGGGGTCAATTAAAATTAAAGGTTCTAAAAACTCTGCACTACCTATTATGGTAAGCGCTCTTTTATCTAAAAAGACCTTAAAATTAAAAAATTTACCTAAACTTGATGATATCAAAAATATGTCAAAACTTCTCAGAAGTTATGGGGCAATTATAAAAACTTCTAAAGATAATTTAGAAATTAAATGTAATAACATTATCAATAGAGATGCTGACTATGACATAGTTAGGAAAATGAGGGCTTCAATTTTAATTTTAGGACCTCTATTAGCTAGATTTGGAAACGCAAGAATTTCACTTCCAGGAGGTTGTGCCATAGGCACAAGGCCAATTGATATTCATTTAGATGGACTCAAAAAATTAGGTGCTAATTTTGTAGTTGAAAATGGTTATGTTATTGGTCAGGTATCAAAACAATTGCATGGAAATAATATTATACTCCCTTTCCCAAGTGTAGGTGCTACAGAAAATATATTAATGGCTGCTTCAATTGCAAAAGGTAAAACAATTATTGAAAATGCTGCAATGGAGCCTGAAATATCAGATTTAGCTATGACTTTAAATAAAATGGGAGCAAAAATTAAAATTGAACAAAAAGGTACTATAAAAATAGTTGGTGTAAAATCATTAACTAAAGCATCTCATAAAATTATGAGTGACAGAATTGTTGCTGGAACATTTGTAATTGCCGCAGTGATGTTAAATAAAAATTTTTTAGTGAAAGAAATTGAAAGCAGTCACATAGAAGCTTTAACTTCCATATTAATTAAGATGGGAGCAAAGCTTAAAATTAATAAAAATTCAATTCAAATCATACCTTCTAAAAGCTTAAATGGTATTAAAATTCACACTGCTCCATATCCTGGTTTTCCAACTGATTTGCAAGCTCAGATTATGGCTTTAATGAGTTTGGCAAATAGTAATTCTCAAATTAAAGAAAACATTTTTGAAAATAGATTTATGCACGTACCAGAGCTTAATAGATTGGGTGCTAAGATAAAAGTTAAGAAAGATATTGCTTACATAGTAGGTAATAGAAATTTTAAAGGTGCGCAAGTTATGGCAAGTGACTTAAGGGCAAGTGTGAGTTTAGTATTAGCTGCTTTATGTGCAGAAGGTGAAAGTGTAATTAATCGAATTTATCATCTTGATAGAGGATATGAAAGAATTGAAAATACCCTTGGGAAGCTTGGCCCATCAATAAAAAGAGAAAAATATTAAGTTTTTATAGTTTTTTTTAATCTCTAGATATAAAAGCCCAAAAATTATGTCAAAATTTATTATAGCTATACCCAGAGGCAGAATAATTAAAGAGCTAAAACCAATATTAAAAAAGACAAGTTTTGCTCCAGAAAATGCAATGTTTGATGATAAATCAAGAAAGTTAACTTTTTTATCAAAAAATAAAGATATAAATTTTATTAAAGTGAGAGCTTTTGATGCTTGTACATTTGTTGCATTTGGAGCAGCTCAGATTGGTATCGCTGGAGAGGATGTTATAAAAGAATTTAACTACTCTGAAATATATGCTCCTCTCGAATTAAATTTAGGACATTGTCGTTTATCTGTAGCCGCTCTTAAAAGCTTACTGAAAAAAGAAGATCCTGAAACTTGGAGCAATATAAGGGTTGCCACAAAATACCCTAATATAAGTAAAGAATATTTTGCGAGTAAGGGCATACAAGTTGAATCAATAAAATTAAATGGCTCAATGGAACTGGCTCCATCTTTAAATATGTGCAGAAGAATAGTAGATCTGGTTTCTACTGGAGCAACATTAAAGGCAAATGGCCTAAAAGAAATTGATGAAATTATGAAAGTTCAATCAAAATTAATTATTAATAGATCTTCTTTTAAAACAAATAATAAAAAAATACAATCTATTATTGATGAATTTAAACTATTAGTAAAATGAAAGTTTTAAATTATAGTTCTGGAAATTTCTGGAGCGAATTAGATAATCATCTTTCTTTGAGAGAAATAGAAACTAGTTCTAAAATAGAAACTGATGTTAAATCTATAATTGCAGACATAAAAAAATATGGTGATGATAAAATTATTCAATATGCAAAAGACTTCGATAATATTACACTGAGAAAAGATGATATAAAGTTGCAAGATTTAAAAAAGTTTTATTCATTTGATAATTTAAATAAAGATACTGTAGAGAGCTTTAGACTAGCTATAAAAAATGTAACAAAATTTCATGCAAAACAATTCCCTCAGGACTATGAGGTTGAAAATATGGATACAAAACTTAAATCTGTCTGGAAACCAATAGATTCCGTTGGTCTTTATGTTCCAGGAGGCAATGCTGTATATCCGTCTTCTCTAATTATGAGTGTCGTACCAGCACAAATTGCTGGAGTTAAAAGAATTGTTTGTGTTACACCGCCATCTAACGATTTTAATCCATATATAGCTTTTTTATTAGATGAATTAAATATTTCTGAAGTTTTTCAAGTTGGAGGAGCTCAGGCTATTGCAGCGTTATCATATGGAACTCAAACAATTAAACCGGTAAATAAAATTTTTGGACCAGGAAATGCTTATGTTGCAACTGCAAAAAAGCAAGTTTTTGGAAAAGTAGGTATTGATTTGGTAGCTGGTCCTTCTGAAATTATTGTTGTAGCAGATGAAAAAAACAACCCTAAATGGGTTGCCAGTGATCTTATGGCTCAAGCTGAACATGATGAAAATGCACAGTCAATTTTAATTACAAATAGCAAGATATTTGCAGATCAAGTTTTGGAACAAATTCAAAATCTTCTTAATACAGTGAGTAAAAAAAATATAATTAATTTAAGTTTGAAAAAAAATGGACTGATTGTGTTAATGGATGATTTATTATTATCTTACAAAATTATAAATAAAATAGCTCCAGAACATTTACATCTTCAATCAAGTGAAAAACAAACTATTCTAAAATATGTAAATAATGCTGGAGGAATATTCTTAGGAGATTATTCAACTGAAGCATTTGGAGATTATGTAGTTGGTACAAATCATATTTTACCTACATCAGGTGCTGCTAAATTTTCATCTGGTTTAGGTGTTTTAGATTTCATGAAAAAAAGCTCTATAGTTGAAATTAATAAGTCAAGTTTTGATAAATTATCAAAACATGTTGAGAATATATCTGATGTAGAAAATTTAGACGCGCATAAATTATCAGTTACAATTAGACAAACAAAACAAAATTAATTATAAGTCCAAAAAAAGGAAATAAATGCCAAAAGAAGGATCTATAGAATTTCAAGGTGTAGTATTAGAACTTTTGCCTAATGCTATGTTTAAAGTTAAGTTAGAAAATGATCATGAAATTTTAGCGCACTCATCTGGAAAAATGAGGAAGAATAGAATCAGAGTTTTAGCTGGTGATAAAGTTACTGTTGAGATGACACCTTATGATTTAACTAAAGGTCGCATTACATTTAGATGGAAATAGATAAAAAAAGCAATATAGTTAATTTAAAGAAAAAAAAAAGTAAGTGTCCAACTTGCAAAAAAATTTCCAAAGACCCATTTACTCCATTTTGCTCAAAAAAATGTGCAGAATTAGATTTAATGAAATGGCTTACTGATGAGCATCAAATAAACTTAAACTAAAAATTTTTTTATAATATTTAATTGAATTAAACCGCAAAACACTTTATCACATTTTCTCATTGCCCAGGTA
>CACJEE010000002.1 GCA_902592345.1 uncultured Alphaproteobacteria bacterium
ACTTCAATAAATAAAGAAAACCCTAGTAAAGTTGAATCTAAGGTAAGATCAAAAAACTTTGATGAAATTTACGCAAATTTTGCCAAACAAAAGGCAGAAGAACAAGCTTCTCGTTGTTCTCAATGTGGAGTTCCCTTTTGCCAGGTTCACTGTCCTCTTCATAATAATATTCCTGACTGGTTAAAGCTTACAGCAGAAAACAGATTAGAGGAAGCATACCATGTTTCTAGCTCAACTAACAACATGCCTGAAATATGTGGGAGAATATGTCCACAAGATCGATTATGCGAAGGCAATTGTGTAATCGAACAATCAGGCCATGGTACTGTAACAATTGGTTCAATTGAAAAATATATTACCGACACAGCTTGGGATAAAGGATGGATAAAAAAAATTGAACCAACTATTAATAGAGATAAATCTGTTGGAGTAATTGGTGCTGGTCCAGCAGGTTTAGCAGCAGCTGAGGAATTAAGAAAACGTGGTTATAAAATTACAATTTACGACAGGTATGACAGGGCAGGAGGACTGCTTATTTATGGAATACCAAATTTTAAATTAGAGAAAGAAATTGTTATTAGAAGAACTAAACTTTTAGAAGATAGTGGAGTTGAATTTAAGTTAAATTTTAATGTTGGTGAAGATAAAACTTTTGATGAGTTAAGAAAAATTCATGATGCAATTGTTATTGCTACTGGCGTTTATAAATCAAGAGATATTAATCTTAACGAACAAAATTTTTCAAATGTAGTTCCTGCTTTAAAATATTTAACAGCAAGCAATAAAGTTGGATTAAAAGATCAGGTTGAAGAATTTGATAGTGGATTACTTAATGCAAATAATAAAAATGTTATCGTAGTAGGTGGTGGTGATACAGCGATGGATTGTGTTAGGACTGCTGTTAGACAGGGAGCTAAAACAGTTAAATGTCTTTACCGTAGAGATAAAAATAATATGCCTGGCTCTCAAAGAGAAGTTGAAAATGCTATTGAAGAGGGTGTTGATTTTAAATGGCTAACACTTCCAACACTTTACCAAGGAAATGATAAATTAGAAGAAGTAAAAATCGTAAAAATGGAACTTGGTTCTCCAGATGAAAGTGGTCGAAGAAAACCTGAGATTAAAGAAAATAGTGAAGAGATTTTAAAATCAGACTTGGTTATTGAGGCTCTTGGTTTTGAGCCAGAAAATCTACCAGTGATGTTTAATGAATCATCTCTTAATGTAACGAAGTGGGGCACACTTAAAGTAGACTATAAAAATTTAATGACATCTCTTAATGGTGTTTTTGCTGCGGGTGATATTGTCAGGGGAGCAAGTTTAGTTGTCTGGGAGGAATTACAAAAAATGATTGTATTCTAGCAATCTCTAACTCAGGAGAAACCTCTGAATTAAATAATATAATAAGTTACTCTAAAAGATTTGATATACCTTTAGTGAGTATTTCAAGTAATGCAAAAAGTTCATTAAATAAAAACTCAACAGTTGGGATAGTTTATAAAAAACCAATTGAAGCTTGTCCTCATAATCTTGCCCCCACAAGCTCAACCACAGTAATGTTAGTAATAGGGGATTGTATGGCAATGTCACTTTTAGAGCTCAAAGGTTTTAAAAGTAGTCAATTTAAAAGTTTTCATCCTGGAGGAAATTTAGGTAAGGATTTAAAAAGGGTTGATGAAATAATGCATACTGGTAGCGCTCTACCATTGTCAAAAGAAAATGAAAAGATGACAAAAGCATTATTAACAATGACAAAAAAAAGTTTTGGTTGTGTTGGGGTAGTAAATAATAATAAAAAATTAATAGGAATAATTACAGACGGTGATTTGAGAAGAAATATGAATGACAATCTTTTTAATCTTAAAGCATTAAACCTTATGACAAAAAATCCCTCCACAGGAAATAAAGATATGCTTGTTGGTGAAGCTTTAAATTTAATGAATAGCAAAAAGATTACTAGTTTATTTATATGTGAAAAAAATAAACCTGTAGGCATTATTCATATTCATGATTTATTAAGGCTGAGTAGTTAAATTGAATTTTTTACTTACAATAAATAAAAAACAGCTAATTATTTTTACTTCTTTTTTTATATTTTTAATCTTATTTATTTTTATTTTTATTTTTTTAAATAATGAAAAATCAATTACAAAAATAAATAATATAACAACAAATAAATCAGATATAGTTAAACCAAAATTTTCTATAAGTGGTAAAGAAAGTGAAATATTTATTACAGCTACAAACGGAAATTTTTTAAGCGAAGAAAAGATTCTTTTAGAAGATAATGTTAAATTTAAATCTAAAGATTTTCAGTTAATATCTGATAATGTTATTTTTGACAGAAAAAATCTTATAGCTACAAGTGATAACGAATCTAAATTTTCATCCAAAAACACTTCTATAATTTCAGCAGGCTTTGATATAACTGAAAATGGTAATATAATTAATTTCAAAGGACAAACAATTTTGAAAATAAAATGAATATTGCAAAGTTAATAATTTTTTCTTTTATTTTACTATCATTTTCAACTTCTGGAATATCAAGAGAGATAGGCGAAACTGAGATCACCACAGATGATGGGATTGAAGTATTTCAAAATGAAAAATACTATTTATTAAAAAAAAACGTAACAATTGCTTCAGATGATTTTGAAATAACTTCAGATAGAGTAAAGGCAAATTTTGAAATAGATTTATATGATATTACTTCTCTTGAAACAAAAGGTAACTCAACTTTAAATGCTATAAAATATGGCATTTCTGGAAAAGGCGATGAGATATGGGTTGATATAATATCAGAGGTAATAATTGTTCTTGGCAAGGATTCATTTTTAAATCTGCAAGAAACAAAAATGCGCTCAAATGGATCAATTAAAGTAAATAATTCGTTAGGCAACTTTGAATTAAAAGGTGCTAATTCTAATCTTCAAAATGATGAACTTGATATATATGGTGAATACATAAGTGGAGTTTTTTCAGAATTTGAAGGCAAAAAGGAGATAAAAAAACTTATTGTAGAGGATGAGAATTTATTAACGATTAATACTGAAAATCTTGAAATGAATGCTAAAAAAGCTGTATATGATGATCAAACAAACATTATTGAATTGTTTTCAAAAGTAAAAATTGTAAAAGGGCAAGAAATAATTACTGGTGATTATGGTTATTTTGATACTATTAAAAATTCATATAAAGTAAAATCGGATAACACATCCAAAGTAAAGGTTACAATTAAAAACTCAAATGAATAAATTTCAACTTTTAGATGATGGATTAATAGTAAATAAAATTTCCAAATCCTATGGAAATAAAAAAGTTGTTAGAGATATAAGCATATCAATAAATAGAGGTGAAATTGTTGGCTTACTTGGCCCAAATGGCGCAGGCAAAACTACAACATTTTATATGATTGTGGGTTTGGTAAAGCCAGATACCGGCTCAATCGTTTTAGATAAGATTGAAATTTCTAAAATGCCTATTTATTCAAGAGGGCTTCAAGGTATTAGTTATTTACCACAAGAACCATCAATTTTTAGAGGTATGAATGTTGAAGATAACTTGCTAGCAATAATTGAAATTGTAGAAAAAGATCAAAACAAGCAAAATATAATATTGCAAAGCTTGCTAAACGAATTTGATATTAATCATGTCAGAAAATCTAAATCAATAGTTCTTTCAGGAGGTGAAAGGCGTAGATTAGAAATTGCAAGAACATTAGCTTCAAGACCAAAATACCTTCTTCTAGATGAGCCTTTAACTGGAATTGATCCAGTCTCAATAGAAGAGATAAAAATAATAATAAAAAAATTAAAACAAAAAAATATTGGTGTGTTAATTACGGATCATAACGTAAGAGAAACACTAAAAATAGTTGATAAAGTTTATATTGTAAACGAAGGAATGATATTTTTCACTGGGAATCCTAATGAAGCCATCTCTGACGACAGAATAAAGAAATTTTATCTTGGTAGCGATTTTTCAATTTAACTATGTTCAGTGAACAAACTAAGATTGGCATTAATGGTTCTATTGAAATTCCAGGTGACAAATCAATATCACATAGATCAATTATAATTCCTTCAATTTCAAGTGGCATTTGTGAAATTTCAAATATTTTAAAATCAGACGATGTTCTTCGCACCATGAATGCGTTTAAAGAAATGGGCGTCGAGATAAAAGAAGAAAACAAAAAAATAATTATAAATGGAAAAGGTTTAGGGTCTCTTAAAAAGCCCAACAAAGAGATATATCTTGGAAATTCTGGTACGAGTGCGAGATTATTAACAGGTTTATTATCTTCTCAGAATTTTGAATCAGTTTTAACTGGAGATAAGTCCCTCTCGTCAAGACCAATGAAAAGAATTACAAATCCTTTATCTGAAATGGGTGCTGAGATTGTAGCTCAAAATGGAAAATTACCATTACATATCAAGGGTAAAGTTTTAAATAATTGCAAAATAGAAATTGACATACCATCAGCTCAAATTAAATCAGGTTTAATATTAGCGGCATTAAATACAGAGGGAACTAGTTATATTAATGAAAAACATATTACGAGAGATCATACTGAGATAATGCTTGAAACATTTGGTGCTGATATTGAAACAAAAAAAAATGTGGATTCTTCTCAAATTATAATAAATGGTAAAAAAAACCTTACTCCAAAAAATATTGATGTGCCTGCCGATTTATCAAGCAGTGCATTTTTCATTGTTGCAGCATTAATAAACAAAAATTCAAATATCACTCTAGAAAATAACACTTGGCCTAATTACTACAGAATTCTGTAATTTATTTAATATTTGATCTTCTGTTTTTGAAATAATTTCATTACGAAAAGTTGATCTATTTTCAGTGCCTAGACCAGAGAAAAAAATGAATCTTTTAATTGAAGTTGATCGTTTTAACTCATTTATTAGCTCAGAATTAAAATCTAAAATGGACCTTTTTAATTCTGATTTATTTGAAGACCAGGAAGTTTTTAAATTAATACAGATATCTACATTATTAAATAAAGTAAGTAGTTTTGTGTTTTTTAATGAGCTAAAGTGAAAAGGAACTATTTGACCAAATGAACCTAGAAGTCTTAAATTAGCTTCGTTTATTTGTTTTTGATAAGGAACAATAACTTTGAAACCCTCTTTTGCAAATCTTCTAATTAGATTTTTTCCTACGTATCCCGAGCCACCAAATATAATTATTGATTTCATGATTTTTATAGAATTTGATGCTATAACAACTAAATTATTTGAAATAAAGAACAAATAAATTGCAAATGAAAATAAAATACTATGAAAATGATTTACCTGAAAATATAGATTTAGGGGATATTATTGCTATTGATACAGAAACTATGGGATTAAATCCTTCAAGAGATAAGTTGTGCTTGATACAAATTTCATCAGGAAATAAAACTTGTCATTTGGTTAAAATATTAGATTTAAGAAAAAAACCAAAAAATCTTATAAAGCTGCTTAAAAATAATAAAATTACAAAGATTTTTCATTACGCTAGATTTGATGTTGCAATTATAAAACATGCTTTCAAAATAGACATCAAGAATATTTATTGCACAAAAATTGCATCCAAGCTTGTTAGAACTTATACTGATAAACATGGATACAAAGATCTTTGTAAAGAATTATTGAATGAAACAATTTCAAAAGCAGAACAATCATCAGATTGGGGTGGAAAACTTTCAAAAGATCAAAAAAAATATGCAGCAACTGATGTGTTGCATCTTCATAAAATAAAAAATAAATTAGATATTATGCTGAAGAGAGAAAAAAGAACACAAATCGCTAATGCTTGTTTTGAATTTATAAACTATCGAACTGATCTAGATTTGCATGGTTGGCATGATGTAGATATATTTAAGCATTAAAATGAACAAATCCAAAATTATTAACAGGGCAAAAAAAACTCTCTCTACAGAAGTAAAAGAGTTAAAAAATTTATCAAAAATTTTTAATAATAATTTTTATAAAGCTGTTATTCTTCTGAGCAAAGTTAAAGGTAGAGTAATAGTTACTGGTGTTGGAAAAAGTGCTCATATTGGGAATAAAATTTCAGCTACATTAGCTTCGACTGGAACACCCTCATATTTAATTCATGCAACAGAAGCAAGCCATGGTGATCTGGGAGGAATTACAAAAAATGATTGTATTCTAGCAATCTCTAACTCAGGAGAAACCTCTGAATTAAATAATATAATAAGTTACTCTAAAAGATTTGATATACCTTTAGTGAGTATTTCAAGTAATGCAAAAAGTTCATTAAATAAAAACTCAACAGTTGGGATAGTTTATAAAAAACCAATTGAAGCTTGTCCTCATAATCTTGCCCCCACAAGCTCAACCACAGTAATGTTAGTAATAGGGGATTGTATGGCAATGTCACTTTTAGAGCTCAAAGGTTTTAAAAGTAGTCAATTTAAAAGTTTTCATCCTGGAGGAAATTTAGGTAAGGATTTAAAAAGGGTTGATGAAATAATGCATACTGGTAGCGCTCTACCATTGTCAAAAGAAAATGAAAAGATGACAAAAGCATTATTAACAATGACAAAAAAAAGTTTTGGTTGTGTTGGGGTAGTAAATAATAATAAAAAATTAATAGGAATAATTACAGACGGTGATTTGAGAAGAAATATGAATGACAATCTTTTTAATCTTAAAGCATTAAACCTTATGACAAAAAATCCCTCCACAGGAAATAAAGATATGCTTGTTGGTGAAGCTTTAAATTTAATGAATAGCAAAAAGATTACTAGTTTATTTATATGTGAAAAAAATAAACCTGTAGGCATTATTCATATTCATGATTTATTAAGGCTGAGTAGTTAAATTGAATTTTTTACTTACAATAAATAAAAAACAGCTAATTATTTTTACTTCTTTTTTTATATTTTTAATCTTATTTATTTTTATTTTTATTTTTTTAAATAATGAAAAATCAATTACAAAAATAAATAATATAACAACAAATAAATCAGATATAGTTAAACCAAAATTTTCTATAAGTGGTAAAGAAAGTGAAATATTTATTACAGCTACAAACGGAAATTTTTTAAGCGAAGAAAAGATTCTTTTAGAAGATAATGTTAAATTTAAATCTAAAGATTTTCAGTTAATATCTGATAATGTTATTTTTGACAGAAAAAATCTTATAGCTACAAGTGATAACGAATCTAAATTTTCATCCAAAAACACTTCTATAATTTCAGCAGGCTTTGATATAACTGAAAATGGTAATATAATTAATTTCAAAGGACAAACAATTTTGAAAATAAAATGAATATTGCAAAGTTAATAATTTTTTCTTTTATTTTACTATCATTTTCAACTTCTGGAATATCAAGAGAGATAGGCGAAACTGAGATCACCACAGATGATGGGATTGAAGTATTTCAAAATGAAAAATACTATTTATTAAAAAAAAACGTAACAATTGCTTCAGATGATTTTGAAATAACTTCAGATAGAGTAAAGGCAAATTTTGAAATAGATTTATATGATATTACTTCTCTTGAAACAAAAGGTAACTCAACTTTAAATGCTATAAAATATGGCATTTCTGGAAAAGGCGATGAGATATGGGTTGATATAATATCAGAGGTAATAATTGTTCTTGGCAAGGATTCATTTTTAAATCTGCAAGAAACAAAAATGCGCTCAAATGGATCAATTAAAGTAAATAATTCGTTAGGCAACTTTGAATTAAAAGGTGCTAATTCTAATCTTCAAAATGATGAACTTGATATATATGGTGAATACATAAGTGGAGTTTTTTCAGAATTTGAAGGCAAAAAGGAGATAAAAAAACTTATTGTAGAGGATGAGAATTTATTAACGATTAATACTGAAAATCTTGAAATGAATGCTAAAAAAGCTGTATATGATGATCAAACAAACATTATTGAATTGTTTTCAAAAGTAAAAATTGTAAAAGGGCAAGAAATAATTACTGGTGATTATGGTTATTTTGATACTATTAAAAATTCATATAAAGTAAAATCGGATAACACATCCAAAGTAAAGGTTACAATTAAAAACTCAAATGAATAAATTTCAACTTTTAGATGATGGATTAATAGTAAATAAAATTTCCAAATCCTATGGAAATAAAAAAGTTGTTAGAGATATAAGCATATCAATAAATAGAGGTGAAATTGTTGGCTTACTTGGCCCAAATGGCGCAGGCAAAACTACAACATTTTATATGATTGTGGGTTTGGTAAAGCCAGATACCGGCTCAATCGTTTTAGATAAGATTGAAATTTCTAAAATGCCTATTTATTCAAGAGGGCTTCAAGGTATTAGTTATTTACCACAAGAACCATCAATTTTTAGAGGTATGAATGTTGAAGATAACTTGCTAGCAATAATTGAAATTGTAGAAAAAGATCAAAACAAGCAAAATATAATATTGCAAAGCTTGCTAAACGAATTTGATATTAATCATGTCAGAAAATCTAAATCAATAGTTCTTTCAGGAGGTGAAAGGCGTAGATTAGAAATTGCAAGAACATTAGCTTCAAGACCAAAATACCTTCTTCTAGATGAGCCTTTAACTGGAATTGATCCAGTCTCAATAGAAGAGATAAAAATAATAATAAAAAAATTAAAACAAAAAAATATTGGTGTGTTAATTACGGATCATAACGTAAGAGAAACACTAAAAATAGTTGATAAAGTTTATATTGTAAACGAAGGAATGATATTTTTCACTGGGAATCCTAATGAAGCCATCTCTGACGACAGAATAAAGAAATTTTATCTTGGTAGCGATTTTTCAATTTAACTATGTTCAGTGAACAAACTAAGATTGGCATTAATGGTTCTATTGAAATTCCAGGTGACAAATCAATATCACATAGATCAATTATAATTCCTTCAATTTCAAGTGGCATTTGTGAAATTTCAAATATTTTAAAATCAGACGATGTTCTTCGCACCATGAATGCGTTTAAAGAAATGGGCGTCGAGATAAAAGAAGAAAACAAAAAAATAATTATAAATGGAAAAGGTTTAGGGTCTCTTAAAAAGCCCAACAAAGAGATATATCTTGGAAATTCTGGTACGAGTGCGAGATTATTAACAGGTTTATTATCTTCTCAGAATTTTGAATCAGTTTTAACTGGAGATAAGTCCCTCTCGTCAAGACCAATGAAAAGAATTACAAATCCTTTATCTGAAATGGGTGCTGAGATTGTAGCTCAAAATGGAAAATTACCATTACATATCAAGGGTAAAGTTTTAAATAATTGCAAAATAGAAATTGACATACCATCAGCTCAAATTAAATCAGGTTTAATATTAGCGGCATTAAATACAGAGGGAACTAGTTATATTAATGAAAAACATATTACGAGAGATCATACTGAGATAATGCTTGAAACATTTGGTGCTGATATTGAAACAAAAAAAAATGTGGATTCTTCTCAAATTATAATAAATGGTAAAAAAAACCTTACTCCAAAAAATATTGATGTGCCTGCCGATTTATCAAGCAGTGCATTTTTCATTGTTGCAGCATTAATAAACAAAAATTCAAATATCACTCTAGAAAATATAAATATTAATCCGACAAGAAGCGGACTCTTAATTGCTCTAGAAAGGATGGGTGCAAACATAAACATATTTAATCAAAAAAATAGAGCTGGTGAAATTGTTGCGAACATAAATGTAAAATCTTCAGAACTGAATGGATGTGAGTTAGATGAACAAATGGCTAAGTTAATGATAGATGAGTTCCCAATCTTGTCCATTGCAGCATCGCAAGCAAATTCGCCTAGTTATTTTAAAGGTTTAGATGAATTAAGGATAAAAGAAAGTGATAGACTAGAATTAATAAATGATAATTTAAACAGATGTGGGCATTATAGTAAAATTAAAAATAATGATCTATTCATTGATCCTACAAAAAATAAACAAATTATAAATTCTGCAATAAGAACAGATTTTGATCACAGAATAGCAATGTCTTTTGCTGTGTTAGGATCAAAAATCGGAAAGCTTCAAATCAATGAATCAGATTCGATAAATACTAGTTTTCCATCTTTTAAAGAACAATTTAATAGAGCTGGTGGCAATTTAATTTGAAAAAAATTGTAATTACTATTGATGGACCTGCAGGATCTGGCAAGGGCCGTATTGCAAAATATATTGCTAAAAAGTATAATTTTATTCACATAGATTCAGGTCTTTTATATAGAAAAACTGCAAAATTATTAATTGAGAATAAAATCAATTTAAACAAACTAGATCAAATAAAACAAACACTAATCAAAAATAATAATTTTTCTCTAAGAAATAATAATAATTTAAGAAACGAGCATATTGGAAAAATATCATCGATAATTGCAAAAATTAATTTCGTTAGAATTCATGTAAATAAACAACAGATTTTTCATACAAAACAGAAAACAAAGAAAAAGGGGTTTGTTATTGATGGGAGAGATATTGGTTCTGTTGTTTTCAAAAATGCTGATCTCAAGCTATTTATAGAAGTAAACCCTGCTGTTAGGGCTAAAAGAAGACATAAACAGTTGATTGATTTGGGTGAAAAGTCTATATACGCCGAAATTTTAAAGGAAATTAAATTGAGAGATAAACAAGATATAATTAGAAAAAACTCACCTTTAGTAGTGCCAAAAGGTGCACATATTATAGATAATTCTAACTCTTTTAGAAAAACATTAATCAAAATAAACCAATTAATTGGACAAATAAAATAATGGAAAAAACTGAACAAAAAAAAATAACTAACTCTGACTATGAAGCGCTAATTAGTAAATCTTTAGAAAATAAATCTGTTCGTGAAAAAACAATTGTTAATGGAAATGTTATTTCGTTTGAAAATGATATAGTCACAATAGATGTTGGTTTAAAAAGTGAAGGTAGAATTCCATTATCTGAATTTACGAGACCTGGTCAAAAACCAGAAATAAATGTCGGAGATACATTTGAAGTTTATGTAGAAAACATTGATAATTCAAATG
This sequence comes from uncultured Alphaproteobacteria bacterium, assembly GCA_902592345.1. Lineage (GTDB taxonomy): Bacteria > Pseudomonadota > Alphaproteobacteria > HIMB59 > CACPNW01. Next base: position 11,003 of record CACJEE010000002.1, read on the forward strand.
GAGAAACTGTTTTATCAAGAGAGAAAGCTGTAAAACAAAAAGCATGGAATACTCTTCAAGACTCATTTGATAACAATAAAGTTGTTACTGGCACTCCCTTTAATAGAGTCAAAGGTGGCATGAGTGTTGATTTGAACGGTGTAGTTGCGTTTTTGCCTGGGAGTCAAATAGATACAAGACAAATAATAAAAGATACTAAAGAGCTTCTGAATAAACCTCTTGATCTTATGATATTGAAAATGGATAAGTTTAGAGGAAATATTGTTGTATCTAGAAAAGCAATATCAGAAGTAGAGCTTAAAGAACAAAAAAAGGAACTGCTAAGTTCAATTAATGAAGGTTCAATTATTGAAGGTAAAGTAAAAAATTTAACAGATTATGGAGCTTTCATTGATTTAGGTGGTATGGATGGGTTAGTCCATATTACAGATATATCTTGGACTAAAATCAACAACCCTTCTGATATTCTCACATTAGGTCAAGATATAAAAGTTAAAGTCTTAAAATTTGATGAAGAGTTATCAAGGCTTAGCCTGGGAATTAAGCAACTAGAAGAAAATCCATGGGATGATTTAGAGGAAAATATATCAATAGATAACATTGTTTCTGCTAAAATTAATTCAATTAATGATACATTTTTGAATATTTTAGTTAATGAAAAATATGATGGTACTGTAACAATTAATGAACTTAGCTGGTTAAAAAAACCACCTCACCCATCAAAACTGTTTAATATTGATGATGAAATAAGTGTCAAAATAACAGAGATAGATGAAGAAAAAAGAAGGTTAATATGTAGTATTAAACAAACAAAAGAAAATCCATGGTCTAAATTGACAGATCAATTTAATGTTAATGACAGCTTTGAGACTGAGGTAGTAAATATTGTTGACTTTGGAATTTTTGTAAAAGTTCACGAAGAAATAGATGGGATGGTTCACGTATCTGATTTAAATTGGGATGAAAAAGAATGTGAAAAAATTTTAGCAGGTTATAAAAAAGGTGATAAAGTTAAGGTAAAAATATTAGAAATTAATATTGATAAAGAAAGAATTAGCTTAGGTATTAAGCAGTTATCTAATGATCCAATTCAAAACTATATAGAAACGAATCCAATCAAATCTCAAGTTACTGGTAAAATTATTGAATTAAATGAAAAATTTTTAAAAGTTGAGCTCAATGATCAAATTTATGGTTTCATTAAAAAAATTAATTTATCAAGAGATAAAAATGAACAAAAAACTGATAGATTTGCTTTAGGGGAGCAAGTTGACTCAATTATAATCTCAGTTGATAAAAAAACTAGATCCCTTAACTTATCGATAAAAGAAATTGAAATTATCGATGAAAAAGAAGCTATGTCTAAATATGGTTCAAGTGACTCTGGAGCTTCTCTTGGGGATATTCTGGGGTCTGTTCTTAAGAAAAAAAAATAAATAAATGTTAAAATCTGAAATTATTGAAAAACTTCAGCAAAAACATAATAATCTAAGCACTTACGATATTGAGTTAATCTTAAAAATATTTTTTAAAAAAATTATTTCAAGTTTAAAAGCTGGAAATGCAATTGAACTAAGAGGATTTGGCACAATTAAAAAAAAAATTAACAAAGAAAAACAGGTACGAAATCCAAAAAATAACCAGATTTTATTTAAAGATAAAACTTATAAAATTCATTTTAAAATTGGTAAAACTCTTCACAAAAAACTAAATCATATTAGTTCAGGGGATGACAAATAAAGTAATTGTTGCATTAGATAATAAAAATCTTACGCAGATAGTTTCTATAGTAAAAAAAACTAAATCTGAGGCGTATGGATTTAAAATTGGCAAAGAATTTTTCTATAATTACGGAATAGAAGGTTATAAAAAGATTTATAAGCTTTCACCAAATATTTTCTTAGACCTTAAATTACATGATATACCAAATACAGTAGAGAAAGCTTTAAAAGCTATAGTGAAATTAAAACCTCTACTATCTACAATTCACATTAGCGGTGGTGATGAAATGCAAAAAGTATCAGCAAAACTAAAAAAAAACAAAACTAAAATTCTTGGAGTGACAATTCTTACCAGCTTAAATAGTTCTCAAACAAAAAAATATTATAACAATCAAAACGTAAATCAATTAGTAAAAAAATTTGCAATTAATGCTAAGAAAAATAATCTTGATGGAATAGTTTGTAGTCCTCTTGAGATATCAACTGTAAGAAAAGAAGTTGGCAATAAAATGCTAATAGTGGTGCCAGGTATAAGGTTAGAAAAAAAGCAAATAAACAAAAAAGATGATCAAAAAAGAATTCTAACTCCAAAACAAGCAATTAATTTAGGAGCAGATTATTTAGTTATTGGCAGACCAATTGTAGAGTCAAATAACCCACTAAAAATACTTAAAGAAATAAATAAGAGTATTATAGAGAAGTGATTTTCAAAATTTGTGGATTAAAAGAAAAAGACTCATTGATTTGCTGTGAGGCAAATAAAGTTGGTTTTTTTGGTTTGGTTTTCTATGAAAAAAGTCCAAGAAATATAAATCGTAACAAAGCTAAACAACTAGTTGAGTTTTCAAAAAACTTATCAATAAAACCAGTAGGAGTATTTGTTAATCATGAAATTAATGATTTAAAAAATATTATTAGATTATTAAATTTAAAATATATCCAATTACATGGAGAAGAAAATCAATCATATATTAATGAAATAAAAAAAGAATTTAAACTAAAAATAATTAAAAAAATTTCAATTAAAAATCAAAGTGATTTAAATAAAATTAATGATATTGAAAATATTGATTTTTTGCTATTTGATTATAAACCAAAATCCAATGAACTTCCTGGGGGAAATTCTAAATCTTTTGATTGGAGTTTATTAAAAGGGGTTACAATTAAACTGCCTTGGTTTATTTCTGGAGGAATAAATGAATCAAATATAAAAAATATACAAAAAACAATAAATCCTAATGGTATTGATCTTTCATCAGGTGTAGAACGGTCATTAGGTATTAAAAGTAACAAAAAAATAAACAATTTATTTAGATTATTTTATGACAATTAAAAATTCTTTCAAGAACCTCCCAAACGAAAAAGGGTACTTTGGTTCCTTCGGTGGGAGATATGTCTCAGAAACTCTGATGCCTTTAATTTTAGAGGTAGAAAAGGAGTATGAAAAAATAAAGAATGAAAGTGAGTTTAAAGAAAAATTAAACCATTACATGGAAACATATATAGGAAGGCCTAGTCCTCTTTTTTTTGCAGAGAGAATTACCAAAGATTTAGGTGGTCCAAAAATTTATTTTAAAAGAGATGAATTAAATCACACTGGTGCACACAAAATTAATAATTGTATGGGTCAAATACTTTTAGCAAAAAAAATGGGTAAAAAGAGAATAATTGCCGAAACTGGAGCAGGTCAACATGGTGTCGCAACAGCGACAGTGTGTGCATTATTTGGATTGCCATGCATAGTTTATATGGGTGAAAAAGATATTAAACGACAATCACCAAATGTTTTTAGAATGAAGTTGTTAGGTGCTGAAATAAGAAGTGTTACAACAGGTTCAAAATCTTTAAAAGATGCTATGAATGAAGCACTACGCGATTGGGTAACTAATGTAAGGGATACTTTTTATATTATTGGTACTGCTGCAGGACCACACCCTTATCCAGCTATGGTAAGAGATTTTCAATCTATAATAGGCGAGGAAGTAAGAGATCAAATTTTAAAAGCTGAAAAAAAACTTCCTGATTTATTAATAGCATGTATTGGAGGTGGATCAAATGCATTAGGCTTATTCCATGAATTTCTTGATGAAAAGCAAATTGAAATGATCGCTGTAGAGGCTGCTGGTCACGGTATTGACTCTGATAAACATGCTGCAAGCTTAAGTGGTGGTAAGCCTGGGATTTTACATGGAAATAAAACTTATCTTTTACAATCAAATGATGGTCAAATAGATGAAGCTCATTCTATTTCAGCTGGTCTCGATTATCCAGGAATTGGACCTGAACACTCATATTTATTTGAACAAAAAAGAGTACAGTATATGTCTGCAACAGATAAAGAAGCAATTGAAGCATTTAAATACTGTTGCAACTTAGAAGGAATTATCCCAGCATTAGAACCATCTCATGCTCTTGCAGTTTTAAAAAAAATAGCAAAAAATTATAGTAAAGATAAAATCGTTGTGATGAATATGTGTGGAAGAGGAGATAAAGATATTTTTACAATAGCAGAAGAGCTAAATATTAAACTATAATGTCGGACAGAATTATAAAAGCATTTAAAAAAAAAGAAAAGAAGCTTGTTACTTTTACCACAGGTGGTGATCCAGATTTAGATACAAGTTTGGAAATTCTTAATACTATAATCAGCAATGGCATAGATATAATAGAAATTGGAATGCCATTTTCTGATCCAATGGCTGATGGACCAATTATTCAAGAGTCAAGTGTTAGATCTATTGCTAATGGGACCAAAATTAATGATATTTTGGAAACCGTTAACAAGGTTAGAAAACTTAATAATGAAATTCCAATAATCCTTATGGGATATTATAATTCGATATTTAATATGGGCATTAAAAATTTTACTTCAAAGTGTGCTGATGTTGGTGTTGATGGACTAATTATTGTTGATCTTCAACCAGAAGAAGATTCAGAGCTCTATAAAGAAGCCAAAGAAAAACATATAGATCTTATTAGATTGGTGACACCAACAACTGATGAGGAGAGACTTAAAACTATACTAAATACTGCATCTGGATTTTTATATTATGTTACAATTACTGGGATTACAGGACAAAATTCAGCAAATATACAACATTTAAAAAAGTCAATTCTAAAAATTAAATCATCAACTAAGCTGCCTATAGTTGCAGGTTTTGGAATAAAAAATAGAAGAGACGTCGAGGAAATAAGTGCTTTTACAGATGGAGTAGTTGTAGGCTCAAGTATAGTTAATATTATTAAAAACAACCTTAACGATAAAAATAATATGATTACTGAGATTGATAAATTTACAAAAGATTTAAAAAAAGGTTTAAAAGAATGAATTGGTTGACAAACTTTGTAAAACCAAAACTTTCAGCTCTTGTAAAAAGAAAAGATGTTCCTGAAAATCTATGGCAAAACTGTCCTTCTTGTGCAAATATGTTACATCATAAAGATCTCAAAGAAAATTTAAGAGTGTGTAATACTTGTGATTATCATTTTCGTATGTCAGCAGAAGATAGAATTAAGTTAATGTTTTCTAAAGAAGATACAAAAGAAATTGAATTAGATAAAATTAGTGATGATCCTCTAAATTTTTCAGATAAAAAAAAATATAAGGATAGATTAAAAGAATATCGAAAAAAAACAAAAAGAGAAGATGCGTTTATACTTCTTGATACAAAAATTGGTCAATCAAAAATAATTTGTGGTCTAATGAACTTTTCATTTATGGGTGGGTCTATGGGAAGAGCGGTTGGTGGTGCAATAGTAAAAGGTGCAAAAGCAGCATTAGAGAAAAAATGTCCTTATGTTATTTTTACATCTTCAGGTGGCGCGAGAATGCAAGAAGGAATAATTAGCTTAATGCAAATGCCAAGAACAGTAGCAGCGGTTGAACTATTAAATGAAAATAAAATTCCCTACATAGTAATATTAACTGAGCCTACTACTGGAGGTGTAACAGCCTCATTCGCTATGTTAGGAGACATAACTATTGCTGAACAAGGATCTACTATTGGATTTGCTGGCAAAAGAGTAATACAAGATACTATTCGAGAAGAACTGCCTATTGATTTTCAAAAAGCAGAATATTTAAAAGAACATGGTATGGTTGACATTGTTTGTCACCGTAGAGATTTAAAAAATAATCTTGAAAATGTAATAAATCATATCACTTAATTTAAGTGGTTACCAAAACAGATAAATTACTTAAAGAATTTATTAATCTTCATCCAAAATATATTGATTTATCACTAAATAGACTTGACTATCTGCTTAAAAAGCTAGGAAATCCGCACAAAAATCTACCTCCGACTATTCATATTGCAGGAACTAATGGCAAAGGTTCAACATTGAGTTTTATTAAAAACATTCTGCAAAATAATAATTATTCAGTTCATACTTATACTTCCCCTCATTTAGAAAAGTTTAATGAAAGAATAACAATTAATAATAAGCAAGTAAATTCAAAGACTCTATTAAGAAGTTTAGAGTATGTTAAAGAAGTAAATAAAAAAAAACCTATTACCTTTTTTGAAATAACAACAGCAGCAGCTTTTGTCCTATTTTCAAAATATAAAGCAGATTTTTTAATTCTTGAAACAGGCTTAGGTGGAAGATTGGATGCTACTAATATAATCCATAAGAAACTTATAAGTATAATTACTGCCATAGGTATAGATCATGAAGAATTTCTTGGAAAAACTTTAAAAAAAATAACTAAGGAAAAATTAGGGATTATTCAAAATAGTAAAAATATTATCATAGCTAAACAAAATAAAGAGGTGGACAATTTTATTTATAATAAATTAAAAAATTTAAATAATGTTTATTATTTTAATCGTGATTATAGATTTAAAATAATAAATAAAAAGCAATTTATTTTTAAATTTCAAAAAAATAAAAAAACTATAAGAAGGCCATCATTGCAAGGCTTACATCAAATTGAAAATGCATCAACCGCTTTAACTACTGCTATGCTTCTTAAAGAAAATAATTACCAAATAAAATTAAGTTTATTAGGAAAAAGTATTTATAATACAAAGTGGCCTGGAAGAATCGAAAAGGTAAAATTTAAAAATAAATACATCATATTTGATGGTTCACATAATTTATCAGGGGCAGACAAACTTAATAAATACCTGAGCGAAACTAAAATACGCCCTAATGTAATTTTTGGAATGCTTAACAATAAAAATATCTTTGAATTTTTATCAATACTTAAAAAAAATATAGATACTTTATATCCAATAAAAATACCTGATGAACAAAACGCCTATACACAAAAAGAAATTCATATAATTTCAAAAAAACTCAAATTAGACACAGTAATAATTAAAAATTTAACTACTATTAATAAATTATTAATGAAAAATCCTAATAAATATATTTTAGTTACAGGCTCACTTTATTTGATAGGGAAGATTAGAAAAAATTATTTATAAATTTGGTTCAAGCCAAGATTCAAGCATATTCTTTGGTAAACTTCCCACTTTAGTATCTACTAGCTTCCCATCTTTAAAAAGCATTAATGTTGGTATTCCCCTAACTCCAAATTTTTGAGGAGTTTGTGGATTTTCATCAACATTTAATTTTAATATTTTAACCTTATCTTTTTTAGCTTTACCTATATCTTCAAGAATAGGGCCAATTTGCTTACATGGGCCGCACCATTCTGCCCAAAAATCAACTAATATAGGTATTGGGGAATTTTTAATTTCTTCATCAAAATTACTGTCAGTTATTGTGTATGTACTCATAATATCAAAGTAAGCACTTTAAGGGTTTATTCAAGACTCATTCATTTTTAAATTGATTAAGTGCATTTATATCTCCTATATGTATAATAGTAGAATTTGATACATAGGCTTCAAGATTTTTATTAGCTATAAGTAAATCCCACAATACATTTAAAGAAAAACATTGATCATCTATTAATTTAAAAATATGTGGGTTAATTATTTGTAAACCTGTGTAATATAAATGTGGGTCATTTTTTTTCCATCTTTGCACTAACCCATTTTGTAATTTAAAATCACCCATAGATTTTTTTAAACCTTTAAAATTAATGTCTTTAGCAAGTAGTAACTTACATGTTTGTATTTCTTGATATTTTTTAATAAAGTTAAGTACATCTTTTTTATTTTCTTTTTTCCATAAAATATCTGCATTAGTAACTAAAAAATTATTATCTCCTAACAAACTTAAAGCATTTTTAATCCCACCACCGGTATTTAATAATGTAGATTCATGAGTTAATTTTATTTTGCTATTTGAATAATATTTTTCAACGAAATGTTTAATTTGCTTATGAAGATAATGGGTGTTTATTACTATGTCTTTACATCCCAAATCCATAAAGAAATCAATGTTATGACGAAGTAGTTCTTTGTTATTTATTTCTAATAAAGGTTTTGGTTTTGAGTCAGTCAAATTTTCCATTCGCTTTCCATATCCAGCAGCTAATATCATTAAATTAAAATTGATCATCTAAATATTATTTTTCCATATAATTTAGATAGTTTTTCATTTTGAAGATTATACAAACTTTTTTCTAGTCGTTTCAATGTTACACTTAGATATTTCGAGTAATTATTATTTTTATTTTTTTTATCCAAATTTATCCATCTCCCAATGATTCTTGATTGTCTTGCAGTATTAAGAAAATAATATTGAGTTAAAAATTCCTTAAAAGACAAATTTTGATTAGTTTTATTAAAATAATATTCTATTAATTCATCATTATCTTTGTCATCAAAATATATTCTTGGATTTTCAAGAAGGGAAAAAACATCCCATCCAGAAAAGCCTATAAATGCATTTTGAAAGTCAAGAATTCCACATTTTAAATGGCCGTCTCTTTGTGATAAATGCATTAAATTGGATAATTCAAAGTCTTTGTGCACAAAAGAATCCCAGTTAAAATTTAAATTCTCAAACTCTGATTTCCAAATATCAAAAAATTCATCAACAACATCTTTGCCAATATTTTTTTTAGATAAATAAAAATCTGCAAATTCTGCGATCTCGACTGTAAAATACGAAAAGTCATACTTTTTAAAAAATTTATTTACTGTCGGTTTTTGGGCTTTTTGAATTTCAATTAAAGAATTTATAGCATCTATCAAAATATCTTTTGGATCAATAATATTTATTAATTTATCGTACCTAATATTACCAAAATCTTCCATAATTATAATACAGTTAGTATCATCAGTATCAAATATTTTAGGAACAGATATATTAATCATTGATAAAAAATTGTTAATTTCCAAAAAAGATAAATAATCATTATACTTATATGAAAAATCTACAATAATTTTGCCTTCATTATTATTTTTAAATCGATAAATTTTTTTATGTGATGCTCCACTTTCAATTTCATACACATCATCAAAATTAAATTTCATTTAATTAAAATATTAAATTATGTTTTATAATTCTTGTATCCTCATCATCAATAACTAAATTGATAGAATAAAAATTATAATCTTTTAACATATCTAAAATAATTTCAGGCCATTCAATAAAGGTTATAGAATTATTTAATTCTTCAAAAATATTTATTTCTGATAAATCTTTTCTTTTTGAAATGCGGTATAAATCGTAATGATAAATTTCAAAATTATTAACTTCATAGGTTAGTAATATAGGAAATGATGGGCTTTTGATAGAAATTGGTTTTTGTAATTTATTTCTTTTGTAAATTGAATTAATTAGATTTCTTACAGCTGTAGTCTTACCTGATCCTAATTCACCAAATAAACAAATAATATCACCTAGTTTTAAATTTAGAGATACATCTTCACAAAAACTTTCTAAACCTTTTAAATCTAATTTAAGAGTTTCTTCCTGCAAATTTAAGTTATGCTTTTTAAAGAATCTACTAAATCAGTTTTTTCCCAAGTAAAATGCCCTTGATCACTTGGCTCTCTTCCAAAATGACCATAAGCTGATGTAGGAACATAAATTGCATTAGTTAATTTTAAATGTTCTCTTATTCCTCTTGGACTAAGATCAAATAAATCTTGAACAGATTTTTCAATTTTTTGCTCATCAACTTTATTCGTCCCATTAGTGTTTACATAAACCGATAAAGGTTTTGAAACTCCTATTGCATAAGAAAGTTGTATTGTGCATTGATCGGCAAGATCGGCGGCAACAATATTCTTTGCTAAATATCTGGCTGCATAAGCTGCCGATCTATCAACTTTAGACGGATCTTTGCCAGAGAAAGCTCCTCCTCCATGAGGTGCAGCACCACCATAAGTATCAACAATGATTTTTCTACCTGTTAAGCCAGAGTCACCATCAGGACCACCAATTACAAAGTTTCCAGTAGGATTAACATAAAATTCTTCTTCTTTGAGTCCCTCAAGTAACTCATGTGGAATACATTCATAAACATATGGTTTAACAATTTCTTTTACATCTGCAGGAGATAATCCTTCTTTATGTTGTGATGAAATTACTAAAGAAGTAACTTTAGTAGGTTTCCCATTTTCATAAAGCATAGTTACTTGGCTTTTTGAATCTGGCTCTAAACCAGAAGCTGATCCATCTTTTCTTGCTTGAGCCATCTTATACAAAATTTGATGAGAATAGTGAATTGGAGCTGGCATTAAAGATTCTGTATCTCTACATGCAAAACCAAACATAATACCTTGGTCACCCGCTCCCTCTTCTTTATCACTACCAGAGTCAACTCCCATGGCGATATCTGATGACTGCGGATGTAGATGATAATCTATTTCACAATTTTGCCAATGAAAACCATCTTGTTCATATCCGATATCCTTAATACAGTCTCTTACTTGAGATATGATTTGTTCTTTTGATATTGATGGCCCTCTTACTTCACCAGCTAAAACTACTTTATTAGTGGTAGTAAGTGTCTCGCATGCAACTCTAGTTTGTGGATCGCCTGAAGCTAAATAGCTATCAACAACCATGTCCGATATTCTGTCACAAACTTTATCTGGGTGGCCCTCAGATACTGATTCACTTGTAAATAAATATGATCTCATTTTTCCCTCCTAGTACCTGTAAGTATCATCTTTAAATGGTCCTGCTTTACTAACGCCAATATAATCAGCTTGTTTTTCATTTAACTCAGTTAATTTTGCTCCAACTTTTTTCAAATGTAATAAAGCAACTTTTTCATCTAATTTTTTTGGTAAAACATATACTTTATTTTCATAATTTTTATAATTTTCCCATAGTTCAATTTGTGCAATTACTTGATTAGAAAAAGAAGCGCTCATTACAAAGCTTGGATGTCCTGTAGCATTCCCTAAATTAACTAAACGACCTTCAGATAATAATAATATTTTTTTTCCATCAGGAAATTCTACTTCTCTAACTTGAGGCTTAATCTCATCTGATTTATAATTTTGCAATGCTTCAGTTTGAATTTCATTATCAAAGTGTCCAATATTACAAACTATCGCCCTGTCACGCATCTTTCTCATATGCTCTAGAGTTATTACATCTAAATTTCCTGTAGCAGTAACGAAAATATCACCATAAGAAGCGGCATCATCCATTGTCACAACTTCATATCCTTCCATAGCTGCCTGCAAAGCATTAATGGGATCAATTTCTGTTACACATACCCTTGCCCCTGCTCCTCTCAAACTTGCTGCAGATCCTTTTCCAACATCTCCATATCCAGCTACTACAGCCACTTTACCAGCCATCATAACATCAGTTCCTCTTCTAATGCCATCAACTAAGCTTTCTTTACACCCATACAAATTATCAAATTTAGATTTCGTTACTGAATCATTTACATTTATAGCAGGAACTTTTAATAACCCCTTTTTTTCCATGTCTTTTAATCGATGAACACCTGTTGTAGTTTCTTCCGATAAGCCTCTAATATCTTTTAAAAGTTCAGGAAATTTTTCATGTATTATTTGCGTTGCATCTCCACCATCATCTAAAATCATATTTGGCTTCCAACCATCTGGACCAGTTAAAGTTTGCTCTATACACCACCAAAACTCTTCATCTGACATTCCTTTCCAAGCAAATACAGGTATATTTTTTGATGCGATAGCAGCGGCAGCCTGATCTTGAGTTGAAAATATATTACAAGAACTCCATCTCACTGAAGCACCAAGATGAACTAATGTCTCAATTAATACAGCAGTTTGAATTGTCATATGCAAACAACCTACAATTCTAGCTCCATCGAGTGGTTTACTGTTCCCATATTCTTCTCTTAAGGCCATTAATCCTGGCATTTCTGTTTCAGCAATAGCGATTTCTTTTAATCCCCATTCTGCCAACTCTATATCTTTTACTTTATAATCTTGGCTCATTTTTAGTCCCTATTTCTATTATATAATTTATAATTAATTAAGTTTTGGAGAATGTCTTACAGGTAAAGTTATAAAAAAACAAGCACCTGAATACTCAATTTTATTAGATTTATTTAAAGAAATATTGCCATTCATGTGGATTATAATTTCTCTTGCTATAGACAGCCCAAGGCCAGAATGATTTTTTATATTTTCCTGCCTGTCACTATAAAATCTTTCAAATATTTTTTCTGAATCTTTTAAATCTATACCTTTACCTTGGTCATAAAATCTGAAAACAATTGTTTTTTCATTAACCTTATCTAGTTCAATTAAAATTTTAGATTTTTTAGGTGATAGCGAAATACTATTTTCAATTAAGTTAATAAAAACTTGCATTAATTTATTTTTATTTCCAAGTACTTGTAAATTTTCATCATTTTTTTTTATAAATATTTCAATTTGTTTTGCATTATTTGCAAACTTTTTTGGAATTTCATCAAAAAATTTATTTAAATCAATAAATTGATTTTTTTCTAATTCAATTTCAGCCTTTAGGCGCGTAAACTTAGATATATCTGTTATTAATTGGTTCATTCTTCTCAAATCATTAAGAACATTTTTCATTAATATTTCTTTATCTGCTTTTGCTATTGAGTCTTTATCAATTAGCTCTATAGCAGACTGTAGGCTAGTTAGTGGATTTTTTAATTCATGTGATACATCAGCACTAAATTTTTCTAATTCTTCAATTTGTGATTTAAGTCCAGTAGACATGTTCTGAATCTCATTGGATAATATACCAATTTCATCTTTTCTGTTTGGATAAATTATTTTATCTTCACTAACTCTTTCTCTCTCTAAAATTGTTAATTTTGATAATTTTTTAATAGGGCTTATCAAGCTTTGTGAAAAAACAAGTGACATAAAAATCATAATAATTACAAATAAAATAAAAAAGCTAAGTATATTAAGGGAGACATATCCTAAATTTGATGCCTGAGAAGAAATTGGATAATTTAAAATTATAACACCATATACTTTATTATTACTGATAATAGGTGATGTAAAATATTGGTATATGTTTCCATCCCTATCTTGAATTATATATTCCTTTGAAGCTCGTTCTTTAATGCTCTCAGAAACATAAAATATTTCTGATTTTTCTTTGGAAATTTGATCTGCAAATTCACTTTTAACAAAATAATCATAATAGTTTAAGAACAAGTTTAGATATTTTTGACTAAAATTATTAATAAAATTAAGATTATTTTTTTCTAAATCTCCTTCTTCTAAATCAGCTTCTTGTACACTTGATAAATCATATAAATCTAGAGTATCAACTAATCTGATCCAATCCTCATTATAAACTTTTATGATGAAATCAGAATTTAAATAATTATTGAGTATATATTCTTGTGTGATCTTGGGCTCTAGAACTGGATCAGATAATTCAAAATTATTTTCATTATTACAGGTATCCAAATTTTCAACTGTACAATTATCATTAAAAAGAGGGACCCTAATTATAGAATTTTTTTCAAGAAATGATTGAATGCCTTTTAGGTTTTGATTTGCATTTATTCTTTTTTTTACAATACCATCATCATTTTTAATTAGAAAAAAATTAAAAAAAATTAAAAAAACAAACCCTATAAAAGTTATCAGAAAATTTATAGCTAAAATTTGAAGGGATAGAGGTAAATTATATAAAGCTAATTTATTATATTTATTCACGCCATGAATAACCTGATCCATACCTTGTGCGAATTTGATCAAAATCTGTGTCATAAGATTTAAATTTTTTTCTTAATCTTTTAATATGACTATCAATTGTTCTATCATCAACATAGATGCTGTCGCCATACATAGCATCCATTAATTGGTTTCTATCTTTTACAACACCTGGATATTTTGCTAGTGATTTGATTAAATTAAATTCCGCTACTGTAAGTTCAATTACTTCATTTTTCCAAAAACATAACTGTTTTAAATCATCTAATTCTAAATCTCCTTTTTTGAAAGTATGATTTGATTGATCTTTATTATGAGTTTCTGTTTTCCTATTTTCGTATATTCTTAAAACCGTTCTAATTCTTTCATTAAGAAGTTTTTGTGAAAATGGTTTAGTTATATAATCTGCTGCTCCCATTCTTAAGCCAATAATTTCATCTTGTTCTTGATCTTTTGAGGTTAAAAAAATAACTGGCATTTTTTTTAATGTTTCAGATTTACTAGATCTAACTTTCGATAATAATTCATTACCATCCATCTTTGGCATTTTTATATCAAATAATCCTAAATCGTAATGTTTAGTCTCAAGTGCCTGTAAAGCTTCTAGTCCATTATTAAATACGTCAACTTTAAAACCCTCAGATTCTAGAGCTATAGAAACAGATGTCCGAATCGAGTTTTCATCATCAACAAGAGCTATTGTGGTCATAGTTTAGTTTAGTTACATTTTATGGCAAATTTAAGTTATTATTTTAAAAAAAATTATATCTAAATTTTGATAAAGTGTGATTAAGGTTAATAACTAAATGCATTAATTTCAATTACTTGTTTGAATAAATTTATTTTCACTTAAATATAGAGTTTGACATGAGCAATAAATATATTAATGTTCATGTTTTGTTCTTATTGCGATATTGACCAAATATTGTATTGTCTCTTAACGGCGACACTACATATTGTGTTTTTCGACAGTAAAATTTTTAAAAATGGATAATTTATAAATGGCAGACAACTCACAGGTATCACAAATTATAGCAACAGAAAAAAATATAAATTTATTAAGTCTCAATGTTGTTAGAAGGGACGGCTCCATTAGTTCTTTTAAATCAGATAAAATATCAGAAGCTATAAAAAAGGCTTTCTTAGCTCAAACTAAAATTAGAAATAATAAAAATAAAGAAAAGGAACAAGAGGATAGTATTCATAAAACTGTTGAAGAATTAACCCATAAAGTTGTTTTAGCTCTTACAAGAAGGATAGCTGAAGGTGATATGATTCATATAGAAGATATTCAAGATCAAGTTGAGTTGGCATTGATGAGGGATGAACATCATAAAGTTGCAAGGGCTTATGTTTTATATAGAGAACAAAGGGCCGCTTCTAGGTATCATACAAAAAAACTTAAAGAACAGGTGGGTGCAAAAGCATCTTCTATGGCAGTTACTAAAAGAAATGGTGAAAAAGAACCAATATCACTCGATAAAATTACAAATAGAGTTTCAGTTTTATCAACAGGATTAAATATAGACCCAATTGTAGTAGTGCAAAAAGCAGTTCCTGGCCTTTACAATGAAATTACTTCTGCAGAAATTGACATATATTTAGCTGAAACAGCTGCCTCTCTTACTGTTGAGCATCCTGATTATTCATATCTTGCAGCAAGAATTAAAGCAAACTCACTCCACACGGATACACCTGGTTTTATAATTGCTACAAAGAATCTTTTCGATGATGGCCTGCTTAGAGAGGATTATTATAATAAAGTTATGGCAAGTGCAGAAGATATCGAATCAATAATTGATTATGATAGGGATTATAATTTTGATTATTTTGCTTTTACCACTTTAACAAGAGCTTATCTGTTAAAATTTGAAAACAAAACTATCGAACGTCCGCAGGATTTATGGATGAGAGTAGCATTGACTGTCTCAGGTGATAAATTCAATTTTGATAAGGTTAAAGAGACTTATGATAGTCTTTCTAATGGATATTATACGCATGCAACCCCTACTTTATTTAACAGCGGCCTTAAAATGCAACAATTGTCTTCTTGTTTTTTAATTAGTATGGAAGATGACTCAATAGAAGGAATATTCAACACAATTAAGGATTGTGCTCTAATCTCTAAAACTGCAGGTGGGATTGGAATGCATGCACATAATATAAGAGGAAGTGGTAGTAGAATAAAATCTACTAATGGTAAATCTAATGGCCTAATCCCTTTCTTAAAAATATTTAATGAAACAGCAAAATCAGTTGACCAAGGTGGGGGTAAAAGAAAGGGCTCTTTTGCTGTTTATCTCGAGCCGTGGCATGCTGATATAGAACAGTTTTTAGAACTAAGAAAAAACACTGGGGCTGAAGAATTTAGAGCAAGAGATTTATTTTATGCGCTTTGGATTCCTGATTTGTTTATGAAAAGAGTTGAGGAAGATGGAGATTGGACGCTAATGAGCGAACATGAATGCCCAGGTCTGTCTGACAGCTATGGTGATGAATTCGTAAGTTTGTATGAAAAATATGAAAAAGAAATACCAAATTTAGAAAAAATTAAAGCTAGAGAATTAATGTCAAAAATTATTGAAGCACAAATTGAAACCGGCCAACCATATATGCTTTATAAAGACTCTATTAATAATAAATCAAATCAAAAAAATATAGGTGTAATTAAGTCTTCAAATTTGTGTGCAGAAATAGTTGAATACTCTGATAAATCAGAAACATCAGTATGTAATCTTGCATCTATTGCATTACCTAAATTTGTTAAAAGATCAAAAAATAAAAAAAATAAGGAGTACGACTTTAAAGCTCTTTATAAAACTGCAAAGTTAGCTACAAAAAACTTGGATGAAGTTATAGATATAAACTTTTATCCAACTGAAAAAACTGAAACATCAAATAATAAGCATAGGCCAATCGGTCTTGGCATACAAGGTCTAGCAGATGTATTTTTTGAACTTGAAATTGCTTATGACAGTGAAGAAGCTAAAAAAATCAATAAACTAATATTTGAAACAATTTATTTTGGTGCACTCGAGGCTTCCCATGAACTTGCAAAAGAAAAAGGTGCATATTCTACATTTAAAGGGTCTCCATTATCTGAAGGCAAATTTCAATTTGATATGTGGAACATAAATCCTTCTGAAATGTGGGATTGGGAAACATTAAGAGAAAAAATAAAAAAAGATGGAGTTAGAAACTCACTTACGACAGCATGTATGCCAACCGCATCTACTGGAATAATTTTAGGTAATACTGAAACATTCCAAATTCAAACTTCTAACATATATAAAAGACAAACTTTATCTGGTGAGTTTTTATTAGTTAACAGACATCTTGTAAAAGCACTATCCAAAAGAAATCTATGGAATAAAGAAATGAGAGATAAAATTATATTAGAAAATGGATCAGTTCAAAATATTTCAAATTTTCCTGAAGATCTCAAGGAAACATACAAGACTGTTTGGGAAACATCACAAAAATCAGTTATTGATATGGCTGCTGATAGAGCTCCGTTTATTGATCAAACACAATCAATGAATTTATGGTTATCAACACCAACATTTGGAAAAGTTAATTCGATGCATATGTATGCATGGAAAAAAGGTCTAAAGACAGGAATGTATTATTTAAGGAGTAGATCAGCTGTTGATGCAGTAAAAGTTACCGTATCTTCAGAAAAAGCAGCAAAAGAGGAGTTCGTTAAATCACAAATAAATAATAACGAGCCAGAAGAATGCCTAACATGCAGTGCATAAAGGAGTATAAATAATGATATCAAAAGGCGTTAAATCAATCTTTCCAATCAAACACCAAGATATTTGGGATAAATATAAACTTCATATACAAGCATTTTGGACGCCTGAAGAAGTTTCACTACACGACGACTTAAGAGACCTTGAAACTTTAAATGATGGAGAAAAACACTTTATTAAACATGTACTAGCTTATTTTGCTAATTCGGAAGCAATGATTAATGAAAATCTAGCAAGTAGATTTTATAAAGAAATTTTAATCCCTGAAGCTAGATGCTTTATTTCTATGCAAATGCTAAATGAGTCTATTCATGCAGAAATGTATGGTTTACAAATTGAAGCATATGTTAAAGACCAGACTGAAAAAGATCACTTATTTGATGCCATTCAGAATGTTCCTTGCATAAATCGTAAAGCTCAGTGGGTATCTAAGTGGCTTAACGGAAGTCAAAATTTATTAACAAGACTTATTGGTTTTGGCTTAGTTGAAGGTCTCTTCTTTGCAGGTTCATTTTGTGCAATTTATTATTTTAGAAAAAGGGGACTTTTACCTGGCTTAGCTCTATCAAACGATTGGATAGCAAGAGATGAAGGTATGCATTTTAGTTTTTCAGCATTAATGTTTAAAACTCTAAGAGATAAGTATAATAATAATACTCTCACAGATGCAGATATTTCTGACTTATCATTAATCCCCAATGATGTTCCTCAATCACAATTTGAGGAAATCGTAAGAGAAGCTGTTTCATTTGAAAAAGAATTCGTTAGAGATGCACTTCCTGTCGACTTGATTGGTATGAATCAGAACCTAATGTGTCAATATATTGAGGCTGTTGCTGATAGAATTGCAGACTTATTTGAATTTGAAAGGGTATTTAATACTGAAAATCCATTTGATTTTATGAGAGCTTTAGATGTACAAAATGTAACAAACTTCTTTGAAAAAAGAGTGTCTGAATACCAAAGACCGACTGATAGAGCTCTTAGCTTTGACGATGCTTTTTAAATGGAAGTAGAAATATATTCTAAAACTAACTGTGTTTTTTGTGATAAAGCTAAAATGCGCTTATCTAAAGAAAATCCAAAAATACATATGTTAGATGAAGATTACACTAGAGAAGATTTTTTCAAAAAATTTCCTAATGCTCGGACTTTTCCGCAGATAATCATAAATGGTGAAAATATTGGTGGGTATCATGAGCTTGAAAAATGGCTATCAATAAATTCATTTAATGAAGATTTTTAATGTGCGTCTCCCCAATTATCCCCAATTCCATAATCAACTATAAGTGGCACTTGAAAATCTTTAAATTCTAAATGAGTATTTTCCATTACATATTTAATTTTCTCAACTGAAGTATCTTTTTTTGACTCCATAATTTCAAAAATTAACTCGTCATGTACCTGAAGAAGTATTTTAACTTCTAATTCTTCATTAATAATCATTTTATTTAATTCTATCATCGCTAATTTAATTATATCAGCAGCCGTACCTTGAATAGGGGCATTAATTGCTTGCCTCTCAGCAAATCCCCTAACTGCAAAATTTTTATCATTTATATTTTTTATATTACATCTTCTGCCAAACATTGTTTCCACATAAAAATTTGTTTTTGCAAATGCAATTTGATCATCCATATACTTTTTGATTTTTGGATATTTTTTAAAATAATTTTCTATATATATTTTTGCTTCACTGTTAGTAACATCTAATTGTTTAGCTAGACCGTAGGGACTTATTCCATATAAAATTCCAAAATTTATGGCTTTTGCTTTTCTTCTCATTTCTGAATCAAGTTTTTTTGAACTAATCCCAAATATTTGAGAGGCTGTAGAGCTATGAATATCTTCATTGTTCTTAAAAGCTTCTATAAAATTATTATCACCAGAAATTTCAGCTGCAAGTCTTAATTCTATTTGTGAATAATCAAAGCTCATTAAAGTTTTTTTTGAATCACAAACAAAGGCTTTTCTTATTTTTCTACCATTATTAGTGCGTATGGGAATATTTTGAAGATTTGGATCATTAGAACTTAATCGACCTGTAAGAGTATTAGCTATACCATATGAGGTGTGAACTCTTGAGTAATCTTTAGTTGCCTGATTTTGCAAGGCATCAGTATAAGTAGATTTTAGTTTCGTTAATTCTCTCCATTCTAAAATTAAACTTGCAATCTCATATCCTTGTTCTGACAAATTAGATAAAGTTGAAGAATCTGTTGAAAAAGTTCCAGTTTTAGTTTTTTTTCCTCCCTGGATACTTAAATCTATGAATAAGATTTCACCTAACTGTTTTGGTGATCCTATATTAAAATCTTTACCTGCTAATTTAAAAATTTTTTTTTCTAAAATGGAGCTTTCTTTTTCAAATTCTTTGCTTAATTTATTAAGATATTTAGTGTCTACTTTAATTCCAGTTATTTCAATCGAAGACAAAACATTAATCAATGGTAAGTCAATTTCATTATATACAAAATTACTTTTTTCATTTTTTATTCTATTATTTAACAAATTATAAAGTTTTAGTGTAACAAGAGCATCTTCTGCAGCATATTCAAGTGCTTGATTTATATCTACATAATCAAATGTTATTTCTTTTTTCCCAGACCCAACAAGTTCTTTAAATTTAATATTTGTATGATTTAAATGCAAATATGCCAAGTCATCCATATTATGTTTTGTGATCCCATTATCGATAGCATAAGACAACAACATTGTATCAGCTATTGAATTAAATTTAAGATTATACTTATCTAAAATTCTAAGATCATATTTTATGTTATGACCGATTTTTAAAATAGATTTATCATAACAAATTGATTGAAGTGCTTTAATTAATTCTACTTCATTAATTTGCCCTTTTATTCTTTTATTGTTTTCTAGATTTTTATGATTAACAGGTATGTAGTATGCTGAATTTTCATCAATGGCTATTGAAACACCAACTAAAATTGCCTCTTCTATATTAAGAGAATTTGTTTCAGTGTCTATTGCGCAGAATCCCGTTTTTTTAATTAGATTAATTAATTTATCTAGATCTTCTAATTTTTTAATAAGATAATACTTTTTTTCTATTTGATTTTCTTGAGGTTTATCTTCTAAATTTTTCTTAATAAATGAATTATTTTTTAATCTTTCAGCTATACTCTTAAAACCTTGATTAGATAAAAATTGTGATAGATTCTCATTTATACCTATTGAAGAATAAGTATGAATATTATCGATTGTCAGAGAGAGCTTTATATCTTTTTTTAATTTAACTAATTCAAGACTGACTAAAATTTCATCTTTATTATCTAATATAATATTTCTTCTTTTTTCTTGGTTTATTTTATTAGCATTTTTAATTAAAGATTTAACATCACCAAATTCTTCTATTAGTTGCAAAGCAGTCTTAGGTCCTATGCCGGGAGCGCCAGGAATATTATCAACTTTGTCCCCTGTTAATGCCTGTATTTGGATTACTTTTTCTGGCGGTAAACCAAATTTTTCTATTACCTGCTCAATACCAATACTTTTATTCTTCATTGGATCAAGCATCGTTACATTCTTATTAACTAATTGCATTAGATCTTTGTCAGAAGAAATTATTATAGATTCAATTTTTTGTTTTTCAGCTAGTATACAATAACTGGCAATAATATCATCCGCTTCAAAACCCTCTATTTCAATTTGAGGAATGTTAAAAGCATCAACACACTCTCTAATTATTTCAAATTGTGGTATTAGGTCCTCGGGAGTATCTCCTCTATTAGCTTTGTAGTCTTTAAAAATTTTATTTCTAAAATTTTCTCTTGCTGCATCAAATACAACAATCATTTTGTCTTCTCTATAATCTTCAATAAGTTTTACTAGCATATTTGTAAAACCAAAAACTGCATTAATAGGTGTGCCGTCTGATCTATTCATGGGTGGCAAACCATAATAAGCTCTAAAGATATATGCCGATCCATCAATTAAGATTAATCTATTTTGTTTATTCATATAAAATTTAAATATATAAACACTTTTATAATAATGACAGATTATATTTATTCTATTGAGGCAAAAAACGTTAATAAGACTTATAAGAGAAAAAATCTTGAAGTTAACGCACTTGAAAACTTTAATATTAAAATAAAAAAAGGAAGCATCCATGGATTGCTTGGACCAAATGGCGCAGGTAAATCTACATTCATTAATATTTTAGGTGGTTTAGTAAAAAAAAATAAAGGTAATATTAATATTTGTGGGATAGATATTGATAAAAATCAAAAACTTTCAAAATTTAAAATTGGTATTGTGCCCCAAGAACTAAATATCGATCCTTTTTTTACTCCTTTTGAACTACTGGAGTTACAAGCTGGATTATATGGTATTCCAAAAAAAAATAGAAAGACTGAAGAAATTTTAGATAATGTTGGATTGCTTGATAACAAAAATGCATATGCAAGAACTTTATCAGGAGGCATGCGAAGAAGGTTGCTAGTTGCAAAAGCATTAGTGCATAGTCCTGAAATGCTAATATTAGATGAGCCTACTGCAGGTGTTGATGTGGAGTTGAGAAGTATGTTATGGAATTATATCAGAGATATAAATAATCAAGGCACCACTATATGCCTGACGACGCACTATCTAGAGGAAGCAGAAAAATTATGTGAAAACATAACTATTTTAGATAAAGGGCAAGTAATAAAAAATGATAGTAAAATAAATTTGTTAAATATTATTTCGACAAAAACAGTTAGCTTTGATTTTGAAAGTAAACAAGAAATTCCAATAGAATTATTACAATTTAATCCTAAAGTAGAAAAAAATAGACTAACATTATCATATGATAAGAGTAAAGTTTCCCTAAGTAGTATTATTAATATATTAAACAAGCACAATATAGTATTTTTAGAAATGAGCACATATGAGAGTAACCTCGAAAATGTATTTACAAAATTAATTTCATCTAATGGAAATAACTAAAAAAATTTTTTGCTTTTTATTATTACTAGTTCCTATCTTCCTGATAACTGGTCCAGCAATACCTGATATAATTATAACTTTTTCGGGAATTTTTTTTTTAATTTTAACATATTTTAAAAAATATGATTATCAAATATTAAATTTTAGTTGGTTTAAGATATCAATACTTTTTTGGATTTTTTTAATTTTTTCAAGTTTTTTTGCATTTAGTTTTATTAAATCTTTTGCTGAGGCATTAATATTTATTAGGTTAATATTAATTCCTGCCATAATTTTAATAATTTTATTTGAATATCAATTTGCTATAAAAATTCTTTTTGTCATTATATTTGGTTCTGTTATTTTTGTAATTTTTGATTGTTTGTTTCAATTTTTTAATTACGACGCTAAAACAGGTTTTGGGGAAGATATGTTTGGTTATGTACCAGATAATTCACCTCATTTTAGATTAACAGGACCTTTCAAAGATTTGGTCCCAGGTTCTTTTGTTTCTAGGTTTGCCTTTTTTGGATTGATAACAATTTATTTGTTTATAAAAAATGTAAATTTAAAAAATTTTTTAATAATTCTTTATCTTGGATTATCAGGGTTTATTACCTACATATCTGGTGAAAAAATGGCTTTTGCAACTTTTGGGTTAGGATTGGTTGTTTTTATTCTATTTAGTAAAAAAAATAATTTTTATTATCTATTTTCAGTAATATTAATATTTTTTTTAATTTTTATTTCATCCAAATTTCATCCAGCTTTTGATTATAAAATAATCAACTCTTCTCCAATTCATAATGGATTAATATTAGAAAAAAAAATTGAATGTGAGAATAATTCAAATTTAAATTGTTCTGTTATAATTAAATCACAACCTAAATTTTTAGAAGTTTTGAAAAATTTTAATAATTCAGCATATGGAGAAATTTATTTACTTGCTCTAAATATGTACAAAGATAACTTATTATTTGGAATAGGTTTAAATAATTATAATGATTTATGCCAAACAGAAAAATATAAAAAACAATTGAAAAATATAGATTGTGTAACACATCCCCACAACTTTTACTTACAGTGGTTAATTGAAACGGGTCCAATTTGTTTATTCTTGTTCATACTCTATTTGTATTATATTTTTGTATCTATTAACAAAAATCAAACAAGTGAAATAAGATTATTAGCTATAATAACTATGATAATTTTATTTTGGCCAATAATGTCAACAGGAAGCTTAACAAAAAATTGGTATGGTGTTAGTACATTTTACCTCTTAGGTATATGTATCTCTATTTATAAATTTAGGTTTGAAAATAAGTAATAAATATTTCTATAATAAAAATCTTGTTATAAAATTAGATTTTGTCATTAAAAAATATTTTTTAATTTTTTTTGATAAATATAAACCGATTAAGAAAAATATAATTACTGTATAAATTCTTCCATTACCTTTGCTAAATAGACTGCCAGCATATATTAGAAAAAATATAAGGCTTAATTGTATAATTTTACGATTTAATGCAATCATTAATCCAATTATCATAAAGAATAATATAACTAAAATTTTTCCTGAACCCATACCAAAGTATGTTCCTGCGTATGTCATAAATAAGAATGAATACAATATTGAAACTTGTGTTGGAAAATCATTTTTCAGAAATCTTTCTCTAAATAAAAAATAATAGCTTATAATACCATCTGCAAATGTAATTTTTTTACCTTGCTCAACAGTTCTTTCATAATAACTTATCCCATATTCAAAAATATTTATTTTTCTTTTAGCAATTTCACTACTCATTACTATTTCAAGACCAAAGCCATTAGTATTGAGATCTAAATCCTTTACTAAATCAGTATTAATTATTTTTGATCCAGTATGTAAATCTGAAAGTGATTGATTAAAAAGAAAATTAAATATCCAAGTATTTATTTTGACTGCTATTTTATTCAAAAAATATCTTCTCATTTGTGTTTTTGAACCTAAATTTCTAGAACCATGTAGTACTTCTATATTCTGATTTTCTAAAACAACATTATACATTTCAAGCAAATCTATGGGCTCATACTCAAGATCAGAGTCTAAAAAAAATTGTATATTTACCTTCAGCTTTTTTAATACCTTCTTTTACTGCATAACCTTTACCAAAATTTTTTTGTAAAATAATTAGTTCAAACTCTTTTTTACTAAAAATTAATTCTAAATTATTTTTAAGCCAACTTAAACTGCCATCTTTAGATCCATCATCAACAAAAATATACTTAATTTTAAGATGTTTAAAAGTATCTTTTAATTTGTGGCATAAAGAGTTTAATGAATTAATTTCATTATAAATTGGAACAACTATTGAAGCTTCGGGGTTCATTATTCTCTTGGCGCATGCTTGTTAAGTATTCTTTGCAATGTTCTTCTATGCATTCTTAGTCTTCTAGCTGTCTCAGAAACATTTCTCTTACATTGAAAAAAAACTCTTTGTATATGCTCCCATCTAATTCTATCAGCAGTCATAGGATTTTCTGGTGGGGGAGGTAGAACTTCTTTTGAGTTAGTTAGTGCATCATAAATTTGATCTACTTCAGCTGGCTTAGGCAAATAATCAATTGCTCCTGTTTTTATTGCTGCCACTGCTGTAGCTATATTGCCATAACCTGTAAGCAATAGAGATCTAGTTAAGGGACTTTTATTTTGAATTTTTTTTATAAGCTCTAAACCAGATCCGTCTGAAAGTCTCATATCAACAATTGCATAGTCATACTTATTAGTTTCAATTATTTCAGATGCTGAAGAAAAAGATTCTGCTGAATTAACTTTAAATCCTTTTTT
Organism: uncultured Alphaproteobacteria bacterium; assembly: GCA_902592345.1. GTDB lineage: Bacteria > Pseudomonadota > Alphaproteobacteria > HIMB59 > CACPNW01. Next base: position 36,264 of record CACJEE010000002.1, read on the forward strand.
TTCCATAGATCTTGACAATCTCTCTCTAAAAGGGAGGTCATCATCTACCACAAGTAATGTTTTGTTCATTTTATTAAAATAGATCCTTTAAATAATATTTCAACTACTGCATTTCCTTTAGATGAATTATAGAAATTTATCTTTCCATCAACGTTTTCTATTAAATTTTTTGCTATAAATATTCCTAACCCCATACCTTTTCTAGATTTTGTAATATATGGTTCTCCTAGCTTATCAAGAATATCTCGTGAAAAACCTTTACCATCATCACTGATTTTGATTGATAATTCTTCTAAATCCCTAGAAATTACTATGGTAATTTCATTTTTTGCATGTTGTATTGCATTTTGTATAATGTTGCTAAACGCGTAGTTGATTTCATCTTTGTATAAAATAGACATTTCTCTACTTGTTTGCTCAAAAATAATTTTAAGTACTTTATTTGTATTAAATTTTTCAAAACTTAGGTTTATTAAATCTTGAATTTTAATTTTTTCAAAAAAATTATCCTTTAGTAAATGTGGGCTTTTTGAAAGACTTAATAAAATATCTCGGCATCTCTCTGCTTGAGATTTAAGTAGCATAACATCCTTAAATAGATTTTTATTTTTAATTAAAATTTTTTCTTTTAATAAATCATTTAATATCAAAAAAATTGTATTTAGTGGTGTGCTTAATTCATGGGCTGCAGCAGCACTTAATGAACCTATTTCAGTAATTTTTTTTTGGTTATTTAGTTGGAGTTTTGTTTCTGCAAGAGCTTTGGATATCTTTCTAGAAGAATTAGCGAATAAGTATGTATAAGCAGCAATAAAAATTATTGTTATAATTAATGATATTAACAAACCATTATTATATAAATTTGGAATTATAAAATCATTACGCCAATTTAATGGAATAAAATAATATTTAAGTATTAAAACAAGAAATATTGAATATAAAGATAAAAAAACTGTCCACAATGATTTCAGATATGTTGCAGAAATAATTACCGGAGCCAAAACTAATATTGAAAATGGATTTAGTATGCCTCCATTTAGAAATAATAATACTCCAAGCTGAGATGTATCAAATAATAAAAATAAAAATACTTTCTTATCTGAAATATTATCCTTTTTTTGAAAAAAAAAAGCACCGAGATTAATTAATACTGACAGTAAAATTACTATCAAACATTCAGTAAATAATATTTTTATTTCTAGTATTTTTTCAACAAAAAATATTGCTGCAAATTGACCAAATATTGCAGTCCATCTAATTTTTATTAAATTTGTAAGTAATATTGTGTTCACTAACTTAAAAATTTAAATGTCTAGATTGGCAACTTTTAATGAATTTTCTTGAATAAAATGTTTTCTGCCATCAGTTAAATCACCCATTAAAGTTTCAAAAATCTGATTAGCATCATTTAATTCTTCAATTTTAACAGAAAGGAGCGATCTGTAATTTTTATCAAGAGTTGTTTCCCATAGTTGATCTGGATTCATCTCGCCAAGTCCTTTATATCTATTAATTTGAGTACCTTGCTTTCCTATTTCAAAAACTTTTTCTATTAAGTCTATCGGTCCATTGATTTTAAAAGTTAAATCACCAGCTTTTAAATTACCTGCTGAGCCATTTTTTAAAATACCAAAATTATCCATTAATATTTTTCTCATATCATTTAATGATTTAGCTTCAGGGGTTACTAAAAAATCAGAATCTATAACAAATTGTTTTTTAACCCCTCTCTCTAGTCTGATTATAGTGAGTGATGAATTTTTATAATTTACTTTCCATTGATTATTTTCAATAGTATTTAATCTCAATTCTAAATATTTTGCAATTTCTTTACCAATAATTTGATCTTTTAAAGAACTTTCTTTTAAAGCTGCAATAACTGCAGCTTGCTCAATTACTAACTTATTGTCAACTCTTCTTGTAAGTTGCTCAACTAACATTTGAACTTTCTTAGATAAATTTAATAAATTTATTAATTCTAAATTACTAATTTGATGTTTGAGATTGTTATTTTTGGGCACTTCATAGGTTAGTTTTTTTATTCCTTCTTCAATTAGATAATCTTCCATTTCATTTTGATTCTTTAAATATTGAATTGAATTACCTTTTTTTGATCTAAATAAAGGGGGTTGTGCTATATATAATCTACCACTTTCTATCATTGGCCTCATATGCCGATAAAAAAAAGTAAGTAATAATGTTCTTATATGACTTCCATCTACATCCGCATCCGTCATTATTATTACTTTGTGATACCTCATTTTATCTAAATTAAACTTACCTTCTGATAGATCTTGATCATCATTGCCAGTTGGATTACCAACGCCAGCTCCAATTGCAGTAATAAGGACGCCTATTTCATTGCTTGTAAGAATTTGTTTAGGACTTGCTCTTTCAACATTTAATATTTTACCTCTCAGTGGAAGAATTGCTTGATTCTTCCTATCTCTACCTTGCTTAGCAGATCCTCCAGCTGAGTCACCCTCTACAATAAATAGTTCTGATAATTCTGGATTTTTTTCCTGACAATCTGCAAGCTTTCCAGGTAAAGATGAATTTTCTAGTCCAGTTTTTCTTCTAGTAAGTTCTCTTGCTTTTCTAGCTGCTTCTCTAGCATCAGAAGCTTCTACAACTTTCTCAACTACTTTTTTAATTTCATTAGGATTTTCTTCAATCCACTGTTCTATTTTGTCTAAACTCACAGACTCAACTACAGGTCTGACCTCAGAAGAAACTAATTTATCTTTAGTTTGACTTGAAAACTTTGGATCAGGTAGCTTCACTGAAATTACACAAGTAAGACCTTCTCTCGCATCATCACCTGAAATATTTGTGCTATTCTTAATTTTTTGATTGATATAATTTACTATAGAGCGAGTTAACGCCCCTCTAAAACCAGCAAGATGCGTCCCACCGTCCCTTTGGGCAATATTGTTAGTAAAGCATAGTGTATTTTCATGATAAGCATCAGTCCATTGCAATGCACATTCAACATTAACATTATTCTTTATTCCTAAAAAATATATTGGAGTATTGTTTATACAGTTTTTACCTTTATTGAGATAATTTACATACTCAATTATTCCACCTTCATATTTAAATATAATCTCTTTTTTCTGAGTAGATCTATTGTCTTTAAGTACAATTTTTACTCCTGTATTAAGAAAAGCTAGTTCCCTTAGTCTCTTTTCAATTGTAGAAAAATTAAACTCAATATTTTTAAAAATTTTTGTTGATGGTAAAAAAGTTATTTTCGTTCCTGTATATTTGTTTCCATTAATTACTTCGGAGTCCCCAACAGCTTTTAGTGAATCTGTAACAGCTCCATGAGCAAATGCCATTTTATGAATCTTGTCATCGCGATTAATTTCTAATAATAATTTCTCAGAAAGAGCATTAACTACAGAAACTCCTACACCGTGCAAACCACCAGAAACTTTGTAGCTATTTTGGTCAAATTTTCCACCAGCATGGAGCTCTGTCATAATTAATTGAGCTGCTGGAATCCCTTCCTCTTTATGATTATCAACTGGTACTCCTCTGCCATTGTCTAAAATTGTAACAGTGCCATCTGAATTCAATATAACTTCAATTTTATCACAATAGCCAGCTAGTGATTCATCAATAGAGTTATCAACAACTTCATAAATCATTTGATGCAAGCCAGAGCCATCATCAGTATCTCCAATGTACATTCCAGGTCTTTTTCTTACTGCCTCTAAGCCCTTTAATACTTTTATTGATTCTGAAGAATAAGTTTGATTCATTTATTACTTATATTACAAAAGTTTGTATTTGTTGATAAAAAAGAAAATAAATCTTTATTTGTTCCAGTCATAAAAACCTGCATATCAAATTGGTTTACAATCTTAAGTAATAGTTGTGCATTTGTCTCATCTAAATGTGAACATATTTCATCAAGGAGCAAAATTGGCTTCTTGTTGCAAGTATTTACTAAGTAATTGCATTGAGAAAAATATAATAACAGCACTAATGTTTTTTGTTGACCTGTAGACAATTGCGATGCAGGGTAATTTTTATCTACAAAAAAAATATAATCAGACTTATGAGGCCCAAATTTTGTTCCTCCAACTATTTTATCAATTTCACGACATTGTCTTAATGAAATCATATATTTGTCAATATTAAGTTTTTCGGTATAAAATGGATCATTTATTTCTAAAGCTACTTTAAATTCAGTATTAAAATATTTACTAATATCACCCAAATTTTTGACAAACAAATCAACCTGCATTTTTCTATTTTTGTAAATTTCTATTCCACTATTTGATATATTTTCTTCAATTTTTGTTAACCAATTTTCATCAGAATTTATATTATTTAAAATGACATTTCTTTCGTAAACATTTTTTTTATAAAAATTTACTAAAGTACTATATTTATTATTGTTAGAAAAAATAAAGTGATCAAAAAAGTTTCTTCTTGTTGTTGGTGAGGCTATAAAAATTCTTTCATTTTCAGGCAAATAAATTAAATAAGTTATTAAGGATTGAATCTTTTTATTAACCTCGCTAGAAAATTCATTATTTAATAATATTTTTTTTTGTAATTTATTGTTACTTAACTCACTAATAACTTTAATTTCATAATCTATATTTTCATTAACAAAATTAGCGATATTGGAAAAAGAATTTTCATCTTTTTTTATAAAATTTGTAATTTTATCATTTCTAATACCTCTGCCTTTTATACAAAGAGATAATGCTTCTAATAAATTTGTCTTTCCACACCCATTTTTTCCAAATAAAACATTACATTTATCTGAAAATTCAATTTGAAACTCATTAAAGTTTCTAAAGTTGTTAAGTTGAATATTTTTGAAATAGCCCAATAATTAAACTCTCATAGGCATTAGAACGTATATTAAATCAGGATTAGTTTTTTCCTTTGCAATGATAGGAGATGAATTATCCATAAACGATAATTGTATTTCATTTTCTTTAAGATTTTCTAGCATGTCCATTATATATTTAGCATTAAAACCAATCTCAATTTCTTTACCTTCATAATCAGCTTCAATATCCTCTGTAGCACTGCTATTATCTTTATTGAATGTACTTAAGTTAACCAAATTTTTGAAAAGTTTAAATTTAATTACTGGAGATTTTTCATTAACAATTGTGCTTACTCTATCAACTGCAGAAAGGAGGTTTAATCTATTAACAATTAAATTTTCATTATTATTTTTCGGAATCACTCTCTTATAATCTGGAAAAGTTCCATCTATAAGTTTCGATATTAAAATCAACTTACCTATATAAAAAATTATTTTATTTGAATTAATTTCTATATGAATATCATCAGAGTTTTCTGATAAAAGTTTGTATAGCTCATTTATTGTTTTTTTTGGAATAATTACTCCGTTAATATCGTCAATTTTTGTGGAATTAGAAATTGAGAGTTTAGCTAACCTATGACCATCTGTTCCAACAAAAGTTAACATACTTTTATCATTTTCATTATTAATACTAAAATACAAACCATTAAGAAAATATCTTGTCTCTTCATTTGAAATCGCAAATTTTGTTTTATCTATCAAATTAAATATATTCTCTGCTTTAGTTGTTAATTTATTTCCCTCAATTTTAGATTCTATTAATGGAAAATCTTCCTTTGGCAAACATGCTAGAGAAAACTTAGAAACTCCTGACCTTAAGGTTAATATTTTTCCATCATTTGAAATAATTTCTATTTTACTTTGATCATGAAGTTTTTTTATTATATCATATATTAACTGCGCATTAATTGTTGTTGCCCCTTCCTCAATTACCTCACAATTGATATTTTCTTTTATTGAAATATCCATATCGGTTGAAGACATTGTTAACTCATTATTTTTAGCTTCTATTAGAATATTAGATAGAATAGGTAATGCATTTTTTCTATCAACAATACTTTGCAAATGGGTAAGTGATCTAAAAATAGTTTTTTTTTCAATTACAAACTTCATTAAACAAATATAAATAAATTTATATTAAGAGTCTATAAGTCTTTTAAGAAGTTCAATATCTTCATTGAAACTTATATCTTGTAGTTTTAATTCTTCTATTTTTTTAACTGCATGCATTACTGTTGTATGATCTCTTCCACCAAATTTTCTACCAATTTCTGGTAAAGATCTGGAAGTAATTGATTTTGCTAAATACATTGCAATTTGTCTAGGTCTTGCTACTGAACGTGATCTTCTTGGAGAGTGCATATCAGTAATTCTAATATTATAATGTTCAGCAACTTTTTTTTGAATTTCTTCAATTGTAATTTTTTTATTTGAAGATTTTAGTAAATCTTGGAGAACCGTCTGAGCAGTTTCAATAGTAATTTCTGTACCTACTAATGTAGCATGAGCTACCAATCTATTGAGGGCGCCTTCCATTTCTCTAACATTCGAAATTATCCTGTGCGATAAAAATTCAAGTACTTTAGGAGGAATTTCAACTCCTCTTTTTTGAGCCTTTTCAATTAGTATTCCAAGTCTGAGCTCATATGTTGTTGGATGTATATCTGCGACTAAACCACAGCCTAATCTTGATTTTAATCTATCTTGAACACCATCTAAATCAGAAGGTGATTTATCAGCAGAAATAACTATTTGTTTGTTTTGTTCTATTAATGCATTAAATGTATGGAAAAATTCCTCTTGTGTATTATCTTTACCACTTATAAATTGCACATCATCTATCATTAAAACATCAATAGACCTGAATTGTTCTTTAAAAGCTGAAGTATCTTTATATCTTAAAGCACGCACAAACTGATACATAAACTTTTCAGCAGATAAATAGATAACTTTTCTATCGGGTTGTTGTTGTTTAATTTTCCACCCGATGGCATGCATAAGATGAGTTTTTCCTAAACCAACTCCACCATATAGAAAGAGAGGATTAAAAGAAACTTCATCTGCTTCTGCAACTCTCTCTGAAGCTGCAAAAGCTAATTCATTTGGCTTGCCAACTACAAAATTTTCAAATGTAAATCGTGGATCTAAGGGTGCGCCAAACTCATTAGGATATGATGAGTTTTGGCTTGTCCTAATATCCATCGATGATTTCCAGTGATTATCATTACTTTTTACTGTTCTAGCAGTGCCTGGGACTATTCTCCCTCCAGTTGGTTTTACAACAAACTTAATAACATCTATTTTTTGAGAATAATTCTTTGATTCAATTTTTATTTTATCAGAGTAATTATTTACTATCCAATCTCTTAAAAATTTAGTTGGTAAAGACAGTGTGATTGTATCATTATCAACCGATACATAGTTTAAATGTTTCAACCAATTATTATATGCACTTTCTCCTACTGTTTTCTTTAAATCTTTTTTTAAAGAGGCCCATTTAGTTTCATTAAATTCTTCAGTTGGATTCTGCATTAGCCCCCTAATAGTAGTTGATTTTTTTTCAATAAATTTTACGTAAAAAAATCAAAGCCGTAAAACTATAACCGTAAATTATAATCACCAATTATAATAAAGATAATCAATACTCTTTACGCATTTTAATCAAGAATAAAAGAGAAAAAATTAAAAAAAAAAATTAATTTTTTTTGATTTGATTTGATAACGAGGATAACTTTCGGGACATATATTGTTTTTTCAATATCCCTTTTTTAACGGCTTTAGCCATGATTGAGTTAATCACTTGCAGAGATTTAGTTGCTTCTTTGGAATTATCAGCTTTTAGAGATTTGGTAAATTTATTTAGATTAGTTCTAATTTTACTTAAATATTGAGAATTAACAGTATTTTTAACTTTAGATTGAATTGATCTTTTTCTAGCTGATTTATGATTAGCCATTAAAAAAGCCTATAAATTTTATAAATTTAAAGTCAACTTTAATATTAAATCATTTTTGTATCTTAGGGCAAAAAAAAGTAGAACGCCCATACAATACTTCTTTTTTTATAACGAAACCTTTGATTCTCTGCCCTTCTCTTCCATATACTTTAAAATTATTTTGAAAATTGCCTAAAGTACCGTCTGGAGACACATAATCGCTAATAGATGAGCCCCCATGCTTAATTGCTTTTCTTAATATTTTTCTTATAGATTTAATAATTGTATCAATATGGTACTTTTTTAAACTATTTCCTTTTCTTAATGGAGATATTTTTGCATCAAACAATATTTCAGAGGCATAGATATTGCCAATACCTGATACTATATATTGATTTAGTAAAAGTTGTTTTATCAAAACTTCTGATTTACAAAACTTATGGTACAAATATTCTGTTGAGAGATTTTTATCTAAGGCGTCAATGCCCAATTTTTTAATATATCTGATATTATTTATTTTATCTGACTCAACTATATCAATAAACCCAAATCTTCTAGGATCATTATAAATTAATTTAATATTATTAAATTTAAACACTAAATGATCATGATTTTTTATTGGTATATTAATTTTTATAATTTTTAATCTACCGGACATACCTAAATGAATAATTACACTCATAGAGTTGTTAAAATCTATAATCACATACTTAGCTATCCTCCTCAATTTTATAATTTTATAATTTATTATTTTTTTTAATTCCAAATGAGGTATTGAATACCTAAGTTTTTTTGAATGGATATCAAGATTAATGACTTTTTTATTTTTTAATATATTTAAGCTCTTAATAGTGGTTTCTACTTCAGGTAATTCAGGCATAAAATGAGTAAAATATCAAATTTTGGTTATACAAAGGTCACAATTAAAGAAAAAACAAAATTAGTTCAAAAAGTTTTTTCAGATGTTGCTTTTAATTACGACTTAATGAATGATGTAATGAGTTTTGGAGCTCATAGACTGTGGAAAAGTAAATTTATAGATATAGTTAATCCTACTTATAGTGATAAAATTATTGATGTTGGATCAGGTTCAGGAGACTTAGTTTTAGAAATTCAAAAGCGATATTTAAATGCAAAAATAGATATTGTTGATCTAAATAAAGAAATGCTTGAAGAAGGAAGAAAACGTATAAAAAAAGGTAATGTAAGTTTCTATAAACAAAATGCTGAAAGTTTAAGCTTTGCTAATAATAGCTATGACAAATATGTTGTTTCTTTTTGCTTAAGAAATATATCAGATATTGACAAATCACTCAAAGAGGCTTTTAGGATATTAAAACCTGGTGGACAATATTATTGTCTGGAGTTTAGTAGACCAAATTCTTTTATTATCTCAAATATTTATTCATATTATAAATCAAATCTAATTCCTGCTTTTGGAAAGATATTTTCTAATAATCGAGATGCTTATAATTATCTAAGTGAAAGTATTGATATGTTCCCAAGCCAAGAAGATCTTAAAGAAAAAATGGGTTATGCAGGTTTTAAATCAGTAAAATTTATAGACCTATTTGATGGAATTGTATCAATTCACACAGGTTATAAATATTAGTGAAGATACTTTTTATTATTACAGGGTCAATTGCTGTATCAAAATGTTATGATATATTAAGTGCATTAAAAAAAAATAAAATTGAAGTAAATTGTTTAATAACAAATAACGCAAAAAAATTACTAAATACTTTAAAAATAAAGAAAAATATTTCTGGTAAAATTTATACTGAAGCAAGTGAAAAAAAAGAAAAGATGCTTCACATTAATTTATCAAGAAAAAATGACTTAATAGTAGTGTGTCCTTCAACAGCTAATACAATAGCGAAATTTGCAAACGGCTATGGTGATAATTTAGCTTCAACAACTTTGCTAGCTGCAAATAAATCCATAATTTTTATTCCAGCTATGAATTCAATGATGTGGAATAATCCTTTAAATAAAAAAAACGTCAAATATCTTAAATCGATAGGTGTAGATTTTATTGGACCTAAAATTGGGAGACTGAAATGCGGTGAATATGGAATGGGCAGAATAGAGGATGTTAAAAATATTGTAAGTATGTTGATTTCTAGAGTGGAGACAAATAATCAGTTTATAAATAAAAAATGTCTTATAACTGCAGGACCCACTATAGAAGATATCGATCCTGTAAGATATATCTCAAATTATTCCTCAGGAAAGCAAGGTTATGAAATTGCTAATCAACTAGCAAGAAAGGGTGCAGATGTAATTTTGATTTCAGGACCAACAAATATTCAACCTCCTTCGAATGTAAAAATAATCAAGGTTAGAACTGCGGATGAAATGCTGATTCAAACAAATAAATATAATAAAAAAATAGATATTGCAGTATTTTGTGCTGCTGTAGCAGATTTTAAAATAAGAAAAATAAGTTCAAAAAAAACAAAAAAAGACAAATTAAAATCACTAAAATTAATAAAAAATATTGATATTCTAAAAAAAATTTCAACTCAAAAAAAAAATAGGCCTAAATATATTGTAGGTTTTTCGGCTGAAACGGATAATAAAATATTAGCCAAAAGAAAACTAAAAGAAAAAAATTGTGATATGATAGTGTATAATAAAATAAGCAAAAAAAATAAAGTTTTTGGATTAGATGAAAATAAAATTTCTGTTTTGACAAAAAATAAAATTATAAATTATGCAAAATCTTCAAAATTCAAATGTGCTACTTTAATTATAGATTCTATTTATAATGAAATAAAAAATAAATGACTTACTCAGACTTAGAATATGAATTATTTTCTAGACAGTTTATTTTAAAAAATTTTAATGAAGAAAATATATTAAAATTACATAACTCTAAAATAGTGATAGTTGGACTTGGGGGAATAGCTTGCCCTCTAGCACAATATTTAGTTTCATCTGGTGTGAAAAATTTAACTTTTTTTGATGGTGATATGATTGAAAAAAGCAACTTAGGTAGACAAATATTATATACTTTAGAAGATCTAGGGAAATATAAAACTTTAGTTGCAAAAGATAAACTATTAAAAACAAATCCACATTGCAATATAACTGCCTACCCAGAATATTTAAGACAAGAAAATTTAAATTTATTATTAAGCGCAGACATAATAATAGATACAACTGATGATTGGCATACTTCAAAATTAATTAACAAATTTTGTTTACAGAACTCGTTAAAATATATTTTTTCATCAGCAATTAATTATAATATTCAAATATGTCTTTTTGATAATAAAAAAAATCACGTTTGTTTAAATTGTTTGTTTCCAAACGAAGAAGATGCAGATTTACCAAGATGTGATACTGTTGGAATTTCTAGTATTTGTGCTGGTATTGCTGGATTAGTAACGGCTCAAAAAACATTAAATACTTTATTAAATACTATAGATGAAAATAATATCTTAACATTAATTAATACTTCAGATTTCACTATAAGTAATATTATCATAAAAAATAATGTTAATTGTGTGTTAAATAATAGTTAACTTATAATGTATTATCATTTAAGACCTTACTTATTATCACTATGAAACAAAATTCCTTTTCTTATGAGCAACTAATCGATTGTGCAAATGGAGATTTATTTGGAAAGGGTAATGCGCAACTACCATCCCCACCTATGCTAATGTTTGATAGAATTACAAATATTAATGAAACAGGTGGTTTATTTAAAAAAGGTGAGATTGTTGCTGAATTAGACATTAGACCTGATCTTTGGTTTTTTGAATGTCACTTCAAGAAAGATCCTGTAATGCCTGGATGTCTAGGTTTAGATGCAATGTGGCAATTGGTTGGTTTTTATCTTGGATGGTTAGAACAACCAGGTAAAGGTAGGGCTCTTGGTGTTGGTGAGGTAAAATTTACAGGGCAAGTTTTAGATACAATAAAAAAAGTAACTTACCATATTTCTCTTAAAAGATTAATTCTTAGAAAATTAATTTTAGGAGTAGCTGATGGCATTCTTAAAGCAGATGGTGAGCCCATATATGAAGCTAAAGATATGAAAGTTGGGCTTTTTCAATCTGATAATAAATAATAATGAAAAGAGTTGTTATAACAGGCCTAGGTATTGTCTCATGTATTGGTAATGATGCAGAAACTGTAACTAATAATTTAAAAAACTTAAATTCTGGTATTTCTTCTGCCCCCGAATATGAAGAGTTTTCATTTAGAAGTCTCGTACATGGTAAGCCAAATATAAATTTAGAAGAAAATATTGATCGTCGTCTTTTGCGTTTTATGGGTGATGGTGCAGCATTTAATTATATAGCAATGAAAAATGCAATTGAAGATTCTGGATTAGAAGAGAAAGATGTATCCAATGAAATGACAGGTATAATTGTTGGGTCTGGAGGTCCATCAACTATGAATTTATATAAAGCATCTGAGTTGGGAAAAAATAGCGGCTCTAAGAAAGTTGGGCCTTTTATGGTGCCAAGAAGTATGTCTAGCACAAATTCTGCAACTCTAGCTACTCCATTCAAAATCAAAGGGGTAAATTATTCAATTACCTCTGCTTGTTCAACAAGCTCCCATTGCATTGGAAATGCATATGAACTCATTCAAATGGGTAAACAAAATATAGTATTTGCGGGAGGTGGAGAAGAGTTACATTGGACTTTATCGATACTTTTTGATGCAATGGGTGCTCTTTCATCAAAGTATAATGATAATCCATCAGTGGCTTCTAGAGCATATGATTCTGAAAGAGATGGTTTTGTAATTTCTGGTGGTGGTGGAACATTGGTACTTGAGGAGCTTGACCATGCAAAAGCAAGAGGTGCTAAAATATATGCTGAAATTACAGGATATGGTGCTACTTCTGATGGATACGATATGGTGCAACCATCTGGAGAAGGTGCTGAAAGATGCATGAAAATGGCAATAAAAAATATCAGAGGTAAGGTGGATTATATAAATTCACATGGCACGAGTACCACAATAGGAGACTTAAAAGAATTGGAAGCAATAAAAAAAGTATTTGGTAATAATATACCAAAAATTAGTTCAACTAAATCATTAACTGGACACTCCTTAGGAGCAACAGGTGTTCATGAAGCAATATATTCTCTTTTGATGATGAATAATAATTTTCTAAGTGGTTCGGCAAATATAAATTCATTAGATGATAAAGCAAAAGATCACAATATTATTTTAAAAACTGAACAAAATGATAAAATTGAAAATATACTTTCAAATAGCTTTGGTTTTGGGGGTACAAATGCAACACTGTTAATGTCTCGATATAATAATGATTAAAGGTAAAAAAGGTCTCATTATTGGTATCGCTAATGATCATTCAATTGCTTGGGGTATTGCTAAACAATTACATGCAAATGGTGCTGAACTAGCTATTACCTATCAAAATGATACATTGTTAAAAAGAGTTAAACCTCTAGCAGATAAAGTGAATTCAAATATTTTGATTGAATGCGATGTAAATAACGAAAATAATTTACAAAATACAGTCAATCAAATTAATAAAGGATTTGGTAAAATCGATTTCATTATTCATGCTGTCGCTTATTCTGATAAAAATGAATTAAATGGTCGGTATCTAGATACTTCTAAAGATAATTTTATTAATAGCTTATCTATATCTTGCTATTCCTTTACAAGAATTGCAAAATTATTCCAACCCATAATAAATAATGGAGGAAGCTTAGTCACATTAAGTTTTCATGGAGCAAATAAAGTTATGCCAAATTATAATGTGATGGGAGTAGCTAAGGCAGCTCTTGAAGCAAGTGTTAAATATTTAAGTGTTGATTTAGGCGATCAAAATGTAAGAGTTAATGCAATTTCTGCAGGACCAATGAGAACACTTGCTGGAGCAGCAATTGCTAATGCAAGAGATGTTTTTAATTATACAAGTAAGAATTCTTCCTTAAAAAGAAATGTAAATCTAGAAGAATTAGGTAATTCAGCACTTTATTTAGTTAGTGATTTATCTTCAGCGATAACTGGGGAGATTCATTATGTTGATTGCGGTTTTAATATTGTTGGAATGCCAAAAAATTAAAAATATTCACTAGGATCATCAACAAATATACTAGTAACATTATTGCTCCATAAGTTTTGAGCTTGTGATTCTGTAATGTTATTATTAGAATACACTGTTACTTGAATATTATTTTCAATAAATTGGTTGATCATAGAGTTATTAAAACAATTTAAGTTAATACCACAACTAAAAAAATTATATTTTTTACAAATATCAATAGTTTCGTTGATATTAACTTTATTAAAATCATCATTTAAAAAACCACATAGTAAATGTGGTGCACTGTCTTTTAAACTTACACAACTTAAAAGATCAAAGCTTGAAAAATAAATCTTATCGTTTGAGGTTTGTTGAACTTCTTGTAATACTTTTTTTACGTTTAATTCTTCATAGTTTTTATTTGGTTTAAGTTCAATATTTAAATATTTTTGTTTTTTTTTAACTAAATCTAAAATACTCCTTAAACTTGGAACTTTAATTTCTGTTTTTGATTTATAAAAATAATAACCAGCATCAAGTTTATTTATTTCATCAAATGTATAATCACAGACTAATCCAAATCCATCTGTGGTTCTATCTAAAGTATCATCGTGGAGTAATAGAGGGATGCAATCCTTACTAATTTTTACATCTATTTCAACACACTCTAGACCAAGGTCAAAAGCTGTTAAAATTGACTCAAAAGTATTTTCGGGTTTTAAGTCTTTTACCCCTCTATGACCAATTAGTTTTGGTAGAAGAAAGTTACTATTCAGCCTCAACTTCTTTCATTGAAAGCTTAACTTTTCCTCTGCCATCTACGTCAAGAACTTTTACTTTGACAATATCGCCTTCATTTATGACATCACTTACTTTCTCGACTCTTTCATTTTTTAGTTGACTAATATGAACTAAACCATCTTTTGAGCCCATGAAATTTACAAATGCACCAAAATCCATGAGTTTTACAACCTTACCTTCATAGATCTTTCCAATTTCAGGCTCTTCTACAATGCCTTTGATCCATTCTATAGCATCAGTACCAGATTTTGCATCTACAGCAGCAACACTTACTAGACCTTCATCATCAATTTCAATTTTAGCACCAGTAGTTTCACTAATTTCTCTTATTACTGCGCCACCTTTACCAATTACTTCTCGTATTTTATCTTTGTGTACATGAAACGTAGTAATTGTTGGGGCATATTCAGAAATTTTTTCTTCGGGTTCTTCAATTGCTTTTGCCATTTCACCTAAAATATGAATTCTGCCTTCTTTGGCTTGCTCAAGAGCTTCTTTCATAATAGCCGATGTAATGCTGGTAATTTTAATATCCATTTGCAAAGACGTTATCCCGTCTTTTGTTCCAGCAACTTTGAAATCCATGTCACCTAAATGATCTTCATCACCAAGAATATCTGACAAAACAACGTAATCATCATTTTCTTTGATTAAGCCCATAGCAATACCAGCAATTGGTTTTTCAATTGGGACACCAGCATCCATTAATGACATAGAAGTTCCACAAACTGTAGCCATAGAACTTGAGCCATTAGATTCTGTTATCTCAGATACAACTCTGTAAGTGTATGGAAATTTGTCGTTAGATGGCAACATTGGATGAATTGCTCTCCATGCTAATTTACCATGACCAACCTCTCTTCTGCTTGTTGAACCAACTCTTCCAACCTCTCCAACTGAATATGGAGGAAAATTATAATGAAGCATAAAATTTTCTTTATATTCACCCTCTATAGCATCAATTCTTTGTTCATCCATTCCTGTCCCAAGAGTTGTAACTACCAAGGCTTGTGTTTCTCCTCTAGTAAACAATGCTGATCCATGTGTACGACTCAATACACCAGTTTCACACACAATAGGTCTTACTGTCTTAGTATCACGTCCATCTATTCGGGTTCCTGTTTTAAGAAGCTCGCCTCTAACAATATCCTTTTCAACTGACTTAATAGCATCTGACACAATTACAGCCGTAAGTGTTTCACTTACATATTTTTCTTCAATTTCACTCTTAATATCTTTTAATTTTTCTACACGTTTTTGTTTTTCTGTTACTTGATAAGCTTCACTAAACTTGCTTGCATATTCATCAGAAATTAATTTAGGAAAATTAGCAATATCACTATCTTTTTCTGGAATATCCCATGGTTCTTTTGCGGCCTTTTTAGCTAGTGATATTATTGCATCAATAACTGGTAAGTACGACTCCTGACCTAGAACTACAGCTTCTAGCATTTTTTCTTCACTTAATTGGTGCGCTTCAGATTCAACCATAAGAACCCCATTTTTAGTCCCAGCAACAACTAAATCTAATTTTGAATTTTTTATTTCTTGAATTGTTGGATTAACGACAAGTTTATCATCTACTAAACCTATTTTTGTAGCCCCTAATGGGCCCATAAATGGTAGACCAGATAATGTTACCGCTGCACTAGTAGCTATTAATGCAACAATATCCGAATCATTTTCTTGATCATGTGATAATACTGTACAGGTAACCTGAGTTTCATTTTTAAAATCTTTGTGAAATAATGGTCTAATTGGTCTATCAATTAATCTGCAAATCAATGTTTCTTTTTCTGTTGGCCTTGCTTCTCTTTTAAAAAAACCACCTGGAATTTTACCTACTGAATAAAATTTTTCCTGGTAGTTTACTGTTAATGGAAAAAAATCCATATCAGGTTTTACTTGCTTAGCTGCAACAACATTTGTCATTACAGTTGTTCCACCATAAGTAACAACAACTGATGCATCAGCTTGTCTTGCGATTTTTCCAGTTTCAATTGTTAGGGTTTTGCCTGCCCATTCTAATTCTACTTTTTTTACTTCAAACATCTTTTTTCTCTTTTCTTTTTCAACTTAAACTAACCTCTAATATTTAGTTCTTTTATTAATTTCATATATTTTTCATTATCTTTTTTAGAAAGATAAAATAATAATTTTTTTCTGTTATTTACTAAAGCAACAAGTCCTCTTTTCGAATGATTGTCATGTTTATGATTCTTAAAATGCTCTATCAAATTGTTTATTCTTTCAGTTAAAACTGCAATTTGAACCTCTGTCGAACCTGTATCTTTATCGTTAATGGAAAATTTACTAATTAAATCTTTTTTAACTTCTTTTTTTATCGACATCATAACTCCTATGTTAAAACTTTATTTGGTTGAAACAAATCTCCACTTAATTTGCCAAAGGAAATAATATTTCCCTTATTTGATAAAAAAACTAATTCTTTTTTATCTGAATTTAATGGTTTTTTTATTAATTTATTCTTATTAATAAAAATTGATTTACCTAAGGAAAGATCATTTAGATCATCCCTTTCTTCAACTTCATAAGCCAAGATGTCGTCCAGCATAGATATTGAAGAGTGGATAAAATTAAATTCGAACTCGCTTTGCCCTATTTTTAGAAGATCGTCCAGCAAAATTGTTGAATTTTCTGTAAAATTACCAACTTTAGTCCTTTTAAGCTCAATTACATGACCATATGTCATTAATTGATGAGCTATATCTCTTGCAAGACTTCTTACATAAAAACCTTTGCCACACTCAATTGAAAAGTTTGATGTATTATTACTTGAGTTAAGATGAAAGATTGATTTTAAATATACTTTTTTTGAATTTAATGAAAAGTTTTTTTTTGCACGTAAAATAGCATAAGCTCTTCTTCCATTTACTTTTGTAGCAGAGGCCTTTGGAGGCACTTGATCTATATAGCCTAAAAATAAATTAATTATTTTATTTATTTCATCAACATTTGGAATTTTATTACTAACATTTACTACCTCACCCTCTGAGTCATCAGTTGTTGTCTGCACTCCCCATTTTAATTTAAAATTATATTTTTTTGAATTAGCGCTAACAAATGGAATTAATTTGGTAGTCTTATTAATAGCAATTGGCAATATACCTTCGGCATTAGGATCCAATGTGCCAGCATGTCCTATTTTTTTAATATTAAATTTTTTTTTAATTTTATATATTGTTGAAAAAGAACTTATTCCAACTGGTTTATATATATTTAACCAACCTTGTTTTTTTTCATCCATCTAAATCTCTAGAAACATTTTTATTTAAAAGTAATTTTTCAATCTTCTCAGCCTCATCAAAAGAATCATCTAAATAAAAATTTATTTTTGGTGTAAATTTAGAGTTTAATTTTGCTCTAGATAAGAATTTCTGAAAAATGTACTTCTGCTCATTCAATGCCTTAACTATTTTTATCTTATTTTCTCCACCTAATGGCATTAAATAAATATTTGCAATTCTAAGATCTTTACTCATTTTTACATATGAAATTGTAATAGAGGTAGTTTCAAAATTAAAATTATAAAAATCTTCAACTAATAGGCACTCACTAATTAAAGACCTAATTAATTCACTAAATCTCATTTGCCTTTGTGAAGACATTTGATTACTCATATATAAATTTATACTTTACAATTTTCTTTCTGTTTTGATTTCTTGATAGGTTTCAATAATATCACCAATTTTAATATCAGAATAATTTTCAATCATAAGCCCGCATTCAAATCCGCTTTTAACTTCTTTTACTTCTTCCTTAAATCTTTTCAAACTAGCTAAACCGCCTGTATGAATTACAACATTATCTCTTAATAATCTAATTTGTGAATTTCTTGAAACAATTCCATCCTTAACCATACATCCAGCAATGTTTCCAATTTTTGAAATACTAAAGATTTCTCTAATTTCAACATTACCGGTAATTTTTTCTGAAATGTCTGGCGTAAGAAGCCCTGATAATAAATTTTTAACATCATCTATCAACTCATATATTATTGAATAATATTTCATATCAACACCATCTCGTTTTGCAGCATCTCTTGCATGAGGTAATGCTCTAACATTAAATCCAATAATGAATCCTTTACTTGAATTAGCGAGAGCTACATCACTCTCAGTAATTGCCCCTACACCTTTATGAACAACAGTAACTTCAACCTCGCTAGTTGATAATTTTATTACAGAACTCTCAATTGCTTCTGCAGATCCCTGCACATCAGCTTTTATAATAATTGGCAAAGATGATGCCTTACCTTGGTTAATTTGCTCAAACATTTCTTCTACGTTTGATTTTACTACTTTATTTTTTTTAATTTGTAGTTTTTTAAAACGATATTCAGCTATTTTTCTAGCTATAGCTTCACTTTCAACAACAATAAAATCATCCCCTGCTAGGGGGTTAGAATCAAATCCTAAAACCTCAACTGGTGTAGAAGGTAGAGCTTCTTTAATATTTTTTCCATTATCATCTACAAGAGCTTTTACTTTGCCCCATTCAGATCCAGATACAAATATATCACTTACCTTTAAGGTTCCTTTTTGAACTAGTACAGTAGCTACAGAACCTCGTCCTTTTTCTAATTTAGACTCTATTATTGAGCCTCTAGCTGCTCTGTTAGGGTTGGCTTTTAAATTTAAAATATCAGCTTGTAGAAGAATTGCTTCTTTAAGTTTATCTAAATTAGTTTTTTTAATAGCAGAAACCTCAACATCTAAAACATCTCCACTTAGCTTTTCTACAACTATTTCTTGAGTTAATAAATCCTGCCTAACTTTTTGAACATCTATATTAGGTAAATCAATTTTATTTATTGCAACAATTATAGGAACATTTGCTGCTTTAGCATGTGCAATTGACTCAATTGTTTGAGGTTTCAGACTATCATCAGCTGCCACCACTAGAATAACAATATCAGTTGTTTTAGCACCTCTTGCTCTCATATTGGAAAATGCTGCATGTCCAGGTGTATCTATAAAAGTAATTTTTTTATCTTTTTCTCCAATTTGATATGCTCCAATATGTTGTGTTATTCCTCCTGATTCTCCAGCAACTACATTTGAACTTCTAAAAGCATCTAATATACTTGTTTTTCCATGATCAACATGTCCCATAATAGTAACAACTGGAGCTCTAGAAACTAAGCTTTCTTCTGGATCCTTAAAATCTTCTATATCTTTTAATAAATCATCATCTTTAACTCTAAATGATTTATGACCTAACTCTGAAACTACCAGTTCTGCGGTATCAGCATCTAAAGATTGTGCAGCGTTTGCCATTACTCCCATTTTCATTAAAGATTTTACAACATCAGCAGTTTTTTCTGCCATTCTATTGGCTAGCTCTTGTACTGTGATTATTTCTGGAATAAAAACTTCTCTTGATATTTTATTACTATCATTTTGCTCCTTAGATTGAAGTTTTTCTTTTTCTCTGGCTCTTTTAATTTTGGCTAAGCTAGGAAATCTATCGTATTCCTGCTCTTCTTGTTCAAGAATTTTTTTTGCATCAATTTTACTAAAATCATTATCATTAGGTTTTAGGGTTGATTTTTTTGGTTGTTGTTTTTTTTGTTCAGGATTTTTTTTATTTTTATTTTCAAAAGTTTTATTTTTATTTACTGGAGTAAAATTTGTATTTATTTGATTTGGAGAAGATCTAAAAGAAGAAGATCCTCTATAATTAGATTGTGATGTTGAAGAACTTTTTTGTTGATTGTTTTTATTTCTAAATACAATTTGAATTGTTTTTTTATTTCCTGCAGATTTAGGTTTTTCTCCACTAGGGCCCAAGTTCTTCCTAATTTGCATTCTTCCAGTAGAAGATAATTTTAATGGCTTGTTTTTGTTGTCTTTACTTTTATCCAATTTAAACTCTTATTTATTTATATTAATCAAACCAGTTCTTACGGGCTTCCATAATCATTTTATTTGCTAACTCCTCTTCAACATCAAGTGATTTGAATATCCCCTCTTCTTTATCAATAAGTTCAAATGTTGCTAGTTCTGCAAAATCATTTAATGTTAAAATATCTTCCTTAGCTAATATAGCAAGCATGGGAATAGTCATTCCTTCAATATTTTTTAGCGTTTCATCTTTTATTTTTTCGTTAACCAGCTCTATATTATTTTCCTCTAATTCTTTAAGATAATTTTTAGATCTTGAAATAATTTCACTTGCTAGGTCAGTATCAAATCCTTCAATTTTTTCAAGATTTTCGAGATTTTCTGTAGCTATTGAGTTTACTGATACATAGCCTTCTGTCACTAACAGTTGAGCTATTACATCTTCAACATCTAAAACTTCTGACAACATGCTGCTTTTATCTTTGAATTCTTGCTGTCTTCTCTCGGATTCCTCTTCTTCTGTTAGAATATCAATTTCTAAATTTGTTAAACTAGATGCAAGTTTAACATTTTGTCCTTTTCTTCCAATTGCCAAACTTAATTGCTCATCAGGAATAACAACTTCAACTTTGTTTTTTTCTTCATACAGAAAGATTTTGCTAACTTCAGCTGGAGCAAGAGCATTTGCTAAAAATGTTGCTTGATTTTCTGACCAGGTAACAATGTCAATTTTTTCACCCTGTAACTCATTTACAACAGCCTGAACTCTTGATCCTCTCATTCCCACACAAGCACCAACTGGATCTATTGTTGAATCTTCTGTGTAGATACTTATTTTTGCTCTAGAGCCAGGATCTCTTGCTACACTCTTTACTTTAATAACTCCCTCATAGATTTCGGGAACTTCTTGAGTAAATAATTTTGCAACAAACTGCGGATGGGTCCTTGATAGAAAAACTTGGTAACCTTTTAGGTCATTCTTAACTTCATATATATAAGCTCTAACCCTATCACCATTTTTAAATGTTTCTCTCGGAATTAGTTCTTCTCTTTTTATTATTGCTTCACTTTTCCCCAAATCAACAATTAAATTTCCAAATTCTATTCTCTTTACAATTCCAATAGCTACTTCACCAATCTTATCTTTATATTCCTCATATTGTTTTGATTTATCAGCTTCTCTAACTTTTTGAATAATTACTCCTTTTGCATTTTGAGCTGCAACACGCCCTAAATCAATAGGTGGGAGATCTTTAGTTATAAACTCACCAATAGAAACATCAGATTTAATCTTTTGAGCATCGATAAGTAAAATCTCTTTAGCTTGTTCATCTGAATAATTCTCAACTACTGTAAGAAATGATTTTAAATTTATGTCTCCTGTATTACGATCAATATGTACCCTTATGTCTCTTTCATTACCATACTTTACGCGGGCAGATTTTTCTAATGCTTGTTCCATTGCTGAGTAAACTGACTCTTGATCTATATTTTTTTCTTGAGCAACATTATTTGCTACTTGAAGCATTTCTTCTCTAATTACTTTAATTTTTTGTTTTGCCATAATATTTACCAAAAAAAAGGCGGGAAATCCCACCTCTTAAACGTTAACTTTTTTAACCCTATAGTCAAAATTAAGTAAAACTCAAGCTTATAATTTCTTTAACTTTACATAAAATGGTTTGAGTCCATTTTCTAAGGCTTTTTTATAATATTTGGTCTCAGGTAATATTTCTGAATCATATTCCCACTCAGATTTACTTTGATTCACCCATAAAAAATCTGCCTTTACTTCATATATTGTTCTGAGAATGTGAGAAATATATGATTTTGAGTCAGAAGCTATATTTATTGTTGCTCCATATTTAAGATATGTTTTTATTTTATCAAAAAAATATTTATCAATTAATCTTCTTTTAAAATGTTTTTTCTTTGGCCATGGATCTGGATACAATATCCAAACCTCAGAAAGTGAATTTTTGCTACAGTACTCATCAATCATTTGATGAACATTGCCCTGATAAATATATATATTATCTAATTGTTCTCTTTGTGCTTTTTTAAATAGACTATTCAGTCCATCAATATATTTTTCACAAGATATAACTATTTTATTTTTATCCTTTTTTGCTATTTTAATTGTACTTTCTCCAAAGCCTGAACCAATATCTAAAATATTGTATTTTGTATGGTCAATGTTGATTAATTTTATTTTTAAAAAGGAATAATTATCTTTATTTTTTTTTCTACCTTTTGTTCTTCCGTATAATCTATAAGTTGTATTATTTATCATACCTATAATTATACTTAAAAAAAATAAAATTAAAAAAAATAATAAATATTAAATAAAATATTAAAATATTATGAATGACACCAAAATATATTGTATCTTTGATTTCTATTAAATGTTTAAAGCTATTTTTTGTATTAAGCTTAGTAAAATTTAATAGTGTACCATTATTATCGATAATAGCGGATATACCATTATTTGATACTCTTAATAAATATTTGTTTGAAATCAACGCACGCATTCTTGCATGATAAAAATGTTGATAGGGACCTAATGTATTCCCAAACCAAGAATCATTTGTAATATTTATAAGTATATTAATTTCCTTTTCATTAATTTTTCTTAAAATTTTGTTAAAAATTATCTCATAACAAATAACAGGCAAAATGTTAACTTGATCACTAGATTTAATAATTCTTTCCTTAGTTCCTGGTGTGTAATCAACATTTCCAGAAATATTCTCCAGAAATTTTAAATATGCACGAAATGGAAGAAATTCACCAAATGGAACGAGTATTTGTTTATCAAAAATTTGTACATTATCTTGTTCTAAAAATAAAAAAGAGTTGTAAAATTTATTTTTATCTATTTTTGTAGCTCCAATTATTACTTTTGTATTGTCTTTTATATGTTTCAAAATCTCAATTGAATTGATATCTGATATTAAGTATGGGTAATTATTTTCAGCAAAAATTATATATTCTGCATTTGAATTTTTAATTTTATTAATAATATCTGTGTGTATTGAATTCTTATCGAATTTATTAATAGGTGAAAAAATTTGAAATATTTCTAAGCTAATTTCTTTATTTTGCTTTACGTTATTAAAGTTAAAATTAAAAAATAAAAAAATAAAAACCAACAAAAAAGGTAGATGAATAATAGTTAAATATTTTTTTATATTTTTACAGTTTTGGGAGTAGATAAGTACAAAAGGTAAAATATATATTAATATAATAAAATAACTTGCAATATATGTTCCAAAATATTTTAAAAAATAAAAACCTACTAAATTATTGGATAAAATAAGTGAATAAGTTATCCAGGGAAAACCATATAATATATTTGCAATAAA
The DNA here is from genome assembly GCA_902592345.1 of uncultured Alphaproteobacteria bacterium. Classification (GTDB taxonomy): domain Bacteria; phylum Pseudomonadota; class Alphaproteobacteria; order HIMB59; genus CACPNW01. The sequence goes on from CACJEE010000002.1 coordinate 60,118, forward strand.
AAACTCTATTAACAAAAATATAAAAGGTGTGAAAATTATTAATAAATAAATTTTGTTAAAATATTTATAAATGGTAAATCCTAAACCAAAAAATATTGATAAAATAATAGGAAGTATTAAGCCTATCATTGAGAAATTCTTAGTTTCTTCATTCATTAAAAACGGATTTTGAATCCAGAACAATAAAACTAATAAAAAACCTAAACCATAAAAAAATCCTACAGAAAAATAATAAAATAGATTTTGCTTAATAGAAATTTTACTCAATAAATTAATTAAATAAGGAAATATAACAAATCCTAAAGGCATCATAAAAAAAGGAGGGAATAATAATGCGGATAAGACTCCTAAGATAAAAAATTTGAATAAAATCAATTAAGTATTTTTCTAATTTGTACAGTTATAATTTTTCTTTCATTTGCTTTTAAAACTTTTATGTTAACAATGTTATCAATATTAAACTCTTCATTGGCTTTAGGTATTCTATTAATCTTTGAAAAAACTAAACCTCCAACAGTTTCTACTTCATCTTCATCAGCAAAATCTAAATTTATTTTAAAATATTTTTCTAAATCTTCAACCCTATACGATGCATGTACTTCAATCCTATGTTTCTCTTTTTTAATAATTTCTTCATCTATATCTTCTGCATCATGCTCATCTTCAATTTCTCCAACTATTTCTTCAACCAAATCTTCAATTGTAACTAAGCCATCAACTCCACCAATACCATCAACTACAAGTGCAATATGAATTCTTGATGTTCTCATTCTTTTTAAAAGTTCTAAAATAGGAGATTTTGGAGCTACATATAAAACCTCACGAAGTATAGTTTTTAAGCTGAAGTCATTTTTATTTATTTTAATAAAGTCTTTAACATGAAAAAAACCAATAATATTATCAAGATTGTTTTCGTAAACTGGAAGTCTGGAGTGTGACTCCTCTTTGATAATATCAAAAATTTGATTATAATCTTTTTTATTATCAACTGAAATAATCTCACCTCTTGGAACCATAACATCTTCCACACTTGTATTTTCAAGTTGTAGAATGTTTTTGATCAAATTTTTTTCATTATTATCATCACTGCTATTTAATTTATCATCATCACTAACTTCATTAGCAATTAAATTTAAAATTTCTTCTTTAGAAGAGTCATTATTTAATAATTTTCTTATTAACCAACTTTTCCAAATACTAAGTTTTTCTTTATTATCTTGATTCATATCAAATAAGGATTTTCTATATCCAAATACATTAAAATTTTTTCTTCTAGTTTTTTCATCTTTAGAAACTCAGATTTTTTTTTATGATCATATCCATTAACATGCAAAAAACAATGAATTATTAGATGCGTTATATGATCATAAAAATTTACTAGATTTTTTTTTGCATCTTTTGTTATGGTTTCTGCTGCAAAAAATATATCACAATAAGTTTCATTTTCATTTTTATTATTTTTTATACAATTTACAAAAGTTAACACATCTGTAGTTTTATTCTTTTTTCTATATGCTTTATTAATATTTTTAATTTTTTTATCATCTACAAAAATTAAATTTAAAATATAAGTGTTATTTTTTTTAAAATCTAATTCATTAATTTTAATTATACTTTTAACAATTTCTTTTATTTTTAACATTCTTTTTGACCAATGGTTTGATTTACAAAAATAATTAGTTTGAATTTTTATCTTCATATGCATTAATGATTTTTCTTACGACTTCGTGTCTGATAACATCTCTTTGATCTAATTCAATAAAACCTATATCATCAATATTTTTAAGTTTTATTGAAGCTTCTATTAAACCTGATTCATTTTTTGATATTAAATCAATTTGAGTATTGTCTCCAACAACAACCATTTTACTATTTTTGCCAAGTCTTGTAAGGAACATTTTCATTTGAATTTTAGTAGTATTTTGTGCTTCATCCAAGATAATGTAACAGTCTTCTAAGGTTCTTCCGCGCATAAAAGCTATTGGGGCAATTTCTATTGTATTGTTTGCTATTTTTTTTTCCACTTGATCATAGGGCATCATTTCATAAAGAGCATCATAAATTGGCCTTAGAAAAGGATCAACTTTCTCCTTCAAGTCTCCTGGTAAAAAACCAAGTTTTTCTCCTGCTTCTACAGCTGGCCTTGATAAAATAATTTTTTTTACAAGTCCTTGTTGCAGTGACGCAACTGCTTTGGCCACTGCTAGAAAAGTCTTACCTGTACCGGCTGGACCATAAGCAAAAACAATATCTTTTGAATTAAGCAATTGAAAATAATTTTTTTGATTTTGAGAACGAGGCATTATTTTTCTTTTTTTTGTTTGAAAGAAAAGATTCATATTTTCCTCTGGATCTATTTCTAATATTTTCATACTTCTAGTTTCCATAATTTTATCTTCATCAATATAAAGACCTTTTTTTGCTTGTTCAAATAATAATAAAATTTCTTCTCTTGTATCTTTAATAGATGATTTCGTTCCAATAATTTTTATTTTATTACCTCTATATTTAATTTGTACATTGTTAATTTTTTCTAATATTTGAATATTTTTATCATTTACTCCAAAAAGATTTGGAAGATAATTATTATCACTTAACTCAATATCTAAAGAATAATTTAAATCACTCAAATTGAACTCTCTAAGGCAAAATCAGTAGAATTTAATATTTTTACATTCTTAATTGTATTAATTAGATTATTGTCACTTTTAGCAAAAACACTCTGATTATATATCGATCTACCAATATACTGATTTTGATGTCTCCCTTTTTTTTCAAATAATATTTCCATGTTTGTTCCTATAAAAGACTTATTATAATTTTTTTGTTGTTCTTTCAAAAGTGATTGTAATGCACTTAATCTTGCTTTTTTATCTGCTAGTGTGACATTATCTTTTTTTTGTGCAGGAGTACCAGGCCTTTGACTGTACATAAAAGAATAGGCAATGACAAACTCAACATCATTTACAAATTTCATCGTCTCTTCAAAATCTTTATCTGTTTCATTTGGATACCCTACAATAAAATCAGATGAAAGAGCTATATCAGATCGTTCCTCCCTAAGCTTCTCAACAATCTTTCTATAAAAATCAACTGTATGTTTTCTATTCATATCTTTTAAAACTTTATCTGAACCTGATTGTATAGGAAGATGTAAAAAAGGCATTAGTTTCGTATTTGTTTTATGAGTTTCAATAAGTGAATCAGTCATATCTATAGGATGCGAAGTCATGTATCTAATTCTTGAGAGTTTTTCAATTTCACTCACTTTATTAACTAAATATGCTAAATCTTTTGATTTACCATCTTCACCTATCCCATGATATGCATTTACATTTTGACCTAAAAAAATAATTTCTTTTACACCTTGATTTACATATTTTTCAATTTCAATTAAAATATCACTTACTGGTCGAGAAAATTCTGGCCCTCTAGTGTAAGGAACAACACAAAATGAGCAGAACTTATCACACCCTTCTTGAATTGAAACAAATTCTGAAACCCCTCCTGAGGAATTGTATAATAAATTTTTAAATTTCTCATTTTGAGTAAATTCATCACTTACAATACGATCACTTGTATCTAACATGTCTGGCAAGTTATGGTATGATTGAGGCCCAACAACAAAATCAACTGATGGCGCTCTTTTTTTTATTTCTTTTCCTTCTGCTTGGGCTACACACCCTGCAACAACTAATTTAAAATTATCTTTCGATTCGTTTTTTTTTATTTTATTTATTCTACCAATATCTGAATAAACTTTTTCAGCAGCTTTCTCTCTAATATGACAAGTATTCAAGACAACCAAATTAGCATCTTTAGGATCTTCTGCTATTTCATATTCTTTGTTTCTAAATAAATCTAAAATTCTATTAGAATCATAAACATTCATTTGACAGCCATAAGACTTAATATAAATTTTATTTTTTTTCATTCCTAATAAGTTTTGCTCATTGCAAAAGCATCAATTTTCTTATTATTGATAAGAAAATAATTTTTTCTTGTATAAATAGTTTTAAATTTCATTCTTGTATAAAATGCAATTCCTTCTGAATTATTTTTTGAAACTTCTAGATAAATTTTTTTCAAATGACTGTTATTTTCTTTAATTTTACTTATTAGTTGTGTGCCTAAACCTTTTTTTCGAAAATGCTTACTAACATATATTAGTAATATCTCATATTCTGCTATTTTTTCAATATTAAATAAATTCCCTATTATAAAAGAAATTAGAGTTTCATTGTAAAATGCTCCAAATGATAGGTTTGTATCTTTGTTAAATTGATTAATAATCTGATTTGAAGACCATCCCATATTTAAAAAATTTTCATAGTTTTTTCCTTCATTGAAAATAAGATTATTAAAATGATTACTATCGTTATTAGTTAGTTGTTGATAATTTATCAATTGAGTATGCTATTATTTGAAATGTAAATAGGTTTAATAATTAAGTTTTTATTAAATTCCAATTTCTCCAAGTTTTCTAATACATGCATTTTAATTGAAAACATTTTAGACTTAATTTTGTTATCTGTAAATTTAGGTAAGCCAAGATTATAAAAAATATAAGAAATTAATTCAGGAATTACAAAGTTTTGGTTCTCAATCTTTACATTAATATATTCTGAATTTTTTTGGTATAAGAAAAATTTTTGGTTATTTGAAGACTCGAAATATATTCCTATTTGCTTATTATTATCAGATAGATACTTATAAATAGTTTTAGTAGATATAACGGCGACTGGCAAATCCATTGACTGACTTAAACCTGCTATAAAAGATGCTCCAACTCTTAATGCAGTATATGAGCCAGGGCCTATAGTAATAATTAATTTTTTTAATTTTTTTGACAGATTATAATCATTATCTATCTGCAGGTATGTGGGAATTAGTAAGTCACTGAGTTTTTGATCAGTTTTATTTGTTATTTTAATGGAATCTATAATTTTTTTATCATTAATTAAGTGAAATTCTGATATTGGTGAAGCTACATCTAAAAAAAGGAACATCGAATGTTTATTTTAAAAATATTATTTATTTTTTTTATATCTTTAAACATATCTTCTTCCTATGCAAGTAACATTAAAAATTCAGCAGTTGTGTTTATGTATCATAAATTTGGAGTTTCTAAATATCCTTCTACTAGTGTTACAATAGATCAATTCGATGCCCACTTAAAAGAATTTTCAAAAAAAAAATATTCGATAAAGTCGGTTGAATTTATAATGGATACAATAATTAATGATGGTAATCTTCCTGATAATACTATTGGAATTAGTGTAGATGATGCAGATAGATCATTTTATGAAGTAGGTTGGCCTAAATTAAAAGATAGAGGTTTTCCTGTTACACTTTTTGTTAATACATCAACAATTCATGAAAATAATAAAAATTACTTAAATTGGAATCAAATTAGAGAACTTAGAGATGAGGGGGTATCAATAGGTGCTCACTCTCATAGTCATTATCATATGTCTGATTTATCGATTGATGAAGTACGAAATGAAATAGAAATTTCAAATAATATTTTCCTTAATGAGTTAGGTGATATACCTCCTCTTTTTGCTTTTCCTTATGGTGAAGCAAATGAAGAAATTATAAATTTGTTAAAAGAATATAAATATAAGGTTGCTTTTGGTCAGCACTCTGGTGTTATAAACGAAACATCAAATCTATATTATTTACCTAGATTTTCTCTCAATCAAAGATATGGGGAAATTGATCGTGTAAAATTTGCAGCTAATGCAAAAGGATTGGGTATTTATGATTTTATACCAACTGATCCTAGTATTAAAGATAATCCACCTTTCATTGGTTTTTCATTACTTGATGAAAAATTAGCTCCTTCTCTTGATTGTTTTATTTTTGACAGTAAGGGTCAAGTGGAAAAGGAAATATTCAAATTTAATGAAAGAATAGAAATTAGGCTCCAAAGAAAATTAACCAAAGGTCGATCAAGAGTAAATTGTACAGCTAAAGGTAAAGATGGTTTCTGGCGCTGGTTTGGACACCAGTTTTATTTATGAGTTATTTATTGAGTAATTAAACGAATCAAATTTATTAAACTGATTAGCATCAATTATTGAATTAATTGTTTTAATATAATTTACATCAGCAGCATATGAGTCGAGTTCTTCAATCAATAACTTTAAATTACTAAAGTTATTTTTCTCTCTCATAATCTTTCTCACTTCCCTGAAATCTTTATAAGCATAGTGAGAATTAAGGTTATTAAAGTATGATTGAACACTTTTATTTACTGAGTCAAATGATTTAACTAGATGTTTTTCTCCCTCTTCTCTTAAAAGAGGGACAACTCCATCAGAAAAATCATAGGTATATTCTCCAAATAGAGCATTAAATTCTCTTGCAAATCTAGAGGTTCCCCAACCACTTTCATTTGCAGCTTGAGCAAGTACGATAGAATTTGGAATAACATCAACGCGGTATAACAATTCATTTACTAAATCATATTTGTGCCTATCATTAGTTTTTATTCTATATTTTTTTGAAATTTTGTATAAAAAATCCAAGTCAGCTTTTGATAAAGTATTATTATTATCCAAAAAAATTTTCATATTTTCTAACTTAGATCTTTCTAATAAAATATTTTGATTTTCATATGAAATTAAAGGAAGTAGAGTTTTTACAAAATCTTTTTTAGATTTAGAAAGATAATCTAAATCAATTTCATTTATATTGAGGTTTGCAATGTTAAAATTTGGCTTTTCATTTATAAATTCTATTATATTTGGATTTATTGGCTTCTTTTTTATAGAAACTATAAATTTGTTTTTTAAGTTAATATTATTTTTTTCATCAAAAATTTTCTTTTGTGAATATAACCTATTAACTGTGTATGAATCATAAGTACTGCAGTAATTTAAAACATAGTCATCAAGTATTGATTTAACTTCGTATACAATATTTATTTTTTCACCTTTATTATTATTCTCAAAAGCAATAGATGTTATTGATATTATTAAGAGTAAACAGCCACTTATAGTGCTTAAACCTAAAAGCTTATGCATCAACTGGCCTTACTTCTTGAACTTCAGGAATATAATGCTTTAACATATTTTCTATTCCCATTTTAAGAGTAGCAGTCGAACTAGGACACCCTGAGCATGCTCCTTGCATTTTTAAATATACTACACCATCTGCGAAATCATCATAAATAATGTCTCCTCCATCCATAGCTACAGCTGGTCGGACTCTTGTATCAAGAAGCTCCTTTATTTGCTTAACAATGTCAGAGTCATCCTCATTTGTTTGAAGACTTTTTTTCGCTTCTTTCTCGTCTTCTTTTTCAACTGTTTTATCTTCAGAGTTAAAGTGATCAATAATACCTCCTAAGACAGTAGGTTTCATAACCTGCCACTCGTATGCATCACTTTTGGTTATTGTGATGAAATCACTACCAAAAAATACTCCTGAAACCCCTTCTATTGCAAACAATCTTCTTGCAAATGGAGAATCCCCAGCTTCATCAATATTTTGATAAAAGGCTGTTCCTTCTTCCATAACCACTTTCCCAGGTAAAAATTTGAGAGTTTGGGGGTTTGGTGTTTGTTCAGTTTGTATAAACATATTGTCCTTATATAGTTATTAATATGACTTTCGTATGAAAATTGATTAAAAAAATTCAAAAATTTGGGATATTATTGGCTAAAAAAGCCAATTATTTCATAAATTTTTGATAATACTGGATTTGCAATGTTAATAGCGCGATCTTTACCGTTACTAATTATTGTGTCTAAATATTTCTCATCTTTCATTAACTTATTCATCTCCAAAGAAATAGGGGATAATTTAGAGGATGCAAGTTCTCCTAAATCTTTTTTAAATTGAGAAAATTCTTTTCCTGCATAATTATCAACTACATCTTTTACATCTAAATCATTTAAAGCAGCATAAATAGTTAAAAGGTTAATAGCCTCAGGTCTTTTTTTAGCTTCTTCTATATTTTCAGGCAAAGGTAGTGGATCTGTTTTTGCTTTTTTTATTTTTTTTACAATCTCCTCTTCACTATCAGATAACATAATTCTAGAATAATCTGATGGATCTGATTTACTCATTTTTTTTAAACCATCACGTAAACTCATTACTCTAGTTGCTTCACCTAAAATGAGAGGTTCAGGGATAGGAAATATATCTGTGTTAAAATCACTATTAAATTTTTGTGCAATGTCTCTTGTTAATTCTAAGTGCTGTTTTTGATCTTCACCGACAGGAACATGTGTAGCTAAATATATTAAAATATCTGCTGCCATTAAGGTTGGGTAAGAAAATAATCCCACCGATACATTTTCACTATTCTTACCAGCTTTATCTTTAAATTGTGTCATGCGGTTAAGCCATCCCATACGTGCAACACAATTAAAGATCCATGCTAATTGTGCGTGTTGTGGAACTTGCGACTGTACAAATAATGTATTTTTTTCTGGATCAATACCAGAGGCAATAAATGCTGCTGCTACCTCTCTTGTTTTTTGTTTCAATAGTTTTGGATCTTGCCAAACTGTAATAGCATGTAGGTCAACAACACAGAAAAAACATTCAAATTCTTTTTGAAGAGATACAAAGTTTTTAATTGCACCCAGATAATTGCCTAGATGCAAATCACCGGAAGGTTGAACACCTGATAAAATTCTTTTGGTAACTTTGTCCATATTATTTTTTCAAATAGTTTTTAATATCAGTAATTGTTATGATTTTTAATATAAATATTATTATCCCATAAATTACTGCAGTGATAATAATAGTAAGCACCAAATAGAATATATTATTTAGAATATCCACTGAATATAATTGAGCAAAAAAGAAAATTTCTAAATACCGGATAGTAAAAACAAGTATAATTAAGGATAGTAGTAATTTGAGTATATTGGTTAAAAAATGACCATCCAAATCTATGCTTTGTCTACCGATCAGTATAATAAAAAGTAAAAGAGCGTTTACCCAAGCACTAATGGCTGTTGCCAAGGCTATTCCCATCTCTCTCATTGTGCTTATTAATGCAAGGGATAAAACAATATTGGTAATCACACTGATGATTGAAATATACAAGGGAGTTTTTGTATCTTCTCTCGCAAAAAAACAAACAATCAAAACTTTAATCAGTACATATGCTGGAAGACCAAGAGCAAAATATCCAAGAACATTAGAGGTATAAAGAGTATCTTCTTTGGTAAAGGCACCCCTCTCAAATAAGATATGAACAATAGGTAAGGATAAAATATATAAACCAATAGCGGATGGGATAGATATTAATAATGCAAATTCCAAAGATCTATTTTGTAATTTCTTTGTCATCTCATTATTATCTGACTTAATAGCTTTTGATAAACCCGGTAATAAAACTATACCAAGGGCAATACCAAATATTGCCAAAGGTAATTGATTCAAACGATCTGCATAATACAAATGACTTATTGCTCCAATAGGAAGAAAAGAGGCAATGATTGTTCCGATAATAATATTTAATTGGATAACTCCGGACCCAATAACTCCTGGAATAAATAATCTAAAAAATTTTCGTAACCTCTCATTCAACTCTGGAAATTTTAATTTAGGTTTATAAAAAGATAAAGTTGATCGGTACAAAAATAAAAACTGTCCAATTCCTCCTATTAAAACACCGATCGACAGAGCATGACCAGCAGAACTTACATACGGTGTAATAATATAAAGAGAGAGAATAAAACTGATATTTAAAATAGCAGGAGCAAAAGCACCTGCAGCAAATCGTTCATGCACATTGAGGATTGAAGTAAAGTGTGCAGCTAAGGAAATAAAAATTAAATATGGAAAAATTATTTTCCCAAAATAGACAGCTAAATCAAAAGCTTCACTATTTATAGGAAAACCTGGTGCCAGTATTTGTATAATATAGGGCATCCCAAAAAAGAAAATGATAGTTAAACCCACCGTAACAAAAAGTAATAATGACATGGTGTTCTCCACAAAATCCGCTGCTTCATGATCATCTTTAGAATCAATCACAATGCCTGAGAAAACAGGGACTAGTGCAGCGCTATAAGCACCTTCTGCCAAAACACGCCGAAAGAAATTAGGAATACGAAAAGCTACAAAGAACGCATCTGCTGTTACGGTCGATCCAAGAAAACGTGCAATTAATATGTCACGAACAAAGCCTAAAATCCTACTAAGGAGCGTATAAAAACTAACAGTAAAAAATGACCTAAAGAGTGACTGCATTATCTAATTTTATATTGTGATGAGTGATTTGTATAAATTTTATTTGTGTCCCAATTTAGTTGAAAAGCACTAAATCTATTGTTTTTTTATAATCTCATTCAAATATATCCTTGAAAATATAGATTTGATTAGTATTAAGAATGTTATGAAAAATGAAAATCCTAACCCACCTAAGTGTGGCTGTAGCTGTAGCTGTTGTTGTACTTGTGAAGGTGGAGGGTGTTGTTAGATTAACACCCTAAAGTTCCACCTTCTTAAATTATTTAATATTAACAACCTTTAAGTTCATTACCTAAATTACTTATCAATTTAAAGTAAAGATCTTTATCAGAATTAATATTTGCTCCAAGAGGATCAAAGACACCCGTTTTGATATTAGTGTCCTCTGCAATTGTTGAAATAATCTTTGGATTAAATTGAGGTTCAGAGAAAATACAATTAATTCCCCTGTCTTTAATTACATCCTGAATTTCATCAATTTGTTTAGCCCCAGGTAAAACATCAGTATTTAATGTTAACGCTCCTGCTGCCCTGACACCAAAACGCTCTTCAAAATATTGATACGCATCATGGAACACAACAAATTTTGCGTCCTTATTAATATCTTTACTGACATCTTTAATCAGTTGATCAAGTGCAATAATTGTTGCCTCAGCATTAGCTTCATATTTATCCTTATTCGCGGGATCTAAATCACCTAATTCGTGAGCAATTTCGTGAACCATTTCTTTGGCATTACTTGGATCTAACCATATGTGAGCATCAAACTCTCCATGGTTATGGCCTTCATGTCCAGCATGATCATCGTGATCGTCGTGGTCGTCATGGTCTGCGTGATCATCGTGATCATCGTGATCTTCATCATGGTCTTCATCGTGATCATCATGGTCGTCGTGATCATCGTGATCGTCGTGATCGTCGTGATCATCATGGTCATCATGGTCATCATGATCGTCGTGATCTTCATCATGGTCATCGTGATCGTCGTGGTCGTCATGGTCATCATGGTCATCATGGTCATCACCATGGTCATCGTGATCGTCATGATCATCATGGTCACCATAGATACTTTCTTCTCTAAATTTTAACTTTTCAATGCTGTCAACTTCCATAAACTCAACAACTTCAGCATTTTTAACAATGGACTCAAGAGGTCTTTCCATAAAAGTTTCAATGCCTTCACCAACCCAAAATATAATATCAGCTTCTTCAAGAAGTTTTGCATGAGAAGGTTTTAACGTAAAGCTATGTGGAGATGTACTGCCTTCAATTATTAATGACGGTTCACCAACACCATCCATAACATTCGCAATTAATGAATGTAGAGGTTTTATAGTGGTAACAACTTTTATTTCTGCTCGTACAGGCGCTGTAGCAATAAGCAAAAAAGAGAAAATTGTTACTTTTAATAAGTTTAGTAGATAATTATTCTGTTTCATATTATTTCTTTTCAGATATAGGTTTGTTAAATTAAAAAGTGTTATAATATAACATATCAAATTGTAAACAGAAAATGGATCAAAATAAATTACTAGTTAAATTAGAAAATGCAGGTGTCTATAGGTCTTCTAAATGGCTTGTAAGAGGTATTTCTCTTGAAATAAATCAAGGTCAAATTGTAACGCTTATTGGACCCAATGGTTCTGGAAAAACAACTACAGCCAAAATGATTTTAAATATTTTGAATACAGATGAAGGTCTTGTGAAAGGAAATGCCAATAAGATGGCATACGTTCCTCAGAAAATTAATATTGATTGGACGATGCCTCTGCGTGTCATTGATTTTATGAAAATCACAAGCAGCCTTAATAATACTCAGATCACTGAGTCCTTAGTTATGACAGGCGTAGATAAATTACTTTATAATCAAATCCATAGTTTGTCAGGTGGTGAATTTCAACGTGTGTTAATTGCAAGAGCGATAGCAAAAAAACCAGATCTATTAGTATTAGATGAACCTGTTCAGGGAGTTGATTTTAATGGGGAGATAGCCCTCTATAATCTTATCAAAGAAATTTCTGTTAACTTAAATTGTGGTATCTTATTAATTTCGCATGATATGCATTTTGTCATGTCTACTACCGATCACGTTATCTGTTTAAATGGACATATATGTTGTTCTGGATCACCAAGCAATGTTGTAAAAAATCCAGAGTATATAAAATTATTTGGTGAACATAACTCAGAGACCTTATCTTATTATCAACATCAACACGATCATTCACACAATCATGATGGAAGTATATCTAAATAATGTTTGATGATTTTTTTATTCGCGCATTAATTGCAGGTATAGGCATTGCTATTGTAACTGGCCCTCTTGGATGTCTAGTGATATGGCGAAGGCTCTCATATTTCGGCGATACTTTATCACACTCAGCCTTACTCGGTGTGACATTAGCTTATGCTTTTAGTATTAATATATCTCTATCAGTATTTATCATATCTGGAACAGTGGCATTACTTCTACTCAGTTTACAAAAAAGAACAAAGTTAGCGGGAGACTCATTACTTGGGCTTCTTGCGCATTCAACTCTAGCGATAGGTCTTGTATTAATTGGTTTTCTATCCTCTATTCGTTTTGATTTAATGGGATTATTATTTGGAGATATATTGGCCGTCACTGTTGAAGATATTTTTATTGTTTGGTTTGGTGGATTAATCATTTTAGGAATATTATTTTACATTTGGAAATCAATATTTGCCGCGACTGTTAATTATGATTTAGCAGCTGCTGAGGGAATGAAGCCGGATCTATCTAATTTTATTTTTACTCTACTTCTTGCTGGTGTAATTGCTATTTCGATAAAAATGATTGGGGCCTTACTTATAACAGGCTTACTTTTAATACCTGCTGCTACGGCAAGAAGCTTAAGCAGTAATCCACGTCAAATGGTTATACTATCAATTTTAGTAGGAATTATCTCAGTAATATTGGGTTTATTTAGTTCGTTAGAGCTTAATACAGCCTCAGGTCCATCAATCATTGTTGCCGCATTAGTGTTATTTATTCTTTCATTAATATCATTTAAAAGAAGCGGCGCATTGCAAAAATGAAAACAATTTGATATCTAAATAGTATGGCTCTTTCAGCAGAAAAATTAACAAACAACCAACAAACGGTTCTAGATTTATTAGAAAAATCAAAAGAACCATTAAAAGCATATGCCATTCTTTATGATACACAAAAAAAAGGAATTAAAGCGCCACTTCAAGTCTACAGAGCTTTAGATAAGCTCATTGAAATTGGTAAGGTTCATAAAATAGAGAGTAGAAATTCCTATATGGCTTGTGAGCATAAAAATTGTAACTCATCGACATCTACATCTTTTTTAATTTGTGAAACATGTGATCAGGTGAGTGAATTAAAACAAAAGAATTTACCTTCCTATTTTGCAAAACAAAGCGAGCAGGCTGATTTTAAATACGCAAAACATAATTTAGAAATTTATGGTACTTGTAAAGATTGTACTAAATAGATAAAAAAATTATAAATAATAATAATATTTGTTCTAGCCGAATCGATTTTTGAAACTTAATTGGTTGGCAAATATTAAAATGGATTTAACTTTAGTTTATACTGTAATTGGTTTTAGTCTTGCCGCCTATTCAGTTGTGGCAAATGACTCTGTTCAAACTCTTGGTACTTTTATGGCTTCCAATCAACGCTTCAAATGGTATTGGTTGGCAACTGCTGCTTCTGCAGTTTTAGCTTTCACATTAATTTATGGATGGAATGTTAATGATGGTGATATTACTTTTGGACGTTTAAATAAAATCCCTTATCAAACAATCCAATGGTATCACGCTGGCGCTCCTTTAATACTTGTTATACTTACAAGAGTAGGAATTCCTGTCTCTACAACCTTTCTCGTACTATCTGCTTTCGCCTCTACGGTTGTTCTTGAAAAAGTTTTGATGAAATCAGTTGTTGGTTATGGTTTAGCAGCTATGGTTGCTTATCTTGTATGGATATGTGTAAGTTATTTTATTAATGAAAAATTTGATAAGGTAAATGAGAAGCACCGCAGAGCTTGGGTAATCGGACAATGGTGTACAACTGGATTTCTGTGGTACACATGGCTTAGTCACGATGTTGCCAACATTGCTGTATTTCTTCCACGTCAGTTGCCTGTCAATTTATTAATCCTATGTATTGTTTTATTAAGTGTTCTTCTTTTTTATATTTTTTGGGATCGAGGAGGACGTATTCAAAAGATTGTCTATTCGAAAACAGGTACGCGGTACACCAGGTCTGCAACTATTATTGATTTTATTTATGCAATAATACTCCTCTACTTCAAACAATATAATGACATTCCAATGTCAACTACTTGGGTCTTCGTCGGTTTATTATGTGGTAGAGAGTTAGCAATAGCTACAATGAATAAAGAATATAAACTTCGGTATGTTTTCCCTTTAATTGGAAAAGATTTTTTAAAAATGATTTTTGGATTATCTGTTTCTGTTGGAATTGTTCTATCCATTCATTATATTTTTATTCCAAACGGATTTTAAAGAATACCTACTTTTTCTTTTGTAATTCCTTTTTTAATTTAGGCCAATCATCATCACTTAGAATATAGCCAACACATTTTTTAGAACCACATTTACAAATATGTTCTTCAAAATCACTATCAAATGGGTAGCCATAATTATAGGTTAATTCTGTATATTTTTTTATTCTCTTTATTGAGGATATCCAAATTTCATTATTTGTTATTTCAACCTCACAATTTGGATCACACGAATGATTAATGAATCGAGCATAATTACGAGCAACACCTCCATCAATGTCATATTTTTTATTTAATTCAAAAACATAAACCATGCCGTTTTTTTTATTTTTTTGTGCTTTTTTAATTTGTTTATCTGCTCTTTTATCACCTTCTTTTTTTGTTACCTTATCACCAATATATTGAATAACTTGTTCAGCTTTTTTTATATCACGGTTCGCAAATAGCCCTGAACCGTGTAGTGATGATTTTTTTTTATACCATGATTTTTTCATAGGGATTTCTTAAATAGATTTAATGTTAATACAAGTATTAATAATTAAACTAAGCAATAAGAAAATAGTTATAATAACCAATTGCAAACAACGGTAACTGTAATCCAAAATTAGTTAATAATGCCTTATCCTTTGTAATATATCCAGCAACAGACCAACCAATAGCGCCAAGACCATGACTAAAAATATTTAATGGATAATAATTTAAATTTGTCAGTAAAATTCCAAACAAAATTAAACCTGTGCTTAACCATTTTAATTGATTTAATGAAATAATATTCATTTTTTCTCCCTATAATTAATTATAAAATTTTAAATTTTATATATAGCAAAATTTTAAAAAACTATGAATTTGTAACAAAATTGCAACATTGCTTTATTTTTTATTTAAAAGTTCTATAAGCGCCCGATGTTTGGATTAAAAAGTAGCTCTTTATTTAGTGATACAAAAAAACTTGAGCGAGAAATTGATGGGTTTGTTGATATTCTCTCGGAGGTTGGCTTAGTATTTAAAAATATTGTTCCAACTTATCTTAGCCATTCTGCGAACGGTAAATTTGATGAAATGGTTGAAAAAGTTAAAGAAATGGAGAGTAAAGCAGATAAAATTACCAAAGAAGTGGAACACACCTTATATGAGGAAACACTCATCCCTGATGCACGAAGTGATGTGTTACGTCTTCTCGAGCATATGGATGAATTAATTGGTATGTACCAAGGGAATTGTTATCACTTCTCTATTCAAAAACCAAATTTTCCAAAAGAGTTTCATCAAGATCTTATCGAATTAACAGAAACAGTTGTTAATTGTGTAGAAGCTTTATGCTTAACAGTACGTTCGTTTTTCCGTGATATTAAAAGTGTGCGTGATAACGGACATAAAGTTACCTTTTATGAAAAAGAATCAGATATAAAATTTAGTGCCTTAGCACGAAGAATTTTTGATTCCGAACTTCCTTTAGATCAAAAAATGCATCTTCGATATTTTGTTGAAAAAATTGATCGTATTTGTGATCAAGCAGAAGATATTGCTGATGAAGTTCAGATCTATGCAATTAAACGATCCGTTTAATAACTAATGGATATCTCCATCATTATTTTTCTCTTAGGTGGATTATTTCTTGGGTGGTCTTTGGGGGCAAATGATGCGGCAAATGTTTTTGGAACAGCAGTTGGAACACGAATGGTGCAATTTAAAACTGCTGCTATTGTGTGTAGTATTTTTATTATACTCGGTGCTATCATTAGCGGGGCTGGAACAACTGAAACTTTAGGTAAGTTAGGTTCCATCAATGCGCTGCCTGGTGCTTTTGCTGCTTGTGTTGCTGCAGGAATATCTGTGTACATCATGACAAAAGCTGGTTTACCTGTATCCACAACTCAAGCTATTGTTGGTGCTATTGTTGGATGGAATTTATACACGGGATCAGCAACTAATATAAAAGTTCTCATTACAATTTTAGGAACGTGGGTATTATGTCCAGTCATTGCAGGACTAATCGCCATGGGCTTTTTTACCCTAACAAAAAATTTTATTTTAAAGAGAAAATTACATATTCTAAGACTAGATGCATATACACGAACAGCTCTTTTATTAGCAGGTGCTTTTGGTGCATACAGTTTAGGGGCGAACAATATTGCTAATGTGATGGGTGTATTTGTTCCTATATCACCGTTTACAGATATTTCCATTTCTAGTTTTTTTGTTTTTAGCTCGAAGGAGCAATTATTTTTACTTGGGGGATTAGCTATTGCGGTTGGAGTTTTTACCTATTCTAAAAAAGTTATGTTCACTGTGGGTAATGATTTATTAAAGATGTCACCTGTTGCCGCTTTTATTGTTGTTATTTCGCACTCTATAGTTTTATTTTTATTTGCCTCTCAGGGTATTAGTAATTTTTTGCAGTCAATTAATTTACCTTCTATTCCCTTGGTTCCCGTTTCAAGCTCACAGGCTGTTGTCGGTGCTGTGATTGGAATTGGTCTATTAAAAGGAGGAAAAGAAGTGCAGTGGTCTATAGCAGGGAAAATTACAATTGGTTGGTTTATACTGCCAATTATTGCAGCACTAATTTCGATTTTTTTACTGTTTATTCTTAAAAATATTTTTAACTTAAGTGTTTTTATTTAATTCTATTATAATTTAAAATAAATTTTTCCTGTTCCTCTGTTTCAATTGCACCTTTTCTTTTTGCTCTAACTATTTCTATTGCTTTTTTATTATCTTCACCAAATTCAATCAATAGAATGGCGGCGATGGTTCCTGAGCGTCCTTTTCCACCCATACAATGAATAACTATATTTTTTCCCTCTATTAAATCATTTTTTAATAATACTTTTGTTGTTTCCCATTTTTCATTAAATTGACGGTCGGGCGCTTTTAAATCTTCAATAGGCATATGTGTCCATTTTAAATTTTTAGCGTATATAGAACGAACAAAATTTTTTTTATCACACAGTTTTTCAAATTCTGAATCTTCAACTAAGCTTAAAATAGTATTGCAGCCTAGATTATTAAAGTTATTTAAATCTTCTAAAAAAATACTTTCACTATAAGTAACTTCTGTTCCTTTTCTTCCAGGAAAACATGTAAGAAAAATTTTTCCCTTAACATCTCTTGGTTGCACAAAGTCATACGCCAATTTATCCATAATAGTATTTTGTATTAATATTATTTAGTATCAAGAATATTGTATCGCCACGCTTGTGTTTTACGCAATACTTTTTTTGTAATAATTGTATGGGTAAGCCTCACAGCAACAGAAACATAAACTATTAACATCGCCATTGCAGCAGCTTTAGCGACTTCTCCCTGTTCATCTAAATGAATAGCAGACACAGATGCAAGAGTAGTATCATAGGAATAAAGGAAGATTACCCCGGACACGGTAGTCATCGCATTAACAAATAAATAAATAGAAACATCAAAAATAGGTGGCAGACAAACAGGTAGGGTTACACGCCAAAACATTTTATAAATCGGAATTTTTAAAGACAAAGAAACAGATTCAAATTCTTTATCCATTTGCTTTAAAGCAGTAATCGCTGTCAAATGAGAGACTGTATAGAAATGAACAATTGTGTTTACAACCAAGATAATCATTGTTGCATAAATAAAATTTAGAGGATTATCTTTTGCGTTAAAGAAAAATATATAAGCTAATCCTAATACCAACCCTGGTACAGCCATTGGCATAAGTGCAAAAAATTGAACTGTATTTCTATATCCTTCATTAATTCTTAATTTTTCAATTAAGTAGGAGCCAACAAAAATAATAATGGTGCCAAAAATTGCTGTATAAAATGACAATTCAACTGAATTATAAAAAGAATCCCAGCCAAGTCCTGCTACTTGGAAGTCATAATTTTTTAACGTAAAATTTAAGTTATAAGGCCAATATTTAACTATTGCTCCAAATTGTGCCATCCCTATCATTAATATGATGATTAATGCTAAGGCTGAACAGAATCCAAGCATGATCATATCAACCTTGAAGTGTTTCTTCGGTTTGAAAACAACTGATCTAGCCGTGAGTAAAGAGATTTGTTTTTTTCTTGAATAACGATCAATAAAAAAAGCTATCATTGCAGGAACTAATAGTACCATAGAGATGACTGCGCCCATTTGAAAATTTTGCATCCCAACAACTTCTTTATAAATATCAGTTGCTAAAACATTATAGTTTCCTCCTATAACTTTAGGAACACCAAAGTCGGTAAACACTTGAGTAAAAATGACAAAGGCCGTACTAATGATTCCGTATCTTGCCCCCGGAATAGTGATGGTAAAAAATGCTCTAAGCTTAGATGTTTTTAAAACATCTGCCGCTTCATACAAACGTGAATCAGATAATGATAAAGAAGTTGTCAAAATAATAAGTGCATGAGGAAAAGTCCAATAGACAGAAGCCATAATGATACCAATAGGTCCATAAATTGATTTTCCTAACAACACTTCTTTTAAAACACCTTGGTTACCAAACCAATACACAAGAGCTATCGCAGCAAGAATGGATGGACTTAATAAAGGAATTAAAGCTACTAATTTAAAAAAACCTTTAAAAGGCATGCAGGTTCTTGTTAGGGCATAAGAAAATAAAAATGCCAAGACAACAACAATTACAGTGGAACAGATAGCGACAAATAAACTATTATAAAGTGATTGAAATAATGCGGGTTCTTGAAGATACAAGTTATAGTTTGTAAGACCAATGAATTCACCATCTTTATTTTGTAAACTTTTTGAAATTAAAGCCCCTAGAGGTAAAACTAAAAATAATAAAAAAAGAATAATATAGGAAATGAGCATAAATAGCCCAACTCGATCACTTGAATCTTTACCTCTACGTATATCTGCAAATTTGAATAAACTCATATACCTAATTATGTTGAATAAATACGAGCATCTTCTCTAGAAAAATATAGATTCATTTCTTTATTCAAATCTAATTCAATTTTTCTTGCAGTAGCACTTGGGACATCAACAATAATTAATTCATCTGTAATATTAATTGCTTCAAAATACACTCGTTGAAAAGATCCTAAAAACTCAACTTCTTTAATTGTTCCTGGAATCATATTGTCATCCTGATTGCTTTGCTTAAACTGAATGTCCTCAGGTCTAATTGCTAATTGAACAGAATCATTTGCTTTAAAATTTCCTATCTCACAATTTATCTCTATTTGATTACATTTTACTTTGTTTGAACTATTAATAATCGCAGGGATAAAATTCATACTGCCAATAAAAGAAGCTATAAAAGGAGAATTTGCTTTTGTATAAATTTCACTTGGTGTTCCTGATTGAATTATTTCCCCATCTTTCATTACGAAGATTCTATCCGCCATTGTTTGTGCTTCTTCTTGATCATGGGTAACCATAATAGTTGTTACACCAAGCTTTCTTTGCAAATCTCGTATTTGTTTTCTTAAAAAAACCCTAACCTTTGCATCCAAGGCAGATAAAGGTTCATCTAATAATAACAATCCTGGAGAGGTTGCTAAAGCTCTAGCTAAGGCGACACGTTGTTGCTCACCACCAGATAGCTGACTTGGATATTTTAATGCATGTTCAGTTAAATTAACTAAACTTAATAATTCATCTACTCTTTTTTTTATATCTGCTTTTTTCCATTTATTATTTATCAAACCATAAGATATATTTGAAAAGACAGACAGATTTGGAAACAAGGCATAAGACTGAAAGACGATTCCAAAATCTCTATTTGATGGAGGCTCATTTGATATATTAATATTTTTTTGAATAACAGATCCTGTACTTTGAGTTTCTAATCCGGCTATACATCTTAGTAAAGTTGTTTTGCCACAACCTGAAGGACCAAGAAAGCAAACAAATTCACCTTCTTGAATATTTATATCAATATTTTTTATTGCTTCAAAATTTCCGAATGATTTTGATAAATCTTTAACTTCAAGATATGTGTTATTATTCTGCATAAAATCAAATAAAGTTTAAGTAAATTTATCATAGTTATAACTTGTTATACGCAAAATTATATTGAAATTTACTAATAACTGTTAACAAATTTTTAATATATGCTTAACATGATTGACATATTTATAATTAATAAATGTAAAATTTTAACGGGAGGTAATTATATGTTCTTAATTAAAAAAACATTTAAAACGTTAAGTACTGTTTTAATTTTTTTATCTTTATCAACATTTAGTCAGTTATCAAATGCTGGTGAGCTATTGGTTTACTCAAGTACTGATGCAGATAATTTAAAACATTACATGGATGAATTTCAAAAACAACATCCTGATATTAAAGTAAATGTTGTGCGTGAATCAACAGGTACAATGGCTGCTAAAATGATGGCAGAAAAAGATAATCCTCAAGCAGACTTTTTATTTGAAATGGCAGCTACTGTTGCTCTCAATATGGAAGCAGAAGGTATGTTTGTAGAATATACGCCAAAGGGAATGGATGCGATTGATCAACGATATGTTGATAACACTGATCCTGTTACCTGGGTTGGAAACTATGGTTGGGCTGGTTGCATTTGTTGGAATAGAATAGAAGCAGAAAAACATGGTCTACCAAAACCTACAAGTTGGGCTGAGTTAACAAATCCAATTTATAAAGGTCACATTTCTATGCCTAATCCTGCATCATCTGGTACAGGCTTTTTGGATGCCTCTAGTTGGATTCAAATATGGGGTGAAGATAAAGCATGGGAATACATGGATGCTCTTCATGAAAATATAGGTGTATATACTCACTCTGGTTCTAAGCCTTGTAAACAAGCTGGTTCAGGTGAATTTGCCATTGGTATTTCTTGGCCAGGTAGAGCGATTAAAGTTATCAAAGCTGGTGCACCAATTGATATGATCATACCTGATGAAGGAATAGGTTGGGAAATGCAAGTGGTAGCAATAATGGAAGGCACAGATAATCTGGAAGATGCTAAAACATTAATGGATTGGACTTTAGGTGATGGTATGAAATTGTTTGGCGAAAGACAATCAATTATTGCTGACCCATCAAAAGTAACGAAAGATCCAGAACTGCCAGATTTTTATGATGAAGTACAAGCTAAGTTAATTAATAATGACTTTGTTTGGGCTGCTGCAAATAAAGATCGTATCGTTGCTGAATGGAAAAAAAGATACGACGGAAAAACTGAGCCGAAAAGTTAATTTTCTATTTAAATTATAATTATGGGGATGTTTACATCCCCATTTTTTTTACAATGAGTGAAACTGGAATTTTTTTACTAATCCTTTTTGCAGCATTACTTCATGCTAGTTGGAATATAATAATTAAATCAATTACGGACTCTCAAGTAGCAATGTCCTGGAAAATGCTAATTCAAAGCATAGTATTCTTTCCCATTTTATTTTTTGTGCCTATTCCTGAAGGTATAACCTGGTTTTATTTAATTTTATCGCTTCTATTACATAGTACTTATTTTTTAATTTTAGGAAGCATGTATAATAAAGGAGATATAACTATAATTTATCCTGTCTTTAGAGGTTTTGCGCCTGTTTTTGTTACAATCTTATCAGTTATTTTTTTACAAGATTATATAAGCATAAAAGGTTTCATTGGAATAAGCATTGTTGTTTTTGGATTACTTTTATTAACAAGGGAAAATTATAAAAATAAATTAAATATCAAACTTCTAATTATTTCTTTATTTGTATCCATTATAATTGCCCTCTATACTTTTACAGATGGAGCAGGAGTAAGAAGTTCTGCTAATGCATTTAGTTTTATTGTATGGAATTTTTTTTTAGGTGGCTGGCTTACTATTAGTTACGTTTATTTAACAAACAAAAGTGGTTTATTTAAATTAAAATTAAACCAATTTGTACTAATAACAATTGCTTCTGTTATGTCTTTTACTGCTTATGGTATAATTATATGGAGTATGAATCATCAACCAATTGCTTACGTATCTTCTATTAGAGAGTCTAGTATAATTATGGCGTCATTAATTAGTTTTATATTCCTGGGTGAAAAAATTAGGAAAATTAGACTAATCTCAGCAGTAATATTTTTCGTTGGTGTTTATTTTATATTTAATTCTTAAATTATTTTACTAAGAATTTGCTTGGAACGAATTTTCTACATACTTTCGAAAATGCTCAACTGAAGGTGTTTTTTTATTTAATATTTTTGCCTGATCATCAAGGCGTCTCATTTCCACCGCTTCTTTCATTTGTGGTTTATTAATAAATTCTTCCGCTTCTTGTTTAGAAAAAATACCACCTTGCACTTTTAAAGATATTTTTGATGCTCCTGATAATTCATCATAATATCCGTCTTCAACTGCTGCAAGATATCGCTTTGATGCAACGTGTGCTCTAATCGGGAGTGTTACCTCTTCCCCAAAATATTTTGATAAGTAATCCGCTCCTAAATCTTCATGAACACCATCTTTTCCTTGGTGAATGGGATCATTATCTTCATATAAAAGATGACCAATATCATGAAGCAAAGCTGCTGTTATAAAAGCATCTGATTTACCATGTTGCTCTGCTAATTCCGCGCATTGAAGGGCGTGCTCTAATTGTGTTACAGCCTCATTGCCGTATTGAATATCGGAACCTTTTTTTTCTAATAATTCAAGTAAGTAGTTAACAATGTTATCTGACATAAAATATAATCTAAATTATAAAAATATTCATGTCTATAAAAAACCTTTTAAACCTTCAGCTTTCTAAAATATATTTTTAAGATATATTGGACATTAATTTTTATATAATAGTTTTTTGTTGACCATTAGCAATTATACTTATTAAACATAAATATTAAAATGAAATTAAAAAATAAAAATGTAATTATTACAGGTGGTGCTTCGGGGATAGGAAAAGCAACTGCAGAATTATTTTGTAATGAAGGCGCAAAAGTTGCGATCATGGATATTAATAAAGCTGAGGGAGAAAAGACAGTTAGTCAAATTAATTCAAATAATGAAAAGGCATTTTTCTTTCACACTGATTTAAGAAAATCTAGTGAAGTCAAAAAATCAATTAATCAAATTTTAGATTTATTTGGAACACTCAATATTTTGTTTAACCATGCAGGAACAATAATAGTTAAGCCACTTCATGAATCTTCTGAAGAAGATTATGATTATTTGATGGATATTAACGTTAGATCAGCCTTTCTTGTTTGCAATGAAGTAATTCCCTCAATGTTAAAAAATAAAGGGGGAAATATAATTATTACTTCATCAATTGGAGGAGAAAAAGGCTTTGCTTTAGAATCCTTATACTGCATGACGAAGGGGGCTGTTTTACAATTAGCTAGATCAATTGCTGTTGAATATAGAGATCAGGGAATTAGATGTAATGCAATCTGTCCAGGATTTGTTAAAACTAATCACGGATTGAGAGAAATAAAAGAATTAGATGAGCAAGGACAAAATTGGGATGAAAAAGATTTGCATTCTGTTCAGGGAAGAATATGTAAACCAGAAGAGATTGCTTCTGCGGTTTTATACTTAGCGTCTGATGATTCTAGTTTTGTTAATGGAACTGCTTTGTATGTTGATAATGGTTGGTATGCTAAAGGATAACAAATGAGTCTCTCACCTAAACTTATTTGTAAAAATGTTTGGAAATTATATGGAGATAATCCAAAAGAATTTTTAAAAAGTCACAATAATAATCCTGATAAAGAAATAATAAAAAAAAGTGGTTACATTCAAGCAATTCGAAATGCCTCATTAGAAGTTTATGAAAATGAAATTCTAGTAATAATGGGTCTAAGTGGTTCAGGAAAATCTACTTTGGTTAGATGTATGTCAAGATTAGTTGATCCTACAATAGGAGAAATTTTTTTTGAAAATATTGATATGGGAAAGTTATCAAAAAATGAATTAATAGAAATTAGAAGACATAAAATGGGTATGGTGTTCCAACACTTTGCACTTTTTCCTCACCGAACTGTTATAGAAAATATTGCTTTTCCTTTAGAAGTTCAAGGGATCAAAAGAAAAGAAAGAGAAAAGTCTGCTTTAGAAATAATTGATCTAGTAGGATTACAAGGAAGAGAGAATTATTTTCCAAAAGAACTTTCGGGAGGTCAACAACAAAGAGTTGGTATAGGTCGTTCATTAGCTGTTAAACCAGAGTTATGGTTTTTAGATGAACCATTTTCTGCCTTAGACCCACTAATAAGGAAAGAGATGCAAAATGAGTTTTTAAAAATTCAAAACTCACTTAAAAAAACTATTATTTTTATAACTCATGATTTTGATGAAGCGATTAAATTAGCAGATAGAATCATTATTATGAATGAAGGAAGAATAGTGCAAATTGGAAGCCCTGAAGATTTAATTATGAAGCCTGCAGATGATTATGTAAAAGAATTTACTGAAGACCTTCCAAGAGAGAGGTTGTTATCTGTAAAAAGTATAATGGACACTAAAAAAGAGCCTAATAATTCTTCAACAGTTTATGAGGATGAAAAAATATTTTCAATTCTTGAAAAAGTTCTCTCTGAGGGTTCTGTTTCAGTTCTTGATAAATCAAATAATATTATTGGCTCACTTAATAAAGAAACAGTCTCAAAATTTATTAATAATTAAATATTATATAAATAATCTTTATACTTTTATAAAAAAATCTAAGAGCTATTGTGCGTTTTTAGTAGTTTTATTTAATAGTTTTATTTAATATTTTGTAAAATTTATTACTGGGAGGTACAATGAAAATTCTTAAAAATAAATTTAATATATTATTAAGTTTTATTTTTATTCTATTTGCACAAAATATATATGCAGTAGAATCAAAAGATCCAATTAAGCTAACTTTGCATGATTGGACAGGTCAATTGATTACAACTAATATTATGGCTGAAGTTCTTAAGGAAGCAGGCTACAATATAGAACTTGTTCCGGCAGATTATATTGCACAATTTGCAGGTCTTCAGACAGGCGATCTTCATGTAGCAATGGAAATGTGGGAAACAACTGGTCGTGATGCAATCGATGAGTATACTGCTGACGGAAGAGTAGTCAATGTAGGTAGTACAGGAATGGATGCAATAGAAGAATGGTGGTATCCTTCTTACATGAAAGAAAAATGTCCTGGACTTCCAAATTGGGAAGCTCTTAATGATTGTGCAGAAGCTTTTTCTACACCTGAAACATCTCCAAAAGGAAGATATTTGGGTGGACCAGTAACTTGGGGTGGTTATGATGATGAACGTGTTGAAGCGCTTGAGTTAGATTGGGAAGTAATTCATGCAGGAACCGATGGTGCTCTTTTTGGTGAATTAGAGTCTGCTTATCAGAGAAAAGCTCCAATAATGTTATGGGTTTATGCTCCTCATTGGGCTCCATCAAAGTATGATGGAGAATTTGTAGAATTTCCACCATACACGACTGAGTGTTATACAGATCCGTCTTGGGGTATAAATAAAAATGCTGCTTATGATTGTGGTAAACCGAGAGGTCCTATTTGGAAAGTTGCTTCAAGCATGCTTAAAGATAAATGGCCAGGTGCTTACGATGCAGTAGAAGCATTTACACTTGATAGTAATGAAATGGGAAATCTGGTTGCAGCTGTTGATCTTGATGGCAATACTGTAGAAGCTGTTGTCGCAGAATGGATGGCTAACAATAAAGATAGATGGGGTACTTGGATAAAATAACCCTTTAATCTTAATTTTTTAGGGGGATTTATATCCCCCTTCTTATTTTACAATATGCAGAAAAAAAAATTATCAAACAAAATTATTTTTATTTCTCTAACTGTCTTAACTTTTTTTTTGTATTGGTATGGCAAAGAAATAGCAAACTACTTAGATAGTAAATGGCTAGTAAAGTATCCAAAGCATTATTCATTTCCTTTTGCAATTTATACTTCAACATTTGTTAAATGGTTAATTAATGATGCTAATTTTTGGCTATTTACTTTTAATGATCTTACTCGTTTCTTTGCTTGGATTATAGAACAGCCTTACAATATAGTTTTAGCTATATTTTCTAAAGGAATATTAAAAGGACAAGGTCAAGATGCGATCCAAATCATGGAACCATTAAGTTGGATTTCAGTTGTTGGTATTTTTTTTACCCTTGCGCTTTATACAAGAGATAAGTTTTTAATAATACTTGTTGTTCTATCAATAGTTTATTTGGCTGTATTTGATCAATGGCAAAGTTCAATGATTACATTATCTTCAATAATTATTGCTGTACCAATTGGAGTTGTTCTAGGAATATTATTAGGAATATTATCCTACAAGTCGAAAATTTTAGAAAAAATTATAACTCCAATATTAGACCTAATGCAAACAGTCCCGGTCTTTGCTTACTTAGTTCCCATACTTGTAATGTTTGGTTTTGGGCCAGTTTCTGCATTAATTGCAACCATAATATATGCAATGCCACCAATGGTGAGAACTACCCTTTTAGCACTTAACAGTATTGATCCACAATTAAAAGAGAGTGGGCTCATGTCTGGTTGCACAGAAAGACAATTAATGTGGAAGGTTCTGATTCCAGTATCTAAACCAACTTTACTTATAGGCGTCAATCAAGTGATTATGCTATCACTTAATATGGTTATCATAGCTTCTATGATAGGCGCAGGGGGATTAGGT
Source organism: uncultured Alphaproteobacteria bacterium (assembly GCA_902592345.1). Lineage (GTDB taxonomy): Bacteria > Pseudomonadota > Alphaproteobacteria > HIMB59 > CACPNW01. The sequence continues at coordinate 87,432 of CACJEE010000002.1, forward strand.
TACGACGTATTGGCCTCTCTTAGAAGATTAGATATTGGAGGAGGTATAGAGTCAGGTATAGCTATCGTAGTTATAGCAATAGCTTTAGATCGCTTGAGTCAATCATTTGCAAACTTACCCACTCTCTCAAAAAAAACACAGAAAACTTTTTTTACTAAATATAAAAAAATAATTTTCTTAATTTTTTATATAATTGGAATTTATATATTAGGTAATTTTTTTACTTTTTTTAAATTATTCCCTGAAGAGTTAATGATTAATACTTCATTATTTTGGGAAGAACTAGTTAAATATATAAATATAAATTATTTTGATAATCTAGAGAGTTTCAAAATAACTCTATTAACTTTTTTCATGCTTCCAATAAAAAAATTCTTTTTAGGAATTCCCTGGCCATGGTTTATTTTTATTATTACAATTATTGGATGGTATTTTGGAAAGACTAAATTAGCATTACTTTGTTTAATGATGTCAATTTTTATAGTGACAACTGGTCTTTGGGAAAAAGCGATGATTACACTTTATTTATGTGGTTCAAGTGTAATAATAGCATCTATTATAGGAATTCCTCTAGGGATATGGGCAGGCTTAAGCAGCAGGGCAAATAAAATATTAACTGCTTTTATTGATACTCTTCAAACTTTACCAAGTTTTGTTTACTTGATACCTGTTGTAATGCTATTTCGTGTAGGTGACTTTACAGCAATGATTGCTGTTATACTTTATGCACTTGCTCCTGCTGTTAGATATACAGCTCATGGAGTAAAAAATATTAATAATCAAATTGTGGAGGCAGCGTTAATAAGTGGATGTTCTCAAAGACAGTTATTATTTAAAATTAGATTACCTTTAGCCTTGCCAGAAATTTTACTAGGTATTAACCAAACTATAATGCTTGCTTTATCTATGTTAGTTATTACTGCATTAGTTGGAACTAGAGATCTTGGTCAAGAAGTTTACATAGGTTTAACTAAAGCAGATATAGGAAGAGGTTTGGTTGCCGGACTATGTGTAGCTTTTATATCTATAATTGCAGATAGAATAATTAAAGCTGGAAGCAATAATCTTAAAAATAAATATGGAATCAAATAAATATTACTTTATTTGATCAATATGGATAAAAAGTTATTAACTCCCGGACCTCTTACTACTTCACTGAGCACTAAAGAGGCAATGCTTCATGATTGGGGATCACGTGATCAAAAATTCATCGATCTAAATCAATCTATTCGTGACTCATTAATTAAGTTAATTGATGGGGAAGGCAATTATCAATGTGTGCCTATGCAAGGAAGTGGAACATTTGCTGTTGAATCGATGATTAGTTCACTAACACCAAAAGATGCTAACATTTTAATTTTAATTAATGGTGCTTACGGTCAACGAATGAAAAAAATGTGTGCGTACTTAAATAGAAATATGATTGACTATGAAGTAGCTGAACATGAGCCTCATAATATGAGTAAATTAGAAGAGATTATTGATGCTAATAAGCAGCTTACTCACGTTTTTGCTGTTTATTGTGAAACTACATCAGGAATCCTAAACCCTATCAATGATATTGCTGATTTAGTTAAGAAAAAAAACTTATCTTTATTTATAGATGCGATGAGTGCCTTTGGTGCTCTTCCTCTTAGTAGTAAAGATATTACTTTTGATGCTGTTGCAGCTTCATCTAATAAATGTTTAGAGGGCGTTCCTGGTGTTGGATTTATTTTAATGAAAAATAATGTGATTGAAAAAGCAAAAGGGAACTGTCATTCATTAAGTTTGGATTTGTATGATCAATGGACAGCAATGGAGCAAAATAAACAATGGCGCTTTACACCACCTACACATGTATTAGCCGCATTCAATCAAGCAATTACTGAACATCAAAATGAAGGTGGAATTGAAGGGCGACACAAAAGATATAAAAATAATTGTAAAATCATATGTGATGGAATGAAAGAGATTGGCTTTGAACAACTCTTACCTGATGAGTTGCAAGCACCAATTATCATAACTTTTAAACAACCAAGTGATCCAAACTTTAATTTTCAAAAATTTTACAATGCTCTTAGTGATAAAGATTTTCTAATTTATCCTGGAAAATTAACTGTCGCTGATACTTTTCGTATTGGATGTATTGGTAATTTAAATGAACAAGATATGAGAGATACACTTACAGCTGTTAAAGAGGTAATCAACGATTTAAAGATAAGTTTATGAGTAGTTCAGATGCGGTTGAAATTCCTTTAATTAAAGCTACCAATGAAGCACTTAAAGGGTATGGGTATTTAATCGACTCATATGAAAATAATGATATTGAAATTGTCACTTGGCCCAAACAGGGTTGGCGTGAAATTGATGAAGGTACAGGCAATGAAGGTGGGAGTACAGAGGGATCTTTCGATGCTTGGTGGGAAGGAAGTACACTGTTCGGACAAAATAATGCTGTTCAACATAACAGCGACTATGAAGTAGACGGAAAATACATACTTGGTCATTCCTTACCCCCTGATAGTGAAGCTACAACAAAATACATACCGCCAAAAAATATTTATATTTGGCATGTTAATTATCATCCTGATGGTGGACAGCTTTTTTATCCATCAACAAAAAGTCCTTTTATTTCACCTTTAGCCTTACCAGGAGATGATGTGCAAGTTGGTGATTTTAAAGCTTTTTATTTTGATGGTTCGCAAGGGTTATACATTCATCCTAACATATGGCATGAAGGAGTTTTCCCAATCGAAGAAAAATGCTCTTTTCAGGGTCGGCAAGGCAAAGTGCATGCAAGAGTGAGTATTGATTTACAAAAAGAATTTAAGAAATATATTTTTTTTAAAACTTCTTTAAAATAAATATTTATTTTTTTTCAATAACAAAAATTTCATTATTAAAATAAAGACCTTTGTTTTTAGTAACTATTTTTTGTACAACATCTTCGTAATTTTTAGATTTTTCCACTTTCATCACTTTATCATCATCTATTTGATTAACATAAATAGATGCATTCCAAGCTGAAAATATTAAAGAGGTTGCTATGCTCCCACTTAGTTCATTGGGTAAAGCTCTAAGCTTACATTTAATAATCTTTTTATCTTTAAAATTTAATTTAGCTAATAAATTTTTATCTAAATTTTTTTTCAAATAGTGAATTATAGAATTGCTTAATGAAGGAAATGGATTTTCTTTTGGCCAGATTTTTTTTATAATTTTATTAGCTGGATCATTCCCTGAGGCGTGAATAGTTAATAATTTCCCTTTAGGTTTTAGAGCATCAATCATAGGGCGTATGACATATTTTACTTTTTTTTCTGCTGAAATTCTTGATCTATAAGGTTGTGAAGCAATTATTAGATCAAATTTATTTGCACCATTATTTATTCTGGGAATTAATTCATGCACATTAAATTCTTGATCTTCTCTATATATAATCATTACTGATGGCTCTTTATAAGTTGGATTGCCATTTTTTTTATTAATTTCAATATTCCATTTTTTTTCTAAAAAAGAATTTTGACTTCTTAATTGTTCTGCAAAATCAAGTGAGGTATCTCCTTTAAGCTTAACAACATGCCAATTAATCTTCTTCTGTTTTGTGGGATTATTAGATTTTAGATTTGCTGCTTCTGCATAATGCAGGTTTGATATAACAAATACTGTATTTTTGTGTTCAACAAATCTATCTGGTAATTTTTCTAAACCAAGTCTTACATCCTCTATACTAATTTCCTTTGTAGAAACAAAAAGAGGTATATTTGGTTTTGCTTCATGACATTGTCTCATTACATTCATTAATAATGATCCGTCACCCATGCCTGCATCAAATATTTTAATGCCAGGTTTTGTTGGTTTAATTTTATTTATGTGAGGACGAATGAAATCAGCAATCTGATTTTTTTCATTAGTTGTTGTAACAAACAGCAAATATTTTTGCCTGTTATCATAAAATCTAAAATTTTTTTTCATTCTAAAACAATCCCATTAGTTTAGCAGACGAGATAAAAGCATCTTTATTCCCAATAAAATTTTTACCTCTTTCACCTAAGAAAGCATCATCTACAATATTATTCCACTCTTGAACAGGAACTTTTATTTCATTTAAGTTTAATGGAACTTCCAAAGAGCGCATAAATTCACTTAATTTTAAAGATGAATTTTCTAAATTATCATTAAAGATTAATTGTAATCTTTCTTCAGCAATTTTATCTATTCCAATCATGCTTCTAGTAACAATCGGAAGGGTAAATGAACAAGCAATACCATGTTGAATACCATAATTTAGAGTAATTGGATAAGACAAGTTATGAGCAATAGCAGTTTTAGTATTTGAAAATGCTAATCCTGCATGCACACATGCACGCGCAATATTAGCACGTAATTCAATATTTTTTAAATCTTTTGCTAGTAATGGTAAATTTTCTAAAACCAATTTTGATGCTTGAATTGCATGTGATGCTGAAACTGGATTAGCGTTAACATTCCATATACTCTCCATCGAGTGTGACAATGCATCTAAACCAGTTGAAATTGTAAGACCAAGAGGTTTGTCAATCATAATTGACGGATCAATAATTGCTTTTTCTGCGTAAAGTGTTTTATGTGCTAAAGAAAGTTTGTTATTTTTTTCTTTATCCCAGATTGTAGCCCAACAAGTAAGTTCACTAGACGTGCCAGATGTCGTAGGAACAGCAATAATTTTAATAGGATTTTCAACTTTCGGATTTTTTTTATTTCTTACAAAATCAGTTAAGTATTCCTGTTTATCTCTAAAAGCAGCAATGGCTTTTGCTGTATCCGTTACAGAACCTCCACCAATAGCTAAAATATAATCAACAGTTTTATCAATTGAGGCAAATTTATTTTGAAGTTCTAATATATCTTTATAGTCTGGGTTAGGTTGAACATCTGTCATAATAGACAGTGGTGGATTAGAGGAAGAACTCAATTCATCACTATATTTTTTAAAAATTTCTTCTGGGTGAGTAATAATTATATAGGATTTATTTTTAAGTGCTGAATGTACTTCTTTAAATTTATTTTCACCAAATATAATCTCTACCGGATTATAGTAACTCCACATTTTGTTAAATTGATTTTGCAGCTTTTGACAAAATTGTCATTTTTTCAATTGCTTGCTCTCTTGTAAAGAATCCTAAACCACAATCTGGGGCAGCAATTAAACGATGCTCATCAATATGTTCTAAAGAGTCTTTCATTCGAGTTCTCACTTCCTCTACAGACTCCATTCTGCTTTTAGCAATATCAATAAATCCAAAAATAACTTTTGTTTTTTTAAATTTTTCTAAAAGATTTAAATCATTATGTCTGTGAGAGTCTTCTAGAGATACTTCATCAATAGTAGAGTCATCAACTAAAGTAGCAATTCTATCATATGCATCTAAGTCTGCTTTTTTATATCCTTCAGAGTCAAGACAGTTTGGATAACCACAACAGATGTGACAAACCCTTTGCACATCTTTAGGGATTCCGTGCATCATTCTCTCTAAGTTCTCCATGCCATATGTATTAGCTTCTTCTGGTTTTCTTGCAAAAACCGGTTCATCAATTTGAATATATTTACAACCAGCATCAACGAGTGCTTTTATTTCTTCGTTTAGAGCTAATGCTAAATCAAAACCCAGTTTTTTAAGATCATCATAATAGTTGTTTGCAATTGAGTCGGTTATTGTCATAGGACCAGGAAGAGTAATCTTTACCGGATTTTTAGTAAATTGTTGAGCGCTTTTCCAGTCTAATGGCATGCGTATCTCTTTACTTGAAACTGGACCAATTATTGTTGGAACACTTGCTTCAAAAGCTCCTTGTCTTACTGACTTATGAGTTACTTCTTCAAAGCTTATATTATTTAGAAAACGACATTGGTGAAAAACATAACTTTCTCTTCTTACTTCCCCATCTGTTGGTATATCAATACCGGCATTAACTTGATCTATTATAACTTCTTTAATTGCATCTAAAAATAAGTTTTCTACATCATCACCAGCTTTCTCTATTGCTTTTTCGTAGGCACCAGGTGACCAATTTGCCAATAATCCTTTAGCAGCTTTTTTTTCTTCTTCAGATTTAGTACCTAAAAACCAATCATTAATAGGAGTATTTTTTGGTTTTGGATAAGCGCCGATGGTAGTTGTAATTAGAGGCATAATATATTCTCCGTTGATTCTTACAAATAAAACAGCGGCTTTTATAAAGCCGCTGCAATAAAATGTTAATAATTAATCAATCTTTTTTATAAAAGATCGTTTATTTCTTCCATCATCTCTTCTTGAAGATCGCCCATATCATCAGCACTACCAGTAGCAATTTCCTCAGTGTAATCATAGATTACTTGAGTGATTGCTAGTCCGTTTTCACCAGGATATGCAAACCAATCTGCTAAGAGTGGAAGTTGATCAACTGCAGTAAGTTTATTTGGATTTGCACTATAGAAATCACCTAATAAATCATTAGCTGCTTTGTTTGGTGGAACATAACCAGTAGTTTCAGCAACTAATGCTGCGCCAATACCTGAAGTAATAAACTTCAAGAATGTCCAAGCCGCGTCTACTCTTGCAGGATCATCAGATGTAGAAGTTAGCATTGCTGCATTTCCACCTGCTGGTAATCTTGCTGGAGTTCCATTATTTACACCTGCCATTCCAGGGAATGGAGCTGTCTTAAGGACGAAATCTGCTTTTGCTGCATTTACTGAACCTAAACTTGAAGTTGACCAGAACATCATACCAATAGTGCCTGCATTAAATGCAGCTTGACCATCAGCAATTGAATAGTTAGGCATATTACATCCGCTCATAATATCATGCATTTGTTGTAAAGTTGCTAAACCAGCATCTCCGCCTAAGTTAACTTTTCCATCTTCAACAATTTTAACATTTTGAGTATGCATTAATGCTTGGTGGAACCAGTTACCTGTAATGTTCCAACCGAAATATAAAGTTCCACTTCCAGCTGCTTCTAATTTTCCACAAGCATCAATAACTTCATCCCAGTTAGTTGGAATGCTATCTATGCCTGCTGCAGCTAATAAATCCATGTTATAGTATCCTACAGGAGTTGATACAGAAAATGGTAAACCATAAACCTCTCCTCCAAATGTTGAAAGACTTAACATTGCAGAATGGTAACCGTCTTTTTCAAAATCAGCTTCTTTTGCAATGAATGGTTCTAAAGATTTTGCAATACCTTTATCTACTAGAGGAGCTTGTCTGTTAAGACCCTGCATTGTAACATCAGGTAGATTACCAGAAGTTGCTTCTCTTAAAATTGTAGCAGTTGCATCTTCATAGTTTTCGTAAGTTGCTCTAAACTTTACTTGAATATCTGGATGTGCTTTTTCAAACTCTGGCATAATAGCTTGATAAGTAACATCAAATAAACCTGAGTAAGGATAAGCTACTTCTATTTCTATAGACTTCGCTGAATTAACTGAACCATAAAAACCAAAAGCTAATATGGCTGCTAATCCTGTAATTAATTTTTTCATCTAATCCTCCCAATTATATTTAAAAATTGTAGTTTTTTTAACATGAAGATAAAAATCAATTACTATTTATTTCCAATAATTTTTAAAAAAAATGTATTTTTTCCACAGAATGATAAATTCTTATATAAAAACTAAGGTTTTTACCAAGGTAGGGAGAAAGTCTTCACATTAGTAAAGCTCTTCATCGCCTCAATAACACCCTCTTTGTATCCCAATCCCGAGTCTTTAATTCCCCCAAAAGGAGACATTTCAATTCTATATCCAGGTACTTCCCAAATATTGACAGTTCCAACATTTAAGTTTTGAATATATTTTTTTGCTCTCATAAAATTATTAGTGCACACGCCTGAAGATAATCCAAAAGCAGTTGAATTTGAGATCTTGATGACAGATTCATCATCATTGGGAACGCGTATAATTGGAATAACAGGTCCAAAAGTTTCTTCCAATACTAATTCACTTTTAGGATCAACATTATCAATTACTATAGGAGGCAATAACGCCCCTTTTCTTCCAGGATGATATAAAATTTTCGCACCATCTGCTTCTGCCATAGAAACTCTTTTATCAAATAGTTCAGCTGCTTGAGCATTAACAACGGTACCTAAATCAGTTTCCATGCTCATTGGATCTCCAAACTTAATTTTTTTAGCTCTTTCCAAAGCCATTTCAACAAACTGATCAGCAATTTTTTCTTGAACAAGAATTCTTTTAACTGCAGTACAGCGTTGTCCTGAATTTTTTGTTGCACCAGTTACTGCTAATTCAACAGCTTTCTTTAAATCATCTGAATCTAAATCATTTAAAACAATTAGGGGATCATTTCCGCCAAGTTCAAGAACAGTTCTTTTGTATCCTGCCTGTTCAGCAATTAGTTTTCCAACACCAACACTTCCCGTAAAAGTAATAAGATCAATATTGGGATTTTTTATCATTTCTGAACCGATATCTTGTGGCCATCCTGTAACAACAGAAAACATTTCTGGTGGTAGACCAGCTTCATACAAAACATCCGCAAGAACCATTGCTGTTAATGGAGTTAACTCTGTCTGTTTGCAAACTGTACAATTATTCGTTGCAATAGAAGGTGCAATTTTGTGAGCCACCATATTTAAAGGGTGATTAAATGGTGTTATTGCCGAAATAGCTGTTAATGGTTCTCTTATTGTAAATATCTTTCTAGCTTTACCGTGTGGAGTTAAATCACATGAAAAAATTTCTCCATCATCATATATACACAATTGTGCTGTTAAAGAAAAAACATCAAATGCTCTGCCGACTTCATACAATGAGTCTTGTTTTGAAATTCCAAGTTCTAAGGTAATAATATCAGAAATCTCTTCTTTTCTCTTTACAAGTACTTCAGCTGCAGTTTGAAGTATTTTTTGTCTTTCATATCGTGTAAGCTTTGATTGATAATTTGCTGCAATTTCAAGGGCCTGTCTTGCATGTTCAGCATTTCCTGCAGGAACCGTACCAATGACTTCACCCGTAAAAGGATACTCAACATCAATTGTTTTTTCAAAAGTTACTTTTTTGCCAGCAATTCGCATAGCTTCATTAATCATTTTCTTTTCCATTACAGAGCTCCATTAATTGCATAGTAGAATGCATCATAATTATATAACTGTTTTTCATTATTGTAATTTTGTATTTTTAGATTTGATATAAAAGGCACTTCTCGCTCATGCAAACCACCATGAGAACGTAAAGGTTCATTTAATCCAGAAAGATTATGTTTATCTTCCGATGATCCAATGGTCATAAATTCTGAGGACATACATATTATATCACCCATTCGATCAGGTGGTAGATTGTATGTATTGCAACCTTCGTCTTTGGTTAACACTACCTCTATATCCTTAATTTCTTTAATTGATTTTATAACGTCATTAACTTTAGTTTTATCTTCAAGATAAATTGTTGCAAATGAACCTAATGATCCATGATGAACAACATAAGGATCAGTTATTGGTAAAATAACTTTTACTACATTTGGTTCAAATTTTTTATCCAGATAGTCTTGTAAAAAAATTGCATTGGGTGAACCATCGTCTTTTGATTTAGGTTTCATACCATGATCAGCCGTAATAATTATTGATACATCACCCTTATTTAAAAGGCCAATATATTTATCAAACATAGCATAAAACTTATTAGCCACTTCATTTCCTGGTGCATACTTATGTTGAATATAATCTGTTGTAGATAAGTACATTATATTTGGTTTAAATTCCTCAAGTAGTTTTACTCCAGCTGCCATGACAAATTCGGAAAGACCTTGAGAGTATACTTCCGGTACAGGCATTCCTAACCATTCATTAACATTATCAATACCATTATGTTCTTTTGTTGCCTGATCAGATTTTTCCGCCGAAAAACATATTGCTCGATTATCATCAAATCCTAAACCATTTCCCAAAAGAGTTCTAAGTTTATCTTTTGCAGTAACAAGAGCAATCTTTGATCCAGAATTATAAAATTTTTCAAATATTGTTGGCGCACGCATATATTTTGGATCATTCATCATTACTTCTTCCCCTGTTTCAGGAGTGTAAAAGAAATTACCACATATGCCGTGAACAGAGCTAGGTTGCCCTGTTACAATTGATATATTATTTGGATTTGTAAAACTTGGGATAGCACTATGAACAAGTAAACTTTGTCCATTAGAAATTAATGCATCAATATTAGGTGTAAGATTTAGTTTTGATGCCTCTTCAAGATACTCTTTTTGGCTTCCATCAAGACAAATAACTATAGCTGTCTTAGAAAATGTGCTTGGATATTCTCTGTTATTAATTACTAAATTTTCAGACACAATGATTAATATATAATTTAAAAATTGAATTTATAGTTATATGTTCCTTAAACTCAATAATAATTTATGTTTTTGTTCATAAAATTTAGATAAAAATGAAATAAATTTATTTTAAAAAATCATAAAATTTAATACAAAGTATATATAAAAAAAGGGGGGGGTCAAATGGGCACAATATCACTTAAAAATATTTCAAAATCATTTGGATCTACCCAGGTATTAAAAGATCTAAACGTAGATATAATAGAAGGTGAATTTTTAACATTAGTTGGTCCATCTGGTTGTGGCAAATCTACCTTACTTCGAATTATAGCAGGTCTTGAGCAACAAACTTCTGGTGATGTTTTAATTGATAATAAAAATGTAAACAGAATTAGAGCTAGTGAAAGAGACCTAGCAATGGTGTTTCAGTCTTATGCTCTGTATCCTCATCTCACAGTAAGAAGAAATTTAGAAACCCCTCTTAGACTTAGAGATTATAGTACATTTGAAAGATTACCTTTAATTGGAAATTTGTCTCCAAATAAGAAACAAAAAACAGAATCTATAAATCAATTAGTCAGTAAAACTTCTGAGACACTTAAAATCTCTGAGCTACTTGATAGAAAGCCAGGTCAACTATCTGGTGGTCAAAGACAGAGAGTAGCTCTTGGTAGAGCAATGGTGAGAGAGCCTGTTGCATTTTTGATGGATGAGCCTCTGTCAAATTTAGATGCGGCACTTAGAGTTCATATGAGATCAGAGTTATCAGAGCTTCACAATTCTCTTAAAACTACATTTGTTTATGTAACACATGATCAAGCTGAAGCATTAACAATGTCTTCTCGTATGGCTGTTATGATTGATGGAAATTTATTACAGCTTGATACCCCTCAAGAGGTATATGATAACCCTTCATCGCTAAGTGTGGCTCAATTTGTAGGAAGTCCTAAAATTAATATTTTTAAAGGTTCATCAGATTCAAATGGAACTGTAAGCCTACTAAATCTCACCTTAAAAAGAAAAAGTTCAGAATCAAATCTAGAGCTAAATATTGGTATTAGACCTGAACATTTAGAAATTACAAATCAAAGTGATGAAAATACTTTTAGTGCAACAGTTTCTTATAGAGAGAATTTAGGGTCAGATATTTTCTTTCATGTAAATACAGAAGATGGAATGAATAGAATAATTGTTAGAGGTATACCGCAATTAACACATGAGATTTCTAGTGGTTCAAAAGTAAACATTAGAAGAGTTTCTAATAAAGCTTTATTATTTAATAAAGAAGGAAAAAGGGTTCAATTTAATAATGCATAATTCTAAAGCACATATTTGGTTTATTGCGCCTGCAATAATATTAATGATTATTATATTAATTTTTCCTTTATTTCTTGCAGGTGGAATTTCTTTTACTGATTATAATTTAGGTAATAAATCTCTTGAATGGATAGGACTTGAAAATTATGAAAAAATGTTTTCAAGAAAAACATATGTAAAAATGATTTGGGCTACGGCAACTTATGTAATTGTTGTAGTTCCTATCTCCGTTGTACTTGGTTTGTGTGCTGCTATGCTCTTAAATTCACTTAGGTTTGGAGCTGATATTTATAAAACAATTTTCTTTCTTCCTGTTATGGCGACTCTTCTTGCTATGGCCATTGCATGGGAATTCACTCTTCACCCAACACTTGGTATAGTAAATAGTTTTTTAGCTAATGGTTGCGGAGGTGTAAGAGAATTTATTCTTGGTTTTCATTGGTTACCATGGGTTGACTCACAACAAAGCTGGTATCACGTAGCATGTGCAAATAATATGGATTTTCCTTATTGGCTGAAGCAAAAAAATACAGCAATTTGGACAATATGTTTTATAGGAATTTGGCAAGCATTTGGTTTTAATATGGTTTTATATTTAGCAGGCCTTACAGGTATACCTCGAGAATTATATCACGCAGCAGAAATGGATGGTGCTAAATCAACCTGGGAACAATTTAAACTTGTAACTTGGCCAATGCTTGGACCCACAACTTTGTTTGTAGTAACAATTACAACAATTAGAACATTTCAAGTTTTTGATACAATTGAAATACTTACTAAGGGTGGCCCATCTAAAACTACCTACGTTATGATGTATGCAATTTTTGAAAAAGCTATCCAACAAAACTTAACGAGTATAGGAGCGGCTATTACTGTTGTCTTTATTGGTTTCATATTGATATTAACTTTTTTCCAGAGATATATCATTGAGAAGAGGGTTCATTATTAATGCAAGCTAAACAATATATTGGTGAAAGTTGGAAACATGGCATTTTAATAATTGGAGCAATCCTTGTTTTACTTCCATTTTATATGATGGTTTCAATGTCACTAAAATCTCAACAAGAGATTCAATCAATTTCTGGAGGTTTAATAGGAGCGCAAGAAGTTCAAACATTTCCAGTTTGTGTCAAAACTGGTTATTCCGAAGAAACATGTACGACAAAGCCTTATATTTATAATTACTGGTTTGCTTTTGAAAAAGCCCCTATTCCTAGATACTTAATGAATGGAGTTATAGTAACTTTATCAATTTTTATAATTCAAGTTCTTGTCGCCTTACCTTGTGCTTATGCGCTTGCCAAACTTCGGTTTTATGGACGGGAATTTGTATTTTCTATGGTATTATTTTGTCTTCTAATACCAGTGCACGGCATTGCACTTCCTCTTTATGTAATGCTAGCCCAGGCCGGGCTCGTTGATACCTATTCCGCCTTAATACTCCCCTGGACAATATCTGTATTTGGCATTTTTCTGATGCGGCAATTTTTTATGACAGTTCCAGATGAATTAATTGACGCCGCCAGAATGGACGGCATGGGAGAATATTCTATAGTTTGGAAAGTAATGTTGCCAACTGCAATACCTGCCTTGCTTGCCTTTGCAATATTCTCAGTTGTAGCCCATTGGAATGATTATTTCTGGCCACGTATGGTTATAACTGGCAATAGAGATCTATTTACTCCGCCTCTTGGAATTAGAGAATTTAGAGGTGGAATAGATAGTGATGAATTTGGACCAATGATGGCATCAATTGTTACTGTCACAGTTCCTTTAATTGTTGCGTTCATAATTGCACAAAAAAGATTTATTGAAGGAATTACGCTAACAGGGATGAAGTAAAATAGTTAAGTCATTCATATTGCATGCCTGACTATTTTTTATTTTTACTTTTATTAATTGCAGCTTTATCTCATGCGCTCTGTCATAGTATTCTTAAATACAATAAAAATCCTCTAGGAATTTTAGGTATAACATCTATTTTTGAGATAATTATTTTTACCCCTCTTGTATTAACAGTTCCTTTTCCAACACCTTATATTTGGATATTAATTATAACATCTGCTCTGCTACATGGTTTTTATAGATTGCTCGTTATCTTTTCATATAATTATGGGGACCTGTCTTTTATCTATCCTATCGCAAGAGGAAGCTCATCTTTATTGCTTGCAATAATAAGTTTAATTTATCTAACTGATAAAATTTCTTTATGGGGATTTATTGCAATCATGATCGTATGTATGGGTTTATTTTTAATTTCTTACTCCGATAGATTAAAATTTAATTATTCTGCTTTTGGTTTAGGTGTTTTAACAGCTATTATGATAACGACTTATACGTTAGTTGATGGAATTGGTGTTAGACACTCCTCAAACCCCTACAGCTTTTTATATTGGATGCTTTTATTAAACGGTACTCCAGCACTTATTGCTTCTTTCTTTTTTAAAAATAATGGTCTTCGAATAGTAAATAAAAATCTGGTTTTAACAGGGGTTGCTTTTGGCATTCTTGCTCCGTTAGCCTATGGATTAGCTGTTTGGTGTATGCAATTTTTGCCAATTGCCTACGTCTCTTCGATACGGGAAATCAGCATCATATTTGCCGCTCTGATTGGTTTAATTCTATTGAAGGAAAAAACAGCTTCTAAAAGAATAATACCCTCGATATTTGTGGTTATAGGAATATCCATTCTCTACTTTCAAATTTAGCAATAGAATTTAAATATTGTTGGACATCAAATCATAAATTTTCTATAGAAATCCAAAGATGGAAGAAATAGAAAAAGTACCAGCAAATACTGAAACTATCTGTTGCGATGGGGGTCAAGATGGTTTAGGACACCCCGCAGTTTATTATAGTTTTGATAGTCAAGATAAGGTTGTCTGTGGGTATTGTGGTAAGATTTACGTGAAAGAAAAAGAGTAGCAAATATGTATAAAGAATCTTGGGGAGAAAAAAGAATTTGTCCAATGTGTAGTAAGCAATACTACGATCTTGGTAGATCTGAATTAGAATGTCCTGAATGCGGTAAAGAAATTGAAGTTACCACAATGTCTAGACCTAGACGTGGAAGAAAACCTGGTAGTACTAATGCCGCTCCTTTAGTAAATCCAATTCCGCCTAAGCCTAAAGAAAAAGATGATGAATTAGATATTGAGAGTTTGGATGTTGATAATAATGAAGATAATTTAGAGGATGATACAGTTCTTCTAGAAGATGAAACAGAAATCGATCCAGCTGCTGATGCAGGCATAAAAACACCTGATGAAGGTGAAGAAGAATATTAATTTTAAATAAAAAATAACTAGTATGTTTACTGTCCTACGCAATACTTGGGCCCTTTTTTTTGGTTTTGGAATCATTAGTTTAGCTCATGGTCTACAAGGATCATTAATTGGTGTTCGATCTATTATTGAAGGATTTAGTTTTATTTCAGCAGGTTTAGTTGTTGCTGGATATTATGTAGGCTACCTATCAGGTTCTGTTATCATCCCTGTCTTTTTAAAACGTGTTGGTCATATAAGGGTCTTTGCTGCTCTAGCATCTTTGGCATCAATCGCAATATTGTTACACTCCATATTTCTTGATCCCTATTCTTGGTTTTTAATTAGAATTTTTACTGGGATCAGTTTGTCTGGAATTTTTATTATTATGGAGAGTTGGTTAAATGATAAATCAACAAACCAAACACGTGGTAAATTACTATCGGTATATATGATCATCACTTTTGTTTTTGTTGGCTTGGGTCAATTACTTTTAAATATAAGTGATCCAGCTAAAGTTGATTTGTTTATCTTAGTGTCAATTTTATTATCATTTGCTTTACTTCCTATACTTCTATCAAATACTGAACAACCCAATACCTCTGATACAAAAAGTTTTTCTCTTTCTGAGTTTTATGCAATTTCTCCTTTGGGATTTGTCGGGGCATTATCTGTAGGTCTGGCCCACAGTGCAGTATTTGGGTATGGAGCTGTTTATGCAACGGCAAAAGGATTGAGTGTTCTAGAGGTTTCTATCTTTATGGTTATAATAACTTCCTTTGGTGCACTTTCGCAATGGCCGATTGGTTATCTATCAGATAAAATTGATCGCAGGCTAATTTTAATAGGTGTTACTTTTGCCGCATCTGGTTTATGTATTCTAATAGTAGTATCTTCCTATATTTCTCTAACTTTATTTTTTATTTTAACAGCACTTTATTCCTGCATGTCTCTACCAATGTATTCTTTAGCAATTGCGCATACTAATGACTTTCTTGAGCAAAATGAAATTGTTGCTGCTAGTTCTGCCTTTGCTAAACTCTTAGGGATAGGATCTATTCTTGGCCCACTTTTTGTTTCAGGAATTATGAGCGTAACTGGCCCTAACGGTTATCATGTTTATTTATTATTAATTCACGGTTTACTTGGTTTATTTGGTTTATATCGTATGACAAAAAGAGCTATTCCTGCCGATAGTGAATCTCAATACGTGCCTCTTCCTCGCAACATTACACCAGCAGGTATGGAGCTTAATCCTATTACCGAACCAATTGAGGATGAATAATTTTATAATAAAGTCTGTAAAGCAATAATACTAAAATTAAGAAAATATAAATTGCTGGTTCAATTTTATTTGCTCTAACTAACATATAAAAGTGCACACTCGATAAAATTGCAGCTGGATAGATTAAATAATGAATTTTTTTCCATACTTTAAATCCTAATTTTTTTACCATTATTTTTGGAGATGTAATGGCTAAAGGAATCAAGAAAATAAAACTTATAAATCCAAAGGTGATAAAGGGTCTCTTTATAATATCTTTAATTATAAAAGTCATATCAAAGAAATGATCAAGGGCTATATAGATTAGAAAATGACAAGTAACATAAAAGAAGGCAAACAATCCAATCATTCTTCTCACCTCTATTAAAAAGCGGAATTTTTTAAACTCACTTAAAGAAGAAATAAATAAAGTTAGAACAATTAAGCGTAGTGCCATCTCTCCCATATTATCCATTAATTTTTCTATGGGATTTACTCCCAAAGCACCGTTAATAAATTGATAACTCCAGAAAAGACTTGGTAAAAAAATAGCAAAAAATATTAGAGGTTTAATTTTTTTAAATAATTGTGTGGATATCATTATTTAATAATATTTTCTCAAATCCATTCCCTTATATAAGTGACCAACCTCTGCTTCGTATCCATTATACATCATAGTCTTCCGTCTTTTAAACTCCCCTATACGTCTTTCTGTGCCCTGACTCCATCTTGGATGATCAACTAGATTATTTACATTCGAATAAAAACCATATTCACTAGGTGCTAACATTGACCAAGTAGCATCTGGTTGTTTATCAACAAACCTTATAGAGGAAATTGATTTAATAGATTTAAAACCATACTTCCAAGGCACAACTAATCTTAAAGGTGCCCCACTTTGATTAAGTAAATCATGTCCATATAATCCAGTTGATAAGATGGTTAAAGGATGCATCGCTTCATCCATACGCAAACCTTCTACATAAGGCCAAGGAAGTAACTTTCTTTTTTGACCAGGCATTTCTTCAGGTCTAAAGACTGTTACAAATTGTATATATTTTGCAGAAGACAAAGGGTCTGCCATTTTAATTATTTCTGCTAAAGGAAAACCTTGCCAAGGAATTACCATAGACCAAGCTTCAACACATCTTAATCTATATACCCTATCTTCAATTGTTACGTTTTGTAAAAGTTTTTCCAAATCAAGAACTTGAGGATTGTTAATCAAACCTTCTAGAGATATCGACCATGGTTTAGGTTTAAAATCACCAGAATTTTCAGCAGGATCAGTTTTGCCCATGCCAAATTCATAAAAATTATTATAAGTAGTTATTTCCTCAAAGCTATTTAAAGAATCATTTTCATCAAGTTGACTATTATAAATATTCTGATTTGATACGTGGTTTGCTTCAAGGCCTGTTGATGCTCCTAATACTAGGCTAGTTGCTATAGAGGATTTTATGAATTTTCTCCTATTCAAGTAATTTTTATACGGAGTTATTTCTGAGGGTAAAATTTTCATCTTTTTCTATATATATCGTATTTATAAAAAGAGTAGTTTCAAAGAACTTCCTCTTCAAAATACCATATTTAGTTGATAGAAAGTTACGATGAATCATAGGCATCTTTTAATAGTTACATTATTTATTACTGTTTTTACCTCTGCATCATTCGCTGAAAAAACACATGGTATTGCCATGCATGGTAAACCAAAATATGAAGAAAGTTTCACTCATCTAGATTATGTTAATCCTGATGCTTCTAAAGGTGGCGTTGTGCGGTTTGGATCATATGGTTCATTTGATAATTTAAATAGAGTAGCGTTTAAAGGATCAAAAGCTGCAGGTCTTGGTTATGTCAATGATACATTAATGCGTAGAGTTTGGGATGAAGCATTTTCATTATATGGACTAATTGCTGAATTTGTTGAAATGCCTGAAGATAGATCTTCTGTCACTTTCTATTTAAATCCTAAGGCAACTTTTCATGATGGGTCACCTATCACGAGAGATGATGTATTATTTAGCCTTGAAACGTTTCAAACAAAAGGAACACCTAATCAGAAAAAAACTTACGGGAAAGTTATTTCAACAGAGTTAATTGGTAATAATGGAATCAAAATGGTTTTTGTTAATAATGAAGATAAAGAACTCCCACTTATTGTAGCAGGTTTCTTACCAATAATTCCAAAAAAATATTATGAAAATATTGACGTTACAAAAACATTTTTAGATATTCCTCTAGGAAGTGGTCCATATACAATTGAAAGTTTAGATCCAGGACGTCAAATAAAATATAAAAGAGTAGAAAACTATTGGGCAAAAGATTTACCTGTAAATAAAGGTCTCTATAATTTTGATACAATAATCTATGACTACTACAAAGACTCTAATGTATTAGTGGAAGCATTTAAAGTTGGAGAATATGATTTTAGAAGAGAATATAATGTTAAGAGATGGTTATCCGAGTATGATTTTAAAGCAGTAGACTCTGGTGAAGTTATATTAAAAGAAATGAATAACGATAGACCTGTTGGAATGAATGGTCTTGTGATGAATACGAGAAAAAATATCTTTAATAATAGGAATGTAAGATTGGCGCTAAGTTATGCTTATGATCATGAATGGATTAACAAAACAATTTATCAAAATGCTTATGTAAGAACAGATAGTTTCTTTGATAATTCTCCTCTTTCTTCTTCTGGCCTTCCCTCTGATGCTGAACTTGAATTACTTAACCCATGGAAAGATCAAATCCCATCAGAAATATTTACAGAAACATTTACACCTCCAAAAACAGACGGGAGTGGTAATGCAAGAAAAAATTTGCTGAAAGCAAAAGAAATTTTGCAAGAAGAAGGGTGGATTATTAAAAATGACAAACTCACAAAAGATGGTAAGGAATTTAAATTTGAATTTTTAATTGTAAGTCCATCCGATGAAAAAATAGCACTGGCTTACCAAAGTAATTTAAAAAAACTTGGTATTACTATGGAAGTTAGAACGGTTGATTCATCTCAGTATCAAGCGCGACTTCTAAACTATGATTTTGATATGATTAAACGATACTGGGGTGTAAGTTTGAGTCCAGGAAACGAACAACAGTTTTATTGGGGCTCAGAGGTAGGTAAAAAAGATGGCAGTAGAAATTATCCTGGTATTAATAGTCCTGCCATTGATGCGTTAATTGAAAAACTAATTAGTGCAAAAAATAGAGAAGAGTTAACAACTGCAATCCACGCTCTGGATAGAGTTTTGTTATGGGGACATTATGTTGTACCTTTATATCATAGTAATAAAGATAGGATTGCTTATTGGGATTTTTTTGAATATCCAGAAGAAATACCACTTTATGGAATTGTAATTGAATCCTGGTGGGTTAATAAAGACAAACAATAAATTTTTTAATTATTTTCAATGAGTCACACTAGAGCAAATATTCTTATGCTTATTGCTACCTTAATTTGGGGAACTGCTTTTGTAAGTCAAACAACAGGTATGGGTGCTATCGGACCTTTTACATTTAGCTTTGGAAGATTCTTCTTTGCCTTTCTTACAGTGTTGCCATTTGCAATTTATTTAGAAAGGAACAATGTTTCTAAAATATTAAGTGATAGGACAAAAGTTTATCTTTGTTTAGCAACTGGTTTTTTTTTATTCGGTGGGATGGGTTTACAGCAATATGCTTTACAAAAATCAATGATTTCTAATGCTGCTTTTTTAAGCACACTTTATGTTCCTTTTGTTGGTATTATCTCAAGATTTATTATTAAAAAACAAGTTCATTGGATAGTTTGGATCGCCATATTACTCTGTCTTTATGGATCATATTTATTATCTTCTAACCAATCAATAGAAATGCAGCAATCAGATTCACTTCTATTTATTGCAGCTTTATTTTTTGCCCTACATATTATTTGTATTGATATTTTTATAAAAAAATTAAATAGTCCGTTTCTTTTTGGAAGTATTCAGTACTTCATAGTTTTTGTTCTCTCAATGCTTTTAGCTTTTACTTGGGAAGATCCAAAATTATCAAATATGCAAATTGAATGGTTTGAAATATTATATACAGGAATCTTTTCTGCAGGCATTGGTTATACACTTCAAATTATAGCACAACATAAAGTTAATCCTGCGCCAGCTGCAATAATTCTATCGATGGAATCAGTCTTTGCAGTAATTGCTGGTTGGATATTATTAAATCAAGTTTTAGACACTCAAAAAATACTTGGATGTCTTGCAATATTTGCGGGAGTCATTATAGTGCAATTAGTACCAATAATTATTAAACAAAAATGAGTGAAAAATTAGACATTGTAGGCATTGGAAATGCTATGGTTGATGCCATTATTCCATCAAATAAAGAAGAGGTTGAAAAAAATAAATTAAATCGTGACTCCATGAATTTAATCGATGAAGATTTAAAAAATTCTCTCCATCAAAACTATTCTATCAAAGAAATGGCAGGGGGCGGCTCTCTAGGAAATTCGATGTTTGGTATAACTTCTTTTGGCGGGAACGGAAGCTTTATAGGAAAAATAAAAAATGATGAAGTAGGAGTATTTCTTCAAAAAGATATGATTAGAGAAGGTTTGCAATTCCCTCTTGGTTTTACTTCTCCTGATATCTCCACTGGTTGTTGTACTATTTTTGTTGAAGACGATGGAACAAGAACTATGTGTACATTTTTAGGAGCAGGAACCTTAATTGGACCTGAAGATATTCATCCAGAACACATAACTAATCATGAAATTGCTTATCTAGAAGGTTATTTGTGGGACAATCAAGATGCTAAAATGGCTATGAAGAAAATGGTTGATATATGTAAATCAGATAATCAAAAAATTGCGTTTACTTTATCAGATTTGTTTTGTGTTGATAGACATCGAGACTCATTCAAAGACCTTATTGAAAATGATGTAGATATTTTATTTGCCAATGAAGATGAAATTAAAGCCCAATGTGAAAGTGATAGTTTTGATAAAGCTATTGAATATGCAAAGTCACTAAACATGATTGTTGCTATCACAAAAGCTGCAAATGGTTCTGTTATTATTAACAATGATGAGGTTATTGAGGTTAATCCTGCAAAAGTTGACAGAGTTGTGGATACAACTGGTGCAGGAGATTTATATGCAGGTGGTTTTTTATTTGGCATGGCAAAAGGAAAGGATTTTGCTACCTGCGGAAACTATGCGTCCATTGCAGCAGCGGAGATTATCTCCCATTACGGCGCAAGACCTTTAGTTAAATTATCTAATTTAATTTAGTTAAAATTTCTGTTTTTTTATCTTCTGGGAGAAAAGAGAATTCAATTGCATTACGAGTCATTGATAAAAGTTCTTGCTCAGAAAAACCTATACCAGCCATGGCGTCATACTCACCTTGGATTGTTGCATTAAAAAAAGGAGGATCATCAGAATTAACAGTTACTCTTGCCCCTAACTCATGAAGTTTTTTCACAGGATGCGATGCATAATTATCATAAATTTTTGTTGCAATATTGCTTGTAGGACAAGTTTCTAAAACAATATCTTTCTCCACAATTTCTTTTACTAAATCTAAATCCTCTATCGAGCGAACACCGTGACCTAAACGAGTTGGATGTAAGAGATGAATAGCATTACGTATATTTTCTGGACCATCCCATTCTCCAGCATGAACAGTAATGGGATATGACTCTTGCTTTAACATATCAAATGTTTTGGTAAATAAATCGGGTGGAAAATGTAGTTCGTCGCCTGCTAAACCAAATCCTACAAGTGCGGGGTGAGGATTATTAAGAACTTCTTCTGCCGTTTGTTGAACAGAGTCAGCGCCTAAGTGTCTTATTCCATTCATTAAATATCTTGAAACAATACCAAAATCTCTTTCCGCATCTTGAGATGCTTGATGAACACTGTCTAAAAAAGAATGGTAAGTCATCCCCTTAGCTTTGGCATGTGTTGAAGAAACCATCGCCTCAACATAAAGCACATTATAAGAAGCACATTCTTTTAGATATTCATAAGTTAATTCATAATAATCTTCTGGAGTATAAATAACGCCGGTCACAATGTCGTATCTTTTAATAAAATCATAAAAATCCTCCCATTTATATGCATACTCAGAGCCAAAAATATCCTCAGATAGCTTAACTTTATTTCGCTCAGCAAATTTTCTACATAAAGAGGGAGTTATTGTTGCCTCAAGATGGACATGAATTTCTGCTTTTGGTATATGGAGAGTTGAGTTCATTATGTTTTTTTTATATTTAGAAATTAATGTCAGTTTTTAATAACATATCAAGAAGAAAATTTATTTATGGATGCTCATGCGTGTGTGCTTCATCTTTAATTCTACCTGCTTGTACAGAAGTGGCTTTATCTGAACGACCACAATTAAATATTTTGTCGGATGATTTTTTATATTCAAGAACTTTTCCTGCGTACAACAATTTTAAATCCCAATCTAAACTTATAACAGGAACATCAGAGTATAATCAAATTGTTGATATTGGTTTTAAAATTCGTGATGCAATTAATGTTTATTATCAAACTAATGCTCAGGAAGACCCTACATCAAACTTTCAATGGGAATTTATTTTAGTTGATGATGATCAAACAAAAAATGCTTGGTGTATGCCTGGTGGTAAAATAGCATTTTACTCTGGCATTTTACCCATCTTAAAAAATGCTGATGGTGTGGCTTCTGTTATGGGTCATGAAATAGCGCACGCTGTAGCAAGACACTCAGCTGAAAGAGCAAGCACTGCAATGGTAACTGATCTTGGAATAATGGCCTTAGAGGCATTTGTTTTAGGACAAAGACTTCCTGAGGCAGCAGGATATGTTCGTCAATTTGGATTAGATCTTCCTTTTAATAGAAAACAAGAATCAGAAGCAGACTATCTGGGTTTAATTTTTTCAAGTTTAGCGGGTTATGACATTAATGAATCATATAAAGTATGGGAGCGTATGAAAGAAGATATGGGTGGTTCTGGACCTTCTGAATTTTTTAGCACTCATCCATCACCTGATAATCGAATAAATAATTTAAAAGAATGGATACCTCTTGTTAACGCAAAGTACCCTGCTATAAGTGCTTAATGTTGGCCGTAAGTATAAAAAACCTCAGTCACAAAATTAATACTAAACCTATTTTGAATGATGTTAATTTTGAATTAAAAAAAGATTCTATTGCCTGTATTCTTGGACCCTCAGGTAGTGGTAAAACAACATTATTAAAGTTAATTGCAGGTTTGGATAAAGTCCAAAATGGACAAATTTCTATAAATGATCAATTAGTAAGTTCAGCAAAAACACATTTAGCAACTGAGAAAAGAAAAATTGGTTTTCTTTTCCAAGACTATGCACTTTTTCCCCACTTAACAGTGAAAGAAAATCTTAAATATCCAATCAATTTCAAAAATTCTATTTACCAAATAGATGACATTATAGATGTTGTGAAACTACCTCATTCACTAGATAAATATCCACACGAATTAAGTGGTGGTGAACAGCAACGAGTTGCTTTAGCAAGATCAATCATTTCACACCCTGATTTATTATTGTTAGATGAGCCATTCTCAAGTCTTGACCTAAACCTCAGAGAAGAAATAAGAGATGACACGCTCCACTTATTACAAAAATCTAATGTTTCTACTATTATTGTTACTCACGATCCTTTTGAGGCGATGTTTATCTCAAATCAAATAAATATAATGGATAATACAGGTAGTATAGTGCAGTCAGGCGCGCCGGCGGAACTTTACAATAATCCAAAAAATCAATACGTAACAAGATTTTTTGGAGAAACTAATATTTTTCATGGTGAAGTAAATAATGCTTGTGTCTCCACACCTGTTGGTCAAGTAAAAGTGAATCAAAAGTACGAAAATAAAAATGTGACAATTCATATAAGACCGCAAGGAATAAAATTAAGTGAACAACCAACACCTGTTAATGGGATTAAAGGAACAGTTATGGCATCCAAATTAATGGGTGCTTTTAGTTTTATTCATTTATCAGTTTTAAATAATAAAAATGAAGTAATTCATGTTCACAGTCACATGCCTCCTGAATTTAACCCTAAACAATCTTCAGCTGTAGAAATATCAGTGGATGAAAAACATACTTTTGTTTTTGAAAATTAAACGCTTTCTTTTCTTTGTGATACTTTTTGTAATGCAGAATTTAAAAATATAATTGGACCTAATCCAACCACCACTATGATAAGGGCAGCAAACGACGACTCTTGTAAAAGTTCATCAGAGGCATACTGATAAACATACGTTGCCAAAGTTTCAAAATTAAAAGGACGTAGCAAAAGAGTTATGGGAAGTTCTTTTAATATATCTACAAAGACTAATATTCCTCCAATTAATATATTGGATAATATCAAAGGCATAATTACAACTTTGACACCTCTGTAAAAACCAGCTCCCATAGTTAAAGATGCATCCATAGCATTTGGGTGAATTTTTAAAATTCCTGATCTAATTGATGCATTTCCTACAGCTAAAAATCTTACTACATAAGCAAAAATTAAAACAATAAAACCACCAGCAACATAACTTAAATGAAGATGAAAATATTTATTAATCCATCCTAAGAAAATTACCATTCCTACTGCTAATATTGTTCCTGGCAGAGCATATCCACAAGAGGCAAGAAAGATTAATGATTTTTGAAAATTGTTAGATTTATACTGTGAGATTAAAATTAAAAATATTGAGGCAAGCATAACAAAAAATGCACCGACTAAAGCTAAAGTAATGCTAAAAAAAGAAGTATAAAATATTTGTGTAAAATCAATAATTGAAAAACCACTAAAAACAAAATTTAGCAAAATTGATACAGGAATAACGAAACCAATAACTATGGGTATTGTACAAACAGCAAAACAAATTATTTTCTTAAAGTTTGATGTTGTTTTTGACTCTAGCATATTTTGACCACTGCTTTTTTCATGAAATCTTTGATTTCTTCTAGCAAGATACTCTATTGTTAATAAGACAACTACAAATACAAATAAAACAGAGGAGATTTGGGAAGCTCCTGATAAACTATTCATACCAAGCCATACATTAAAAACACCTAAGGTTAATGTCTCAAGGGCAAAATATTCAACAGTGCCAAAATCAGATACAGTTTCCATTAATACAAGAGCCAAACCAGCTATGATACCAGGTCTAGCAAGAGGTAAAGCAACACTAAAAAAACTGCTTCTTCCATAGATTAAACTTGTTTGAAAAAAAGATATAGGCACAGTTAAAAATGATGCTCTAGTAGTCATATAAATATAAGGGTATAAAACAAATGACATTACAAAGATTGCTCCTTCCATTGATCGTATTTCAGGAAACCAGTATTGATCTGCGTTTTGAAAATTAAAAAACTCTCTTATAATTTTTTGAACAGGACCAGCATACTCTAAAAAATCTGTATAAGTATAAGCAATTATATATGCTGGTACTGCTGCTGGTAATAATAAAGCCCATTCAAAAAAATTCTTTCCAAAAAAATCATACCTTGTTACAACCCATGCTGTAGATACTCCTAATATAGAGCTTAATATACCTACCCCTATCATTAATATAATTGTGTTAGAAATATATCTTGGCAATACAGTAGAAAATAAATGGGGCCATAATGAAGTATCACCTAAAAATGCAGAATAAAAAATTGCAAAGACAGGTGCAACAATAATTAAAGCAATACATGATGCAAATATTGATGAATTATTCCAATTTAACAAAACAGGGATTGTTATAGATTACCAACCAACTCTATCAATTATTTTTTGAGCTTCAGGAGCAAGTTCTGCAATTTTTATAATTGGTAATTGATCTTCCCTGAAATTTCCCCAAGAACTTAGCTCTTTGCTTGGATTCACGTTAGGGTTTACAGGGTACTCAAAATTTATTTCTCCATATAATTGTTGAGATTTTTTTGTAGTTAAAAATTCTAATAACATTATTGCTTCTTTTTTATTTTTTGAGTGTAGGGCAACACCTCCACCCGATATGTTAATATGTGCTCCACGATCATCTTCTCTTTGATTTGGAAAAACCAGCTTTACTTTTTCAGCCCATTTTCTTTGCTGGGGATCTTCAGAAAATTTTAATTTTCCATAATAATAATTATTAATGATTGCTATATTGCACTCACCTTCATAAATAGACTTAATTTGCGCTCTGTCATTTCCTTGGGGTCTTCGCGCAAAATTATTAACAAGACCTTTTGCCCATGCTTCAGCATTTGCTTCCCCATATTCTGCTAAAACAGATGCCATTATTCCTCTATTATAAACATGACTTCCAGGTCTTGAACAAATTTGACCTTTCCATTTTGAATTGGCTAAGTCTTCTAATCTAGTTATTTCACCATCCTTAATTATTTCTTTATTTACCGCAATAACCCTTGCTCTTTTAGAAAGAGCAAACCAATTATTTTCAGGACTTCTTAAATGCGATGGAACATTTTCTATTAATTTTTTAGATTCTATAGATGCCAAAAGATTTAAATCTGAGTAAATATATAATCTGCCTATATCAACAGTTAATATAACATCAGCTGGACTGTTTTCTCCTTCTGATTGTAATCTTTGTGCAAGACCTTTTTTTGAATAGATAACATTTGTTTTAATCCCAGTTTCATTAGTAAATAATTCTAAAAAAGGGTTAATTAGAAAAGGTTGTCTGTGTGAATATATATTAATTTCTTTTGCAAAAAGATTTACTGAAAAGCATGTAACAAAAATTATTGATAGAATATTAATAGTATTTTTTTTCATTAGAGTAACTCCTCTTAAATTGATTAAAATAAAATTTTTTTCGTAACAAATTTAAATTTTTAATAAAATAATTTTTTATTTCAAAAAAAGGATTTAAATAAAGTGTTTTTAGGTCATGACTTTCGTCTTTTTGATTTTTTTCAATACCAAGATTGAGTGTTTCAAAATCAACAGAATGATGTAATGAGCCAAAAAGCCAATCCCAAATTGCTAATGCAGCACCAAAATTTTTATCATGGTGTTCCTTGGCTATAGAGTGATGAAGTTGGTGTTGGGCTGGAGAAATAAAAATATATTCTACCCACTTCCAATATTGAATGCCTATATGAGAATGCCTTAGGTTTGAGCCTAAAACATTAAAAATAAATACAAAAATATTAACCCCTAATATCGTATATAAACTAACTGTATTTCCAAATAAAAATATAAATGTTGAAATACTAATGGCTTGTGTAACTGAACTTCTTAAAGAAAAAATAATTCCTTCTAATGGATGTGTTCTGAAGACTGTCATTGGTGTAAGAACAGTCGCTGAATGATGAACCTTATGCAGTGACCAAAGAATTGGCCAACGGTGCATAAATCTATGAATAAAATACTTACTAAAATCATCAATGGTAAATTGAAAAGTCGTAAAAGAAATCACTACAATAATAGGTAGGGTATTTGAAAACATTCCAACACTCAGCCAATCTATTGAGTGAAAGTAAAAATACAAAGCTGTAGCTATTGTTAAATGCGTTATCAATATTGGTGAAACTAACATCATTATTAATTGATTGATGAAAAAAACTTTATAGTCAGATTTTGCTGATTTAGAAAAAAATATATTCCAATTAAAAATTTTTTTTAAAGCAACTTTAAAAGAAAATTTTTTACTTAAGATAAACCAACCTAAGGCAATGAATATTGATATAACGATATATGCTATAAACACTCTTTTTTTGGGATCAATAAATTGACTACCAATTTTTACAAAATAGTCTGAAAGGATGTCCATACAACTTTAGTAGTGTGGCTTTTTTAAAAAAGCCACACAAAATTTAATACTAATCATTTTCTGCAGAGTCAGAACTTCCCAATGAACTAGCAAGATCTTCCATAGCAGATAATTGATCATTAGCTTTAGCAGTGACACCAAATTCATCGATCATAAGTTTTTGAATTTTAAGCATATGCAATTTAAACTCACCCCATTCCTGAGCTTGATCTTTGATGAAATTGCCATTTGAATCAACCCCAACGACTTGTGATGCATTTAATAGAACTGGTCCAAAGCCCATCATTCTATTCATTTTTACAGCTGCTTCTCCTAGATTTTCTGGTCCACACTGAAGTGCTAAAGCGAAGCCTTTAAGCTCTCCCCAATGCTTTGCATATTTTCTAAATGCATCAGTTGTATCACCATTTGCTTCAACGATTATTTCAAGCGCTACTATGTCCTTATAAGTTGAACCTGCATATTTAAAAACAGACTCAGCAATAACTTTTTGCCAATTATCTCTAATAGTATCTCTTGCTGCTAACATAGCAGTTCTTTCATCAAAATTAAGGTTACGGCCACCAGCATCTCTTATAACTACTCTTCCATCTATAAATGCTTGGTTAACTGTAGCAAGGTAGTTTGTCTTTCCGCCTTTGTCATAACTTGATGCGTAGTAAGCATGAGCATATAGCATCTCAGAATACAAATCTACAACACCATCTCCATTATAATCTGCTGAT
>CACJEE010000003.1 GCA_902592345.1 uncultured Alphaproteobacteria bacterium
TAAAAAGTTATCAATTAATCATAAATAACCTTGTTTTTTGTGCAAGTTTATAAAATCAGCACGCTTGGAAAGCGTGTATAGTGGCAACACTATCGAGGGTTCGAATCCCTCTCTCTCCGCCATAAATTAAGATTTTCCTTTAACGATTTTTCAGCAAAAAAGTGTTTCGACGCACATATGTCTCATTTGGCAACTTATTTTAATAAACATTAAATAAGGATAGTGTTAAGATATTTTAAACAAAAGATTTATTGAATGAATAAAATATTTTTAATTATATTATTTTTTTCTAGCAGTTTGTATGCAGTTGGAGATGGGGGAAGTGATTTTTGTGATGATTTGACTCGCTCTATTCATGAATACAATAAATTACATATTGGTTCTGATCGAGATATATATGAGCCACTTCATACAGCTCCAAAAAAAAATGTTATTACTTATGGAATTGAGCCAAGAATTAAAAAAAATGGTTTAGAGTTTTTAAGAAATGAGACTGCATCTTATAGTGATAAAGAATATCAAGATATTTTAAAAAAATATGAAAGATTTTGGTCTTTGGACAATACATCTGTTTCGCTTAACTTTATGAAATTTGATAGAAATAATTCAAATTTATATGAGAAAAACGATTATAATAAAATATTGAAAGAAATTGCAGGAGGAAGTTTTCTGCAAATAGATAAAATTTATTCTGATAATCGATATTCCTCTAATTTAGAGTTAACTGATGCAGAGAATGAAGTTTTTGAAATAACTCCTCGTTATGCTTATATTACACATATAGACGATAAATCTATATCTGAATTCTCAGATTATGAGTTGCAAAATATTTTTTATCCTGAAAAAATTGGTTTAGAATCAAAATTTACAATATTAACAACAAATTTTCAAAAAGAAGATATTTTTAAAATTCATACAGTAATATTAAAAAGCTATGACATAGAGATAACTCAGGTAGAGTTAACGTTTGAAATCAATGAATTAATTCGAATAGACTCAAGTCAAAACGAACATGAGGCAACTTTTCATTTTAAGTATTTATGGCATGATGATAGATTATTAAAAATAGCTAAAAAAATAGGTGATAAATGGAATATGAAAAAGGGATTTTGGTGTAAATGGACACTTGATGAATGGTATTTTGAAGAAGATTGGTTTTTATGGCACCCTGATTTAATAATAAAAAATATTACTGAAGAAAAGAAATTCAATAAAACTGATGATATAACTTTATCTTATCTTGCGGCAGATACTATATCAGGAGAACCTACTTTAACAATGTCTAGAGATGTTTATTCAAATAGTATTTTTAGATCTCCATTTCAATTTCAAAACTTTCCGTTTGATAAACAATATTTATTATTCGATATTTACGAATCTCAACATAGTCATTTAGATTTAGATTTAGTTGTTACACCCTATTTATTTGATAATTTTGAAGATTTTATTTGGACAAAAGATAGACATGAAGATGAAGGATTACCTGATTGGAAGATTACAGATTTTTCAATAAACCCTTGGAGTGAAAAATCAGTTGTGTGGGGAACCACAACAGACTCAGTGCAAATCAAATTAATTGTTGAGAGAAACTTCATGTACTATATTTACAAGGTTCTTATACCAATATTTATTATACTTATAATATCCTTTGCTACCTATTTGATTCCCTCAAAACAATTAGAGTCAAAATTAACCTTAAGTATTGTTTGTTTTTTAGCTTTAATTGCCTACAACTTTGTAATTGATGAGTCTTTACCAAAACTATCTTATCTTACTATAATGGATTATATTATATTAACCTCTTATATATTTGCCGCGATTCCAAGCTTTTATGGAGTAGTAAGTTTTCTTTTCTATATAAAAAATAAAAATGAAGGATTAACAAAATTTGATATTATTTTTTGTTCAATAAATACGCTGAGTTATGCTGCTATTGTATTAGCAATAATTTATTATTCTACAATTAATTCCTCTGGCTTTACCTCTTCATTATTAACTAGTTTTTTGTTATAAATTAAATTTCTAATTCACTTTTTTTCTATTGTGATAAATTAAATTATTAATGAATTTTTCAATTCCAAAACTAATGAACGCTGTTGTATTAACTGGTCATGGTGGAATGGAGAAACTGGAATATAGATCTGACGTTGAAGTTCCTACTCCAAAAGATGATGAAGTGCTTATTAATGTAAAAGCTGCAGGCATTAATAATACCGATATAAATACAAGAATTGGTTGGTATTCAAAATCTTCAGCTGAGAATAGCGATGATGGTAGTTGGTCAGGAAATCCAATAAACTTTCCTATTATACAAGGAGCAGATATTTGTGGAATTATTGTAGGGGCAGGAAAATCAGTAGATAAAAAAAGAATTGGAGAGCGTGTTATTGTAAGAACAATGCAAGAAGTTCCTTTTAATCATGATAGCTATTCATCTTGGACAGTAGGATCTGAGTGTAATGGAGGATTTGCACAATACACTTCAATTCGTTCTTCTGAAGCTTTCAGTATAATTTCAAATTGGTCAGATGTTGAGCTTGGATCTATTCCTTGTGCTTATTCTACTGCTGAAGGTTTATTATATCGTTCAAAACTAAAAGATGAAATTGTTTTTATTACAGGAGGTTCCGGAGGAGTTGGGTCAGCTGCTATTCAACTAGCAAAATTACGAGGATCAAAAGTAATTGCTCAGTGCTCAGAAAATAAACACAAAGATGTTTTAAGAGTAGGTGCTGATAAAGTAATTGATCGCAATTCTAATATAATTCAAGAGTTGGGAAAAAATTCAGTCGATGTTGTGATTGATTTAGTAGCAGGTGATCAATGGGGGCAGCTTCTAGAAATTTTAAAACCAGAAGGACGTTACTCAACTGCGGGCGCAATAGCAGGGCCATTAGTTGAATTAGATGTACGAACTTTATATTTAAAGGATCTAACTTTTTATGGATGCACAAAACAACCCAAAGAAGTATTTTCAAATTTAATTAGTTATATTGAGCAAAATAAAATTTCTCCCTTGGTTGCAAATACTTACCCTTTAAAAGATATTAAAGTAGCACAAGATGATTTTTTAAGTAAAAAATACACAGGTAAACTTGTGCTTATTCCTCCAAATGTAATTCAATAATTATTTGGACACATATTGGTCACACTTACAAAATCGATAATTAAAAATTAATCTGAAATTATCCTTTAATTACCTAATTCTTTTCTAATCGTAACGCTTGGAAAGTGTGTGTAGTAGCAATACTATCGAGGGTTCGAACCCCTCCCTCTCTGCTATTTTTTACCAATATAAATAATTTGTTAAACTTCACAGTTTTCAATAAAAATATCGACATTCTACCTAAACATAATAAAAAAATATTACTTAAATAAAATTTTAATATTATATTTATATTTTTATTAATGTTGCCAATAATTATTTTTATACTGATCTAAACATTTCTTACCAGAATTACTCACAATTATATAATCATACATTATCTCAATATTATTTATACAAACTTTTAGCGGTTCAGGTATACAAATCATATCAATATTGCCACATCTAATTGGCTCACCTAATACCTCTCCTTTGGTATGCTTCTTTAAATTAATGTTAAAATTATTAATTGAATAATTTATATATTCTTTATTTAATTTATATTCATTATAATTTGGATAAGGAAATTTTTGGAAATCATCTAAATTAAAGTTACTAATTCTATTATAATTTTTTGCACTAACATATATCAAAGGTATAAAAATTATTACATTTGAAATTAATTTTAATTTTTTAGTATCAATATTAAAATTAAAAAAAATATAATATAATAAATATAAACAAGTTATTGCTATTATAGCAATACCTCCATATCTTGTCTGAGGTGAAGTATAAAACCAAAATAAAGTTGAAAGAAAAAATGAAATTAATAGTATTGTTTGTTCTTTATTTTTAAAATGTACAATTTTTTCTTTTTTTGAAAACATAATAAGAATAAAGCTAATACATACTATAATTATAATATTTATTATTCTATCTTTGTCGTGATCTAAAAACCAATATTTAGGCCATAGAAGTATATTAGTAGAGTATTTTTTTGGATGCTCTATTTGATTATTAAGAATTTTATTATGATATAAATTTAAATGTTCATCATTTCCGTGTGATTTTATATAAAATTCATAACCCTTTGCTTTAGATGATTGTACATAATATCTTTCATTAACATTCTCTAATGGTACAGTCCATTTTACAGTATCATTAATAAAACACGTTGATGGAATTGGAAAAACCAAACAACCACTATGAATAAAATTTCGAGCTAAAACTAAAAATAATATAAATATTGTAAATATTATAGGGCGTAAGTTATTTGAAATTAAATTTAAAAATAATTTAAAGTATAATATAAATATTATTAAAAATGTTGGTAAGAATACAACTGATCCTATTCTAAGAAACAATGCAAAAATAAAATAAAATAATATTTTTATCATAAATTCTTCATTTTTATTTGTTGTCATAAAAATTGAATTTAATCCAAGCAAAATCATTAACATTAAAGGTTGAGCCTCTGCTCCAAAATCAATTAATTTATTAAATGTACTTAATGAGTAAATCAAAATGATAA
Source organism: uncultured Alphaproteobacteria bacterium (assembly GCA_902592345.1). Lineage (GTDB taxonomy): Bacteria > Pseudomonadota > Alphaproteobacteria > HIMB59 > CACPNW01. The sequence continues at coordinate 4,617 of CACJEE010000003.1, forward strand.
AAATTATTATCTTGTTTTGATTATTTTCTTTTTCAATATATTTAATTAGAGTTAATAGATAAAAGAAATAAAATATCATTCCTAGTGCCGTTAAGCCTTTAGTTTCTATTAATGGAATTGAAAAAATAGCTATGATATCTTGCCATCCATGACCAAATGACAAATTATTTGAAAAATTAGCCAGTCCAAAAATAATCTTAAAATTATTTAAATAATTAATATATGGCAGGTGATACCATTCATAATCAGCATGTGTACGTATTACAATTATAGATGGAAGTAAAATTATAGGGACAAAATAATACAAGTAATTATTTATTAAAAATTTGTTTTTTATTTGATTAAAAAAATATAACAAAAGTAAAATCCCAATCAAAATTATTGTTAAATTTAAATATTGATAGAGTGGTATAAAAAAATGAACAAATAAAGATATTCCAAAAATTGAAAAAAAACCTAGTAAACCAATTTCTCCTATATTAAAAAAATTATTATCAATTTTTAAAAACTTAATTGTTAAATAACCGTACCCGATTACAGATATTGAGCAAAAAAATAAGTAAGAAAATAATAAAACAGTATTTATAATCATTATATTTAGATTTAATTTTCACTTTAAATAAAAATTTATAAAATAAAACTTATTTATTGTTTTACTACCAAAATTGATACATACTTGAAAATAATCTTGGGTGAGAAATTTTAAATTTATTCCACACTTCTAGATCATATAATGCTTTCTGATTTTTATTAAATTTTTTAAATAAATTTAAATTTGATACTGAAAATTTTGTGTTGTTGGATTAATTTTTATTAATTTAGCGCCATTACGAATATGATAATGGGTTGCCACAGGTGTCAAAGGAGATAGTGTCATAATACTATCAATGTTATTATGCTTTTTCATATATTTTAATAATTCTTTCATTATTTTTTTCCCTGCTCCTTTTTTTAAAGACCACAAGGTATAAGCAACGGCAATTTGACTATCTCTCTCATTAACACTCATAAGATCTAATTCTTTAACTGTAGTAGGTAGCTCATTCATAAAGGCAAGACAGACAACACCTTCAATTTCATCTTTATATTTAAGTCCAAATATTTTTCTCCCCTTTGTTATTCTAAAAGTGTTATCTAATTCAGGTCTAACAGGGTCATCTGCTGGATTAATTTCACTTAATTCAACAAGTTCTGTTTTTTTAATCCATTTAAAGAAATCAAAATTGTATCTGTATTTTTTTATCACACAGACTCTTTATACTTTTAGATTTTTAAGAAAAGTCTATTTGTGATAATTTATTTTTTTTTACTATGCATTAATTACATAACTAATTTGCTTAAAACATTCTTTTAAGATATTTTATCAAAAAATGACTTTTGGCTAAAATGTGCAACACATATTAAATAAACAATTAACTCCAAATAATTATTGCAAACTCTTAACTCTTTTCTAATCGTAACGCTTGGTAATCTTCTGTATTCGGTTATAAATTAAACCACTGAACTAATTAGCTTTTTTGTATATTCATCTTTTGGCTTATTAAAAACTTTTTCAGCACTATTATATTCAATTAGTTTTCCTTTTTTTAAAACCAATATTTTGTCTGATACTGATCGGATAACATTCATATCATGACTTATGAATATGTAGCTAAGAGAATATTTTTCCTGTAAGTTTTGAAGTAAATCTAATATTTGATTTTGTATAGTAATGTCTAATGCTGAAGTGGGCTCATCTAAAATAAGAATTTTAGGTTTTAAAATCAAAGCTCTTGCAATTGCAATTCTTTGTCTTTGACCTCCTGAAAATTCATGAGGATATTTATTATAATCTCTTTCATAGTTCATGCCCGTTTCTTTTAAAATATCTTTTAAAATTTGTTTTTTTTCACTTACAGAGTATTTTGGAAAGTGGACATCCATTCCTTCATTCAATATTTCCTCAACATTCATTCTAGGACTTAATGAAGAATAAGGGTCTTGAAAAACAATTTGAATATTTTTTCTAATACTTTTAAGTTTATTTTTTTTTACTAAATTTAAATCAATTTTATCGAATTCAATTTTTCCTGATGAAGTTATTAATTTCAAAATAGCTAGGACAAGTGAAGTTTTACCTGAACCTGACTCCCCTACAATCCCTAAAGTCTCTTTTTGATTTAAGGTAAAATTAATAACATCAATTGCCTTGACATAATCAACTGTTTTTTTAAAAATACCTTTCTTAATAGGATACCATACTTTTAAATCTTTAATTTTTAAAATTTCTACTTCTTTATTTTCTTCATGTTTTCGAATCTTATTTTGAAAGCTAACTAATTGTTTTGTGTATGCATCTTGTGGGTTATAGAAAATCTGATCTTTTTTTCCATGTTCAATAATTTTACCCTCTTTCATCACATAAATATAATCAGCTATTTCATTTACTACCCCAAGGTCGTGACTAATAAATAAAATCGACATTTTTCTTTCTTCTTGAATCTTATTTAAAAGTGCTAAAATTTGTTGTTGCACAGTTACATCTAATGCAGTGGTGGGCTCATCAGCTATTAACAGATCAGGGTTATTAGCAATACTCATTGCAATCATTACTCTTTGACGCTGCCCTCCAGAAAGTTCATAAGAATAGATATTTGGTCTATTCATTAAATTATCTAAATTTACTTCTTTTAATAATTTTAAAACAGACTGATTAAGTTCTTCAGAATTTACTTTGTTATTATGAGTTGTAATAATTTCTTTAATTTGTTTGTCAATTTTATGTAAGGGATTTAAACTGGACATAGGTTCTTGAAAAATAGTTGAAATTTTATTTCCTCTGATTTTTTCAATTTTATTTTGAGGGAGTTTAAGTAAATCTTTATCATTAAATATTATACTTCCATTTTTTATAATAGCATTCGTGGGTAATAATTTTAAAATACTCAACGCAGATAATGTTTTCCCAGAGCCAGACTCTCCAACAATTGCCACTGTTTCCCCCTTAGGTATATCTATGCTTACATTATCAACCACGTTTTGATTTTCTTTAAAGTTTATCGTTAAATTTTTAATTGAAAGAAGATTATTCATATTAACTAAAGGTTTTTCTTGGATCCAACGCGTCTCTCACGGCTTCCCCAATGAAAACTAGAAGACCAAGCATTAATCCTAATGTAAAAAAACTTGTAAGGCCGAGCCATGGTGCTTGTAAATTGTTACGTCCTTGATTTACCATTTCTCCAAGTGATGCAGATCCTGGAGGTAAACCAAATCCTAAAAAATCTAAACCTGATAATGCTGTTACAGATGCACTTAAACTAAAAGGAAGAAAAGTTATAGTAGCTACAGTTGCATTTGGAATCATGTGCCGAAAAATTATTTTTGATGTGCTCACACCAAGAGCTTTCGCAGCTCTAATATAATCAAAATTTCGGGCTCTCAAAAATTCTGCTCTAACAACTCCTACATAACCCATCCAACTAAAAAGGAGCAAAATAATTAGTAGCCACCAAAAATTTGGTTGTATGACGCTAGCAAGAATTATCAAGATATACAACGTTGGTATTGCTGACCAAACCTCCATAAATCTTTGAAAAAATAGATCAGTTTTTCCACCAAAATAACCTTGAATTGCACCCGCAGAAACACCAATAATCATAGAAAAAAAAGTTAGTGTGAAGCCAAATAAAATTGATATTCTAAATCCATATATTAACCTTGATAAAACATCTCTTGCTTGATCATCTGTCCCAAGCCAGTTTTTTCTGGTTGGAGGAGAGGGTGCAGGACTATTAATATCTCGAATAATTGTATTATATTTATAAGGAATTATAGGCATGATCATCCAGCCAGAAGAATTTATTAAGTTTTTTACAAACGGATCTCTATAATCAGCTTCAGTTTCAAAATCTCCTCCAAATGTAGTCTCTGAGTAGGACTGTAAAATTGGAAAGTAAAATTCGTTTTCATATTTTATGATCAATGGTTTTTCATTTGCAATGAAATCTGCAAAAAGTGAAATCATAAATAAAATAAAAAAAATCCAGAAAGAATACAAGCCTCTTTTGTTTTTAACAAAATTGTTTAAACGTCTTTTATTAAGTGGAGACAAGTTTTTCATTCTCGAGACTCAAAATCAATTCTAGGGTCAATTAAAGAATACATAAAATCACCTATAATTCCCATAATGAGACCAAGTAATGAAAAGAAATATAAAGTAGCAAATATTACAGGATAATCTCTTGTAAGAGCTGCTTCATAACCTAACAAACCCAAACCATCTAGAGAAAATATTACTTCAATAAATAAAGAGCTTGAAAATAATATTCCAATAAATGCTGACGGGAAACCAGCAATTACTATTAGCATCGCATTTCTAAAAACATGTCCATAAAGTACTTTTCTCTCTGACAAACCTTTAGCCCTTGCTGTCATTACATATTGTTGATTAATTTGATCTATAAAAGAATTTTTAGTCAAGAAAGTTAATCCAGCAAAACCACTAACAATCATTGCAATTAGAGGCAGGGTTAAATGCCAAAAGTAGTCTTTGATTTGAGAAAGAATACTTAATTCCTCAAAATTTTCTGACACTAAACCTCTTAGGGGAAAAATATCATAAAAGCGACCACCAGCAAAAAATACAATTAGAATAACTGCGAATAAGAAATTTGGAATTGCATATCCAATTGTAACAATACTACTTGAAATTATGTCAAATCTTGAACCATCTCTTATAGCTTTTCTTATTCCAAGAGGAATAGAGATTAAATATACGAGTAAGGTTGTCCATAGGCCAAGAGATATTGATACTGGCATTTTATCCAAAACTAGCGAAGTAACTTTTTGATCACGAAAAAAACTTTCACCAAAATCAAACAAGACATAACTTTTTAACATTTTAATAAAACGTTCATGAGCAGGCTTGTCCATTCCATACATTATTTCAATTTCTTTAATAATGTCTGGGTCAAGCCCTTGAGCACCTCTGTATTTTGAGTCACCCTCTTCAAAACTTGATGCATCGAAACTTGAACTTAATTCTCCTTCTGCACCTCCTGAAAAACGAGCTGTGGATTCAACAGCTGTTCCTGTCATTTGCGCGATCATTTGTTCTACTGGGCCGCCTGGCACAATTTGAATAATGGCAAAATTAATTAACATTATTCCAAAAAGAGTTGGAAATATAAGTAGAATTCGTCTTATTAAATACGCACCCATAAATATGATTTTATATTATTTATGTTCTATTTTTAACTTATTAGTTTGCAGATCTTTGAGAATTAATAAAATCAAATTTGCTTTGATTAATCCACCAAGTATCAAATCCAAGAGAATATTTAGGCTTTTGTATAGGTTTATCAAACATATCCCAATACAGAACTCTATAAGCAGAAATATGCCATTGAGGGATTACGTAATAATTCCATAGCAATACTCTATCTAGAGCTTTGGTAATAGTTATTAAATCTTCTCTATCTTTAGCGTTAATAAGTTTTTCTATAAGGATATCGATAACATCATTTTTTATTCCAATGACATTACTTGATCCATTTGTATCTGCAGCATCAGAACCCCAAAAACCTCTTTGCTCATTACCAGGTGAGAGGCTCTGGCTAAAGGTTTGAACAATCATTTCAAAATCAAAACTTTCTATTCTCTTTTGATATTGAGCGCTATCTACTATTCTTTGAGTTGCATTTATGCCTAATTTTTCTAAGTTATCAATAAAAGGCGCCACTATTCTTTCAAAAGCAGGTGATACTAATAAAATTTCAAATTTAAATGGCTCTCCTTTTGAATTTTCTAGTTGACCGTTATTTAATACCCATCCAGCATCCTTAAGAAGTTTTGTTGCTTCTTGTAACTGAATCCTTATAAAACCAGATCCATCAGTCGAAGGATTTTTAAACTCTTTAGAAAAAATTTCCTGTGGGAGAATATCTATATATGGGTTTAGATAAACAAGCTCTTCTTTTGATGGCAATCCACTTGAAGAAAGTTCTGAGTTTTCAAAAAAACTATCTGTTCTTTTATATGCACCATAAAATAAATTTTCGTTAGTCCATTCAAAGTCAAAAGCATAAGAAAGTGCTTTTCTAACTTTCTTATCTTTAAAAATATCTTTACGTGTGTTGAATGCAAAAGCTTGCATTCCTTGAGGATTTTCATGAGATATAAGTTCTTTTTTTATTATACCACTTTTTACATCATCAATCTCATAAGCTGTTGCCCATTCTTTTGATGAATTTTCACTAAAAAAATCAATATCACCAGATTTAAAAGCTTCTCTCTCAATACTTCTATCTTTATAGTAATCATATCTTATAGTACTAATATTGTCTTTACCTACTTTAATTGGAACGATATTATTTTTAAAACCCCAATAATCCTTATTTAATTCATAAGTAACAGATCTACCTGTATCAAAAGATTTAATTTTATAAGGCCCACTTCCAAGAGGTATATCAAGTGTTGTTTCTTCAAAGTTTTTATTAATCCAATAATGCTTTGGTAATATATGCAATTGACCAACTATAAGAGCTAATTCTTTATTTGTATTATTTTTAAATTCAAATTTTACAATTTTATCTGAAACTTTCAGAACATTTTTAACATCAGCATAATAATATTTATACCCTGGATGACCTTTTTCCATCAATGTATTGAATGTCCATACTACATCATCACTAGTTATTTTTTTTCCATCATGCCATTCAGCTTCATCTCTTATTGTATACTTTACCCACGATCTGTCTTCAGGCCATTCTATTTTTTCTGCTAATAACCCATATTCACTGAATGCCTCATCATATGACCTTGTTGTAAGAGTATCATAAATTGTCATTATTCCAGCAGCTGATCTACCTTTTAAAATAAAAGGATGAAAAGAGTCATAAGAGCCAAAAGCACCCCTTACAATATTACCACCTTTAACTGCAGAGTTGCTCACGTAATCTACACTTAAAAAATCTTTCTCATATTTTGGCTCTCCGTGCATAGCGATTGCATGAGATATATTGTTATTTGCCATAACGTTATTCGAAAAAATAAAAAGAAATACTGAGAGGTAGGTAATTAAAGTTTTCATAATGTTAATATAATTACTTTATTTAAAAATTAAATTATTTTTTTGTTTATTAAAGAAATTAACTCAGCGTGAAGTTCATCGTTTGCTGAAGCTATAACACTTCCTTGGGAATTTGTGGTTATTCCATTTCCAAATTTATCTGTAATCTTGCCTCCAGATCCCTCTATGACATTAACTAAAGCCATATAGTCATGAACTTTTAAAGTGTCTTCAATAACAATATCAATTAATCCTGAAGCCAACATACCATACATATAGCAATCACCTCCATAACGATAATATCTTACTTTTTTTGTAATTTGATCTACAGCATCTCTCAGATGTGGCTCATCAAAGTATAATCCTGAAGTAAAAAGATAAGCATCTTCAACATTTTTTACTTTAGAACATTTTGTAAATTTTTTGTTAAGGGTAGTATTTTGATTTTTGACACCTACCCATCTTTCATCATGAGCAGGACAATTAATTATACCAATAATTGGTTTTTTATTTTGTGTTAAAGATATTAAATTACCAAAATCTTTATGTCCTGCAATATAACTTCTTGTTCCATCAATTGGATCTATAACCCAAATAAATTCGGCATTTGGATTAATATTATCAAACTCTTCTCCTAAAATTCCGTGATTGGGATATTTATTCTCTATCATTGATCTTATTTTTAATTCTGTATTTTTATCAGCAATAGTGACTGGACTTTCATCATTCTTGTTATCGATATTTAGGGGTTTTCTAAAATATTGCATTGAAATAACGCTTGCTGCATCTGCAAGTGCGTTAGCAAAATTTATATATTCCTGATAGGAATCATTCATTATTCAATTTAAGGAAGAGGAGCTGGCTTATCAGATTGCTCTCTTAGAAATAATACCAGGTTAGCTCTATCTTGAACATTTTTTAAACCAGAAAAGTTCATCTTAGTCCCCTTTATATATTCTTTTGGTTTATACAAAAATAAAGCTAATTCTTCATAACCCCATTGACCACCAAATTCAGCTAATTCTTTTGAATATGCGAAACCTTCTACATTAGCTTTAGGGCTATTAATTAGATTCCATAAATTTGGACCAACTTTATTTGCGCCTTCTTTTTTGTATGTATGGCATGCACTGCATTTTTTAAAAATTTTTTGACCTTTATCAAATGAGCCATTTGCCAATATTAATGAGATAGGCTCTATAACTTCTTCTTCTGAATCAGATCCAGAAACATTGTTAAAAGTTTCTGGGACTTCAATCTTATAAGCTGTTTGAAGCATTTCTGTATCATTAAGATCAATAATAAAATTACCTAAATGGCCTATAGCTTTGACCACAATAAGAGATAATATGATGGAAGCCAAAATTTTGTTAACTTCAAGTCCAGACATGTATAAAACATCTATATAGATTTTTTTTGAAATGAATAGAATTGAAAACAACCAACAAAAAATTAAATATAGCTTAATTGTCGCATAATTTATGAAAACAGCAATTATTATACCATCTAGAATGTCATCAAAACGCTTCCCCAATAAGCCTATGGCTAAAATTAATGGAATTCCAATGATAGAGCGAGTTTGGAAGCAGGGAGTCAACTCAAAAATAGGAGACGTTTATGTTGCTTGCAGTGAGGACGAAGTATTTAATTTAATTAGTTCAAAAGGAGGTAAGGCAATAATGACTGACCCTAATTTACCTTCAGGCACTGACAGAGTATTTGCTGCTTTCAATTTGCTAGATAATAAAGATGAATATGAAAGTATTATTAATCTTCAAGGTGATATGCCTCTTATCGACTCTATTAATATTCAAAGTGTAAATATACCTCTAGAAAATGGATATGATATTGGCACAATAGCAACTGATATATCAAGCGAAGAAGAAAAAAATGAAAATATTACAAAAGTTTCTATAGATTGGAAAGAAGCAGATGTTGTTGGTAATAGTTTAGATTTTTACAAATTTTCAACAAAACAAACATCAAATATTTATCAACATGTTGGAATTTATAGTTTTAAACCAATTGCTTTAAGAAAATTTGTTTCCTTGCCTGCTTCTAAAAATGAAATAGATAGAAAATTGGAGCAATTAAGAGCAATTGATGCAGGTATTAAAATTGGAATAACTTATGTAGAAAATGTTCCAATTAGTGTAGATACGTTGGAAGATTTAATTTTAATAGAAAATATTTTAAATAATAGAGATGAAAACAAATAATTTTGCTTTCCAGGGAGTTCATGGCGCCTATAGTGAGCAAGCTGGTAAAAATGTTTTTCCAAATGCAAGTAGTGTACCGTGTGCAACATTTGAAGAAATGTTTGCTTGTGTCAGGGATGGTCAAGCTGACATTGCATTAGTTCCAATAGAAAATTCTCAAGCAGGGAGAGTTGCTGATACCCAAAGATTGATACCAGATTCTGATTTAAATATTATTGGAGAATATTTTTTAGAAGTAAGGCATAATTTATTAGTAATACCTGGAGCTAAAATCAATGATGTAAAAAGAATACATAGTCATGAACAAGGTATAGCACAATGTAGAAATAAAATAATTAAACTCAATAAGGAAATGGTTATAGCAGCTGACACAGCAGGTTCAGCAAAAAAGATATCAAAACTGAATAAAAAAGAAGATGCTGCTATAGCATCAGCTCTTGCTGCAGAAATATATAATTTAGAGATTCTTGAAGAAAATTTTCAAGATGCTCAATATAATGTTACCAGGTTTTTAATTATGTCAAAACATAAGAGTGGCATAGAATCTAATGATAGTGATCTTTTAACAACTCTTGTATTTGTAGTTAGAAGTATTCCTGCATCTTTGTATAAATGTCTAGGAGGTTTTGCTAGTAATGGAATAAACATAACAAAATTAGAAAGCTATATTCATCCACAAGGTTTTGATGTTGCGCAATTCTATATTGATTTTGAAGGACATCCAGATGATAAATCGGTAAAATTGGCATTTGAAGAAATGAAATTTTTTTGCAAAGAAATTAAAGTCCTAGGTGTTTATAAAAAGTCTGAATTTAGAAAAAAATAAACATAAAAGTTAAATCACAAGTTATTTTTTCATTCTTTAATGATATAGTATATATGGAAGGTTTGAGGGCGAGTATCTTGTTAATTCAGTCAGGTCTGAAAAGAAGCAGCTGTACCAAGTCTATTCGGGTCTTATAACCTTCCTTATAAATTATGACAGAAAATATTAAATATAAAGTACTTGCCAGAAAATATAGGCCACAAACTTTCGCTGATTTAATTGGACAAGAGACTTTGGTTCAGATTTTAACTAATGCAATAACTACTAATAGAATTGCAAATGCATATCTTTTAACTGGTGTTCGCGGAGTTGGAAAAACAACAACGGCAAGACTAATTGCAATGAGTTTAAATTGTCAAAATAGGAAGGAAGACAGTTGTGAGCCATGTGGAAATTGTGATTCATGTAAATCTATAAGATCTGATCATAATTTAGATGTTATTGAAATGGATGCTGCTAGCAAAACTGGGGTTGATGACGTTCGAGAAATTATTGATAATGTAAAATACAAACCTGTAAATAGTTTATTTAAAATTTTTATTATTGATGAAGTGCATATGCTTTCTAAAAGTGCATTTAATGCTTTATTAAAAACATTAGAAGAGCCTCCTGAGCATGTAAAGTTTATTTTTGCTACGACGGAGGTTAAAAAAATTCCAGTAACAATTTTATCTAGATGCCAACGCTTTGATCTCAAAAGAGTTGATTCAGAAAACTTAGCTGAACATATAAAAAAAATTTCAAGCCTTGAGAAAGTTAAAATTGATGATGATGCTATTGCATTATTAGTAAGAGCGGGTGATGGATCAGTTAGAGACTCCATAAGCTTACTTGATCAAGCAATTATTAACGACGATATAGCAGTTACAGCTGACACAGTAACAAGTATGCTGGGACTAGCTGATAGAGGTAAGATTTATGATCTTGTTGAAAATATTACTAAAGGCAATACTTCTAATTCTTTGATTATTTATAGAGATTTATATAATTCAGGTGCTGATATTTTGATGATTTTTGAAGAATTATTAAATATTATTCACTCCATAACACAAATTAAAATTTCTCCTGATATAATAAATAACATTGCTGTACCTGAAATTGAAAGAGTTAGAGGAATGAATTTTGCTAGCCAATTATCCATGAACTCTCTTGGTGTTATGTGGCAAGTTCTTTTCAAAGGTTTCCAAGAATTACAGAATGGATATCATCTTTTTCAGCTTGGAGAAATGGTGATAATACGATTAATATATATAAATAACAAACTAAACCCTGAAGAGTATACTAAAGAAATACCACCTAAAAATGATATTAATAATCAATCAGACTCTAAACATCAGGAAATAAAAAAAAAAATTGATTTAAATCATAATCAAAAACCAGTTGCCCCCTCTAAATTAAATGAAACAACTGAATCCTCTCTAATAAAAATTTCTAATTTTAGACAATTTGTTGATCTTTTTTATAGCAAAAAGGAGGGTTTACTTCATACTCAACTATATAATTCAGTTAAATTAATTTCGTTTAAAGAAGGTGAGATTGTTGTAAATACTTCATTAGTTAGAGATCAACATTTTAACCGTAATGTAGCCAAACTAATTTCTAAATGGACAGGCAGAATTTGGCAAATTCATTCTTCGGATAGTAATATTGGAAGTTCATTAAGTGAAGAAGATGTTGTTAATCAACAAAATGAAATAAAAACTATGAAAAACCATCCTAAGGTAAAAAAAATACTAGAAGCTTTTCCAGGTTTGAGTATTCATTCTATTACTGATATTACAGACACTGTTGATGAAACAATTGATGAATTTAATTTAGAAAATAAAAAGGAGGTATGATGGTTAATATAGGTAATATGATGAAACAAGCACAGCAACTCCAACAAAAAATGGCAGATGCACAAGAAAAATTAAATTCTATTGAAGTTGAAGGTGAATCTGGTGGTGGGGTAGTAAAAGTTACTGCTACTGCTAAAGGAGAAATCAAAAGAATTAACCTTGATCAAAGTTTGTTAAAACCTGAGGATAAAGAAATTACTGAAGATTTAATAGTTGCTGCTATTAATGATGCTAAACAGAAAGGTGAAGTAGCCGCACAAGAAGAAATGAAAGCTGTTACTGGAGGATTACCTTTGCCACCTGGTATGAAGTTGCCTTTTTAAATAATGGAAGGATCTGCAATAGAAAAATTAATAACTGAAGTTTCTAGACTCCCTGGTTTAGGGAGACGTTCAGCGCAAAGGATAGCTCTATATTTATTAAAAAATAAAGATCGGTCACTACTACCATTGATTCAAACATTAGAATCTTCCCATAAACTCATTATCGAATGTTCTGAATGTGGAAATGTAGATATGTCGAATCCTTGTAATATTTGCTCAGGCTCAAATAGGGATAAGAAATCAATTTGCATCATAGAAGATGTTTCAGATTTATGGACATTCGAGAGAACAGGTTTTTATAGAGGATTATACCATGTATTAGGAGGCTCTTTATCGGCAATTAATGGTATTGGCACAGAAGAACTAACAATTAAGAAGCTGATAAAAAGAATTGAAGAAAATGAAATTACTGAAGTGATATTGGCATTAAGCACTACTATGGAAGGTCAAACTACAACACATGTAATAGCTGATAAATTAGAAACATTCAAAAATTTAACAGTTACAAGGTTAGCACAAGGAATACCTATAGGAGGGGAGGTGCACTATTTAGATGAAAATACTCTGAATACTGCATTTCAATCCCGAAAAAAAATCATCTAGTAAGAAAAGATGGAAATACTATTAGTTCCTAACGAGTTATTACGTCAAAAAGCAAACAGGCTTATTAATATTACAAGTGAAGATATTAAAATTGCTAATCAAATGATGGAAACTATGATTAAAGCACCAGGCGTTGGATTAGCAGCAAATCAGGTTGGGATATTAAAACAAATTATTACAATTAATTTTGAGGACAAGGAAAATGATAAAAGAGCTAATTACATATTATTTAACCCTTCAATAATAGAGTATTCTGAAGAAAAAGTTATTATGGAAGAAGGATGTTTATCGCTTCCTGAGCAATATGCGAACATTGAAAGGCCAAAAAAAATTATTTTACAGTATATTGATGAAAATCAAAAAAATATAAAAAAAGAAATAGATGGTTATGAGGCCAGAATATTACAGCACGAAATAGATCATTTATCTGGAATATTATTTGTAGATTATTTATCTTCTTTAAAAAGAAACATTATAATAAAAAAAGTGAAAAAATTGAAAAATTTATGATTGATAAAAAAATAATTTTTATGGGTACGCCAGATATAGCAGCTCATCATCTAAATATTTTGATTGAAAATAAACTAAATTTAGTTGGTGTGTTTACACAGCCTCCAAGAAAAAAAAACAGAGGTATGCGCTTAGTAGAAAGTGCAGTACATCAAATTGCAAAAAAAAATAATATAGAAATTTATTATCCTTCTAAAATTGATTACAAAGTAATTGAACAAACAAAAAGTTTAAAGCCTGATTTAATTATTGTTGTTGCCTATGGTATAATTTTGCCTACATCATTTATAAATATTCCAAAATATGGATGCATTAATATGCATGTCTCTTTATTACCGAGATGGAGAGGGGCAGCTCCTATAGAACATGCATTACTAGCAGGTGATAATAAAACTGGAATTAGTATAATTAATATTACTTCAAAACTTGATGCAGGAGATATTCTAATGCAAGAGAGTTTTTTAATTGATCAGCATATGTACAGTGATGATTTAGCTTTAAACCTTACAAATCTTGGTAAAAAAGCAATGATAAAAACTCTACCATTGATATTTGAAAATAATATTATTGGGAAAAAACAAGATGAAACTAAAGTTACTTTTGCAAATAAATTTTTAAATAAAGATAGAAAAATTAATTTTCATAATTCTACTGCAGATGTTTATAACCACATACGTGCACATGGACCAAAACCAGGATCATGGTTTACATATAAAGGAGAAAGAATAAAAATAATTAAAGCAAAAAAAACTAAAGATTTTGGTCAAAGTTCAACCATTTTAAATAAAGATTTTATTATAGGTTGTAAGGATGGAGGTATTATTCCCCTACTTATACAACGAGAAGGAAAAAAAACAGTTAACCTAAATGATTTTTTAAGAGGCTTTACTTTCTCCATTCAAGATAAAGTGAATGTATAATTATAAAATTATTGTTGAGTATGATGGTACGAATTTTGTTGGATGGCAGCAGCAAGAAAATGGTCAATCAATACAAGCCGTTCTACAAGATGCAGCATTTAAACTTTCAGGAGAAAAAATAATAATTTTTGGAGCTGGGAGAACAGATGCAGGTGTTCACGCTTATGGTCAAGTAGCCTCTTTTACTATTAATAAAAAAATTGAAACAGATGTAATTAGAGATGGATTAAATCAGCATTTAAGGCCTCACCTAATTTCAGTTCAAAAGGCAGAATTAGTTGATAGTAAATTTCACGCAAGATTTTCTGCAATAAAAAGATGCTACGAATATAAAATAATAAATAGAAGACCCCCACTAACTATTGATACAAATAGAGCCTGGTGTGTTTATAAAAAAATTAATGTTGAAAAAATAAAGACTGAGTCATCTTCTTTTTTAGGAAAACATGATTTAAATGCATTTCGTTCTGCTCATTGTCAATCAAAGAGCAGTGTAAAAACAATTGAAGATATTCATATTAAACATCAAGGTGAGCAAATTATTTTTAATATTTGTGCAAAATCTTTTTTACATTCTCAAGTCAGAATAATGGTAGGTACATTGGTAGATATTGCTAAAGGCAATATTAATAAAACAATTATAGATATTATTAATTCAAAGAATAGAGAAATTGCAGGTCAAACAGCACCAGCTCATGGTTTGTATTTAAAAAAAATTGATTATTAATTATTATAATTTTTAATTATTACGAGACTCTAACAACTTTTTCTTAATTAATGATAATCCACTATCTTGCTTTGATTTATAAGATTCGTTAAATGCTTCTAACTGCCATCCATTAAGACGACTCCTTAGTTCTTCAATATTACTTAATTTCCACTCGTTAGTTGTATTTTCATCTTTCCAGGTTTTTTTTTCATCATTTGATCTACCACATCCATAACAAAAACCACTTATAGGATCTGTTTTGCACACACTAATACAAGGAGATGTCACTTTTTCTTTACTCATATCCATTTAGATATATTTTTTTCTTTTCAATTCAAATAAAATAAAAAATTAATGTCAGATTTTAGTTATTTAAATATTCAAAAAGCTTATGAAAATATAAAGCATACCCTTGATAAAACTCCATTAATTACAAATGATTACATAAACCAATTATTAGATGCAAAAGTTTATTTTAAATTAGAAAATTTACAAAAAACTGGATCATTTAAGCTTCGTGGGGCTACGAATAAAATTAGTCAATTATCTAAAGAACATAAATTAAGAGGCCTTGTTGCATATTCTTCAGGGAATCATGCGCAGGCAGTGGCCTATGCTTCTTTGCAAGAAAATATTAGTGCAAAAATTATTATGCCAAATAATGCTCCAAAAATTAAAATTGAGAATACTAAAAAATATAAAGCAGAAGTTATTTTATATGATCCTCAAAAAGAAATACGAGAGGAAATTGGTAAAGAGATTGAAAAGAAAGAAAATAGGATACTCATAAAACCTTATGATGATTATGATATTATAGCTGGACAAGGAACTGCAGGATATGAAATTTCTCGAGATTTAGCAAATTTATCTATTACTCCTGATATTTATTTGTGTTGTTGCGGAGGAGGTGGTTTAATAGCAGGAACCTCAACTTATTTAAAATATAAATACCCTAATATTAAATCATTTGCTGTTGAGCCTTATGGCTTTGAGGATACAAAAATTTCTCTTATCAATAAAAAAATAATTTCTAATAAGCCAGGTTTTAGCTCTATCTGTGATGCAATTATTACACCTCAACCAGGTCAGTTAACTTTTCCAATAAATCTCAAAACCTTATCAGGGGGAATTGTTGTAGAAGATAATGAAGTAAAAAATTCTATTAAAATTTTAGCAGAACATTTGAAAATTATTGTTGAACCTGGAGGGGCAGTAGCCGCAACTGCTGCATTAACAAACAAAATAAACTTAAAAAATAAAACTGTAGTCGTTATGATTTCAGGTGGAAATATTGATTTAGATAGATTTAGTAGTTTATGAAAAATTCTAAAATTTCTAAAATTCAACAAAAATTAAAAGATAAAAATATAGATTCATTAATTATAAACCGAACTGATGAGTTTTTAAATGAATATATTCCACAAGACGCAGAGAGATTATTTTGGGCTACAGATTTCTCAGGATCTGCAGGGAGAACTATAATTAGTCAAAATAACGCAAATCTATTTGTTGATGGCAGGTATACTTTTCAAGCAAAAGAACAAATAGATAGTAGTGCTATCTCTTTATTGCATTTGAATGATTTTTCTAAAGAATTAAATAAACATTTTGATAAAAATAAATGTCTTGCATTAGATCCTAGGCTTCACTCAATTAAAGAGGTTAATAAAATTATTGAATTAGCTAATAAAAATGAAACAAAGATACTTTTTACTACTCCTAATTTAATAGATGAACTTTGGACAGATAAGCCTGAACGTATATATAGTGCTATTTTTGATCATCCAATAAATTATGCTGGAATTGAAACATCAAATAAAGTTGATGAATTTATCCAAGAACTAAAAAATAATCATTTAAATAGTTATTTTCTATCAAGCCTTGACTCTATTGCTTGGTTATTAAATCTAAGAGGAGATGATATTTTGCATACCCCTCTAGCATTTGCTTATTTATTTATTTCTGTTGAATATAAACCCGTTTTATACGTATGTATTGAGAAATTAAATAAGGATTTAAAAACTAGGCTTAATGAGTTTTTAACTTTAGAGCCAATTGAAAAAATAGACAATATTTTCAATAAGCTAAGAAAAAATTTAAAAATTGGTTTTGATTATAAAAATACATCTTATTTTTTTTATAAATTAGCTCTAGAAAATAATCACACACCTGTAAATTTACAAAACCCATGCTTAATTCCTAAAGCAATTAAAAATGAAACTGAGCTTGAGGGTTCAAGGAAAGCTCATATTAGGGATGGAGTAAGTATTACAAAATTTTTGTGTTGGTTAAAAAATCATCAAAATGTTGAAAAAGAGAGTGAAATTTCTGCTGCTAAAAAATTATTATCTTTTAGAAAGTCAAATGAGTTGTTCCATTCAATTTCTTTTGAATCAATATCAGCTATTGGCAAAAATGCTGCCCTACCTCATTATCGTGCTGATAAAAATAATCCTGTAGCATTAAAAAATAATTGTATTTATTTATCTGATTCAGGTGGACAATATTACGATGGAACAACAGATATAACCCGGACTATAATTTTGGGAAAACCAAATCTAGAGCAAATAGACAGATTTACTCGAGTTTTAAAAGGACATATTAATCTCTCAACTCATATATTTTCAAAAGGCACAAAAGGTACTGATATTGATTATTTGGCAAGAAGAAGTTTACAGGAAATCGATTGTGACTATGATCATGGAACAGGTCATGGAATTGGAAGCTTTCTAAGTGTTCATGAGGCACCTCAACGCATCTCTAAAAAGACCATGTTTGACAGTGTTGAATTATTGCCAGGAATGATTTTGTCTAATGAACCAGGGTATTACAAAGAAGGCGAATATGGAATACGTATTGAAAATATCGTTGTTGTGCAAGATGATAAAGAAAACCAACTTAAATTTGAAAATATTTCTTGGGCACCGATTGATAGAGATCTAATTAACCCTAATATGTTAAATGATAATGAATTAGAATGGATTAATGAATATCATCAAGAAGTTTATGAAAAGCTTTCTAATTTTCTTACCCTAGAGGAGAAGCGTTGGTTACAGGAAGTAACTAAACCTCTCAAGCTCTAGTAAGAATTATGTGTAAAACTGATTATATTTACCTTTTTTATCAAGCTCACGAATTCTTTGTTCTAAATCATATGTATTAGAAGACTCAGATAGATATTTTTCAATCTTTTCTCGATCATGATCAAAAGTAAATGATTTAAAAAAATTATTAAGCAGCTTTTTTATCATTGCTTTTTTCTTTTTTGTATAAATGTTCAGTTAACGCTGATCTCCAATCTTTACCGTATTCATTTCTAAAATACCTGACTACATGTGGATCAATGTTATCAAAACCATAATCATTAACAGTTTTGTAGGTAGTGCCTATAAAATTAAGTATATTTTTAATCATTTATTATCCTTTCGTTATTTATATAAGAGTTATAATATGCATATCAAGCAAGTTAAATACATATTTTGTATGCAATTAATGCATATTTAAATTCATTAAATTTTTATTATTTTATAAGAAGCTGTAATTTTTATTAAAAAACGATTTTATGTTAAAATTAATCATACACTTAACGTTTAATTCAAGATAGTTAGTTATAAAGATGATTATTATTTTAACCCAATGTTTTCCTCCAAGAGTAGGAGGTATAGAAAACCTATTAGAAAATCTATCATTTCAATTAAGTAATACACATGAAGTTGTGGTATTAGCTGATCAAAATCATAAATCTAAAGATGCCTTATATGATGTTAGTCATAAAAAAAATTTTCTAATTAAAAGATTTAATGGTTTAAAATTTTTCCGTAAGAGAAAAAAATTATCTGAATTAAAAAAATATTTAGATAAAAAAAAAGTATCCTGCATAATTGGTGATAGTTGGAAAAGTTTTGAGTTAAGTATAGATATTATAAGAGACCTATCTATCAAATCTATTTGCCTAGTACATGGAAATGAAATTATAACTAAAAATTCACGTCATAAGAAGAGAGTAACTTCTACGCTGAGCAAAATATCTCATATCGTGTGTAACTCCAACTACACGAAAGATTTAGTTAACAAAATAGGTATTATAAATCAATCAATTGTATGTATATATCCTGGAGCTCAAAATAACATAAATTTACCTGAAAAAATTATTCCAAAGTTAAATGGTAATCCCATATTAGTTACTTTAGCAAGATTAGAAAAAAGAAAAGGACACTCATATGTTTTATCTGCAATAGCAAAATTAAAAAATGAATATCCAAATATTCTTTATGTGATTGCTGGATCAGGGGAGGAGTTGGGAAGTTTGCAGGAAAAAGTTAGAAAATTTGAAATTGAAAAAAATGTACTTTTTGTTGGAAATATTAATAATAACGAAAAAAATTATTTATTTAAAAAAACCAACCTAATGTTAATGCCCACAACTGATGAGTCAGGGCAAAGATCTATAGAGGGTTTTGGTATAGCGTATCTTGAGGCTGCCTTTTATGGCATTCCATCTTTGGCATCAAATATTGGAGGAACGCCAGAGGCTGTTCTTCATGAAAAAACAGGATTAATTATTAAAAACATAAATGATTTATATCCTGCCTTACAAAATATACTTTCTGATAATAAAAAATTAGAAAAACTTGGACAAAATGCAAAGATTAGAGCAGAAAAGTATTTTTTATGGAGAAATGTAGTCAAAAAATATCTTCATATCATTGATAATATTGATAAAAAAAATTAATGAATATTTTATATCATTGCACTTTTTCAAATCAGAATGATTTTTTAAAACTTTTAAAAAAAAAATTTAAATCTCATAAAATTTTAACACTAGATGATAATATTCAATTTGAGAAAATTGAAGTAGCTTTAGTATGGAATTTACCAGATAAAATTTTAAAAAAATTAAAAAATTTAAAGATTATTTTTTCCTTAGGAGCGGGGGTAGATCATATATTAAATTTATCTAATTATAAAAAAACACCAATAATACGAATACAAGATCAAAATATGCGGTCACGCATGCTAAATCATGTGCTTTCTCAAATATTGAACTATCAATTAAAGCTCAATGATTACAGTAAGGCACAGGCCAAAAAAATTTGGTTAGATGAAAGATACACATCTCTAAACAAAGAATTAACAATTGGTTTATTGGGTCTTGGGTACATAGGCAGTTTTGTAGCAAATAATTTAAAAGTATTAGGTTATAATGTAATTGGTTATAAAAATTCTGTTAATAAAAGCAACTTATCAATTCCAGTTTATTATAAAAATTCAATTAAATCCTTTTTAAAATTATCAGACATTGTAGTTTCCATTCTTCCTGCTACTAAACAAACTAAAGATTTTATTAATAAATCTTTTTTAAAAAATATGAAAAAAAATTGTTTACTAATTAATATTGGTAGAGGATCTGCTTTAAGTGAGTTAGATTTATTAGAACATATCAAAAAAAATCCTAACTTTTTTGCATCTCTAGATGTTTTTAAAATGGAACCTCTACCAAAATCACATAAATTTTGGAAAAATCAAAATATTATTATTACCCCTCATGTTGCTGCTATAACTGATGTCGACTCTTCAATAAATTATATTTTTAATAAATTTGAGCAATTTAAAAAAAAAGGAAAAATGAAAAGTGATGTTATTATTAAGAATGGTTATTAGCTTTTTGAAAAATAATTCTCTAAAATTTTGTAATAAATTTTAGTTAATTCATTAAGATCATCTAAAAAAACAAATTCATCAACTTGATGCAATGTTTGATTTCTAATACCTAGCTCAATTACTTCACAATAATTTTTAATAAATCGTGCATCAGATGTCCCTCCATCTGTTGCAAGTTCTGGTTCTTCATTTCTTCCAGTAGCTTGAGAAATAGATTTAGAAACAATTTTACTTAAATTTCCTGGTTTATTTAAAAAAGAACGAGCGCTAATTTCATGTTTTACTTTCCAAGATACATTTTTCATATTTGTAAAGATTGATTCTATTTTTTTATTGAACCACTGAATTAAAGATTCTGGTGTATGGAGATCATTAAATCGTATATTTATCGTAGCAAATGCATATTCAGGAATCACATTATGGGCAGGATTACCAACATCAAAAGTAGGAATTTGCACAGCTGATGGTAAAAAAATTCATTTCCTTCATCCAGAGGTTTTTCTAAAATATTTGAGATAAGTTTTGTTAAACAGTGAACTGGGTTCTGAGCTCTATGACCATTAGCTGTATGTCCTTGGACACCCTTAACTGTTAAAAAGAAATTAACAGATCCTCGTCTTCCGATTTTAACTTTATCTCCAATTTTTGCATTAGATGTGGGTTCACCAACCAAACAATGATCTATTTTTATATTTTGCTTTTTTGTCCACTCCATGATTTGAGGCGTTCCATTAATTGCCTCACCTTCTTCATCACCCGTTATTATAAATGAAATTTTGCCACCAAAATTTTTACCATTTTTTTTCAAGAACTGTTCTGTAGCAGATATAAAACACGCAATGTTGCTCTTCATATCTTCAGTCCCTCTTCCATATAGTTTATCATCCTCAATGATTGCTGAAAAAGGAGGATGTTTCCAAGAACTTTCATTTCCTGGAGGAACAACATCAGTGTGACCAGCAAATGCTAGATGTGGTCCATCTGAGCCAATAGTTGCAAATAAATTTTTAACTTCATATGATCCATTTCCCGAAAATACCAATGGTGCGCAATCGAACCCCATAGAACTAAGATGATCTTGTACAACAAGTAAAGCACCATCATCTTTTGGCGTGATACTCTGACATTTAACAAGTTCTTGAGTAAGTTTAATAGGATTTAAATTAAATTCAGTCATTAATCACGTAACAGATCATTAATTGAGGTTTTAGATCTAGTTCTTTCATCAACTCTTTTAACTATTACTGCGCAATATAATCCTGGACCTTCCCTCCCATCGGATAGTTTTTTTCCTGGATTTGAGCCTGGCACTATAACGGAGTATGGAGGAACTTTTCCCATATGAACTTCTCCACTCGCTCTATCAATAATTTTTGTTGATGCACCAATAAACACACCCATCGATAATACAGAACCTTCTCCAACAATAACTCCTTCAGCTACTTCACTTCTTGCTCCTATAAAACAATTGTCCTCAATAATAACTGGATTAGCTTGCAGAGGCTCTAAAACTCCTCCAATACCTGCACCACCAGATATATGACAATTTTTGCCAATTTGTGCACAAGAACCTACAGTTGCCCATGTATCAATCATCGTTCCTTCATCAACATAAGCTCCTAAATTTACAAAAGATGGCATTAAGATTACACCTTTGGCAATAAATGCAGATTTTCTTACCACAGCATCTGGCACGTATCTAAATCCAGCTTTTTCATGATCATCTTTCGTCCAATTAGCAGTTTTGCTTGGCACTTTATCATACCAGGTTGCGTGAGGAGCTTTTACTATCTGATTATCATTTAATCGAAAGCTTAAAAGTATAGCTTTTTTTATCCATTGATTAACTACCCAATCATTATTAATTTTTTCACAAACACGTATATTACCTATATCAAGTTGATTTAAAGTTTCTTCAACACTCTCTCTAATTTTACCTTTAGTATTAAAATTTATTTCATTCCTGTTTTCAAAAGCTTCCTCTATAATTTGCTTTAATTCACTCATATTTTTCCTTTGTTAACGTCTTCTAAAAATTTGGTTATATTTATTGTTTCATGATCAAGGTATTTTTTTGATGCTTGAATATCATCACTAAAATTTTCATAACCTGCATCAATCCAGACAGAAGTAAAACCAACATTTTTTGCAGGAACTAGATTTTTAGCGATATCATCAAACATAGCTGCACTTTTTACATTTATATCAAATTGATTTATCATCTGTTCATAAGGAGCTATTTCTGGTTTTGGTATATAATTTGCCATCTTAATATCATAAATTTCATCAAAAAAATTTGATAATTCTATTTTTTCTAAAACGTTAATAGCATGTTGCATATTTGCGTTCGTATATATAATTTTTCGCCCATTAAGTTTTTTTAATTCTTCATTGAGCTTCAAGTTTGGGCCAACAATAGAGTAGTCTAACTTATGTACTTCAGCAAGAAAATGATCAGGATCAACCCCGTGATTATCCATCATTCCCCTCAATGTTGTTCCATGTTGTTTATAATATTTTTTTTGTATTTTTTTAGCATCTTCAATATCTATATTTAGATGCCTAGATACAAACTTTCCCATTAGCTCATGTACTTGTTGAAATATTCCACTATCAGCCGAATAAAGTGTGTTATCGAGATCAAATATCCAAGTATTTATTTGTTTTACTAAACTACTCATATTTTAAGAATAAATCTGGGTTCCAATACCATGTTCAGTGAATAATTCTAATACTAATGAGTGAGGAATTCTCCCATCTAAGATGGTTGATTTAGTCACCCCACTTTTCATAGCTTCTATGCATGTTGTAATTTTTGGCTTCATACCTCCCACTACAAAATCTTCATTAACAATTTCAATTGCATCTTCAAGCTTTAGGGAAGGAATTAATTTCTTATCTTTATCTAATACACCAGCAACATCTGTCAAAAGTAATAATTTATTTGCTTTTAACTTACCTGCGATAAAACCTGCAGCAGTGTCAGCATTAATATTGTATGAATTACCATCATTATCTATTCCTAATGGAGCAATAACTGGTATTTCGCCCTCTTGAATATGTTGTTTAATTAAGTCTGTGTTAGCATTTGTTGGCTGTCCTACAAATCCTATATCAATAATTTTTTCAATATTTGAATCTGAATCTTTGAACTCTACTTTTAATTTTGTTACACTTAATAGATTATTTTTATTTCCACTTAATCCAATTGCCTTTCCACCAGAGTCACTTATTGCCCTAACTATTTCAGTATTTATCTCATTGGCTAAAACATCTTCAACAACTTTTACTGTTTCAGAATCAGTAACTCGTAAGCCATCAACAAACTTAGAAGTTATATTCTTAGTTTTTAATTTCTCTGCAATTTGAGGTCCTCCTCCATGAATAACCACAGGAAATATTCCAACTTCCTTCATTAAGCCAATATCTCTTGCAAAACTTTTAGCAAGTTTAGGATCTCCCATTGCATGACCTCCGTATTTAATAACAATAGTATCTCCACTATGCTCTCTAATAAATGGCAATGCTTCAACTAATGTTGAGGCTTTATGAATAAAATAGGCCTGATCGCTTTCTGATAAAAAATCAAATTTCATTTTTGCTTTGATAAAGTATAAATATCCTTTTGGATATCAATTATTCCTTCAAATTTTTTAGCACTAGTAAAAAAAAACTTATTAAAATTTTTACTGTAAGTTTTCATTAAACTTTGCATAGATTTTTCTAAATCTGATAAATATGATTTAGAGCACTTATCAATTTTTGTAAAAATTATTGAAAAATATCTATCTGATTCATTAAGGAGGTCAAACATATCAATGTCACTATTTTTTACACCTACTTTAGCATCTATTAATACATATGCTTGAATCAAGTTTAATTGATGAATAATATATTCTTTAATTAGGATTCCAAGATTATCTCTTATTACTTTAGATACTTTAGCATAACCATAACCAGGTAAATCAACGAGATTAATATTTTCATTAATCAAAAAGATATTTATGGACTGTGTTCTTCCAGGCGTTTTGCTTGTTTTTGCTAAATTTTTTGTTTTAGTAACTGCATTAATCATACTTGATTTTCCCACATTAGATCTTCCCACAAAACAACAATCATTTACAGAGTTAATTTTTTTAATATCTTTATAAGATTGAAAGGATCCAATAAATTTATTTGAATTAAAAAAAATTTTTAAAGATTTATTTCCATTACTCATTTTTAGCGAGTATTTTTCTTTGTATAAACCACTGTTGGGCTATTGATAGAATATTGTTTACCGACCAATACAATACTAATCCAGCTGCGAAACCTGCTAATACAAAAGTAAAAACAAAAGGAAGTATAGCAAATATTTTAGCTTGCATTGGATCTGCTGGTGCAGGATTTAATTTTTGTTGTAACCACATTGTTAAACCCATAATAATTGGAAGAATACCAATATTTATAATTGATAAAAAACCAGGAACGTCCCAAGGAACCAAACCAAAGAGAATTAAAATACCAAGAGGATCTGGTGCTGATAAATCATGGATCCAACCATAGAATGGCGCATGGTACATTTCGATAGTAACAAAAAGCACTTTATATAATGAGAAAAAAATAGGTATTTGAACTAAGATAGGAAGACAACCCGCAACGGGGTTAGCTCCTTCTCTTTTGTATAAAGCCATAAGCTCTTGTTGCATTTTTTGACGATCATTCGGATAAGTTTCCTTTAATCGCTGCATTTCTGGTTGTAGTTTTTTCATTTTGGCCATCGATTTAAACGAAGCATGAGCCAGTGGGAAAAGAATTAATCGCATTAAGATGGTAAAGGCAATAATTGCTAAACCAAAATTACCTACATAACCATAAAACCAATTGATGGCATATGAAACTGGTTTAGTTAAAAAAGCAAACCAACCCCAATCAATCGCATCTGTAAAACGTGGAATTGATAAAGTATCAACATAATTGCTTAGAATATTAAGTTTTTTTGCACCAGCAAAAACTTTACCATTATATGAAATAGATTTTCCTGGAGCAATATCAAATATTTGCCCAACATATCCAGTTCTGTAGCTATCTCTACCATTGTTTCCATGACGATAATTAATATTTATAGGTTCATTTGGATCTGGTATTAAAACTGACATCCAATATTTATCTGTAAAGCCTAACCAGCCACCCTGAGCTTTTTCATCACAAAATTCATCTTTGATAGTCATGCTTGAAGAACAATCATCTAATAAATCATCATAATTTTTTTCAAGCAGTTCATCATTTACAAGACTTATTAAACCTTCATGTAAAATAAAAAAATTAATTGTCTTGGGAGTGTTTATTCTTTTAATTAATCTATATGGATATATTTCTAAATTTGATGAACTGTTATTAATTACTTCCTGACTCACTGAAAACATATAATTTTCATCAACAGAAAAATGTTTAAGGAAGGTAATATTTTCATCATTTGTCCAACTTAAACGAACTGAATTATCTTGAGAAAGAATGGAAGAGTCTGTTTTCCAAATTGTTTCTAAATTTGGAAGCTGGGCATTTTGATCGCCTAATACTTTCCAACCAAACTCTATATAGTAAGGATTTGAAGTTCCATCTGGAGATAGTAAATCAATATTTTTTGAATTATCATCTAAACTGATTTTATAATTAGAAAGAGTTAAGTCATCTAATATAGCCCCTTGTAAATTAATTGAACCTGTAATAGATGGCGTCTCTATGCTAACTCTTTTATTAGCAGTTAGGACATCTTCTTTTGGTTTTATTATTTCTAATACATTTGTTTTTGGCTCATCTATAGATGTAGCTGGTGCGAGAATTTCATTTTCTTTATTTTGAATTGGTTCAGTAATTGGACCTGGAAGAAAAAATTGAAATACAACAATTATTGCTATTGAAATTGCAATTGCTAAAAATAAGTTTTTTTGTTCATTCATAATTATTTTTTTCCATCTTTGTTGGTATAGGGTCATATCCATTGCTGCCCCATGGGTGACACTTTCCAATTCTTTTAATTGTTAAAAAAGTTCCTTTTATTAACCCATATGCTTTTAAGGATTCCAATGCATACTCTGAGCAAGTAGGCATAAAGCGACAATTTGAACCCAGTATAGGAGATACTATAAGTTGATATCCACGAATTAATAATACCAAAGGGAAAGTGACAATTTTATTTATCATTAATAATCTTCTCCAACTCTTCTAATAAATCCTTAAATTTTATATCTAAAATTGATGTTTTGGCTATTAGCACATAATAAGTATTTGTTTTACCTTTAATCAATATTTTTTTTGCCAATTCTCTCATTATTCTTTTTGCTTTATTTCTTTTAACAGCATTACCTATTTTTTTTGTAGCGGTATAACCAACACCTATTTTATTATGTAGATTCTGATTAATTAATTTTTGAACATTGATATTATTACTACGAATAAATACACCATTATCGCGGATATGAACAAAATCTGTTCTATTTTTTATTGTAAATAATTGAGGGGCCATAAGGCCTTTTTAAGCGCTAAGTTGAGCTCTTCCTTTTGCACGGCGACGGTTTAAAATTTGCCTTCCGGCTTTAGTGGCCATTCTAGCACGAAAACCATGTCTACGTTTTCTAATAAGTTTACTTGGTTGATATGTTCTTTTCATTATTTATCTATTTTTTGAGCCCTATTACGAATTGATCGTATATAAGTCAAATAGATACTCAAAAAAATATGAAAATAATCAAAAAAATATCAGAAATTAAAGAAATAATATCTAATTTTAAGAAAAACAAAAAAGAAATTAATCTTATTCCAACTATGGGCAGTATACATGCTGGTCATTTATCATTGCTATCTGAGGCTAATAAATATGATGGAATAAATATTATCAGTATTTTTGTCAATCCTGCACAATTTAATGATCTAAATGATTTTAACAATTATCCCAATACATTAGAAGCAGATATTAAAATATTATCAAAAACAAAATGCAAAATGATTTTTGCCCCTAGTATAAAAGAAATATATCCTTTAGGCATTAAAACGGAAAAAGCAGTATTCAAATATAGAGATATTTTATGTGATCTTTTTAGATTAGGGCATTTTGACGGAGTCACCACAATTGTTAAAATTCTTTTAGATTTAATAGAACCCTCAAAAATCTTTTTTGGTGAGAAAGATTTTCAGCAATTAAAGATTATTGAGCAACTTATTTTTCAAAATAATTTAAAAATAAATTTAATTAGATGTCCATCAATACGAGACTCTTATGGCATGAGTTTGTCATCTCGCTATTCAACATTCAGTAAAGATGAAAAATCAAAATTTAAAAAATGTGCACAAATAATTGATGCAAATTTATTAGAAGTAAAAAAGGATTTTAATCATAAAATTTTAGATAACATCAAAAAAGAATTAAGGAGTTATGGAATTTCAAAAATTGATTATATTGAAGTAAGGAATGAAGAAGATTTAAGTCTTAGTATAAACAATGAAAGAACAAGATTGTTTATTGCATTCTATTTAAATAAAGTAAGAGTAATTGATAACTTTCTTTTATACTAAGGTATTATCCAATGAAAAGATGGCATACTATCATTAAGAATGATTTTTAATCTTCTATGCCCACTTGCAGCTAAATGTAGCCAATCAATTTGATGAATTTTATTTTGAACAACTGTAAAATTTTTATAACCTTTTTCACTTTCTTCTAAAGAAGGTTCTTTTCCTTTAAAGTTGTCGTCTATTCCATCTTCTGGCAAGCTCGTAATAGAGCTTGGGGGCTTTTTAGTTAAATAACATTTTCTACTAACTAATTTTGTTCTTTCCCACATTTTTTTAGTAATTATATTCTGATTGTTTATAGAGGAGATTGTTTTAATACGTAATTGTACTTTCAGTTTCTGATCATAGAAAACAAATAAGGAATTATTGTTTTTCATAAGACTAGCAATTTTTGGAGATCTAAAATCTGTGTGAAAATTTAGGACCATATTTGGAGAGTCAAATTCCCTTAACACTACAACCCTGGACTCAATAGCTTTTTGATCATCTATATTACAAAAAACAGGGGTATGAAAAGTATGTTTTCTATCTTTTACACCCCTTATTAAATTTTTTTTAATATCCTCAAATATTTCATTCGTATTTTCTTTTGAAAGCATCGACATCATTCATGTAATATAAATTGTTTTAGAAAAATAGCTAGATATGAGCAATAATAAATTAAATGCCTTATTGGACGAAGAACATATTAAAATTTTATTTTCTATTTTTAAAAGTAAAAATATAGAACTTCGTTTGGTAGGAGGGAGTATAAGAGATTTTCTCATTAATAGAGAAATTAGAGATATAGACTCTGCAACTGCACTTGAGCCTAATGATGTACTTGAATTACTAAATGAAAATAATATTGAATATGATGATTTTGCAATAAGATATGGGTCCATTATTGCTTATCCAAATAATAAAAAAATTCAAATCACTTCGTTAAGAGAAGATATTAATCAAATTGGACGACATACTTCAGTATTGTATACAACAGACTGGGAAAAGGATGCTGCAAGAAGGGATTTTACATTCAACGCATTATATCTTGATGAAGATGCTAAACTTTATGACTATTATAATGGTCAAAAAGATCTACAGTCAAAAACAATAAAATTCATTGGAGAGATTGAAGATAGAATTAAAGAAGATTATTTAAGAATATATAGATACTTTCGTTTTTTCGGTTTGTTTGATTTGCCCTTAATAAATATAAAAACACAACAAATTGTTGAAAAATATATTCATGAATCTTTAGCTGTTCTAACAAATGATGTCATACGTCAAGAAGTATTAAAAATGTTTAATATGCCATATCCTTTAAATTGTTTTTATCAATCACAAGTCAAATTCAAATGGGTAGAAATTCTTAAAGAGCATTTTATAAAAACTAACTACGATTTAGGATTAAAAAAATGTCTTAACAAAATTGATAATATTATAAATTAATTGAAAATAATATATTTATATCCATTTAAAATAGCATGAGAAAAATTGTTGATATTAAAGACTGTATGAAAACTTTTGAAGGTGACGGCATTCCTGTCACAAGAGCTTTTCCTGTTGCTGAAATGAGAGAAAATGATCCATTTCTTTTATTTGATCATTTTGGGCCAATTAATTATGAACCAGGAGGAGCAACAGGTGTACCGGCTCATCCCCACTGTGGCTTTGAAGCAATAACTTATTTACTAGATGGAGAGGTTGAGCATAAAGATTCGTGGGGTGGTCAAGCAGCTATTGAAACAGGAGACATTCAGTGGATGACAACAGGTTCTGGCCTTGTTCATTCTGAATTAGTTACTGATAAATTTAAAAGAAATGGTGGGTTAATGCAAGGTTTGCAGATTTGGGTTAACCTTCCTAAAAAAAATAAGAAAGTAAGACCTTGGTACCAACATATTAAAAAAAATGAAATTCCCACTATTGATGAGAATAATAATGTTTTAATAAAAGTTTTGGTGGGTAAAGTTAAAAATATTTCTTCATCTGTTCAGACATACTCACCAGTTTCAATCTTTGATGTTCAGTTTAGCAAACCAAGTTTGATAGATTTAAATATCCCTAAAAATCAAAACGTGATGGTTTATGTAATACACGGGGAACTAAAATTTCATGCTTATAACCAAATTGCTAGAAAAGGTCAGATGATTTATTTTGATCAGTCAACTGATATGATTAATCTAACTTCAATATCAACCACTGGATCTTACTTGGTTTTAGCGGGAGCACCTTTAAATGAATCTGTTGTTAGATACGGACCTTTTGTTACAAATACAGAAGATGATATGAAACAAGTAATGTTGGATTACCAGAATGGCAAAATGGGAACCTTAAGTTAAATTCTATTTGTTTGTCGAAGACTTTCACCTAATACTAAGGCAACTGAACTGCTTAGATTAATTGATCTAACACCTTCTTTCATAGGAATTGTTAAGCGATGATCAACTATCTTATGAATATTTTCTGGCACTCCCGCACTTTCTCTTCCAAATAATAAAATATCAGAAAGATTAAATTTAAAGTTATATAGACTTGTTTCACTTTTTGTAGTCATTAAAATTAATCTAAAATTATTTTTTTTTGTCCAATCATAAAAATGTTGCCAATCAATATGTTTTTTGTAGTCAATGTGATCAAGATAATCCATTGCACTTCTTTTGAATCTTTTATCATCAAAAATAAAGCCTGTTGGTTCAATAATATCAACTGAAACACCTAAGCAAGCACCTAGTCTGAAAATATTTCCTGCATTTTGAGGAATATCTGGCTGATAAAGAGCTATTCTCATAATTGTAGTCTACAGTATTTATATGATTGCGTCACGCTGGCACATATAATTTGGTATTTTTTTTCAAATTTAAGCTATAAGAGACAATCAATTTATGGCAGAAAATCCCAATAATAAAAGACGAGATTTTTTACAACTTAGTACTATATCTATTGGAGCTATAGGAACGGCAGCTTTTGTCTGGCCATTTCTTTCAAGCATGAATCCAGCTGAAGACACCCTTGCACTTGGAACTACAGAAGTAGATATAAGTTCTATTGCAGAAGGTCAAAGTATAACAGTAAAATGGAGAGGTAAGCCAGTATTTATTCGTAAAAGAACCAAAGAAGAAATTGAAGAAGCTAAAGAAGTTGACTTTACAGATTTGATAGATCCAGAACAAGATATCGACAGGGTAAAAAAAGAAGAATGGTTAGTTCTAATTGGTGTATGCACGCATCTAGGCTGTGTACCTCTTGGTCAAAAGTTAACTGACAATAAGGGAGAATATAATGGTTGGTATTGCCCTTGTCATGGATCTCACTATGACACATCAGGTAGAATACGTAAAGGTCCTGCCCCAAACAATCTTCCTGTCCCACCATATTCTTTTTTAAATGAGACAACTATTAAAATTGGTTAATTATGAGTAGAAATTCAGAGCATAGAAAATATAAGAATTCTTTTTTAAATTGGATAGAATTTAGACTTCCAATAATTTCATATTTTGAAAAAGAATATGGTGATTATCCAATGCCTAAAAATTGTAATTATTTTTGGAGCTTTGGTGCATTGGCAACAATAACACTTGTTGTTATGATTGTAAGTGGAATTTTTCTTGCTATGAATTATACACCACATACTGATATGGCATTTGATAGCGTAGAAAGAATTATGCGTGATGTAAATTTCGGTTGGCTCCTTCGTTACATTCATTCTAATGGTGCAGCTTTCTTTTTTATTGTCGTATATATTCATATACTTCGTGGTATGTATTATGGCTCATATAAATATCCAAGGGAGCTTAACTGGATACTTGGAGTTTTTATTTATCTTCTAATGATGGCAACAGCATTTATGGGGTATGTGCTGCCATGGGGTCAAATGTCTTACTGGGGAGCAACAGTTATTACAAATTTATTTAGCGCTATTCCTTTTATTGGTGAAGGATTAAAAACTTGGCTTTTGGGAGACTACACAGTTGGTAATGCTACTCTAAATAGATTTTTTGCTTTACATTATGTTTTTCCATTTGTTATTTTAGGCATAGTAGGATTACATGTTGCTGCAGTCCATGTTCATGGCTCAAACAATCCAGCGGGAATCGATATTAAATCAAAAAATGACACAGTAAAATTTTTTCCTTATATGGTTATGAAGGATGCTTTAGCTGTATGTGTTTTTGGAGTAATAATTTCTTCAGTAATTTTTTTCGGTCCAAACTTAATGGCTGAAGTTGACAATTATATACCTGCTGATCCGCTTGTAACACCCGCTCATATTGTTCCTAATTGGTATTTAGCTCCTTTTTACGCCATATTGAGAGCAATTCCAGATAAACTAGGGGGCGTCCTATTAATGTTTGGATCTATTGCAATATTGTTTGTACTTCCTTGGTTAGATAGATCAAAGGTGAGAAGTTGTAACTTTAGACCGATATATAAGTGGTTTGTAATGTTATTTTTTGTTAATTTTTTTATTCTTGGATATGTAGGCATGTTGCCAGCTGAAGGTTTATACCTCTTAATAGCAAGAATTGGTCTTGTTTATTATTTTGGTTTTTTCTTAATCATAACACCGTTTATACATAAGATTGAAACACCAAAAAGTCTTCCTTTAGGGATTAGTGATGTTTATTTAGGAGGTGGTAAAGCAATCCCTACACCGAATGTACAAAAAGAGATTATTTAATCGATGAGATTTGTTATTACAATTTTGCTTTTTTTATTATCTACAAGTATCTTTGCTGCTGAATCAAATTCAGGGCCAATGCCTAAGCATAAATGGTCTTTTAATGGAATTACAGGTACTTTTGATAGAGCAGCGTTGCAAAGAGGTTTTAAGGTTTATCAAGAAGTCTGTTCAGGATGCCATTCAATGAAATTATTGTATTATAGAGATCTCAGAGATATTGGATTTTCTGAAGCAGAAGTGAAAGTAATTGCTGCTGAATACACAGTTGTAGATGGACCTAATGATGAAGGTGAAATGTATGATCGAGATGCAAGACCGGCAGATAGATTTGTTTCTCCTTACACCAATGATAATGAAGCTAGGCTAAGTAATAATGGTGCTTATCCTCCCGATTTAAGTGTAATAACAAAAGCTAGAAAATATGGCGAAGATTATATTTATAATTTTATTCTAGGCTATGAAGAACCACCTGAAGGAATGGAAATAGGCGATGGAATGTATTATAATAAATGGGTAGGGGGTAACCAAATATCTATGCCACAACCTATATATGATGGAAGTGTTGATTATGATGATGGCACAGATAATAACGCTAAACAACTTACAGAGGATGTAGTTACTTTTTTAAAATGGGCAGCTGAACCTGAACTAGAAGTAAGAAAAAATCTCGGAATTAAAGTTATATTGTTTTTTTTAGTTTTAGGTACATTTATTTATTTTGTTAAAAATAAACTCTGGAGAGAAGTTGATTAAACATTAAAGAGGAAATGCATTACATCCCCATCTTTAACAGTATAATCCTTTCCTTCCTGCCTTAACTTTCCAGCATCTCTGCTACCAGCCTCTCCATTATATTTTAAAAAGTCTTCATAAGATATAGTTTCAGCTCTAATAAAACCTTTTTCAAAATCAGTATGTATTTTACCAGCAGCTTGCGGCGCTAAGGTATTTTTATTTATTGTCCAAGAACGTGTTTCTTTGGGCCCACAAGTGAAGTAGTTAATTAGATCTAGAAGATTATAGCCACTTTTGATTACCTTAGTAAGTGTTGTATCATTTAATCCCATCTCCTTAATCATTTCAAGTTTTTCTTCTTTGTTTTCTAATTCCGCAATTTGAGATTCAATTGATGCAGAAATAATAACTGAATTATGATTATATTTAATAGCATATGCATCAACTTTTTTAGAAAGCTCATTCCCATTTTGAACAGATTTTTCATCAACATTACAAATATATAGCATTGGTTTAATTGTAATTAGATTTAGCGAATTAATGAATTGATTATCTTCTTCGGAGTACTCATTATTTTGTAAAAAATTTGAATTACTTAAATTTGTTAAAAGTTTTTCAATTATACTTATTTGATTTTTAATAACTTTATCTCCTTGTTTTGATTTTTTTTCTAGAGCATTTTTCTTAATTTCTAATGTTTCAATATCTGATAATTGAAGCTCAGTATTGATTGTCTCCATATCACTCAAAGGATTAATATTATTAGATACATGTGTAACATTATCATCTTTAAAACATCGTACTACATGAGCAATAGCATCCACTTCACGTATATGACCTAAAAACTTATTACCTAGACCTTCTCCTTTAGATGCGCCCTTTACTAGTCCAGCGATATCAACAAAATCCATATAAGAAGGAATTATTTTTTCACTTTTACCGATCTTACCCAATATTTCTAATCTTTGATCTGGAACAGCAACCCTTCCCACATTTGGCTCAATAGTAGCAAAAGGATAATTTGCTGCCTCTGCTTTGTTTGATTCAGTTAAGGCATTAAATAATGTTGACTTACCAACATTGGGTAATCCAATAATACCACACTTAAAGCCCATTATTTTCCTTCAGCTAATTTTGTTAAAAAAAGGCTTGTATCATTTAATAGTGTCTCAAAGTTTTTTGTTATATTATCAAGCTGAGTATCAATCTTTTCTATTTCATCTGAATTAAATTTATTTAACACGTAGTTTGAAACTAAATCTTTCATTCCTGGATGATCAATACCTACACGAATCCTGTAATAATCATTACCAATCATTTCATCAATACTAGAAAGACCATTATGACCGCCATTACCTCCACCAAATTTTATTTTAACCTTACCTAATTCTAAGTCTAAATCATCATGAATTATAAATATTTTATTTTTTTCTATTTTATAAAAACTAATTACATCCCTAATTGGTTGTCCTGATAAATTCATAAAATTTAGAGGTTTCATTAATAAACATGAACTATTAGCAATAATACCTTTGAAAATTTCTTTTTTAGTGTCTTTCTTAAATGGTTCAAAATTATAAAAGCTTTCAAGTTTATCGACTAGGTTAAAGCCAATATTGTGTCTTGTATTAATGTATTGTTTACCTGGATTTCCCAGACCACATATTAAAAACATAATTATTTATAAAGTATTTTATTTAGATTCTTCTTTAGAGTCTTCTTTTTTAGAGTCTTCTTTATTTTCTTCTTTTTTATCTTCAGGTTTTTCTTCTTTAGAATCATCAGTAGTTTCTTCTGCTTCTTCTTCAGCTGGTTTCGTTTCAACTTCTACTGTAGGCGGCACTAAAGTAGCAACAACAAAGTCCCTGTCTGTTATTGTTGGAATAACTCCATCAGGCAGTTCTATATTACTTATTTTGATTGAATCTCCAATTTCACTTTCAATAAGATCGAATTGGAGTTTATTAGGTATGTTATTAGCATTACAGCTCAGCTCCACTTCACGTCTAACTAAATTAAGAACACCTCCTTTTTTAAGTCCAGGACAAGTTTCTTGGTTTAAAAATTCAACAGGAACTTCAACGGTAACTTTTGTGTCATCTTGAACGCGCAAAAAATCAAAGTGAATTAATTTATCAGTTACTGGGTGGTATTGTAATTGTTTAGGAAGTACCTTTTCAGATTTTCCATCAATATCAATATCAATAATTGTAGAATAAAAAGAACCAGTATGCATTAATTTTAAAAGAATTTTATTTTCAAATGCAATCTTTGTAGGCTCTGTACCCTTGCCATATACTATTCCTGGTATCATTCCCCTGTTAATTAAAGAGTGTGTAGAACCAGTTTCTTTAGATCTATCAATTACCTTATATTTTTCCATACCTAAGTTTTTTAGTTTTTAGTCAAAAAGGGCTGAAACAGATGAATCACTGTTGATCCTTTTTATGGCCTCTCCCATTAAAGGAGCAATACTGATATGTCTAATATTTTTTGTATTTTTAACCTCATTTGAAGCTTCAATACTATCTGTTAGGACTAGCTCTTTGATAGTTGAATTTTCAATTCTATTTAAAGCCCCACCTGACAAGACCCCATGTGCTATATATGAATATATTTCCCTAGCACCACTATCTTTAAGAGCTGTTGCTGCATTACATAAAGTGCCAGCAGAGTCAGCAATATCATCTAATAAAATACATGTCTTTCCCTTTACATCACCTATAATATTCATTACTTCAGACTCTCCAGCTTTTTCTCTTCTTTTATCAGCAATTGCTAAACCAGCATTTAACCTTTTAGCAAAAGCTCTAGCTCTCACAACACCACCAACATCTGGAGACGTAATGACTAAATTAGAATTCTTAGAGAATTTTTCTCTCATATCTTTTATGATTGGTGGAGCTGAAAAAATATTATCTAGAGGAATATCAAAAAAACCTTGTATTTGGCCTGCATGTAAATCCATTGTTAAAACTCGATGAGCTCCAGCTGAAGTTATTAAATTTGCCACAAGTTTTGCAGTAATGGGTGTGCGAGGTCCCGTTTTCCTATCTTGACGAGCATATCCATAATAAGGAATAACGGCAGTGATTCTTTTTGCCGAACCTCTTTTAGCTGCATCGATTGTAATCAACAATTCCATAAGATGATCATTCGCTGGATGTGATGTTGATTGAATTATAAAAACATCTTCTCCTCTAATATTTTCATTAATTTCAACGAATATTTCTCTATCTGCGAATCTTCTCAGTGAGGTATTTGCCAAATCTACACCAATATATGAGCAAATTGCTTCAGCTAAAATTTTATTACTATTGCAGGCAATAATCTTCATTTAATATTTTTTATCAATATATAAGTATATAAATAGATCAACCATTAAGTAATAGAGATCAAATTAATTAGCCTTCCAGTAGTCTTTTTATCATTGTGGAAAGATCTTCGATGACTAAAAAATAGACTTTTGTTTGAATAAGTATCCAAATTAACATTATGTATTTTTTTTAAACCCAATTCTTTCAATTGATACTTTATTAATCCCCTAAGATTGAAAAAATATTTAATATTATTTTTTTTTCTAAAAAATCTTGAATAACTAGAATTTTTTTTACAGAATCTTTTATTAAAACTTCTATCCACTTCATAATTTTTTGCCCCTAAACAAGGCCCAATTATAGCAGTTAGATTTCCTCTATCAATATTTTGGTTATCAAATAGTTTTATTGCATTTTTAGAAATATTTTTTAATGCTCCTTTCCAGCCTGAATGTAAACAGCATATAAATCTAGCTTTATTATCATAAATAAAAATGGGAGCGCAATCAGCAGTTAATATTCCTAATACAACATTACTTAAGGAAGTAATTATTCCATCAGCTTCTATTTTTTTATTAAGATTAGATTTGGTAATTTTAATTACTTTAGAAGAATGAATTTGATTAATCAATATTAATTTTTTTTTGTGTAATTTTAATTGTCTTAAGGCTTTAAGTCTATTTTTATAAACTAGTTTTTTATTGTCTCCATTAGATAAACTGCAATTTAAAGATTTAAATTCTTTTTTAGAGAAACCATTTAACCTGTTGAAAAAACCATGATTTATTTTAGTATTTTTAATACTATAATAATTTTTATTTAAAGACATGAAATTACTAAAACTTTGAAAATTTCTCCCATTTGAGATTTATTTGTTAGGCGCTCATAATCTAATTCTATTTTTTGAAAAGTTTTTTCATTTTTATTTTTTTGTAACTCCTCTTTTCTTTCTTTTAAGCCACAACCATTTAAAAAATCTTTTTGATTACAGAATAAGTCTATTTTTAATTCGTATTTATAAGCAATACTCATTAATTCATCAAAATTTACATGAGCTGTAATATCTTGATTCCCTAAATTTTCGAATAAATGGGTTTTGTTATGATTATAGATTGTTTGTAGAGAGAAATATTTAGGCGGTTCTTTATAACCATAATCAATAGTAATGCAAACTCCACTATTTTTTTTTATATGTTTACATACTAGTTCAAAATATTTTTTTCTAGCTTCTGAAATTTCTGCAACAACTACATCATTAAATTTTTCTAGTTTATTTAACATTTTTATATTATCAACCTCTTCCGAAATGAAATTAAATATTTTTTGTGTTTCATTATATTTTATATATTTTTCATACCATTTATTTTTTTTATAAAATTGTCTAATTGGAAAGCAGTCAAAGAATTCATTAGAATATATAATCGAAGGTCTATTATTTTTTTTGATATCAATCTCTTTAGTCCAGTTAACTGAATAAAAATTTATATTACGTAAATTATTTTTTTGTTTAATTATTAAATTTTTATTTTTTTCTATAAGCGTAAGATTAATTGAATTAAGAAATTTTTTATTTTTAGTTGCAGTTCGTAAAATATCAACAATTAAAGTTCCTGTCCCTGGTCCTAATTCAATTAAGTTAAATTCTGTCTTTATATTTTTATTCCAGTAATTTATTAAAAAAGCAGCAAGCATTTCTCCAAACATTTGAGATATTTCAGGAGAAGTTATAAAATCATTTTTTCCCCCTATTACATCATTTTTAATATAATACCCATCATCTCCATAAAGACAAAATTCTATAAACTTACTAACGTCAATTTTCTTATTTTTTTTTATTTCTGAAATTATTAATTCTTTAATTTTCATTTACGAGATAAAATTATCAAACCAGCAAAAAATAGGGGAATACATAAAAGTTGTCCCATAGTGAGGTGATTAAAAAATAAACCTAAGTGTAAATCAGGCTCTCTTAAATACTCAATTAAAAATCTAAAAATTGAATATATAATTAAAAATAATGCACTTATTTTTCCTATCAAATATTTTTTTGGATTACTATTGAAGT
Source organism: uncultured Alphaproteobacteria bacterium (assembly GCA_902592345.1). GTDB lineage: Bacteria > Pseudomonadota > Alphaproteobacteria > HIMB59 > CACPNW01. The sequence goes on from CACJEE010000003.1 coordinate 43,611, forward strand.
AAACAAATAAAATAAAAAATAAAACTATTCCTTCAAAAAATGATTCGTATAATTGTGAAGGATGCCTTGGATTATTATCAATTTCAGGGTAAATAATTGCAAAAGGAAAATCTGTAACTCTGCCATATAATTCTGTGTTTATAAAATTAGACATTCTCCCTAAGAACAAACCAATAGGCGCAACTATTGAAACTAAATCTGACAAATAAAAAAATTTAACACTATTTTTTATTGAAAAAAGATAGATTGAAAAGATTATGCCAATTAATCCTCCGTGAAATGACATACCTCCTTTCCATATTTCAAATATGTATAAAGGTTTTAAAAATAATAAATTTGTTTGATAAAAAAGCACATAACCTACTCTGCCTCCAATTATTACACCTATAACTGCCCAAATAAAAAATCTATCAACTTGAACATTTGAAAGTAAATTATATGACTTTCTATTAAATTGTTTAATTAATATTGATCCAAAAACAAAAGCCAAGATATATGCAATGCTATACCAACGAATATCTATAAAACCTAAAGAAATAATTATTGGATCTATTGAAGGTTGAATTAAAATCATTATATTTTAAATAGATTACTATATTATGGTTAATAAAAGCAGAATTTTGTCAGATTTATCAAAATTTGCCGTTGATGCAATGAGTACCTTATCAAGCCTAAGAAAAGAAATTGAAACAATGGTTTCTTTAAGGGTTGATAAAGTTATTAATAAAATGAATCTTGTTAAAAGAGATGAATTTGATTCTCTTAAAAGAATCGTCCAAAAATCAATAATTGATAATGAAAAATTAAAAAATACTAGGAAAACAAGTACTAAAAAAAAGAAAAAAACTACTCCAAGAAAAAAAAAGACTAAAAAACCTTAATTATTCACATTTTTTACCTTAATTTATTTATTTAACTTGCTAAACATCATACTAATTTAGTAAGACTACATCTAGTAGTTAATAAAAATAAAATACTAGATAAAGTATGGATATTGAAAATTTACATTTAAATCCAATAGATATAGTTGAGGAAGTAATTCATGAGAAGAATTGGAGTTTTAGTAGAGCAGATGATTATGAATTAGTTGCCGATATTGACTCAAAATGGTGTCAATATAGACTGTATTTCACATGGTCTGAAAATATAAGAGCTATAAGTTTCACTATAACTTTTGATTTAAAATACCCTCAATCCAAAATTATTAAAGCTTATGAATTAATTGGTTTAATAAATGAAAAACTATGGCTAGGTCATTTTGATATTACAAGCAAAAATGGAATTCCTGCATTTCGTCATACAATTTTATCCGATTCAGATAGTGATTTTTTACATAAAAAATTAGAAAATTTAGTTGATATTTCAATATATGAATGTGAAAAATATTACCCATCATTCCAGCAGACGCTATTTTATGATATTGAACCTTTAGAGTCCTTAGAATTTACTAACTTTGAAGTTATTGGTTCAGCCTAAAAAACTATATATTTTTTTTAAAAAGTATAATTAATAATAAATTATGAATAAAATTTTATTAGTAGGATGTGGCCACATGGGCACCGCATTAGTCAATTCTTGGTTAAATTTAAATTCATATTCTTTTACAGTCGTAGATCCATTCAATTTTAAAAAATTAAAAAATAAATTTAATAATAAGAAAATTAACATTCTAAATAAAGCACCAAAACAAAAAGAAGTAAATAAATTTGATATAATTATTTTTGCAGTGAAACCACAAATTGCTGATAGAGTTTTATCTGAATATAAAGATTTTGAATTTAAAAAAAATTCAATAATAAGTAGCATTATTGCGGGAAAAAAAATAATTTTTTTTCAAAAACGCCTTAAAAACGCAAATCAGTTTGTCAGAATAATGCCAAATATGCCAGCCCTAATTAGAAATGGAATATCGTGCTTTGTTTCAACTAATAACTTAAGTAATAAAAATAAAAAAACTATTAATCAACTTTTTTTGAAAGTTGGAAAAACATTATGGCTTAATAATGAAAGTCAAATTGATAAAGCTACAGCAGTTTCTGGAAGTGGACCTGGTTATGTCTATGCATTAATTAATTCTTTTGAAAAGGCTGCACAGAAATTAGGATTTTCTAAAAAACAATCTAGAGAATTAGTTTTAACAACTATCTTAGGATCTATTTATTTAATGCAAGAGACAAAAAAAGAACCATATGATTTAGAAAAATCAATTGCAGTTAAAGGAGGAACAACAGAAGCTGGTCTAAAAAATTTAAAAAATAATAATATAGATAAAATTATTTATAAAACTTATATGTCTGCTTACAAAAAAGCAAAAATATTAGGTAAAAAAAATTAATGATAGATGTAGAAAGAAAAATTGCGGAAATCACTTTAAAAAAATTAAATAATAAATCCTGGAGTAAATTATCTTTAGATGATGTGCTTGTAAAAAATATTAAAAAAAAAAAATATATAAATACAAAGAATGATTTACTAAAAAACTTAAATCGGTACGTAGACAGTATTTTAGTAGAAAAAACAAAATATTTAGAAAACTCTTCTACTAAAGATATGTTATTTGAGGTTTTAATGATGAGATTTGATATTCTTCAACAAAACAGAATTTCTTTTATAAAAATTTATGAAGCATTAAAAAAATCTCCTAATAATTTTATAAACCTATTCCCATCTTTTCTTGAAAGTATGATAGTTACAGCAGAATTGGCAAACTTCAATGTTAATGGCTTAAAAGGGTCGCTAAGATTAAAGGGATTATTTATAATATATTTGTTAACATTTTATGCATGGGTTGGAGATAACACTTTATCTTTAGAGAAAACAATGATCGCTCTTGATAAAAATTTAGATCAAGCTGAGAAATTTGGTAAGTATTTAAATTGACTAATATTATTTCATATAAAACATTTGAGGTAGTAGATATAAGGGTAGGAACTATTATTTCAGCTGAAGAAAATTTAAAACTTAATAACCCTTCAATTATATTAAAAATTGACTTTGGTGAAGAAATTGGAATTAAAAAAAGCTCTGCTCAGCTAATTAAAAATTATAAACCAGAAGATTTAATAAATAAGCAAATCGCAGCTGTGGTTAATTTTGAACCAAAACAAATTGGAAATTTAACTTCTGAAGTCTTGGTTCTTGGATTTCCAGATCATTCTAAAGAACCTATACTTATTGAGCCAAATAAAATTATACCTAACGGAGGCAAACTCTTTTAAATTGGAAGTTGAATAAGAGATTTTAAGCCACCATAACTAGATTTTGATAATTTTATTTCACCTCCATGCGCCCTTATAATATCTCTTGTAATAGATAAGCCTAATCCACTTTCTCCTTTTAGTTTATTCCGAGATGGATCTAATGAAAAAAAAGGCTTAAATACATCTTCATAATTCTTAATAGGTATTCCTGGGCCATTATCCTCTATTACTATTACACAGCCATCATCATTTAAAAATATTTCAATATTTAATTTATTTGAATATCTTATAGAATTATCAATTATATTTTGTATAGCGCGCTTTAATTGTAAAGGTCTGCCAGAAGTTTTAATTATATTTTTTTCTATGAAATTAATATTATGTTTCTTAAAATCTATGTTTTTTATTATATCTTTAATTAATTTATTTAAATTAATATTCTCAATCGGTTCAGGTGTTTCTGATCTAACAAAACTCACATAACTATCAAGCATGGCAGTCATTTCATTTATATCTAACTCCAATTCTTTTTTAGCTTTTTGATCTTTTAAAAGTGATAATTGTAGCTTCATTCTTGTTAGAGGTGTACGAAGATCATGACTAACACCAGCAAGCATGTCTGTTCGTTGTTTTAAGAATCTTTTAATTCTAGTTCTCATTTGATTAAATGCATTAGTTGTTTGTTTAATCTCCAATGCTCCTGAAGATTTTAACTCAGGCGCATCTAATCCTCTACCAAATGTTTCTGCAATTATTGCCAATCTTTTTAAAGGTCTTATTTGTTTATTCATAAAAAAGTAGGAAAAAAACAAAAGAAGGATTGAGGCAAATATCATCCATAATAAAAAAACGAAAGCAGTTTCACTATAAAGTCTATCTTTATCTACATTAATTAATAAATATTTATTTTTTTTTAACTGCAAAATTATTTTTACACCATCATCAATATTACTTAAATCATATGCAAAAGGAATGTCTAAATTTACAAGTGATTGTTTTAATCTATTTGATAAAATACCTCGTTGTTTTTTATAGGAAGTTTTATTTATATTTGCACTTTCTAAAATTTTAATTGTCATTTTAAAATCCTCTTTAGCAATTTGTATTGTCTCAAACTCTAGATTTTTATCAATTAGTTTTACAAGTACATTTATGTCTGCAACAACTGATTCCGTTAGTCTTTTTGAAATAATATTCCAAGAAGTTTGGTAAAAAATTATAGAAGTAATTATTACTAATACTATTATAGGAACAAATATAATTATTATTGATCTTCCCAATAGGGATAGCGGAATAATTTTTTTAAAAATCATATTTCTCTGCAAACTAACATATAGCCTTTACCTCTTATAGTTTTAATAAATTGAGGTTTTTTTGCAATTTTCTCTATTTTTTGACGCAATCTCGTTATCCCAACATCTACTTTTCTGAGTTCACTTTCATCAAATTCTTCATCAGCTAATTCTTCTCTTGAAACAAGGTGATTTCTTTTATTTATCAATTTTAGAAGAAGGTTATGTTCTCCTTCGGTTAAATAAATTTCATTATTATTTATTTTAAGATCTTGAGTCTTTGTATTAAAAATATAATCTCCAAATTCAATGCGTAATTCAGATTGATTAATATTTTCATACAATTTTAATAACTTTTTAATGCGAAGATATAGCTCTTCAGGCTCAAAAGGTTTTGTAACATAATCATCAGAGCCTATTTTTAAGCCATGAATTTTATTAACATCTTCTCCCATAGCTGTTAAAATTATAACAGGTATATTTGATTTATTTTTTATCAATGAAATCAAATCCACTCCATCACCACTTGGCATCATTCTATCTAAAATTACCAGATCAAAAATAAAAAACTTTAATACCTCCTTAGCTTCTATGAAGTCTTGACAAGTAAATACTTGTAAGTTTTTTTCATTTAAATAATCTTTTAATAAATCTCTTAATCTAAGATCATCATCAACTAAAAGAATAGTTCTGCTCATCTCTAATCATTTATTTGTTGAAATGTTTTTTTATTGTCTGTTTCTATCATGTCATATAATATTTCTTTAAATCCATTTATATTTTCTTCACTATATTTATTTATAACTCTTTTAATTTTATCTATTTGTATTGTTGATAATTGATTTTCAAGCTTTTTACCCTTTTCAGTAAGAGATAATTTTTTTGTTCTTTTGTCTATGCCAGTTGAAACTATAATAAATTTTTCATTTACCAATTGATTAAGAACCCTTGAAAGACTCTGTTTAGTTATTTGTAATACCAATAATAAATCTTTAATAGTTATATTATTTTTTTTCCCAACGAAGTATATTATTCTATGATGAGCTCTTCCAAAGTTTAATTTTGCTAAAATTTTATCAGGACCAGAAGTAAAATCTCTATATGAAAAAAAAAGAAGTTCGATAACTTTTCGAATCTCTTTATCATTCAAAAAAAATGGCGATAGCAAACTATTTAGGTCAGTCATATTGACTTAATTATGCATCACTGATAGTCAATTGTCATTAAAAAAATTATAGAAGGAATTTATGAGCAAATCTTTTGAAAAAAGAGAGGGGTGGATTTGGATGAATGGTCAATTCATTCCATGGGCTAATGCTACATCTCATATAATTTCTCAAGGATTACATTATGCTAGTGCAGTTTTTGAAGGAGAAAGAGCATATAACGGAAAAATTTTTAAATCAGAAGAACACACAAACAGATTTTTTAACTCAGCAAAAATAATTGGTATTAATATACCATTTACTAAAGACGAAATTAATGAGGCAAAAAAACAACTAATTAATAAAATGCACTACAAAGATTGTTATGTAAGACCATTAGCTTGGAGAGGTGGAGATCAAATGGGTATATCAACAACACAATCAAATATAAATGTAGCAATTGCTGTTTGGGATGACTGGGCTTCATATTTTAAAATTGAAGATAGAAAAGCTGGATTAAGATTAATCACTTCACCATGGAAAAGACCAGCACCAGACACTGCTCCTTATGAAGCCAAAGCTTCGGGCCCATATATCATATGCACAATGTCAAAAGAATTTGCAGAAAAAAATGGTTATCATGATGCTTTGATGTTAGATTATAGGGGTTATGTAGCCGAAGGAACTGGGGCTAATATTTTCTTCATTAAAAATAAAGATATTCATACACCAATACCAGATTGTTTTTTAAATGGTATTACACGTCAAGCAGTTATAAAGATGACTACTGAACAGGGTTTCAAAATAACGGAAAAACATATACTCCCAGAAGAGATTAGTAATTATGATGAAGCTTTTTTAACTGGAACAGCCGCAGAAATTACACCAATTAGATCAATAGATGAAGTCAATTTTACTACAGGTGATAATTCAACTACTTTTAAATTTATGGGTGATTTTAGTGAAATGGTTAAAAGTTCTAGCTATAATTAATCAACCATTCATTTTTTTTATCATAAAATTCGTTCTTCCAAAAAGGTGCATCTTTTTTAAGATAATCCATTATAAAGTTGCATGATTCAAAACTATCTTTTCTATGCTCAGAGAAGGAGCTAACAAGAACAATCTTACTATTAACATCTAACTCACCATATCGATGAATAATCAAACAATCAGTTAATTGCCACTTTAACTTAGCTTCACTAATAATTTTTTTAAATTGGCTATATGCCATTTCTTCATATACTTCTAAATTTATTGATTTAACTTTTTTTTTATTATTCTTATTTTTCACATATCCTGTAAATGAAGATACGGCTCCTACATTTTCATGTAAATCTTTAATTTTATTTATTTCTTCTTCAGAATTAAAATCTTCTTTTTGAATTTTAATCATTAACCACCACTTACAGGTGGAAAAATAGCAATCTCATCATTAGCATTTAAGTCTATGTTTTTAACAATATACTCTTGATTGACTGCAAATCTCAATATTTCTTTATCAAAGTGTTTTTCTAAGTCAGGATATTTTTTTATTATAAACGTTTTTAAGTCATCTAAATTTTTTATTTTTTCTGAATTTATCTCTTCATTTTCATATTTAGTTATATCTTTAATCCATGCAAAATATTTTATTTTCATTCAGAAATGCCTAAGTCCAGATTTAAGATAATCATAACCAGTGTATAAAGTTAATAATCCAGCAGTCCATAGTGCTATTTTGCCAATATAAATTATTGGAACTATTGTAATTCCGCTCTCACTTAATATTAGAAAAGCAAGAGCAATTAACTGAATAGATGTTTTGACTTTTGCTATTCTTGAAACTGGCACACTGACTTTTATTTTTGCAAGATATTCTCTCAAGCCAGATACAGCTATTTCTCTTAGTAATATTATTAAAGCTGGTATAGTTTCCCAATCAGCAATAATTTCTTTTGATGTTAAAATTAATATTACTGCCGCTACCAACAACTTGTCTGCGATTGGATCAAGAAAAGTTCCAAAGTTTGTTATTTCATTCCTTATACGTGCAATATATCCATCAAAATAATCTGTGATACTTGCTAAACAGAAAAGTATAAAAGCTACCCATCCATAAAAAGGACCTTTAAGATATATACATATAACTATTATAGGTATTATAATTATCCTAGCTAATGTAAGTATGTTTGAAATATTTAATTTCATAAATATTTTTTTAGATTAAGTTTAACCTATAAGCCATTAAAAAATTCATATATTTCCTCAAGTTTTTTCAAAGGAATTGTTTTAATTTTTTTTAGTTCATCCATAGAAGCTGATTTGATCTTTTGCACTGTACCAAAATGGCTCATTAAATCTTTCTTTCTTTTTGGGCCAATTCCTTTAATTTCATCAAATACTGATTTTATTGAAGCCTTTGTCCTTCTAGATCTATGAGCTGTAATTGCAAATCTATGAGCCTCATCCCTTACTCTTTGAATGAAACTAAGCAGATTATCATTAGGTTTTAAATTTAAATTTTTCTTTTCAAGATGGATAATTTCTCTTCCTACATTTCTCTCAGGCCCCTTAGAAATACTTAATAAATCTATTTTTTCTAATTTAAATTTTTTTAAAATTTTTGATACACTGTTGAATTGACCTCTTCCTCCATCAATAATTATTACATCAGGTACTTGAAACTTATCATTTTGATTAATTTTACTTAATCTTCTAGTTAGTACTTCTTCCATCATATAATAATCATCAACCTTTGATATATTGTTATCTTTCAAATCATATCGAATATTAAATTTTCTATAATATTTTGGGCTTAACCCTTCTTTGTCAGCAACAACCATTACACCAACAGAATTTTTACCAAAAGTATGACTGTTATCATATGATTCTACTCTAGTTATTTCATTTTTTCTTTTTAAGAGACGAGCTAATGAGTGAAGCGCTAAATGATGATTTTCTAAACTTGTTTTTTTAAGCTTAATACTCTCAAGAGCATTTTTTTCAGCAAGCAAAATATGTTGAAGTTTTTCTCCAGACTTAGGTTTGAGTATTTTAGTTTTTAATTTATTTTTTTTATTTAGTGTTTTCTCAACATCTCTAAAAAAATCTTCATTAATATTTACTAATATCTTTGGTGGAATATCTTTATCAGCATAAAATTGATATAAAAAAGACTCAAGTATTTCTCTATCCTCACTTGTATCTTCATGTGAGGGGAAAAATGATTTATTTCCATAATTACTTCCGTTTCTATAAAATTTTCCGTGTATACAACTTTTATTATTAATAAGTTTAATTGCAAAAATATCAATGTTGCGCATGTCTTTAATATATACAGACTGATACTTTTGAATCTGACTTACTGATTTAATTCTATCTCTTAATCTTGCCGCCTCCTCAAACATTTGATTTTTGCTTGCAATTTTCATTTTTTTATTAAGTTTTTTTTCTATTGTTTTTGTATTACCTTTTAAAAATTTTTTTGCATCATCGACACTCTCTTTATATTTAGCTTCATTAATATAATTTACACAAGGTCCACTGCATCGCTTGATATCATATAATAAACAAGGTCTTGATCTGTTTTTAAATGTTCCCTCCGAGCAACTTCTTAATAAAAATGCTTTTTGAAGAGCAATTAATGTATAATCTGCGACAGAGGGAGAGACAAATGGACCATAGTAATCTCCTTTTATATTTTTTCTACCTCGGTATTTTTGTAGTCTGGGGAATTGATGTTCTTTATTTATAAGAATATAAGGGAACGACTTATCATCTCTTAAAATAATATTAAACCGTGGTTTATGTCTTTTAATTAAATTACACTCAAGGAGCAATGCCTCAATCTCAGTATTAGTAACAACAAAATTCATTTGTTTTGTAAGACTGACCATTCTTTGCAGTCGACGTGTCAGGTTATTTAGACTTGTGTAATTTATAACTCTTTTTGCAAGGTTCTTTGCTTTTCCAATATATAATATTTTTCCATCTTCGTCCTCCATTTGGTAAACCCCTGGTTGATTAGGAAGAGTTTTAGCTATAAACTTTATTATCTCTTGCCCTTTCAGATTTGCCTGAATATTTTCAAGGTTATAATTAGTTTTTTGCTCTTTTTTTTTCATTATGTTATTAATTTTCTAGATTATGAACTTAAATTATTATACTCAAAAAATAGAATATTAATAAATAAGTCTAAATAAAAAAGATAATACACTAATTGGAGATGTGAAGATGGCTAAAATGACTACTGAGGAAGCTTTTGTAAAAGTTTTACAAATGCACGGAATACAACATTCTTTTGGAATAATAGGATCAGCTTTTATGCCAATTTCAGATCTTTTTCCGAAAGCTGGTATTACTTTTTGGGATGTAGCACATGAGTCAAATGGTGGTTTAATCGCAGATGGCTATACAAGATCAACTGGTAAAATTGCTATGTGTATTGCGCAAAATGGACCAGGTATCACTGGATTAGTAACACCAATAAAAACAGCTTATTGGAACCACACACCGATGCTTTTAGTTACTCCTCAAGCAGCAAATAAAACAATGGGTCAAGGTGGTTTTCAAGAAGTAGAACAAATGAATTTATTTAAAGACATGGTGTGTTATCAAGAAGAAGTTCGTGATGCTTCTAGAATGGCAGAGGTGTTAAATAGAGTAATATTAAAAGCTAAAAGAGGATCAGCCCCAGCGCAAATAAATGTTCCACGAGATTTCTGGACCCAAGTTGTTGATATTGAATTACCCTCTATTATTGAATTTGAAAGACCATCTGGAGGAGCTGCAGCAATTACTGAGGCTGCAAAACTTTTATCAAATGCAAAATTTCCAGTAATATTATCTGGAGCAGGTGTAGTCCTTGCTGATGCTATTGAAGATTGTAAAAAAATTGCTGAAAAATTAGATGCTCCTGTAGCTTGTGGATATCAACACAACGATAGTTTTCCAGGAAAACATCCACTTGCGATTGGCCCACTTGGATACAACGGATCTAAAGCAGCAATGGAAATTATTTCCAAGGCCGATGTAGTACTAGCACTTGGAACAAGATTAAATCCTTTTTCAACACTACCTGGTTATGGAATTGATTACTGGCCAAAAGAGGCAAAAATAATTCAAGTTGATTTTAACTCTGATAGAATTGGTTTAGCAAAAAAAATATCAGTAGGAATTTGTGGTGATGCTAAGCTTGTTGCTCAACAAATTCTAAGTCAATTATCTTCAACTGCAGGAGATAGTGGAAGAGAAGATAGAAAAGCATTAATACATCAGACTAAATCAGCATGGCTTCAAACACTAACAAGTTTAGATCATGAAGAAGATGATGAAGGCACAACATGGAATAAAGATTCAAGGGAGAGAGATCCTGATAGAATGTCACCACGTATGGCTTGGAGAGCTATTCAAGCAGGCTTACCTGATGATGCTATAATTTCAAGTGATATTGGTAATAACTGTGCAATTGGTAATGCTTATCCTACTTTTGAACAAGGAAGAAAATACTTAGCTCCAGGTTTATTTGGACCATGCGGTTATGGTTTTCCATCTGTTTTAGGTGCAAAAATAGGTTGTCCTAATACACCAGTTGTAGGTTTTTCTGGCGATGGTGCTTTTGGAATTAGTATGAGTGAGATGACTTCATGTAGTCGAGAAGAGTGGCCAAATATTACAATGGTTATATTTCGAAATTATCAATGGGGAGCAGAGAAAAGAAATACCACCCTTTGGTACGATAATAACTTTATTGGAACAGAACTTGATCCAAAATTAAGTTATGCAAAAATTGCAGAAGCATGCGGCTTCAAAGGAGTTAAAGTTACAACTCAATCAGAGTTAACAGAAGCTCTTAAAGCATCATGTGTTGATCAAATGAATGGTACCACAACTTTTATCGAAGTCATTCTAAATCAAGAACTTGGTGAGCCATTTAGGAGAGATGCAATGAAAGCACCAGTTGAAGTAGCGGGCATTAATAGTCAGGATACTGTCGTTCAATAAACTTATTGATTTTCAATAATCATTGATTAATCTTTGCTTATATCTTTTTTTATAAAATAAATTAATAAGAACATGTGAATTTAATATTTTTGTTTATAGGTTTAGGTCTGCTTGTTTTTGGTGCTGAGTTAATTATTAGAGGTTCGATTAGTTTTGGCAAAAAATTAAAAGTTTCACTATTTGCTATAGGCGTAGTTATTATTGCTGGAGGAACATCTTTACCAGAATTAGCAAGTAGTATTAATGCTGTAATTAAAAATCATGCTGATTTAGCTGTTGGTGCTGTTATTGGAAGCAATATTGCTAATTTAATACTAGTAATGGCCGCAACATCTTTTTTCATTCCTATTAGTAATATTAACCAAAATCAAATTAACCAAGCTTGGATAAACATTTTCTTAGCTTTAGTTTTAATAACTATGAGTTTTTTTATTTTACCTTTTAATTTTCTTTTTGGCATTTTATCTGTTTGTCTATTATTTTTTATAATGTACATGCAAGTGAAACAGGGCTCACTTGATGTTTCTGATGTTAACGAAAAAGGAGATTATTCTCTTTTAATATCAATTATATTTATTTTAGTTGGAATATTATTGCTCATTTACGGATCAGATCTTTTCGTTAAATCGGCAATTAATATTGCAAATGAATTAAATATTCCAGAAGCTATAATAGGTGTATCATTAGTTGCATTTGGTACTTCACTTCCTGAGCTAGTAGTTGGAATTTTATCAGCAATTAGACGTAAAGTTGATTTTGCTCTCGGTAATGTTTTGGGATCAAATATTTATAATATCTTAGGTGTATTAGGTGTTTCTTCTTTTTTTGGAAACTTTAGCATACCAGCAGTAATAGGTTCTGAGGATTTACTATTTATGTTATTTGTAACTTTGATGATCTTAGGATTTATGTTTTTTTTAAAAAGAATTGGAAGAACCTATGGATCTATAAGTTTACTATTATACATTAGTTATATTTTTTATATTTATAGTTAAAAATCAATTTAAAGATTTTTTTCTCCAAACACTTTTTTTGCCACTTTAAAACACTCTAACGCCTGAGGCACACCACAATAAATTCCTATAACATGAATAATAGCCCTTATCTCTTCTTTAGATACTCCATTCGTTATTGCTCCTCTGCAATGAATTTCCCATTCTTGCATTTTACCTAAAGCCCCAATCATTGATAGGTTCATCATTGATCGAGTTTTCATATCAATTACTTCATCTCCCCAACCAAAACCCCAACACCATTCAGTCATAGCCTTTTGAAAAGGCAGGGTAAAATCATCAGCTTGTTCTAAATTTTTTTCAACATATTCTTTACCTAAGGTAGCTTTTCTTTTTTCTAAACCTTTTTTAAATAATTCTTCATCCATATCTTCCTCTGTTTTTATTTATAAGTATGTTGTATATTATTATAAAATGAATTTTAATACAAAAAATATCAATAGAAAAATTGGTCCGAAGTTTGGGGAAAAAGATTCTGTTGTAAACAACAGTTTCAAACCAAAACTTTATGAAGATAAAATTAATTTTGATCGTATGCGAATGTATCGATTGAATAGAGTAAGAGATCAATTACTACAAAATGATATAGGTGCATGTATTTTATTTGATCCGATAAATATTCGTTACGCTACAGATACAAGAAATATGGCAGTATTTTCTTTTCATCTTATGACGCGTTACGTTTTTATTCCTGCCAATGGACCAGTAATATTATTTGAATACCCAAATTGTGAACATATTTACGAGAACAATTGTACCATCGATGAAGTAAGAGAAGTGATCAGTTGGGATCATTTTACTTGGGGAAATAATGTTTATGATAAAGCTCTTGAATGGTCAAAGGTAATAGATGACCTAATGAAGCAATATAGTTCTGAAAATCAAAAACTTATTATCGATGTTTGTGATCCAGCCGGTATGAATGCTTTAAATAATAATTATGAATACGACATAATTAACGCTCAAAAATTTATGGAAATTGCAAGATCCATAAAGTCCCAAGATGAAATTATATGCATGAAAGCTTCAATTAAAACAGCTGAGAAAGGTATTTTACTTATGCATGAAAATTTAAAAGCTGGCATGACAGAAGAAGAATTGTGGTCAATTTTACATAAAACAAACATTGAAAATGGAGGTGAGTGGTTTGAAACAAGATTATTAAATTCAGGTCCAAAAACCAATCCCTGGTTTCAAGAGTGCAGTAATAAAATTATCCAAGAAGGTGAACTCGTTGCTTTTGATACAGATATGGTTGGGCCTTATGGATATTGTGCTGATATTTCAAGAACATTTGTAGAAGGAAAAAAATTAAGCAATTATCAAAATAAAATTCATAGCTTGGCTTATGAAAATGTAAAATACAATGAGCAATTAATTAAGCCTGGATTATCTTTCAGAGAATTTGCAGAAAAAGCTTGGCAACTTCCAGACAATTGTTTTGATAATCACTATCCATGTCAAATACATGGTGTTGGAATGAGTGATGAATGGCCGTATATTGGCTATCCGAATGCAGATTATAGTAATGGAGATTATAGTGGAATCTTTCAAGAAAATATGGTGGTGTGTGTTGAAAGCTATATTGGGGAGGTCGGAGCAAATGAAGGGGCAAAATTAGAAGATCAATATTTAGTTACTGAAAAGGGGCTGGAATTGTTATCTTCAATACCTCTTGATTTGGTTTAATTGTATTTATAAATTTATTACTAATCTTAAAGCATCATAAATAGCTGCATGGATATTTCTAGAAGAAACAGCATCTCCTATTCTATATAAATTAAATTTGTTATTTTTATTTTTAATAATATTTTGTATCTGACCTTTTATAAATTTAGTGTAGTTCACTTCACCTTCATTTTTGGAAAAAGATACAAGATTAAAATATAATTCGTCTAAAGGTTTTACTCCGTAATTTAAAAAAATTTGATCGTAAATAGAGTTATTTTTAAAATTTTCATCATAATCAGAACCAATTGTAGCATTTAATTTGTTTCCTTTTATTGATACATCTATCAATCTTTTAGCAATGGAATATGTTATTTTTTTATTTTGAAGATTTTTTAAATAAGGAGTTAAATTCATCCCCATTATTTCAGAAGAAATTAACCTATCTGGTGTCATAAATTCAACAGTTGACCCTTTCTCTATAGCTATTTCTGCTGATTGCATAGCTGTATGATCACCTGCCTCATCATAGATTAATATATTTTCAGCTAACTTAACGTCCCCTGAAATTATATCCCAGCTTGTAAAAACATTTTCTAAATCTTTTTTTGTTTCAAAAAGTTCGAGGTTTGGCATACCTCCTGTCGCAATGATTATAGTGTCAGGGTTTTCATTAATCACATCTTGAGCTTCAGCAATAATATTAAAATTGAATTTAACATTTTTCTTTAAGCATTGCTGCATTCTCCAATCAATAATACCCATCATATCTTTTCTTCTTGCAGATTTTGCGCATAATCTAATTTGTCCTCCAGGATCAGGTGCTGCTTCAAAAACTATAACCTCATGACCTCTTTCTGCTGCTATTCTTGCCGCTTCAAGTCCTCCAGGTCCAGCACCAACTACAACAATTTTCTTTTTTATTTTTGATTTACTAATAATATTTGGAAATTTTAATTCTCTTCCTGTTGCCGCATTATGAATACAAAGAGCCTCCTCACCTTGATAAATTCTGTCCAAACAATAAGTAGCCCCAACACAAGGTCTAATATCATCTTCTCTTTTTTCTTTTATTTTTTTTACAATATGTGGATCTGCTAAATGACCTCTTGTCATACCTATCATATCAACCAATCCATTTGAAATTGCATACCTAGCAGTTGCTACATCAGAAATTTTAGATGCATGAAAAATTGGTAAATTTACTTCTTTTTTTATTTCTCCTGCAAATTCGAGATGCGGAGCACTTTTCATACCTTGAATGGGAATATGTTTAGTTAGTATTGGATCAGTATGTATTCTTCCTTTATTGATGTTTAAATAATCTATTAAACCTGAATCAGATAAGATTTTTGCAATTTTTAATCCATCTGATTTAGTTATTCCTCCTTTTTCCACTTCATCAAAGACACAACGGATTCCTACAATAAATTTTTGACCAACTTTGCTTCTAATGTCTGAAAGAACATCAAGTGTAAAACGTAATCTATTTTCTAAACTACCACCATATTCTGTTTGTAATTCATTTGTTAAAGGGGAAAGAAATTGACCAATTAAATGACCTTGACCTTCAAGTTCAACACCGTCCATACCACCTTGTTTCATTCTCTCAGCAGCATCACCATATTCTTTAATGATTCTTTCAATGTCCCAGCTCTCAGCAACTTTTGGAAATGCTTTATGCGCAGGTTCTCGGTGTTTTCCTGATGAAATAGATGGAAGCCAATCACCTTTATTCCAAGAAGTTCTTCTTCCAAGATGTGTTAACTGAATCATAATTTTACAATCTTGATCATGAATAGCTTCAGTAAGTTTTTTAATCCAAGGAACAACTTCATCTTTGTAGGCATGAATATTGTCAAATGAAGGAGGGCTATCTTTTGAAACTACTGTTGATCCTGCAGTCATTGTCATGGCTATGCCTCCTTTTGCTCTCTCTAAATGATAGGCAACATATCTATCTTTTGGAAATCCATCCTCATTATAGGCTGGTTCATGACTTGTCGTAATAATTCGATTTTTTAGATTCAAATGTTTCAATTTAAAAGATTGAAGTAATGAGTCTGTCATATAATTATTATTTAATTTTTTGAAAAATCATTATCGGTCAATGAAGTAGCTACCCACTTATTAAAATGGTGAGTAGGATTATCAAGAACTGGAGAAAAATTACCACCATTGTAAACAGGTGAATTTCTTCCTTCCTGCATACCTTCAATAATATTTATATCTTCAGTTTGAATGCTATGCCATTGTTCAAAATTTTGTTTTCTTAATGATTTATATGAATCATCAAGAGCAGCATCTTCACCAACATAATAGATTTCCATATGTTCCTTAGTAAAATTATGTGAAACAGGCTCTAACCAATAAGCATAATAATGGTCTTTGTGAATACCAAGCATTACATTTGGAAATAGAGCGACGTATTCAGCATGTTCTTCTTTACCCTTTGCCCATCCAGGGAATGTTGGGAATTTTTCATTATTTTCAAATCTAGGATTATAGACAAGTGTGCCTTGTCCAGCAAAACGATTAGGTAGTCCTTGTATATGATAATGATCATCAATTTTTGAATAGGCATTTAGACCAGGATGAACGAAAGGTAAGTGATAACTTTCACAATAGTTTTCTATTGCAAATTTCCAATTACATTTTGCTTCTAATTTGAAATATCCATAATCTTGAGCATGACAGATCATTTCTTGATCTTGTTTTGTCCAAAAGTCAGACCATCTATCTTCAAGTGGTTCTATATATTTTTCAAAAGGTAATTCATTGCCTGCAATATTTACCATGATTAAGTCGAGCCAAACAGATGATCGCACTTCTTTTAATCTACTTTTGGATTTATCAAAATCCTGATGCTCATGTTTATTTATTCCACCTAAATGAGGGGTGGCAATTAAATTTCCTTCAAAGTCATATGACCATGAGTGATAAGGACATCTTAATACATTTTTTAGAGCACAAGTTTCATTAACTAATTTATATCCCCTATGACTACAAACATTATGAAAAACTCTTATTTTCTTTTGTTTATCTCTAACTATTATTAGGGGAATACCAAGTAGATCAAAAGGTTTAACATCTCCTGGATTTGGGACTGAACTTGCGACACCTATTGTAACCCACTTTTCTTCAAAGATTTTTTTACGTTCAATTTTACTATAAGGTCCATTTAAATAACATTCATTGGGAAGGCCGTGCGCTTTTTCTATATTCTCACTAACAATACTTAGCTTTTCTTTATCTATGAGTGTATAAATTTCTTTTTCCATAAAAACCTATCAAAACACTAATTTAGGTTTTATAAAAGTCAAATTAAAATGATCGGTAATAAAAAATTGATATTAGAAATTTGCAATATTTCTATAAGGGCAGGGAATAAAATTCTTAAATATTATAAAGATGATATAGAAGTTACTCATAAAAATGATTCTTCGCCTTTAACTCAAGCTGATTTAGCTTCAAATAAAATAATTAAAACCGCACTTCATAATCTGGATACAACTATCCCAATTTTAAGCGAAGAATCACTTGTTGAATGGGACACCAGAAAGAGTTGGAATAAATACTGGTTAGTAGATCCTTTAGACGGCACTAAGGAGTTTATTAAAAATAATGGAGAATTTACTGTTAATATTGCTTTGGTTGAAAAAAATAATCCAATTTTAGGAGTTATATTTGCACCTGCAAAATCAGTAATTTATTTTGCTCAAAAAGGATATGGATCATTTACAATAGATACTAGTAAAGAACTAAACAATCTTGATGAAGCAACACAAATATCTGTTTTAAAGCAATCTGACCCAGTGCGTATTATAGGAAGTCGTTCTCACTCTAATAATTCCTTTGCAACTTGGGTTAATGAAAAATTTCCTAACGCTCAAATTATTCAAGCAGGTAGTTCACTAAAATTTTGCTTAATTGCGGATGGAAATGCTGATATTTATCCTCGTTTCGGCCCCACTTCTGAATGGGATATAGCTGCTGGTCATATTATTTTAAATGAAGCAGGTGGAAAGATATTAACTTTGAACAATAAAGAAATCAAATATAATCAAAAAGAGAGTCTATTAAATCCAGAATTTATTGCTTCTAACAATATTATTTAAAAAATAGTTGCACCAAATATTTTAATTTGTTCATCTTCAATGCCAAGTACGAGTCTTCCTAAAAAATCTCCAGAAACCTGATTACTTTTTTGCTTAAATAGAACAGTAACAAATCCATCCCTGCGTAAACATCCTAAAAACATTTTATTTTCATCTAAGCTAGTAAGCAATTTATTACTTGCCCACTGCTTCCCAATTTCTACTTCATTAGCACCAAATAGCATTTTGGCAGAAAAATCTTTTACAAATTCAAAATAATCTTTTTTATTTGAACTATTTACAAGATTATCCCATAGAGGATTTGCTATATCTAAAATTTCTTGATCAGATTTTTCAAGCAGATTCATTTTCTTCTTTTTCATCAACTATATGATAAAGAGGGGCTTTCTCCATTGTAAATTTACCTGTTTTAGGATCTCTTCTAGATACTGTTAAGCAATGCCAATTTTCATCATCCAATTTCATATGATCACCTCGATAATAATATCCAGGCCATCTTGTTTCTTCACGGAAAAGTGTATGTTCAGCAACACATTGAGAAGTTAGGGTACGATGCTTTAATTCCCAAGCACGCATAAGTTGATGATAGTCTTCAGCTCCTATGTTCTCAAGATCTTCTTGCAGAATGCCTAAGAGTTCAATTCCTCTTTTAAGCAAATTATCATTCGTCATATAATTAACACCAACACCGCCTACATATTCATCCATTATTTTTTGAAGACGCTGAAGTCCTTGTATTGGTAAAATATAACTTGGTGACACTGTACCTCCAGTTATTTCATTTCTTCCTACTTGATAATTTTCTAGAGGTTTATAAATAATTTCTTTAAAATTATTACACTGTTCGTCATTAACTTCAATTTCTTCATCACCTAGATCTTCTATATATTTAACTGCTGCTTTGGCTGCTAATCGACCTTCCGTAAAAGATCCCGAAGAAAATTTATGTGCACTTCCACCAACAGTATCACCTGCACCAAAAAGTCCATCTACGGTAAGCATTCTGTTATATCCCCAATAATATTCTGGAGGAGATAAATCTTCAGGCCCACTTACCCACGCTCCTGAGCATGTTGCATGTGAACCCATAACATAAGGTTCAGAGGTAGTTAATTCAGGATTAGTATATTTTGGATCAATATCTTGAGAAGCCCAAACCACTGCTTGACCAACAGTCATGCCTAGGAAATTTTCCCAACCAATAATTTCTAAATGTGGATCTTGAAAGGCTTCTGTTGTAACCATATGTATAGGTCCACCACCAGCTTTAACCTCTTCAATAAAAGCATGATTTCTTAAACATGTAGGTACTGGTACGTGATCGATGTATTCACCAACTAACTCCTTAGTTTTATCATACCATTTTTTCTCATAATTTTCGCCATTAGCATTTTGAGTATATGTCTTCAGATGAAGGAAATAAGCACCTACTGGACCGTAACCATCTTTAAATCTTGTTAAAACAATTCTATTTTCCATTTGAGTCATTTTTGCACCAACAGCAATAGGTAAAGCATAAGCAGATCCATTACTCCAGGGAGCATACCATGTTCTACCCATACCTTCGCCAACTGCACGTGGTTTAAAAATATGTGATGCGCCACCAGCAGCTACTATTACTGCTTTAGCTCTAAAGACATGAAAGTTTCCAGTACGCATATTAAAACCAACAGCACCACCAACCCTGTTTTCTTTACTCTCATCCATTAGAAGGTGCGTAATCATTATTCTGTTGTAAATTTTATCAGCTGATTTTTTTGCTGCTTCTGCTACGATAGGCTTATAACTTTCTCCATGGATCATAATTTGCCACTTACCTTCTCTTAAATAGCGTCCTGTTTTTTCATTACGCATCATTGGTAAGCCCCATTCATCAAACATATGAACAGTAGAGTCGACGTGACGTGCCATATCGTAACCAAGATCTTCACGAACTATTCCCATTAAGTCATTTCTAGCATAACGAACATGATCCTCTGGTTGATTTTCATCCCACTGCATACCCATATAACAATTGATCGCATACAAACCTTGCGCTACGGCACCACTTCTATCTATGTTAGCTTTTTCTACACAAATTATTTTTAAATCTCTACCCCAGTGTCTTGCTTCAAATGCAGCTCCAGTTCCTGCCATTCCTCCACCTACTACGAGGACATCACATTTTTCATAAACTGTTTTTATTTTAGCCATTAATAATAAACACCCTGTTTGAATTTACTTTTATTTATTTTTGGCAGACCTGTATCAACATTAAGGCCATTTGGTTCTGAATATAGAAGTTGAGAATTTTTTTCTTCATTTGTTGGTAATTCTTTTTCTGCTAGTTTTGGAATATACTCACCCCAAGGTTTAGTAGTAATTGGCGACACAAAGTTTTTTTCTGTCCCATTTCTAAACTTTATTCTCCATGAAATTGTTCCTTTTTCTTCTTCACGTAAAACTCTTACACTATGACCCATTGGAGCAAAGTCTGCATAACCTCTTGCATCAATTGCTTCATTAGGGCAAGCTTTTACACATGAATAACATTCCCAACACATGTTGGGCTCAATATTAACGGCTCTACGAGTCGTTTTATCAATATGCATTATATCGGAGGGACAAATATCAACGCAGTGTCCACATCCATCACATTTAGTCATATATACAAAAGTTGACATTTTATTTTTTCCTTTTTTTAATAATATTTTTCATAATATTTTTAATAATGTTTTGGTGATTCTCTTTTAATACCTAAACCAAATTGTTTAGGTTTATCTGAAGGTAGTGGAAGATTATCTCTTGAACCATCAGCTTCTGCTAAATTTTTTTGGATTGCTGCGCCTGGTTTATAAAACATGTGCGCAAATTTAGACCAATATACTCCTCCAAATAAAACTAAGTTAGATAAGCCAAACAAAGCTAAAAATAAGGTATCCCAAGTATTAATATTTGAGAATTGTAAAAAGGACCATACAAGAGCTAAAGTTGAAGTAATAATAAGTGCTAACACAAATAAGTCAGCTTGAATGATGCGGTACCAAGGGAAAGCCTCTGCAGAAACATCTACTCTTAAAAAAAACCAAAACCAATACCCTCCAAGACAGGTCATTAATGCTCCTAAGTGCCATAAGACAGGCCAATAAGAAGGTGTGTTTATATTTGTCGAAGAATAAAAAAAGATCATAATAACAGAAGAGATCCAAAAAATAATCGTTCCGTACATACCTAGTAGATGAGCCACTCTTCTTTTTCCTGCACCTAATTCAGAAGTTGTCAGTATTTCATGAGCCACTGTTTTTAGAACTATAGATGTTTTTTCACCCGCACTAACTTCTCTTTTTGCCTGTAATTTAGCTTTTTTTGCATTCTGAAAAAAATATTTTACATTTTTTTTATGGATTATATCAATAACTGTACCAATTATAACTAGGGAAATCATAACTATAACGAATAACTGCATTAAAATTGATGGCACACTTAAAGATAATTCCGCAAAAGGATTAGTTAAGATCATTCCCGATATTTCCCAAAATAAAATAATTATGTATATTAGTTTTTGTATGTTTCCATAGGTTCTTAAAGAATTTTTAACAAAATGAAACATTTATTGCGTTAAAAAAATAAATATTTAATAACATTATAATTATGAAAATATTGATATGTGGCTTACCTGGATCAGGCAAAACATGGTTATCTGAAAGGCTAGTAAAGCATTTGGATAACTGTGCTTGGTATAATGCTGATTTTGTTCGTAAATATGCCAATGATTGGGATTTCGAAATCGAAGGCAGAATGAGACAAGCAAATAGAATGAAGACATTTGCAGATTTTGAAAAAAAAAATGGAAGATGGGTTGTGTGTGACTTTGTAGCACCTACAGAGAAAGCAAGAAAAGCATTTGATGCTGATTATCTTATTTGGATGGATACTATTAAAGAAGGACGAGTAGTAACTGAAAAATTAAATCAACTTAATGAAATTAATAATCTTCCATTTGATGCACAATCTCTTTCTACTAGTAAGAAATTTGATGATACTACGAAAATGTTTGAAGAGCCAAGCAATATTAACCAGCACATAACGAGTTTTTTAAATGATGATGAAATAAAATTGTTAGCTGAGAAAATTAAAAATGTTTGATTGGAAAAAACCTACTGTAGAGATGCTTGGACGTTGGCAGCCTTGGCATGATGGTCATACAGAATTATTTAAAAGAGCATTGCAAAAAACTGGACAGGTTTGCATTATGTACCGTGATGTAGGAGGAGCAGATGCTGGTGTAGAAGGCCAATCAGATAATCCTTTCCAATTTGAAGAAGTAAAAAAAAATATAATTGAAGGTTTGAAAACCCATGGATATGAAGAAGGTCGAGAGTATATAGTGATTAAGGTACCTAACATTATTGATATATCTTATGGTAGGGGCGTAGGGTACACATTTACTGAACATGATTTAGGAAAAGAAATACATAAAATTTCTGCAACAAATATCAGGAAAGAAATGCGCCAAAAAGGCGAACTAGAAGAAAAATAATTTAGTTTTGAAATCCGTATTTTCGTAAACGAGCATCTCCTGTTCTAGCGTGTGCTTCCATTCCTTCTAACCGAGAAATTCTTGCAGCTGCTGCACCAACTTCTTTATTTGATTCTTTTGACATACGCTGGAAAGTAACTGTTTTAATAAACTTACCAACAAATAAACCGCCCGTATATTTTGCCGCTCCTTTTGTTGGAAGGATATGATTAGTACCTGAGCATTTATCTCCGTAAGCAACAGTTGTCTCTTCGCCTAAAAATAAAGATCCATAGTTTTTTAATTTTTCAAGCCACCAATTCAAATTTTCTGCTTGTACTTCTAAATGTTCAGGGGCATATTGATCACTAATCTCACATAACTCTTCATTCGTATCACATAGAATAACTTCTCCGTAATCTCGCCATGCTGCTCCAGCATTATTTCTTGACGTTACAGGAAGTGCAGCAATTAATTCAGGTATTCTTTGAATAACATAGTCACATAATTTTTGATCAGTGGAATATAGCCAAGCAGGGGAGTTCGGTCCATGCTCTGCTTGTCCTACTAAATCAACAGCAATCATTTCTTTATCTGCTGTGTGATCAGCTATAATTCCTATCTCAGTTGGTCCTGCAAATAAATCAATTCCTACTTTCCCGTATAAAATTCTTTTTGCTTCAGCAACATACTGATTGCCTGGGCCAACAATCATATCAACTTCAGGATTACCAAAACAGCCATAAGCAAAAGCACCTATTGCTCCAATACCACCAATATTCATAATAACATCAGCACCACATAAATTTGCCGTGTAAATAATTATTGGGTTAGCCCCATTTTCATCTTTCGGAGGACTTGCCGCAATAACATTTTTTACACCAGCAACTTTTGCTGTTGTAATACTCATTACTGCTGATGCAATATTATTATAACGACCACCAGGAACATAACAACCAACACTATTAACAGGAATCAGTTTTTGGCCTGCAAACAATCCTGGTGATAATTCGACTTCAAAATCATTATTCAGGTGTTTTAATTGATGCTCAGCAAAACTTCTTACTCTGTCATAAGAAAATTGAACATCATCTTTTACCTTTTGATCGAGAGACTTAATAACTTCTTCAATTTTTTCTTCAGAAACAATTACATCACCTTCATAATTATCAAATTTACGAGATATATCTTTTATACCCTCATCTCTTCTTGATTCAATTTCATTAAGTACATCTTGAACTCTTTTACGAGTTTCTACTTCATCTGAAGAGGCGGTTTTATTAGCTTTTTTGATATAAGTAATACTCATAGTTTTTTCTTAATAATTTTACTTCTATAACTAATTGTGTAAGAATATGCATTAACTGTTATAAAATTATTTCAAATGTATTTGCAAAATTTTAAAGTTATAAACAAAACAGCATTAGTTACAGGAGCTGGTAAAGGTATTGGCAAAGCTTCTGCTATAGCTTTAGCGGAGGCAGGAGCCAATCTTATTATTCTTAGTAGGACTAAAAGCGATTTAGATAATGTTGAAAAACAAATAAGAAAACTTAAGAGAAAATGTAAATCGTATATATGTGATGTCTCAAACTATGAAGATGTAAAAAGCGTATTTAATAAAGTTTCTTCTTTAGATATATTAGTAAACAATGCAGGTGCGAATCGACCAGATCATTTTACTAAAATTAAAAAAGAAGACATGGATTATGTAGTTGATTTAAATATGAAAGCTGCTTTTCATGTAGCACAGATGGCTGCAAAAGTTATGCTAGAGTCAAAAAATAGAAAATCAAAAGGTGGTTCTATTATCAATATGTCTTCTCAGTTAGGGAAAGTTGGAGCACCAAATAGAAGTATTTATAATATGACAAAATTTGGTCTTGAAGGTTTAACAAGAGGGATGGCGTTAGATTTGGCAAAAAAAAATATACGAGTAAATACAGTCTGCCCTACTTTTGTTGAAACACCAATGGTAAAAAAATTTTTTGAAGATAAAAAATTTAAGAAAAAAATGATGAATAATATTCCTTTGGGACGTTTTGGTACTGAAAGTGATATTGCAACGGCAGTAGTATATTTAGCATCGAATGCCTCCTCTATGATTACTGGCTCATCCTTAGTGATAGATGGTGGCTGGACCGCAAAATAATTATAATATTCTTTAGGGCATTTATTTAAAAATTCTCCAAACCATTGGTTTAAGTAGATTTAATGGTATGGTATTATCATTTAAATTTTTGTATAATAATAAGGATATTGAAAATATTAAGAAAGGCTACAATTTATGAAATATATACCTTTAGGAATAATCATTGTGCTTTTAACTTCTGTATATTTCTCAGTTAAAATTTCTGATAAATTTGCAGTTATTGCAAATAAAATTTCTCAAGAAGAAGTGACGGAAATTAGAGACTATGTATTTTCTGGAAGAAAACACTCAACAACAGCTCATACAGCACATTAAGATTAATTTAATAATTAAAAAAGTTTTTAAAGTAATTTTTAAATATCTATTAATTTATGATAGCTCTATCAACTTGAATAGGTTTTTTTGTTCCTTTCTTTTTAAATGCTTCACGGTAAGTAATATAGAGAACAGAGATAAATATAACTATACCTCCAATCCAAGTCCAAATGTCTGGTTGTTCAGCAAATATAAATAATCCGATTAAAGAAGCCCATATTAATTTAGTAAATTGAAGTGGCATCACAAAAGTAGTATCAGAAAGTTTGAAAGCTTGCGCTAAACACCAATGTGATAACAATCCTGCCGCACCCATAAATGCAAAAATTATTAATTGATTAAAGTTAACGCTTTCCCAATAAAATAGGGAAATAATAAAAAAAACAGGAGTCATGTATAGCAAATGATAAAAAATAATTGTTAGACTAGAATCGGTGTCAGACAATTTTTTAACTAAGATTAAAACAAAAGAAAAACTAAAAGAGGCAGCAAGCATCAATAGTGTGCCAAATTCAAAAGGCATGTAGCCAGGACGAATAATAATAATAATTCCAACAAAACCTAAGATTAGAGCTGCTGTTCTATGAAAGCGAATTACCTCACCTAGAATAATAACAGCTAAAACAGTTGTAAATAAAGGTGTTGTAAATCCAAGAGCTGTAGCTTTTTCAAAATGCATCATTCCAATTGCGGAAAACCAACAAATCATCGAAATGATATTTATTGAAGCTCTAATTAATTGAAGTTTGGTATTACTTGATTTAAGTGCTTTAAAATTATTTCTTGCTACAAAAGGAGTAATAATCATCAATCCCATTAAGCATCGATAAAAACAAATAATGATTGGATGAAGATCAGTAGAGAGTAATTTTACTCCAGCCCCCATAAATGAACCAAAGAAAGTTGCTCCAATTGCCAATAAAGCAACATTTATTAATCTATTTTTTTTCACTATTGCGCAGCTATAACGGAAGCTGCGATAGATGCTATTCGTGATGCAGAACTATCTGCTCTACTTGTTACAACAACAGGAACTTTACCGCCAACAATAAAACCAGCAGCGCAAGCTCCCATAAAGTAAACCATAATTTTTGATAAAGCGTTACCTGTTTCTAAATTCGGAACCAAAAGAATATCAGCTTTTCCAGCGACTTCATTAGAAATATTTTTAATTGCAGCAGCTTCTGGAGAAATAGCATTATCAAAAGCTAAAGGTCCATGAACATAAGCATTAATATTTTCATTTTTTGCACGTTCCATTAACTCTTTTGCCTCTACAGAACTTGGCATACTTTCAATTGGATCTTCTGTGCCTGACAAGATAGCTACTCTTGGTTTTGCAATATCGATTTGGTTTGCAAATTCAATAACATTTTTAAGTATATGCATTTTGACATCAATACGAGGCGCAACATTTAAAGCTCCATCAGTTATAAAAAGTGGTTTATCATCTTTTAAAATTGTCATATGCCAAATATGGCTTAATCTTTTTCCTTCAATAAGACCAAATTCTTTTTTTAAGTAGGTTTTCATTAAAACATCTGTATGAAGATTGCCTTTAATCATTACTTTTATTTTATTATCTCTTCCAAGTTCTGCCCCAATAATTGCAGCCTCTACATCATTAGAAGAATTAATTATTTCATAAGCATTTATATTCCATTCAATTTTTTCAGCCTTTTCATTGATCTCTTGTTTGTTTCCAATAAAAATTGGGTTTATAAGATTTAACTCAACTGATTTTTTAGCTGATTCCATTGAGGAGTCATGATTAGCACAAATGATTCCTGCTGAAAGATTAGGCGTTTTTTTAGCCAATGATATTAAATTATTAGGAATTTGAGCTTCTTTTGATTGTAGCATAAATGAATTTTTTTCTTCTATACTAGGGTGTTAAATTTTCCTATGAAATTAAGAAAAACAGCAAGAATTCTTCTTGGATTAGCTATTTCTATGATGTAAGGCTTAATAAAATTTGCTTATTTAGGGATAATTATGGATTTAGAAAATAGAAACGAATTACCAAATTCACTTGAAGAACATTGGATGCCATTTACATCGAATGATGATTTTAAAAATAATCCAAGGCTAATGGTTAAAGCCGAAGGAATGTACTACACTGACCATCATGGCAATCAATTAATAGATGCAAGTTCGGGATTGTTTTGTAGTCCAGCAGGTCATGGACGTCAGGAAATCAGAGAAGCGGTATATAAACAACTTGAACAACTTGATTATGTTCAACCCTTTCAACAAGGATTTAACGGTTCATTTGAATTGGCAAGAAGAATTTCTAAACATACACCTGAAGATTTAAATAGAATTTTTTTTACTATGTGTGGTTCATCTGCAGTTGATACGGCAATTAAAACTGCAATAGCCTACTTCAAAGCAAAAGGTGAAGGACACAGACATCATATTGTTGGTCGCGAGAGAGGTTATCACGGAATGAACATTGGAGGAATTTCTGTTGGAGGAATGGTTGCCAATAGAAAAACTTTTTCAAGTATATTGATGCCAAACGTACATCATTTACGCCATACACATCTTCCAGATAATAAATTTGTAAGAGGCGAACCTGCAACAGGTGATTATTTGGCAGAAGATTTAGAACGCATAGCAGGTCATATAGGTGGAGAAAATATTGCAGCATGTATTGTAGAGCCTGTAGCTGGTTCCACAGGAACTTTAGTACCACCAAAAGGATATTTAAAAAAATTAAGAGAGATTTGTGATAAGCATGGCATTCTTCTTGTCTTTGATGAAGTTATAACTGGCTGGGGTAGAATGGGTGAACCATTTGGAGCCCAAGCATTTGATGTTACTCCTGATATTATGACAATGGCAAAAGCTATTACTAATGGTGTGGTTCCACTTGGAGCAGTAGCATCAAGAGAGCACATTTATGACTCTATGGTAGATGCCGCACCTAAAGGCGCTATTGAATTTTTTCATGGTTATACATATTCAGCAATACCATGTTCAGTTGCAGCTGGTTTAGCGATGCAAGATATTTTTAAAAAAGAAGATTTATTTAATCGTGCTAAAGAAATGTCCCCATACTTTTTAGATGGTTTGTTCAGTCTAAAAGATATTGAAGGTATTGCAGATATTAGAGGCTATGGCATGATGGGCGGTATTGATTTACGAATGGATGAGCGTCTTGGTAAAGCTGGTTATGCATGTTTTAAATCTTTGTTTGCCTCAGGTCTCAGCCTAAAAGCAACGGGTGATTGTTTAATAGTAGCGCCACCTTTTATTTCAGAAAAAAAACATATTGATGAAATTATTGAGAAACTTAGAACAGGTATTACTAATTATTTTAAGGAACAATAGTGAAAGTTGGTGTTCCATCTGAAATTAAAGCACAAGAATCTAGGGTCGGCCTTACTCCTTTAAGCGTTCAAGAATTAACTAATCATGGACACGATGTTTTAGTTCAGAAAGACGCTGGTTTTGGTGCAGGTTTTGAAAATGCTGATTATGAAAAAGCTGGAGCTAAAATAGCTTCAACAGCTGCTGATGTTTTTAATGACTCTGATATGATTGTAAAAGTTAAAGAACCTCAATCTGAAGAGGTTAATATGTTACGAGAAAATCAAATCTTATTCACTTACTTACATTTATCTGCAGCTCCAGAATTAACAAAAGGTTTAATTAACTCAAAATCCATTTGTATTGCCTATGAAACTGTCACTGATGAAAATAATAGATTACCTTTATTGGCCCCAATGAGTGCTGTTGCAGGAAGAATGTCTGTTCAAGCTGGAGCACATTGCTTGGAGAAACCTCAAGGTGGCAGAGGATTATTAATTGGTGGGGCTCCAGGAGTTAATCCTGGAAATGTGCTAATTTTAGGTGGTGGCGTTGTAGGTGAAAATGCTGCAGCGATTGCATCAGGCATGGAAGCAAAAGTTCATATTGTCGATAAATCGGAATCTCGTCTTGAAGAACTTCAAATGAAGTTTGGTGATAGAATTATTCCTTTAGTCTCTGATCATATAAATTTAAAAGATTATGTTGTTGAAACAGATATATTAATTGGAGGTGTCTTAATTCCTGGTGCTAATGCTCCAAAATTAATATCAAGGGAAATGATTACAGATATGAAAAGAGGATCAGTAATCGTCGATGTTGCTATAGATCAAGGTGGGTGTGTAGAAACAAGTAAACCAACGACTCATGCAAATCCAACGTATGTAATTGATGATGTTGTTCATTACTGTGTTGCCAATATGCCAGGCGGCGTTCCTATGACGTCTACTATCGCTTTGAATAGTGCAACTTTACCATTTGTTTTGAAACTGGCACAAAGTGGTTATAGAGATGCTTTGAGTAGTGATGCAAATTTCCTTGCTGGCCTAAATATTTGCCAAGGCAATGTAACTTATAAGGCAGTTGCAGAAGATTTAGGTTATAATTTTGTTGATCCAAGCAAAGCAATAAATTAATCTATTTAAAATGAGTAACTCCAATGATGAGTTGATGATGGAAACAATGTATTGGTGGGGAATACCAACATTGTTTCGGTGTGAAAATAGAAAAGACATATCAAATTGTGATATAGCATTAGTTGGTGTTCCTCATAGTACTGGTAATGGCACTACAGAGAGAGATCAGCATTTAGGACCAAGAGCTGTAAGGAATGTATCCGCTGGACTAAGAAGAGTTCATTTAGATTTTAATATTAATCCTTGGAAAGAAAAAAAAATATTTGATTTAGGTGATGTTGCTCTTCCACATGCAAATAATAATGAGCGATGTATTGAGGATATTACAAATTTTTATACAAACATAGCTAAAGAAAAAAAACCAGTTGTATCTATTGGTGGTGATCATTCAATTACAGGGGGTATTTTACAAGGATTGGGATCTAATAATTTAGAAATGACAAAAGGAACAAAAATATCCTTTCTTCATATTGATGCTCATACTGATACTTTTAGTCAACTAGATCACTTTATGGGCGCAAAAAAGAGTGCTGCACATTGGGGCGCTTATCTTGTTGATCAAGGTATTATTAATCCAAAAAATAGTATGCAAATTGGAATGAGAGGTAATCCACGTACATTGGACTGGCTTCAACCAAGTTATGATCTTGGGTACAATGTCGTTACTATGCAAGAGTTTCACAAGAGAGGTATTAAAGATGTCATAGATGAAACTCTTGATAAAATAGGTGATAATCCAGTTTATATTACTTTTGATTTAGATTCTTTAGATTCTTCAGTAGCTCCTGCAGTATCAAATATTGAGCCAAGTTTTACTGGTTTTACAATTGATGAAGCAAAAGCATTAATTCAATCAGTAAAAAATAAAAATGTTATAGGTGGAGATGTTGTATGTTTAATGCCTACTAAAGATCAAAAAAATAATATAACGTCAATGGTTGCTGCCTCTATTATGTTTGAAATCATTAGTGTAATTGCCTATGAGTAATTCTAAACATAAACTCTATTAACTCTCTTAGAAATCGAAGTTAGAATTTCATGAGAAATTGTATTACATTGTTTTGCTATTTTATCTATTCCGTTGGCATGATTAATTAATTCCATGTAATCTCCAATTTTTAGCAAATTACTTTTTTGCGAAATATCAATAGTGATAGTGTCCATGGATATACGGCCTAAAATCTTAAAACTTTGATTATTTAAATACACTTTTCCCTTATTACTTAATATTCTTGAAATTCCATCAGCATACCCAATACCTATAATTGCTACTGTAATTTTTTTC
Organism: uncultured Alphaproteobacteria bacterium; assembly: GCA_902592345.1. GTDB lineage: Bacteria > Pseudomonadota > Alphaproteobacteria > HIMB59 > CACPNW01. The sequence goes on from CACJEE010000003.1 coordinate 74,733, forward strand.
TTGGTTTTAAAAGTGTTATTGTAACCAATAAATTCATTTTTATTAATTTCTTTAATCTGTAAAATTTTACTCTTTAAGGTGACAACAGGCTTGATGATTTTTTTCATCTTTGTATTTAAATGTCCACCATATAAAGCAATACCCGATCTAACTAGATCATGATGGAAATTTTTTCCTAAATTTAATGCCATAGAATTTGATAAACTTTTGTATTTAGTATTAATATTAAGATTAAATATTTTTTTAAATTTATTATTTTGCAAATTATTATAACTACTTTTATCTTCATCTGAACTTGATAAATGACTAATTAAAATACTAAATTTTTTATTAGTAAAATTTAATTTGAAGAATTCATTATAATTTATTCCAAGCCTGTTGATGCCTGTATCAACATGTATTCCATATTTAAATTTTTTAAATTTATTAAAATTTTTTGATATAATATTAAATTCATTTTTATCATTAATAATAGGAATGATGTTGTGATTATAAAATATTTGTAATTTATTATTTTCCAATCCATTTAAAACATACACACTACCTTTTGATTTTTTTTCTCTAATTTCTAGAGCCTCTTCGGTAGTTGCAACAAAAAAATGTCTGCAATTGTTTTTATATAAAGTTTCAAATATTTTTAAAACACCAGTACCATATGCATCTGCTTTAATTACTGCTGCACAAGCAGAATTATTTGCAATTTTGGAAAGTTTTTTATAATTGTATCCAAGATTTTTTAAATTTATTTCTAAAATTGCATTTGGCTTGATCATTAATAACTTTGTCCTTTTCTTGATTAATCAATCATTGTTATTAATTAAACTTTTTAACAGCTTGAGACATTATTTTTAGTTTTTTTATTGCTAAATCTCTACTTAAATGTCCAAGACCACAATCAGGGGCAGCAATTAATTGATCTTTAGAAATATTTTTAAGCGCCTCAAATATTCTTTCTTCTATTTCTTCAACAGTTTCAATTTTAGAACTAGCTATCTTGATAAGTCCAAAAATTACTTTTGTCTGTTTATAATCTTTAAGTAATGTTAAATCATTATAGCGGTGAGCATCTTCAATAGATACACTATCAATTATTGAATTATCAAGCTGCATAGCGATTTTTTTATACGAATCTAAAGGTGCTTTAGGATAATCAACTGTATCAATTTTATCCGGATATCCGCAGCAGATATGTGTTATTTTTTCTACATCATTTTGATTAATTCCTTCGAAACATTTTTCTAAATTCTGTATCCCAAAGGCTAGAGCATTTGCAGGTTTTCTTGCAAATAATGGTTCATCAACTTGAATATATTTACATCCCGCATCTACTAATCTTTTAATCTCTGTATTAATAGCAATTGCTAAATCATTCCCAAGTTCTTCATCTGATTTGTAATATGTATTAGCAATAGTATCAGTAATCGTCATAGGTCCAGGAATTGTAATTTTTATTGGTTTATCTGTTAGAGTCTGATTACTTTTCCATTCATCTACTAAGAAAGGATCTGCTGCTGATATTTTGTTTGTTATTGTTGGCAGCCAACATTTATAATTCCCTGTTCTTGCAACTTTTTCAGTAAGATGATTAAAATCTATACCTTCTAAATGTCTACAGTGATAATGAATATAATTTTCTCTACGAACTTCACCATCTGTAATTATATCAATTCCACACTCTTCTTGATCATGAATAATTTCTTTAGTAGCACGAATAAATAATTCTTCAGCTTCATTACCCATTTGTTTAATCTCATTACTATAAAACTTCGTAGGAAATTGAGTGTCTGTTCCCCCTGTTGCATTAAACCAATCAGTAATTTTTAAATAACTTGGTTTGGGGTAAGCTCCAATAACTGTTGTTAACATGCATTAAATTATATAGATTTTATTTTGATTAAAAATAAATAAATTTAGTCTAATAATATTTATGGATTTATTACCCTCAAAAAATAAACATAAGTACTTTAAAGGTAATTTGCATGGACATTCTAATCATTCAGACGGAGCTTTAAATCCAAAAGAAGTTGTTAATAAGTATAAGGAAATAGGTTATGATTTTACATGCCTTTCAGATCATTTGTGGAAAGATTCAAAATTTGCAGCTGAAACAGTATTAGAAACAAAACATCTTAATCAAAAAGATTTTATAACTATTCCATCAGCAGAACTTCATTGTATAGGTAAAAAATATGTTAAAGATGGACTTTGGCATATTGTTGCAAATGGTTTACCATTAGATTTTAAATGTGCTGATGAAAAAGAAACAGCACCTCGTTTAGTTCAAAGAGCAATTGAAGCAGGTGCGTTTGTTACAATTGCTCATCCAGAATGGTATTCTCTAACATTTGATGAGTGTCTTTCTTTAAGTCATGCACATGGCATTGAAATTTATAATCATTCATGCCATATTGAAGCTCAACGTGGTTTTGGTACTGCAGCAGCAGATTATTTATTACAAGAAAATAATAGAATATTTTTAACTTCTACTGATGACTCTCATTTTAAAATGCAAGACTCTGGAGGTGGATGGGTGATGGTTGCTGCGGATAAATTATCAGAAAGCTCAATTTTAAATGCTTTAAAAAATGGACAATATTATTCTTCTACAGGAGTTGAAATTTTTGAGTTTGAAATTAATAACTATAAAGTAAATATCCAGTGCTCCCCTTCAAATCAAGTGTGTGTTGTTGGTCAAGGAGCTAAATCCATGAGTCAGAACGGAAAAAATATTACACAGGCTGAATTTGACCTAAAAAAGTACCCATCAGATTGGTTTAGGGTCAGTATTGCTAATGATTCTGGCAATTTTGCTTGGACAAACCCCGTTTGGCTTTAATTGCCAATTCAAATTTTTACAAAATAAATGTAATAAATCTGTCAAATTTTTTTTGTATTTTAAGCTGATATATGTAATGACTTCATCATTACTTTAAATTTAAAGAGGAGAAATAATATGTTTAAAAAATTAATTTTAGCTGTTGTATTTTCTTTAGCTACAATATCTTGGAGTAGTTTTTCTTTTGCTGGCCCTTGTGCTGGTAATGGTTCAACTCAAAGTAGTCCAAATGGTGTTGCTGCAGGACAATATACACAACAGTATGAATTAGATGAGTTTGAACAATTAGCAGGTTGCGAAATGCAATTTAAGGAAAACCCAAATATTGCAAGTATTAATGCAAGTATTCAGGGTAATAAAGCTTTACCTCCAGTTGGAGATAGACTTCCTGAAGAACCGCTAGTTGTAAGACCATATGATTCAATTGGTAAGTACGGTGGTACAATTAATTTCTTATCAAATGCAACTGAAGCAGGTACTTCAGATATGTTATCAACTCGTCACGTAAATTTATTAAGATTTGCTGATGACTTAACAACTATTGTACCAAATGTTGCTAAAAGTTTTGAGTGGAATGATGATTTCACAACTTTAACTTTTACACTGAGAAAAGGACATAAGTGGTCTAACGGAGAACCATTTACAGCTAGAGATATAGAATTTTGGTATGAAGATCTAATGATGAATACTAAGATTAGAGAAAAACCATATCCTTATCTTTTAGTTGGTGGTGAACCAATGACTGTTGATGTTATTGATGATGTAACAGCTAGATTTAACTTACCATCACCTTTTCCAGGTTTAACAGCAACTATTGCATGGTCATACAACCAATTTTTTATGCCTGCACATTTCTTAGAACAATTCCATCCTGAAATAGACTCTAATGCTGATGCTAATGCACAAGCTTTAGGTTTTGCAGATGGTTGGGATGCTCTTGCTGCTTATTATGGTAACTCAGGTTGGACTGATACTCCAACTCCTATGTTGAGAAACCCTGATCTAGTTGGTGGCTTAGAGTACGCAGCTTATCCTTCATTAGAAGCTTATATGACTATTGAAGATACTACAGAGGGAAGAGTGTACGCAGCTAATCCATATTTCCATCAAGTTGATACTGCTGGAAATCAATTGCCATACATTGATTATCAAAATGAAAGATACATTAATGAAAACGAGATTAGATTGTTAAAACTAGTTAATGGTGAAGTTGATTATAAATCGCAATCTGTTCAACTTGAATCTGCGCCTCAATTATTAGATGGTGCTGACTCAGGTGAGTATAATCTTCAAATTAACCCAGGTTGTGGTGCTGCACTATTTAGCTTTAACGTAACTCATCCAGATATGGAAAAACGTAAAGTCTATGGTGATATTCGTTTCCGTCAAGCAATGTCAATTGCACTTGATAGAAATGAAATCAACGATGTTGCTTACTATGGAATGGGTGTTGTAGAGCAGTTTGTAGGTATTTCACCTGCACCTGATTTTGTTTCTGATGAAATCAAAATGCATATGACTCAATATGATCCAGATGGAGCTAACGCTTTACTTGATGAAGTTGGATTGAAAGATGTTGATGGTGATGGCTTTAGAGAGCTTCCTAATGGATCTCCTTTTGCAATGAACATTGACTATGCAACTCAAGGTATTGGTGGTGTTGAAGTTGAACTAGTTGCACGTATGTGGAATGATGTTGGTGTTAAAACAAACTTTAAAGAAGTTACACCAGATGAATATCGTGGTTCACAATCTTCAAATGCTCTAGATGTTCACGCTTGGGATAAAGGTCAACCATTGGCTATTATTGCAGGTAACCCTGAAACATTTAAAGCACCATTTGGTAACTACTTCAATCATACTCAAGGTATGTTATGGGCTGCTTACATTGATAGCAATGGCTCAGACGGTGTAGAACCACCACAATGGGTTTACGACTTAAGCGATGGGATTGATAAATTCCAATCATATGCTTTAGGTACAGCTGAATCTAATGAGTGGGGTGAAAAAATCACTACTATGTTAACAGAACAAACTTTGTTAATTGGTACTGTAAAAGCACCATTCCCAACATATCATAGAAATGCTTTGAAAAACTTTACGCAATTCAAAACAACTTCTTATGAGTATTACAGAACTTATCCATATCTAGCTACACAGTGGTGGTTAGACGAATAAGGTAAAGTAATAAATTCTTTAAAAAGCGGCAATTTTTTATTGCCGCTTTTATTTTTTCTAATTAGTCTTGGATATCAATTAATAAAAAAATCAAATTATGATTAATTTTATACAGTTTACAATTACTAGAGCATTTTTATCGATAGTAACATTACTCATAGTTTGTTTTATTGTTTTTTCTTTAATGGAGTTAGTTCCAGGAACTTGTGCGGAACGATATCTTGCCTTTAAAAATACTCAAGGTTCACAAATTACATTTGAGGATATTGAGGCAGAGAAAGTGCGACTTGGTTTAGACAAACCCTTTTTATATCGATTTGGAAAATGGGTATCTGATATTGCAGTTAAACAAGATTTTGGAGATAGCTGTATTCTTCGTATGAATATTAATGATCTTCTTAGTGGGAGGTTTGTGCTTTCACTTACTATATGTTTAGTAGCTTTAATTTTTTCATATTTAATAGCGATACCAGTTGGTATTATTTCCGCCACGACAAAATATGTTTCTTTAGATCAGTCTCTGAAATTTATTAGCTATCTTGGAATAGCTTTACCGAATTTTTTAGTAGCACTTTGTATTATGCTTTTTATGACAGTGTATTATGGAGATACGATGACAGGTTTATTTTCTCAAGAATATGAAAATGCGCCCTGGTCTGCTGATAAAGTAAAAGATTTTCTTGCTAGAGCTTGGTTACCAATTTTTGTTCTTGGATGGAACGCTACTGCTTTTGCACTTCAGACCGTTAGAGCATTAATGTTAGATGAAAATGATAAACTTTATGTTATGGCAGCAAGAGCTAGAGGGATATCAGGTATGAGTCTATTATGGCGTTATCCAGCAAAGCACTCACTTGGACCAGTTATTAATTCGATTGGTTTTGATTTAAATAGAATTTTTAGTGCACTTCCAGTGGTTGCATTGATTTTAATTTTAACTGAAGCTGGTGCATTGTTGATTGAAGCTCTAGCTAGATCTAATGATCAACAATTAGCAGGCGCCATTATATTTTTGTTAACTGCAACAATTGTTTTTGTAAATTTTGTCACTGATATATTATTAGCAATAATGGATCCAAGAATTAGAAAAGGAGTCATGGGTGGAAGTTAGTATAAAAAAGAAAGAAGCGTACTATACTGCTACTCAAATGCAGTTAGTAAGAACGCGTTTCTTTGGAAACCGTTCAGCTATGATAGCAGGATCTATTTTGTTATTTATGATAGTTTGCAGTCTTTTTTCTGGGTTTTTATCTCCATATGATCCTACAATTGCAGGTCGTGATAAAAATTATGAAAACGGTGCTCCACAAATTCCGATGTTTTGGGATGAAAACGGTTTTTCCCCTAGACCTTTTTTACATACTCTAACAAAGTATAGAGGAGCTGATACAAATTTCAGATGGGTTTATAAAACAGATACTGAAAAAAGACGCTATGTTTATTTTTTTGTTAAAGGTTGGGAATATAAATATTTTAATTATAGTATTAATCTTCCAGGTAAGGCATTAGATTTTACAATTCCAGGACTAACATTTGATACGCATTTATTTGGTGTCGAGGAAGGTGGAATTCACCTATTTGGAACTGATAAAGCAGGAAAAGATTTATTTAGTAGAACCTTAAGTGCAATATATATTTCATTAGCTGTTGGAACACTGGGAGTGTTTATCTCTTTCGTTTTGTCCTTAATTATTGGAGGTATCTCTGGATATTATGGTGGCTGGATTGATAGTTTGTTACAAATGTTTACAGATGCTATTCGAACAGTTCCACCCATACCTTTATTTATGTGTCTTGCCGCTTTTGCACCTCTTGAATGGAGTTCAGAACTCAGGTTTTTCTTTATATCCTGTTTATTAGGTTTGATATCTTGGCCAACTTTGGCAAGACGTGTACGAACTCATTTATTAAGTGAAAGAAGTCAAGAATATATTCTTGCAGCTAAAATGTGTGGAGCTTCATCTACTCATATAATTATCAGACATCTTTTACCAAGTTTTACAAGCTACATAATTGTTGATCTGGTTATCAGCTTTCCTTACATGTTGTTATCTGAAACTGCTCTAAGTTTTATAGGTTTAGGTTTAAGAGAACCTGTAAATTCATTAGGTGTACTTTTACAAAATGCAACAAAGGCAGATGTTTTACTAAACTATCAATGGTATTTTATACCTGTCTTTTTCTTAGTTGTTTTAATTTTAACATTTGTATATGTCGGAGATGGTCTTCGAGACGCTGCAGATCCGCACAAAACAAAAAATTAATATTCTATGACTCATCTTTTAGAAATAAATAATCTTGATGTAAAGTTTGATACTGATGAAGGTCGTATAACAGCAATTGATAATGTGTCTTTAACATTGGATCAAGGAAAGGTTTTAGGTATTGTTGGTGAGTCAGGATCTGGTAAATCCGTTACAGCAAAATCTATCATGCAACTCAATCCAGGAAATACAATATATAATGATAATGCAGAAATAATAATTGATGACGAAAATGTTTTAAAATTTACATCAAAAAATGATTTAAAAAAAATTAGAGGTGGAAAAGTTTCAATGATTTTTCAAGAACCAATGGCTAGTTTTGCTCCAGCAATTAAAATTGGTTACCAAATGGTTGAGCAACTTATGATTCATAAACCAATGGATAAAAAGGAAGCAAAAAATATATCAATAGATATGTTAAATAGGGTAGGGATAGCAGATGCTGAAAAGCGATTTAATCAATATGCTTTTGAGCTGTCAGGAGGAATGAGGCAGCGGGCAATGATTGCTATGGCTTTATCAACAATGCCTAAACTATTGTTAGCAGATGAGCCTACAACAGCGTTAGATGTAACTATTCAAGCACAGGTAATAAATTTAATGAAAGATATTATTAAAGAATTCAATATGGGTGTCATATTCATCACTCATGATCTAGGTGTTATTGCACAAGTTGCTGATGATGTTGCGGTGATGTATTTAGGCAGTATTGTTGAGCGTGGTCCTGTTAATGAAATTTTAAAAAATCCTAAACACCCATATACGAGAGGATTACTAAATGCGCTTCCCGATATTAATAATCTGGACGCACCCTTAAAACCAATACCTGGTAATATTCCAAGTCCTTTAGACAGACCTAGTGCTTGTGTTTTTAGAACAAGATGTCCTGACCCAACACATGACTGTAGAGAAGGCAATACTGAAATGGGCTTGATAGAAGTAAGTCCTGGTCATTGGGTTGATAAATGTTGTGTTAATTGTGGTTAAATATGAATGAAAATATAGTATCAGTAAATAATTTATCAGTATCATTTGACTATCAAGAAAATTTTTTATCAAAAAAACAAAAAATAAAAGCCGTTAATAATATTAATATTAAGATTAAAAAGGGATCTTTCTTTGGACTAGTTGGCGAGTCAGGGTCAGGGAAAACCACACTTGGAAGAGCAATATTAGGTGCTAATAAAATAAGTCAAGGAAATGTAATATTTCATGATGACGAAAAGGATTATGACTTAACATCAATTACTTCTAAGGAAATGAAGGAATACAGAAAAAAAGCACAACTAATCTTTCAAGATCCCTATGCAGCACTCAGCCCACGAATGACAGTTAGAGATATAATTGCAGAGCCATTAGAAGTGATGAAAATAACTAATTCAAGAGAAGAAACTGATGAGAGAGTTCGAGATATCGCTGCTAAATGCCGATTAAATCTTGAACACTTAAGGAGATTTCCACACGCTTTTTCTGGAGGTCAGCGTCAACGTATTTCAATTGCAAGAGCACTAGTAAGTAATCCAAAATTTATTGTTGCAGATGAAAGTGTTGCAGCATTAGATGTTTCAATTCAAGCAGATATTTTAAATCTTTTAAAACAACTTCAAGAAGATCTAAATTTAACTTATTTATTTATAAGCCATGATTTAAGTGTTGTTGCCCATGTATGTGATATTGTTGCGGTAATGTATCTTGGTCATATAGTTGAAATGGCACCATCAAGAGAGTTGTTTAGTAATCCGAGACACTCTTATACGAAGGCACTATTATCCTCTATTCCTTCAATTGATCCTGAAAATAAATCTAAAGCTATAGAGCTTCAAGGAGAAATCCCTAGTGCAATGAACCCACCCTCGGGCTGTGTTTTTAGAACAAGATGTCCAAACCCCACACATGATTGTAAAGAAGGTAATATTGTAATGGGCCTTAAAGAAGTTTCACCCAATCATTGGGTTGATCAATGTTGCGTTAATTGTGGGTGAAAAGTAATTTATTTATAGCAGTTGCACTTTCCTTATCCGGATTATTTTTATTAGACTGTATGGGTATTGCGATAAAATACCTTAGAGATGATTATCCTGCTGCACAATTATCAGTTTTTAGAAATCTGTTTGGAATGATACCATGTTTTATTGCATTGTATTTTTCGCAAGACTGGCATGATAGTGGAAAAAAATTAGTCATAAAAAGATGGCGTTTCGGTTTAGCAAGGGGCCTAATTATGTCTTTTGCCCAATTATGTTTATATACCTCCTATCTTTATTTACCTTATGCTTTAGTTGCAACAATGGAGTACACAGGACCAATGATGGTTACATTATTAGCAATACCACTACTTGGTGAAAAATTTGGATGGTATAAAACATTAGCCGTATTAACCGGTTTTGTGGGTATAATATTTATTATGCAACCTTGGTCTGAAAGCTTTAATTTTTATATGTTACTTCCTGTAATGGCTGCCTTTGGTTATTCTCTTGCAAGAATAACAGCCCTAAATTTTTCAAATGATACGCCCGTGCCATTAATAAATCTTTACGCCAACATTGGCACTTTAATCTGTGCAATCCTTTTGGTTATTACATTTAATATGTGGGAAAATTTCAAAAGTTTATATGATTTGTTTATATTGTTTTTAATGGGTTTTACTGGTGGAACAGGTGTTTTATTATTAATTTATGGTTCTAGAAAAGCAGAACTTAGTAAAATTATGCCCTTTGATTATATTGAAATATTTTTTGCTTTAATTTTGGGTTGGATTTTCTTTAAAGAGTGGCCAGTAGATCAATTATTTCCAGGTGCTTTATTTATAGTTGCTGGAGGTATAATTATATATTTACGTCAAAATAATTTATCAAAAACAAGAGATAGAAAAGTATAATGAAAGTTAAAGTAGAAAAAATAGATAACCCATCTGAGCTAAATATAGAGTCAGTTGAAGTGCATAACGATAATAATTTTAGCTTTAAATTTTATACCTATGGTGGATACATTCATGAGGTTAATATACCTATGATGAATCAAGAAGATAAAACTGAGGATGTTCTTTTAGGCTATGGTAATATCGAAGGCGTTTTGGAGTCAAACGGTTATTTTAATTCTATTATTGGAAGAGTAGCAAATAGAATAGGATATGCAAAGTTCTCTTTAAATAAAAATCATTATCAATTATATCCGAACACCCCACCAAATCATCTGCATGGAGGTAAAGTTGGTTTCAATAAAAAAATATGGAAAATAGATAATATTGAGGAAAAAGAAAATTCTATCAAATGTGTGATGAGTTATCTTTCACCCGATATGGAAGAAAACTATCCAGGCAATCTAGATTGTAAAGTTATTTATGAATTAAATAATAACAATGAACTTTTAATAAATTTTCAAGCCATTTCAGATCAAGATACTTTAGTTAATCTTACAAATCATAATTATTGGAATTTTCATGGACACGGAGTTCATTATCAAAACAATGAAGATCATTTAGTGCATATTAATTCTAACTCAATATGTGAGACGGATGAACAGTCCATGCCTACTGGTAAAATTATAAATGTTGAAGATACAAAATTTGATTTAAAGAATGAATTTTTAATAAATAAAAAATTTCTTTATTCTGGAGGGATTGATCATAATTATGTTTTAAAAGATCAGTCCATGAAGGAATCAGTAGCTATTATTTATAGTAAAAAAACTGGAATGGGAGTTGAGTATTTTACTAATCAACACGGTATTCAGTTTTATACAGGCAATATGATGTTGGATAAGTATATTGGCAAGTATAATAAGGCATACGGCTCTCAATATGGCATGTGTTTAGAGCCTCAATATTATCCTGATGCCGTTAATCATCCTAATTTTCCTTCTCCAATATTGAGAAAAAATAACAATTATATATCTAAAATAAAGATTAAATTACGTAACAATTTTTAATAAAACAAAATCTTGTTTTATAATTTTATTTTAGTATTAAATTAAAACGATGAAAATTAGCCAAAAGATTATAACAAATTTAAAATCAGGCGGCGCTGATTTTTTTCTTAGTGTTCCATGTAAACTATTAGCTAATATGATCACTATATTAGAGAATGATAAAGAAATTTATTATTCAGCTATTCCTAGAGAAGAAGAGGGAATGGGAATTTGCGCTGGAGCTTATCTTGGCAATAAACTTCCTTGTATTATGATGCAGAATACTGGTATTGGCAATTCAGTAAACTCTATAGTTTCTCTTCTTCAATTATATCAAATGCCTGTAGTTTTCTTAATAAGCTACCGAGGAACTCCTGGGGAACCTGTGGGAGCTCAGGGTGGCATGGGAAGTGTTACAGAAGATATTCTTAACACACTTCGAATACCAATGCTTCATTGTAATATTGAAGAAGATTTAGATAAAATTTCAACTTTTACTAATCATGCCAAAGTGATTGAAAGTCCTGTAGCTGTGCTTTGTAATTTTAATTTAATGGAGGATGATTAAATGAATAGATTTGAATTATTAAATCTTTTGCAACAAACAATTGAAAATGAACTTGTGATCTGCAACATTGGTTTACCTTCACAAGAATTATATAAAATTAATGACCGTCCAAATTACTTTTATATGTTGGGTAGTATGGGTTTAGCATCATCAATTGGTTTAGGCTTATCATTATCCATTGATAAAAATGTTATAAGTATTGATGGTGATGGATCAGTTTTAATGAATATGAACACCCTTGCAACAATTGGTAATAGAGCTCCATCTAATTATACACTTCTTATTGTTGATAATGGCTCATACGGATCAACAGGTGATCAAAAAACTTTTACCAATGAAAGTACATCTTTAAAGAATGTTGCTATTGGAGCTGGTTGCAAAAATGTAATTGAATGCTTAGGTGAAGAAACAAATGAAAATTTACAGAAAGCTCTGGCTGATAAAAATAATTCTTATGTTATTATATCAAAAATTAAGTCAGGAAATGTGCCAATAAAACCAATACCTCTTAATGCTGTTACAATAAGAGATCGATTTAGAAAAGAAATAGGTTTAGTTTCGTACCTCTAATTTTTGCTGTATAAAATATTATTCAATTATGCAAAAAAGAAAATTGGGTAATACTGATATATTTTTATCAACAATAGGCTTTGGTGGCGCACCTATTGGAAATTTGTTTGAAAAGTTAGATGATGCAACTTGTTATAAAACTCTAGCGCGTTGTAATGACTCTAATATAAATCTTTATGATACTTCTCCTTATTATGGAAATGGACTAAGTGAACATCGATTAGGGAGTTTTCTAAAAACATTAAATTCAGATAGTTATTATTTATCTACAAAAGTTGGAAGATATTTAACACCACAAAAAGAAGAAAAAATAAATAGAGGAAAATGGGCAGGTGGATTAAACTTCGTTCCAAATGTAGACTATTCATATGATGGTGTAATGAAATCTTTTGAGCAATCTTTAGATAGATTGAATACATCAAAAATTGATATCTGTTTAATTCATGACGTTGATACTTATACGTATGGAGAGCAAGTAGATCATTATTTTGAAATTGCAATGAAAGGAGCTTACAAGGCAATATCTAAATTAAAAGAAGAAAAAGTTATTAAGGCAATTGGTGTAGGTGTAAATAATTCTGATATATGCAGAAGATTTGCAGAAGAGGGTGATTTTGACTGCATACTGTTAGCAGGTAGATATACGTTATTAGATCAAAGCGCGCTTGATGACTGCCTACCCATTGCTGAAGAAAAAAATATTGGTATAATTCTTGGAGGGGTTTTTAATTCTGGCATTCTTGCAAAGGGTATTGGAGATAATATAACTTATTTTTATGATAAAATTCCAGAGAGTATAAAGATAAAATATAATGAAATATTAAGCATTTGTAATAGGTATAATGTTTCAGTACCAGCTGCAGCATTGCAGTTTTGTTATGCTAATAAACAAGTCGCTTCTCTTGTAATAGGTATGGATAGAGAAGATCAAATTGATAATAATATATCTAATTTGAATATAAAAATTCCAAATAGCCTATGGAAAGAATTAAAAAATGCAAAAATTATTGATGAAAGATGTGCCTTACCTAAGAGCTAGTTTGAATAATACTAATTTGTTTTTGTCATAGTGCACATTATTTCAAAAGCTATTGTTGCACCAACTAATGAAGTCATATTGTTAAGATCAAATGGAGGAGATACTTCAACAACATCTGCTCCAATAAAATGTAAATCCCTTAATTCTCTTATAACTAATTGAGATTCTCTAACATTAATCCCTCCAACTTCAGGAGTTCCTGTTCCAGGAGCAAATGTTGGATCAATTCCATCAATATCAAAGGTGAAGTAAGTTGGAGTATCTGCTAATACATCTTTTATTATTTTAATTGTTTCTTTAAAACCGATTTCATAAAATTTATCAGTTGATATTATTGTGACTCCTTGATCTATTGCCCAAGTTAAGTCATCAGGGTCATAAAGGCCACCTCGCAAACCGAGAATGACATATTTTTTAGGATCAATAAGATTTTCTTCAATAGCTCTTCTAAATGGAGTTCCGTGAGTATATTTAAATCCTCCAAAGTAAGTATCCCATGTATCTGAATGAGAATCGAATTGAAACATTCCCACAGGTTTATTTTTTGCTAATGCTCTTAATATTGGAAGAGAAATAAGATGATCACCTCCTATAGAAAGTGGTATTGTTTTTGTTTCAGCAATTTTGTTATAAAAACTAGTTATTTTATTAAGTGAGTCTTGTAGATCTGCAGGATTCACTGGGCAATCACCGATGTCTGCAATTTGATAATTATCGTATGGGCTTTTTAATGATGATGGGTGATATGTTCTGATAAGTGAAGAAGCATTTCTAATTTCTCTTGGCCCATGTCTTGCGCCAGGCCTATTAGTTGTTCCTCCGTCCCATGGTATTCCACAAATACAATAATCCAATTTATTTAAGTCCTTAACTATAGGTAAACGGAAAAAAGTTGCGATATCTGCAAAGCGAGGGGTTGTTTGACCCGCTGTTGGTTTTATTTGAGTCATAATATGTTGTTATGATATAAAGAGGCTATTATTACAATACAATAATGAGTGTAAGTCAAAAATTTCCTATACCAGTAGATGATGATGCAGCAAATCATCTAAAAAATTTAAATATTCCAAGTATTTCATTGCCAAATCAAGAAGGAAATTATTTGCGACTTGATCGCTCAGATACTTTTAGAATGATACTCTACTTTTTTCCTATGACTGGAAGACCAGATATGCCACTTCCTCAAAATTGGAATAAAATTCCTGGAGCAAATGGCTGCACATTACAAACATGTAAATTTAGAGATAATTATGATGATCTTATTGGTTTAAATGCAGTCCCTATTGGAATTTCAACTCAAAGTGTTAATTACAATAAAGAAATGACTAATCGTCTTAGTGTACCATTTGACGTATTAAGTGATGAAAAATTAGAACTAAAGAATGCATTGAGCCTCCCATCATTTTTAGTTGAGGATAAAATCTACTTAAAACGCTTAACTTTAATTGTTGAAAAAAAAATTGTTAAAAAAGTTTTTTATCCTATATATCCAATAGATAAACATATAGATGGTGTTTTAAAATGGTTAAAAGAAAATTAAAATTGTTTTTTACTTGTATCTTATTTTTATTTTTTACGTCTATATTGTATGCCAATCCTAATATAGATCAATGGCAAGAGTCTGAAAAAACTTATAAAGATCTAATTAATGAAGGTTTTGAAGTAAAAAGTTATGCAATAAACAACATTGAGACAGCTAATGGCTTGTATATACTTTTATTTGTTACTGTTTTACAAAAAGATAATGAAATTTATGAATGTCAAGAATATCAAACAATTGATAAAATGATTGAGACTCTTGATATGATGTTAATTTGTAAAGAATTAGTTCAACCCTATGAAAGAGGCTTAGGTACTTAATCTTTATAATACTCTAAAAAGAACCATTGAAGTGCTATAAGTGTTAAACCATTCTTAATTTCTTTATTCTTCAACATTTTTCTCACTTGCTCAACTTTATAAGATTTAACTAATATATTTTCATTTTCACTTTCAAGTCCCATAATTCTCTCTCCATCAAAGGAATTAACTTCACCTAAAAACAAATGATAATAAGACTCTGATGATCCAGGAGCGGGAAAATAATCATTAATTGGTGTAAGCTTATTTACTTTACATCCAGTTTCCTCAGCACATTCTCTTATAGCAGTCGCTTTAGGTGATTCATTTTTATCTATAATACCTGCTACAATTTCATATAGGTATTCATCATCATATCTTGATATAACTCCAGCTCTAAATTGCTGAATTAATATAATTTCTTTTCTTACAGGATCATATGGCAGTAAAGTAGATACATGAGCCCCACTAAAAATTTCTCTACTTACTTTATCAGTCCAGCTCCCATCGTGTTTTTGATGAACAAATTCTAATTTTTTCAATTTAAAAAAACCTGAGTAAAGATTTTTTTTATTAATTATTTGATATTTTAATGTCATAAATTTGAATAAATAAATTTAGTGTATATATTTAATATATGATTCAAAAAGCATTATTTGGCGCAGGTTGTTTTTGGGGTGTAGAAGAACATTTCAGAATAATTTCTGGTATAATTAAAACTGAAGTGGGATATTCAGGGGGTAATACGAAAAACCCAACATATGAGAGTGTATGTTATCAAAATACTAATCATGCAGAGGTTTTACTAGTTGATTTTGATGATGAAATTATTTCTTATGCAACATTAGTAGATGAATTTTGGAAATGTCATGATCCAACCACTATTGATAGACAGGGACCAGATATTGGACGTCAATATCGTTCAGTTATTTATTATTTTGATGAATTTCAAAAAAAAATTGCAGAAACATCTAAAGGAAAGCATCAAACCTCTTTCAACAATATGATAGTAACGGAAATTACCAAAGCTGATACTTTTTATAAGGCTGAGGAATATCATCAAAAATATATTCAAAAAAGAGAATTCTAAATAAATAATTTTAAATGTATAATGATTTTTATATTGCTTTAATTTTTGGATGGTTAATTTTATTATTTTTTTGGTCTATAATAATTTTATTTATTTATTTTAGGAAACCTCCAAATTCTAGGCTATCCAGAAAAATTATAATTCGCTCATATTCAGTTTTTTTCTTGATTATTCTATTAATTTTAATTTTTAAAAATTCCGATTCGTTTTTTTAGATAAAAAAAACAGTTTTATTATCTACATATAGTAGTTGTATTTAATTCTTATACTAACATATTGGGATATATAGTTTTTTTTATAATTGTTCTTGAATACTGGATTTTTCAATCTTATAAACTACCTCGATAATTACAGATTTCAATATTTACGGGTTAAAAAAGGAACTAAATAATGTCTATTATTAAAAACTATTTTAAACAAAATAGAGTGACACACACTTTCTCTAGCTGTCAGTGGCCGATTGGAGATCCTCAAGAAAAAGATTTTCATTTTTGTGAGGCTAATACTTTGACTGGAAAACCATACTGTAAACAGCATTGTGAAATTGCTTATATTGACGAAAGAGAGCTCAAAAAAGAAAAAGAAGCTCAAAAAAATCGTCGCATAGCAGCATAAATTTTTTCTTCTTTAATGGCTGCGTTTTTTAACTCAGCCATTTTCATTTTGTTGACATTGTTAGTCATTTTCTTAAAATAGATTCCTAAAAAAATTATGCTTTATTCTGTTTTAAAAAAAGTAAATTTTAAAGGAAAAATTTTAATTGTAGATAGCAGTGATAAAATTCATGAGTTTGGAATTGGTACAAATAATTTAAAAATTAAATTAACTACCAAATCAATAGAAAAAAAATTATTTAGAAATCCAGGTCTTTACTTCGGAGAAGGCTATATGAATCAAGAAATATTAATATTAGAGGGCACAATAGAGCAATTAATTGATTTGATAACTTCATGTTACGATGATTTTATTCAAAATAATTTTATATATAGAATATATGAGAATTTCTCTGGTTATTTTAAAATTTTCCAGCAGCTCAATGAAGCTGTTAAATCAAAACAAAATGTTGCACATCATTATGATTTAAAAGAAGATTTGTATAAACTTTTTTTAGATCAAGATATGCAATACTCCTGTGCGTATTTTCATAACGAAAATATTAGTTTAGAGCAGGCGCAAATTGATAAAAAAAAACATATAATTAACAAGCTTCAAATTACGGAGAATATGAATGTATTAGATATTGGATGTGGATGGGGAGGTATGGCTATAGAAATCTCTAAGCAGACTGGTGCTAATGTTAAAGGAATTACTCTATCTGAAAATCAATTTAACACTGCTTCTAAAAGAGCTCAAGAAGAGGGTTTGTCTGACAAAATTTCATTTAAAATACAAGACTATAGAAATGAGACTCATACATACGATCGGATTGTATCTGTGGGAATGTTCGAGCATGTTGGTATTAAATACTTTAAAGCTTATTTAAAAAAAACATATGATTTATTAAAAGAAAATGGAGTATTTCTTCTTCACACAATTGGTCAAAGAGGTATTCCAACTGCAACAAACCCCTGGATAAGAAAATATATTTTTCCTGGAGGATATATACCTTCTCTATCTGATATTATTAATGAAACTCAAAAACTAAATATAAATATAACTGATATTGAGATACTTAGGTTACATTACGCTCATACGTTAACTCATTGGTATAGAAATGTTCAAAAAAACAAGGATAAAATTGTTAAAATGTTTGATGAGCGCTTTTATCGAATGTGGGAATTTTATTTACTCGCTAGTAAATATTCTTTTGTCAATATGGGAAATATAGTTTTTCAAATCCAAATTGCTAAGAATATTAATAATTTACCCTTAACAAGAAACTATATGTATAATTGACATAATTTAGATGTATAAAAAATTTATTAAAAACATATACTAACTAGATACTATTTTATGCCAAAAAGTTTGAATCAATATTTTTTAAGAGTAGGCTTGTTTTTAGCAATAGTATTTATCATTGTTGTTCTTCTTTATCCTGTTCTTCAAAATGCTTTTTTATCAAATATATTTATAAATTTAATAATTTTAGCAGCTTTGGCTGTTGGTATTATTTTTAATTTAATCAAGCTTGCTGGTCTAAATACAGATTATATAGCCTTAGCAAATTTTGAAATAAATAAATCTCCAAAATCTTTTCTAAATAATAATAGTAATTTAAAAAATATTTCTGGCGATCTTAAACAAGTAGAAGGCAGATTTGTTTTTAAAAGTTCTGCAATTAATAGGTTAATTGAAAATTCTGATATGTCATTATCAAGTGTTAGAGAAACTTCAAGATACTTAGTTGGTTTATTAGTTTTTTTAGGATTACTTGGAACTTTCTGGGGGTTACTGAAAACAATAGGTTCGGTTGGTGACGTTATTAGTGGTCTTGGTATTGATGATACAAATGTTGCTGGTTTTTTTAACTCTTTAAAAGACGGTTTAAATGCACCTTTACAAGGAATGAGTATTGCTTTTAGTAGTTCATTACTTGGATTAGCTGGATCACTAATTCTTGGTTTTATGGATATAAATCTTGGGCAAGCACAAAATAAGTTTAGTTTATTTTTTGAAAAAATATTGGAGAACAATTCTATTCCAGATTTACTTAATTCATCACCTTCTGATAATATGAGTCAACAAGCACTTCAAAAAATTTATGATAATTTAGACAGTATTGTTTATTCTTTAAAAAAAACTTCAGAAAATCAAAATGAGATTAATATTAATTTAGCTAATTTAAATGAGCAAATTAAAAATGTTAATACTCATTCAGCAGGAATAGATGAAAAACTATCCAATTTTTTATCAACTCAATTAAATACTCAATCTAGTATTTTACAATTGATAAATAAAATTAATGATCAAGGATTTTTAGATAGTTCTACAAGAAAAATATTTGAAGATTTAAATCAGAGTATTAAAGAATTAAATACTAAAAATAAAAAATAATAATGGTATCTAGGTCTTTAAGAAATAGACTTGGTGAATCAACTAATATTTGGCCAGGATTTGTAGATGTTTTGGCTACATTGTTAATAGTTATTATCTTTGTCCTAATGGTATTTACAGTATCTCAAATTTATTTAAGTGATGCTATTTCAGGAAGAGATAAGGCATTGAAAGAATTAAGAATCCAAATTAGTGAATTATCAAAAATTCTTCAATCAGAAGTTTCTGAAAAAAAAGAAGCTCTTAAAACTTTATCTGAAACAGAGTCGAGATTAAGTAATGTTCAAACAGATTTGAAAAAGCAAGAATTAATTGCTGAAGGTTTACAAACAGATCTTGCTAAAAAAAGTACAGAAATATTTGTTCAAGAACAAAATATACTTGCTCTATCTAGTCAAATAACAGAACTTTTAAGTGAATTGCGAATCGTTGCTAAAGCTCTTGAAGTTTATGAAGGGTTAGATAGTGCCATATTAGATACAGAAGGATTGGGTGAAAAAATTAATAAAGCCTTAGCTGCTCGTATAGATCAATTAAAGACACTTAATACAAAGCTAGATGAAACAAATAATAAACTTAAAATCAGTGAAACAAATTTAAATGAAAAAGTTGAAGAACTAAACATATCAAATGAAAATCTTACAAAACTAAATAGTCAGCTAGATGAAACAAATAAAAAACTAGAAATTAGTGAAAATGATCTTACTGAGAAAATCAACGAATTAAATATAAAGAATGAAAACCTAGTTGCTATAAATAAAAGTTTAGACTTAGAAGGTGGTGGTATTACTGAGCAGTTACAAGCAATTAAAAATAAAAATCAAGAACTTATAAATTTAAATAACGATTTACTAAACTCTCAAAAAGAAACTAAGGAAACCTTAAGTATGTTAGAGCGAACGAATTTAGAATTATCGCTTCGAGATGAAGAATTGCAAAATCAAATAAATCAATATCAAAATCTTATGAATGATTTATTGGAAATAAATGATAGTTTAGGATTAAAAGATGCAACACTACAAGAACAATTAGAAGCTATCAGATCTAAGAATCAACAATTAGCAACACTAAATCAAAATTTAATAAATAAAGATAATACAATTTTTGATTTAAGAGGTAAAATAATTGAATTAAACAATGTTCTTTCAATTTCTGATGAAAAAAGAATGGAACAGGAATTAGAAATAGCAATATTAAAAAGAGATATTGAAAATGTTGAAAATGCTAGAGCTATGGAGAATGAGGTTTCTAGCAGTCAAATTGAGGAGATGCAAATTGAAGCATCACAAACATTTGAGCAGATTTCTATTTTATCAAATGAAATTGAAAATTTAAAAATTGAAATACTGACTTTAAATAGAGCTCTTGAGTCAAGCGAGATAGAAACTGCATCTAAGAATTTAGAAATTGAAATTCTTGGTGAAAGGTTAAATAAAGCATTAACATCAAAAATATTTGAGTTGCAAAAATACCGTTCAGAATTTTTTGGAAAACTCCAATCTTTATTAGGTGACAGAGATGATATTAAAGTTGTTGGTGATAGATTTATATTTGAATCAGAACTATTATTTGATTCAGCTTCTGCAAATTTACAAGAGAATGGTAAAGCAAAGTTAAAACAAATTGCTATGACATTGATGGAAACCACAAATGAAATCCCAACAGACATTGATTGGATAATTCAAGTAGAGGGACATACTGATAAAAGACCAATTAACACAATACAATTTCCTTCTAACTGGGAACTATCAATTGCTCGGGCTAATTCAGTTTTGAAATTATTACTTGAGATTGGCTTTCCTCCAAGAAGACTTGCCGCTGCTGGATATGGAGAATTTTATCCTATTAGTGATGGTGAAACTATAAAAGATTATCAGCAAAATAGAAGAATTGAACTAAAACTTACCTCAAGATAGTTGCCTTAAATTAAACATAAAGTTTTCTTACTTATTGTTTATGAGATGGATAATTTTACTATTAATTTTATTACTGCCAAGTTTTGTTTATGCTGGATGTGATGATCAGCCTTCTAATGAAGTTGATTGGACAAACTGTAATTTTGTTGAAAACCTTGACTTAATTGGTGTTGGAATGGCTAATGCAAAGATGTCCGGAGTTAATTTATCTCTAGCCAATTTAGAGAAATCACAAATAAATAACTCTGATCTCTCTATAGGAAATTTTATTTTTGCAAATTTTAGTAATTCAAACTTATATGCATCTAATTTACAAGGTGCTAATTGCAATAATGCAAATTTTGAAAATGCAAATCTTGCCAAAGTTAATTTTGAAGGGGCTAATCTTTTTACCTCTTCCTTTAAAGGGGCTAATTTATATGAAGCTAACCTGTTAGGAGCTAACATTTCAGGAGCAATTTTTGATGAAGCTAATTTATCTAGCGCTATATGGGTTGATGGAAAAAAATGTGCTCTTGGATCTATAGGGGTCTGTAATTAGCACAAATCTTTTTCTCAAATTTCTTTTA
>CACJEE010000004.1 GCA_902592345.1 uncultured Alphaproteobacteria bacterium
GGCTTTAAATAAAATAATGACAAATATTGTTGATATAAATAAAGATCAGTTGCCTAGCAAAATTTTAGAATTAGCTAATCAAATTAGACAGGATGATATTAATAATTGCAAAAGCATTGGTGAGTACGGTTATGAATTAATTAACAAAGTTTATAAAAAAAATAAAAAAACTGTAAATATTTTAACTCATTGCAATGCTGGGTGGTTAGCAACTGTAGATTGGGGCACAGCTCTTGCCCCTGTTTTTATAGCTCATAAAAAAAATATACCTGTTCATGTATGGGTTGATGAAACAAGACCACGAAATCAAGGTTTTAGTTTAACATCTTGGGAACTATTAAATGAAAACATTCCTAATTCACTTATAGTAGACAATGTTGGAGGACATTTAATGCAGAATAAAAAAATAGATATTTGTATAACAGGAACCGATCGGACAGCTAGTAATGGAGATGTTTGTAATAAGATAGGAACATATCTTAAGGCACTTGCAGCTTATGATAATAAAATCCCTTTTTACGTTTCAGCACCAATTTCTAGTATAGATTTTAATATCCAAAATGGTGTCCGTGATATACCTATTGAAGAGAGAGATAGTGAAGAAGTATCTCATATTAATGGATTAGACGAAAATAATGAATTAAAAAAAATTAAAATAGTTCCTGAAGGCTCTACTTGTGCAAATTATGCATTCGATGTTACTCCTGCAAAATTTATAACTAAACTAATTACTGAAAAGGGGGTTATTGATGCTAATTATGAATCAATTAATAATTTGAAATAATATGTTATTAAAAATCTTAGAAAAATTCGGAAGAAAAAAAGTTGTTTTGGATAGAGGCCCATCTCACCCTGAATTTGCTAAAGCAAAGCCCTGGTTAGAGAGATATTATGTTTTATTTAGAAAAAGACCAAAATGGTTTCCTTTCAATATTCTAATCCATAGAATGTTAGATGATGATCATGGTGAAGGGGTTCATAATCATATGTGCCCATACATTACAATTATATTAAAAGGAGGGTATTGGGAAACTACATCGAAGGGTAAATTTTGGAGACCTCCCGGATACATTGGATTTAGATCAGCCGACCATCTTCATCGAGTTGATTTAAAACCAAACACCGAAACAATGACTTTATTTATACCAGGCCCTTTTGGCACAAGAAAAACTAAAAGAGCAAATTATAATACTAAATTTCATAAAGGAGTTAATAAATGAAAAAAGCTTATTGGGTTGGCATTGTTAATATTAAAAATCATGATGAATATAAAAAATACACAGATATAGCGGGACCTGCATTAATAGCTGCTGGTGCTAAAATTTTAAGTAGAGGTGGTAAAATTATAAACTTAGAAGGAAAAGAAATGAATCGCTTAGTTGTTATTGAATTCCCATCTATGGAAGATGCTGAATTATTTTATGGGTCTGATGAATATAGAAAAGGTTTGAAATATCTTAACAGTGATGTCTGTGATCGTTTTTTAAATATTGCAGAGGGTTTAAATTAAGCAATACCATCAAATATTAATTTGCATCCACTTAGGAATAATAAAATATATATAATATTAAAAAATAACTTTTCTGGAATTTTCTTTTGAATAAAGTATCCAATTAAAACACTAATAAATGCAAGTGGTAACAATAGTAAAGAGACCATTAAATTTGATGGTGCTAATAATCCAACATAATAATAGGGAATTATTTTTACAAGATTAATAACTAAAAAAGCTAAAGTCATTGTACCAATAAATGAAATTTTATCTAATTTTAAGGGAAGTACATAAAAATTTATAGGTGGGTTACCGGCATGTATTAAAAAACTTGTATATCCTGCAATTGAAGACCAAAAATAACCTTTTAATTTAGTTGGTTTTAATAAAAAATTACTTTTTTGAATAAAAGATACAAGGACAAATAAAATTGAAATAATCCCAACCATAATTCTTATCTGATCTTCATTAGTGTATTTAAAAGTGAATGTTCCAAATAAAATACCAATAATAGAAGCAGGAATAATTATTTTTAAAATTTTATTTATCCATTTTTTCCAATATAAATAGATAGCAGAAAAATCCATTATAATTAAAAGAGGAAGAAGAATTCCAGCAGCTTGCAATGGGCTCATAGCAAAAGACATCACTGGTACAGCTAACATCGCTATAGGTCCAGGCACTCCACCTTTAGAAAGGCCAAAAACAAATACACCGAAGGATGCAAAAATTAAAAAAATAGGATCCATTTAATAATTATTTAAGAACTTTTAGTGCATTCAATATATCATTAATCTGATCTTGAGAGTCTTCTAATCCGCAGTAAACACGAATGAGATTTCCTTTTACTTCATTCTTAAATGATCTTTTACTAAGACGGGGGAAAGTAATTAAACTGTCAAATCCTCCCCAGCTATAACCTAGTTTAAATATTTTCAATTTATTATAAAATTTCTTAATAGATTTAAGAGAATGTTTTTTCTTTAAAGAGAATGCAAATAAGCCAGAGCTTCCTGTAAAATCTCTTTTCCAAATATTATGATTGGGAAAACTTGGAATAGCAGGGTAATATACTTTATCAATAAGGGAATGTTCCAATAATTTATTAGCCATGTTTAAAGTATTTGTTTCAATTTGTTTCATTCTTAAATTTAGTGTAGGTATCCCTCTCAATGCTAAATATACCTCTTCTGAACCTGGACACATTCCTAATGTTTTGGCTGTAATTCTTATTTCTTTTGAATGTTTTTTATCAGTACTTACAAATCCTATAAGAACATCAGAATGTCCATTTATATACTTTGTACCTGCATCAATAATAATATTTATCCCAAGTTTTATAGGATTGCAGAAAATAGGGGAAGCCCAAGTATTATCCATGACAGTTGGTATTTTTTTCTTTTTTGCAATTTTTGTTATTTTAGGAATATCAAGTATCTCAAAAGTAGCAGTACCGGGAGATTCAAGATAAATTAATTTTGTTTTATTTGTAATTAATTTTTCAAATTTATTTATATCTTTTAAAGGGTGAAAATATTTAATTTTTACTCTGTAATTTTTAAGAATTTTTTCACAAAATGTCCTAGTTGGACTGTAAACAGTATCATTAATTAATACTTCATCATCTTTTTTTAAATATGTTAAAAAAGGAATGATAAGTGCAGCCAGTCCAGAGGGAGCTATAATAGTATCATGGCATTTGTATAAACTTGAAATTGCTTTTTCTAATTGTTCAACTGAAGGATTTTTATTAATTCCATATAAAGTACTTCGGTCATCATCATTATTAATATCATTAATATAATCTTCAAAACTATTGAAGATCATTGTTGATCCTTTATAAATACCAGGATTAATAAAACCTTTTTGTTTTTTTACATCTCTTGAAACTTTTGTTAGTTTAGTATCTATTTTCATAAAACACTATATCTAGTATATATTTTGCAATTATGATACAATTTATGTTTATATCATTCTCTTAAAATTAGCTGTTTCTTAGATCAATTTATTTTGTTATTGGGGGGTAATCTTTGAAAAAAGATGTTTAAATAATTATTTAAAACAAAGGAAATAATATGAAAAAACTATTATCAATCTTTGCAGTTACTGTTTTTGCTTTTTCAGCAAATGCGGGAACTCTTGATGATGTTAAAAATAGAGGTTTTCTAAAATGTGGTGTAACAACTGGTTTAGCTGGTTTTGCTGCTCCTGACGATAGTGGAGAGTGGGCTGGTCTTGACGCAGATATGTGTCGTGCAGTTGCTGTAGCAGTTTTTGGAGACCGTTCAAAAGTAGAATTTATCACTACTACTGGTAAATCTCGTTTCCCTACATTAGCTTCTGGTGAGGTTGATATGTTAGCGAGAAATACAACTTGGACAATTAGCCGTGATGTTAATCTTGGCTTTGAGTTCGTAGGTGTTAACTTCTATGATGGACAAGGATTTATGATTCCTTCTTCACTAGGTGTATCAAGTGCAACTGAGTTAGATGGTGCTACTGTTTGTATTCAAACTGGTACTACTACTGAGTTAAACCTTGCTGACTTCTTTAGATTAAATGGAATTAGCTACGAAGCTCTTCCAATTGAAACTAATGATGAAGGTAAAGAAAACTTATTCGCAGGAAGATGTGACGTATATACTACTGATGCATCAGGACTATCTTCAACTAGAGCTGCAGCAGCAGATCCTGGTAAATGGTTAGTTCTACCTGAAATCATTTCAAAAGAACCTCTAGGACCACTAGTAAGACACGGTGATCACCAATGGGGTGACGTAGTACGTTGGTCTTTAAATGCAATGATTATTGCTGAAGAGCTAGGCGTTTCTTCTGAAAACGTTGATGCTCAAAAAAGCTCAAACGTTCCTGAAGTACTTAGACTTCTAGGTGTTGAAGGTTCATACGGTGAAATGCTTGAATTAGCTCCTGATTGGGCTTACCAAATTATTAAACAAATTGGTAACTATTCAGAGTCTTACGAAGCTAACGTAGGTCCAGATACACCTCTTGAAATTGCAAGAGGACTTAACGCTCTTTGGACTCAAGGTGGTATTTTATACGCACCTCCGTTCAGATAAATCGTTAATTTTTTCAATTAGGGGGTTTTAAAACCCCCTAATTTTTTTTATAGGAGTCTAATGAGATCTAACTTAAATTTTTTTTCTGATGAAAAGTTTAGATCCATATTTTTTCAAACTTTAGTAATAGGACTTTTTGCACTTGGTATATATTTTATTGTCCAAACAACTGGTTATAATTTAGAAAAAAGAAATATTGCAACTGGTTGGCGATTTCTTTCAGATCCAGCAGGATTTGATATTAGTTTCTCTCCATTTATTAATTTTAAATCAACTGACACTCACTTAGATGTATATTTTGTTGGTGTATTAAATACTTTATTAGTTTCTTTTTGTGGTTGTATTGCGGCAACTATTCTTGGTTTTCTAGTTGGAATTATTCGACTTTCGTCAAATTGGTTACTTGTAAGAGTAGCTTACATTTATGTTGAATTTACTCGAAACGTTCCATTACTTTTACAAATTATTCTTTGGTATAGTATATTAATTCAATTACCACGTGTAAAACAATCTCTAGAATTTTTAGATATTTTTTTTATTTCTAATAGAGGTATTTATTCTCCAAGACCTGTATTTGAAACTGGATTTTCTTATGTTTTTATAGCTATTATTTTAGCTTTTATTTCAAGTTTTATAATAAGGAGATGGGCTAAAAAAAGACAGGATGAAACTGGTAAACAATTTCCTGTATTATCATCATCATTTGGCTTAATTATAATTTTACCACTTTTATTATTTTTTATAATAGGATCACCAATGTCATTTGACTACCCAGCTTTAAAAGGATTTAATTTTAAAGGAGGGATGGTAATAAGACCTGAATTCATTGCAATGTTTTTAGCTCTTACTATTTATACTGCAGCATTTATTTCAGAAACTGTAAGATCTGGTATTTTATCAGTAACTAAAGGTCAAAGAGAAGCTTCAGCTTCATTAGGTTTAAAAAAAAGTTGGATTATGAGACTTATAATCATTCCGCAAGCTTTAAGAGTTATAGTACCACCATTAACAAGTCAGTATTTAAATTTAACAAAGAATTCTTCATTAGGTATTGCCGTAGGTTATGCTGATCTTGTCCACGGTTTTGGAGGAATTAGTTTAAACCAAACTGGTCAAGCAATTGAATGCATGGTTATAGTAATGGCAACGTATTTAACTATTAGTTTAACAATATCTGTTTTTATGAATATTTATAACAGAAGTATACAATTTAAAGAGAAGTAAAATGAATGATATAACTGAATCAAGAAAACCTCCTGTTGCTACAACTGGTATTTTGGGTTGGTTAAGAATGAACCTTTTCTCAACCTGGGTAAATTCACTAATTTCTTTATTTGTTCTGTATATTTTATTTCAATTTATCCCTTGGATATTAAATTGGACAATATTTGCAGCTGACTTCAAATATAATTTTAATGGTGAAGAGATCGTCAATAGAGAGATGTGTTCACGAGTTCTCGATCCTGAAAATGGGGGAGCTTGCTGGGCAATTATTTATGTTAGATTTTATCAGTTTATGTATGGTTTTTATCCAAGAGAGGAAGTGTGGAGAGTAAATCTTAGTTATTTAATGTTAGCAGTTGCTGTTGTCCCTCTGTTATTTGATAACTTTCCATTCAGAAAACATTTTTTAAAATTTACTTATATATTTCCAGTAATTGCTTTTTTTCTTTTAAATGGAGGTCTTGGACTTGAATCAGTTTCTACAAATAAATGGGGAGGTTTACTTGTTACTTTAGTTCTAGGTTGCACAGGTATTGCACTAGCTTTTCCTCTAGGTATTATTTTAGCATTAGGTAGACGTTCCAATCTTCCAGTTATTAGCATGATGTGTACTTTATTTATTGAATTTATTAGGGGAGTACCACTAATTACACTTTTATTCTTTGGAATGGTTATGTTGCCATTATTTTTGCCTGAAGGTATTGATATGGATGGATTAGCTCGTGTTTTGGTTGCAGTAACTTTATTTCAGTCTGCATATATGGCTGAGGTTATTAGAGGTGGTTTGCAAGCAATTCCCCAAGGTCAATATGAGGCAGCGAGATCTATAGGGTTATCTTACTGGCAGATGAATTTAAAAGTTGTTTTACCTCAAGCAATTAGAATTTCAATCCCCTCTATTGTAAACACTTCAATAGGTTTATTCAAGGATACTACTTTGGTTATTATTGTAGGTTTATTAGATTTGCTTGGGATCGGAAGAGGGGCTTTAGCTGATACTACCTGGTTAGGTTTGGCCTATGAGGTTTATTTTTTTGTATCTTTAGTGTTCTTTATTTTCACTTTTGCAATGTCTAGATACAGTTTATATTTGGAAAAAAAGCTTAAAACAGGTATTAACATGGGAGCAGATTAATATGTCAGAAGATTCAATAATTTCATTACAAAATGTAAATAAGTGGTTTGGAGATTTTCATGTACTTAAAGATGTGGATCTTGAAGTAAAAAAGAAAGAAAGAATTGTTGTTTGCGGACCTTCGGGTTCAGGTAAATCAACGATGATAAGATGCATTAATAGATTAGAAGAACACCAAGAAGGCACAATAATTGTTGATGGTATTGAACTTACAGGCAATTTAAAAAATATTGATAGTGTAAGAAAAGAAGTTGGAATGGTTTTTCAACAATTTAATCTTTTTCCACATTTATCTGTTAAAGAAAATATTACTCTTGCTCCAATCTGGGTAAAAAAAATGCCTAAAGCTGAAGCCGAAGAATTGGCAATGCAACAACTTGAAATTGTAAAGATACCTGAACAAGCTGATAAATACCCAGGGCAACTATCTGGAGGTCAACAACAAAGAGTTGCCATAGCTAGATCTCTAGCAATGAAACCTAATATTATGCTTTTTGATGAACCTACATCCGCTCTTGATCCTGAAATGATTAAAGAAGTTTTAGATGTTATGATTGACTTAGCTGAAGGTGGAATGACTATGATAGTCGTAACTCATGAAATGGGTTTTGCTAAGACTGTAGCAGACAGAATGGTCTTTATGGACGAGGGGAGAATTGTTGAGCAAGCAGTACCAGATAAATTTTTTAATAATCCTGAAAGTGATAGAACTAAATTATTTTTAAGTCAAATTCTTAATCATTAATTAATATATTCACCCTGCGATTCATTTTACCTTTATTTTCAATTTTACCTATTTTAATTTCACCTATCTCTCTCGTACTTTTTACGTGAGTACCTCCACATGGTTGGAAGTCAATATTTCCTATTTTGACAAATCTTAATTTGCCTTCAATTTTAGGTGGTTTAACAGACATTGTTCTCACAAGTTCTGGTTTACTCTCTAATATATTACTATCTATATACTCGTATATAATTTCATGATCTTGCTTCATTAATTCATTAATTTTTTTTTGAAGCTCATCTTTATTTATTTTCTTTTCTGGGTCATTAAAATCTAACCTACTTTTTTCATAGCCGATTTGACCACCAGTTACTCCAAGTGGTATTGATGCGCACATTAAATGTAATGCGCTATGCATTCGCATATATTTGTATCTCTTATCCCAATTTATTCTTGCTGTTATTTTTTGATTTATGCTTAATACATTAATATTTTCTAATATATTTTTTATATCACCTCCTGTTTTTATTGTCTCAATCACATCTATTTTTTGACCATCAGCTAATATTTCTCCTATATCTCCTGGCTGGCCACCACTTTTTCCATAAAATATTGTATCCTTCAATTCTATCGTATTATTTTCTGTATTTATTTCTATTATTTCTGTCTCTATTTCTTTTGTGTATGCATTTTCTTCAAATATTTTTGCCATAATTTTTTTTAGCAGATTTTCATATTATTATGTTGACTTTTTTATCAATCTAAATAAATTAGAACAAAACAAGAACAATAATATATTTATATTAAATATAAGTATTGTTTATCAATTATTTAAATAAATTTTTTAAAAATATGAATGAGAAAAATATATTATCTATTATCAATATAGAAAGCAGCAAAAAGGTTACTACGCCTTTATTTTTAGACTCTGTATCGGCAGGCTTTCCTTCTCCAGCAACTGATTATTTGGAAAATAAACTTGATTTAAATGAACACCTTGTAAAACATCCTGCGGCTACTTTTATTGTTAAAGCAAGCGGCCCTTCAATGGTAGAGGCGGGGATTTCATCAGGAGACTTACTGATTGTTGATAGGAGTGTTACACCAAAAAATGATAATATTGTTATAGCCTCTGTACTTGGTGATCTAACAGTAAAAAAACTACGCAAGAAAGGGTCTGTGTTATTTTTAGTTTCAGCTAATAACGAATATCCTAGTATTGAAGTGAAAGAAGAGATGGAGTGTTTTATATGGGGGGTTGTGACTTATGTCATACACAAAGCAATTACAAAATAATCACTCTTCTTTGGGCAATTCTATCGCTTTGATAGATTGCAATAATTTTTATGCATCTTGTGAGAGAATATTTAATCCAAAATTAATAAGCAAACCTATTGTTGTTCTATCAAATAACGATGGTTGTATAATCACAAGATCAGTGGAGGCTAAAAAATTAGGAATTAAAATGGGCGAACCATACTTCAAGGCAAAGAAAATTATTGATAAAAATAATGTAAAGGTTTTTTCTTCTAATTATTCCTTATATGGAGATATTTCTCAGCGAGTTATGGAAACCTTAGCAAGGTTTGCTCCAGATATAGAAATTTATTCTATAGATGAGGCTTTTTTGGGGTTAAATGGTTTTGAAAATTATGAGCTAAGTACGTATTGCAGTTACATACGTCGTATCATAAAACAATGGGTAGGTATTCCAGTCAGTATAGGGGTAAGTTCAACAAAGACACTTTCAAAAATTGCAAATAACTTGGCAAAAAAAAATAAAGAGTATGATGGTGTGTGCTTATTAAAAACTTGGTTTGACATAAATGAAGCCTTAAAATTAACTCCTATAGAAGACGTCTGGGGTATTGGAAGGCGACTGTCTTCTTTTTTACAAAGATATAATATCAACACTGCTTATGACTTTATTCAACTTGATAAAGGATGGGTAAGAAAAAATATGGGTGTAGTAGGGGAAAAAACATTTTTAGAACTTTGTGGAGTATCCTGCATTGAATTAGATTTAATTCCATCAGATAAAAAAAGTTGCTGTGTTTCACGTTCGTTTAGTAAGCCAATAGAAAAAATTTATGATTTAGAAGAATCTGTTTCAGCTTATGGAACAAGAGTTTCTGAAAAGATAAGAGAAGAGGGATTAGTAGCAGAATCAATGAGTGTATTTGTTCTTACAAATCATTTTAATAGAAAAGAAAAACAGTATTCAAACTCCATTAAATTGCAACTACCTTTTCCAACTAATAACAGTATTAAAATTGTGAAACGGACATTGGAAGGAATAAGAAAAATATATCGTGAAGGATACCGTTATAAAAAAGCAGGGGTCATTTTATATGGTTTAAGTAAATCAGGTCAAAATAAAGGTCTTTTAGATTACGATAGAGAAAGCTCAGACATAATTATGAATACAATGGATAGAATTAATGAGCGTTATGGGAGTTCTACAATTAGATTAGCATCTGAGGGTATTGAAAAGTCATGGAAAATGAGAAGAGAGAGCGTGTCTCCGTGTTATACAACAAGCTTTAATGATTTAGTTGAGGTAAAAATTAATTTATAGAATGGCTCCCCGGGCCGGGCTCGAACCAGCGACCGATCGGTTAACAGCCGATTGCTCTACCACTGAGCTACCGAGGAACACAATTTAGCTGTTAATAAAAAAAAGAAAAAAAAACAAGTAAAATTTGGAGGCTCGGAGCGGAATCGAACCGCTGTGCAAGGCTTTGCAGGCCCCTACATCACCACTCTGCCACCGAGCCAAATTTTTTGGACAATTAATCTGTTATTAACTTCAAGTCAATTAATGAAAATTAAAGAATGAAAAAAATAAAAATCATATCAATTTTTAATGTTATTATGTATATGAGTCTTTAAAAATTATCCTTTAATGAATATTAATTTTAATAAAAATCGTGAGGTGATGATAGAAAATCAGCTCAGACCTAATAAAATAACAAATATTGTAATTCTAGATATTTTTAATAAAGTCTCTAAAGAAAATTTTATATCTGAAGATAAATTGAATATTTGCTATTCAGATCAAGACATAACTGTAAAAGACTCTAGAGGATATCTTAAAAATCTTCATTTAGCTCAAATTTTAAACTTTTCAGAAATTCAAAATGATGAAAAGGTATTACATATTGGTGGCCTAACAGGATATCTTTCTGTCTTAATATCAAAACTATGCAAAGAAATTTATGTAACTGATAATGATCAAGAATGCGTGGAAAATATAAATGCACATTTTATTGAAAATAAAATTACTAACGGATATGTTTTTAAAAATTTTTTTTCTGAAGGTTTGCCAGAAAAAGGGCCCTTTGATTTAATCATAATTGACTGTCCACAATATAATATTAATCTTGATTTACTAAACCAAATAAATGTGGGAGGTAGGATAGTTTATATTGAAAAAATAAATGATGAACTATCTAAAGCTTATAAAATGACCAAATATAAAAATAATTACTCTAAAGATTTCTTATTTGATGTTTTTTCTCATTTATGTCTTACCAAAAAAATTGAAGGTTTTAATTTCTAATGAAAAAATTATTATTCTGTATTTTTCTATTATTTTCTAAATCAGCATTTTCAATTGACATTGATGATGCAATAAAAAGCACAATTGAAAACAATCCTAAAGTTAAGATTGCATATGAAAAATTAACAGAATCAAAAGAATTAATTGAAAATGCTTACAATCAAAAATTGCCTACTATAACTAGTACAATATCAGGAACATATTCAACATCTGATTCTTCAACATCAACTGCAACAACAACACCTGAAACTTTTACAGATAAATATAAACTATCACTTAGTCAAAATTTATACGATGCTGGTGAAAAAAATTTAGAAATTGAAAGATCAAAATTGTTGTTTGACAAAGAAGTTGTAAATTTCAAAGTAACTATTCAAAATCTAATATTAAGTGCTATAGAAGGCTATCTTGCTGTTATTAATTATGAAAAATCTCTTGAAGCAAGTAAAAAGAATTTTGATTCAGTATCACGTTTCTTAGATGAAACTAAAACAAAATTTGATTTAGGTTCTGCTACTCTTTATGATCTTCAAAATGCAGAGTCAGCTTATGCGATTGCTGAGACTAATTTATTTATTTCACAGCAAAATTATGATGTGAGTAAAATTACATTTAATAGAATTGTTGGATTGGATCCTATTAATTTAGAAGAAGTTGTTGATTTAAGTAAAGAAATTGACTTAAATAAATTTATTAAAAATATAGAAAAAAATAATTACACTTTAGCTCTTCTCGATAATGACATTAGAAATACAAGCATACTTCTTTCAAAGGAGAAACTTAGTAATAAACCATCATTAGATTTATCAACTTCTGTTGAATATTCAGATTCTGGGCGAATAGATTCTGGTACAGAAAAAACTAACGGAACTTTGGGTCTAACTTTAACAATACCAATTTTTCAGCAAAATAATGATAAGTCTGATATTAGAAAATATCAATCACAGCTTTTACAAGCCGAATTAAGCTTTGAAGATAAAAAACAAGATCTAATAATACAGGCATCAAACCTATATAAAGATTTTTTAATTAGTAAATCAAATATTGACTCAAACACTAAGCAGTTATTGTCAATTCAAACATCTTTGGAGAGCATAAAAGAAGAATATAATATTGGCACCAAGACAATAACTGATTTGATTGATGCTGAAAGTGAGCTCCTTACTGTTAATGTAAATTATCATTCTGCAAACAAAGATATGATTTTAAATTATTTCAATATTATGGCTCTTGAAGGCTCTTTAATTTCTGCTTTTGAAAATTTTCTTCCTAGTTATAATTAGTCTTTAGTATTTCCTTTACTTAATTTATAAGAGAATTATGGCAAATAATGAATCCATAAAAGATACACTAGAAGTAATTAGAAGAGCGTTACAAGACGAAAATAATTTTTCTGAAAAAAATGACAATGTACTGATTTTGAATAAAAAGATTAATGATGATGGAACTGTAAAAATGTTAGGACAATCTAATGATATTGATGAAGTAAATAATATAATTGAAAAAAAATTAACTGATTTATTAGAAAAAAAAATGAGCAATATGCTTGAAAATCAATTACCAAATATTCTTGATAAATATTTTAAAAATAAAAAATAATATGCAGCTTGAAAAGTTTTTTGATTTTTTAAAAGATGAAAAAAAAATATATTCTGATTGGGAATCATCAAATAGTTTTACATCAAAAAAAAATAAAGAATCATATGCAATTATGATGCCTCCCCCGAATGTTACTGGAAGTCTTCATATGGGTCATGCACTTACTTTTACTATTCAAGATATTTTAATTCGCTATCATCGTATGCAAGGTAAAGAAGTGTTATGGCAGGCTGGAACAGACCATGCTGGTATTGCAACTCAAATGGTCGTTGAAAGAAAAATTGCTGATGAAGGTTTAGATCGCAGAATATTAGGAAGAGATAAATTTATTAAAAAAGTTTGGGAATGGAAAGAAGATTCTGGTGGAGCTATTAACAATCAATTAAGAAGATTGGGCGCATCTGCTGATTGGTCTCGAGAGCGATTTACAATGGACGAAGATTTATCTAAAGCTGTAAGAAAAGTTTTTGTAGACTTATATAACGATGGAATTATTTATAGAGACAAAAGATTAGTTAACTGGGATCCTAAATTATTAACTGCTATTTCTGATTTAGAAGTTGAGCAAAAAGAACAAGAAGGAAGTCTCTGGCACATTAAATATCCTATTGATAGAGATCACTTTATTATTGTTGCAACAACAAGACCTGAGACAATGCTTGGAGACTCAGCTGTAGCTGTGCATCCTAAAGATTTAAAATATAAAGATTTAATTGGAAAAACTTGCACACTGCCAATTGTTGAAAAGCAAATTCCTATTATTGCCGATGAATATGCAGATCCTGAAAAAGGCTCAGGTGCAGTTAAAATAACTCCTGCACATGATTTTAATGATTTTGAAGTAGGCAAAAGACATAATTTAGAATTTGTTAATATTTTTGATGAATTTGCTAAAGTGAATCAAAATGCACCAACTAAATTTCAAGGTCTGGATAGGTATGAAGCTAGAAATTTAATATTAGAAGAATTAATTAAATTAGATCTTCTCATAAAAGAAGAAAAACAAGAAATGGTTATCCCTTATGGTGACAGATCTGGAGTAGTAATTGAACCTTGGTTAACAGATCAATGGTTTTGTAATGCAAAAAAATTATCAATTGATCCCATTAATTCTGTAAAACAAAATAATACAAATTTTGTTCCAAAAATTTGGGAAAAAACTTTTTTTAATTGGATGGAAAATATTCAGCCATGGTGTATTTCAAGACAATTATGGTGGGGGCACCAAATACCTGCTTGGTATGGTCCAGATAATAAATCTTTTGTAGCATTATCAATAGAAGATGCAAAATTAATTGCAAATAAATATTATGGTAAAGATGTTGAGTTAAAACAAGATGAAGATGTTTTAGATACTTGGTTTTCTTCAGCACTTTGGACATTCTCAACATTAGATTGGCCTAATAAAACATATGAACTTGATCGATTTTATCCTGGGAATGTCCTGGTAACGGGATTTGATATTATATTCTTCTGGGTAGCTAGAATGATGATGATGGGCTCATATTTTATGAAAGAGACACCTTTTAAGGATGTTTATATACACCCATTAATTAGAGATGAAAAAGGTCAGAAAATGTCTAAATCAAAGGGTAATATTATAGATCCATTAGTTTTATTAGATAAATACGGAGCTGATACTCTCCGTTTTACCCTGACTGCATTATTAAACCCCGGAAGAGATGTTAAATTAGCTGAAGAGAGAGTGAAAGGTTATAAATCTTTTACCAACAAAATTTGGAATGCAGCAAATTTTTTAAACTTAAATAATGTTTCTTTTATAGATACTATTGATATTGAAAATATTAAATTAGATACTAGCAAATGGATATTAAAAGAGTTTGAAGAAATTCAAAAAAGATATTTTGATAATATTGAGAAATATCAATTTCATGAAATAGCAAGTTCTTTGTATCATTTTACATGGCATACATATTGTGACTGGTATATTGAATTCATTAAATCTGATTTTAAAGATCCTGAAAAATCTGAAGAAACTATTCAAGTTTCAGGATGGGTTTTCGTTCAAATTTTAAAACTACTTCATCCTGTAATGCCATTTATTACAGAAAAGCTTTGGCTTTCATTAGTAGATAAAAAAACTTTTTTAATGAATCAAGAATTCATTAAAGTTAATTTTGATCACTCTTATCAAGAAAGTAAGAAATATATTTTAAAAATTATTGAAATAATGACAGCCTTAAGGAATCTTAGAGCAGATCTAAACATATCATATAAAAATGAAATTGATTTAATTATTGATGCTAAAAATCATTATTTAAAAAAATTTATTTCTAATTATGAAGAAGAATTTAAAAGACTTATAAAAACTAACACCATATCTTATGAAGAAAACACCAATAAAAAAAAATCAGCCTTTATAGTATTAAGTGAAATTACAATTTTAGTTCCTTTAGAAGGTATAGTAGATACAGAAAAAGAATTATCTAAGCTGGATGAAAAAAAACTTAATTACAATAAGAAACTAAATACAGTTCTGGAAAAACTAAAGAACAAAGCATTTATTGAAAAAGCTCCTGATAATGTTATAGAAAATTTCAAAATGCAAGAACAAGAAATTAAATCTTCTATTGAAAAGATTAATGAAATAATGAATACTATTAATTAAATGACAGATAAAGGTTCAAATATTAAATCTAGACTTCCTAGTAGACATGTTAGTGTTGGCCCAAAAAGTGCTCCACATAGATCTATGTATTATGCAATGGGAATGACTGAGGAACAAATTTATCAACCTTTTGTTGGCGTTGCTACAACCTGGAATGAATCTGCACCATGTAACATTACATTAGGAAGACAGGCACAAGCTGTAAAAAAAGGAGTAAGTGAATTAAATGGCACACCTCGTGAATTTACAACTATAACTGTAACTGATGGAATCGCCATGGGCCATGAAGCAATGAAAGCTTCTTTAGTAAGTCGAGAAGTTATTGCTGACTCTGTAGAATTATCAGTTAGAGGTCACTGTTATGATGGTATCGTAGGACTTGCCGGTTGTGATAAATCACTTCCAGGTTTGATGATGGCTATGGTAAGACTTAATATTCCTTCAGTTTTTATTTATGGTGGTTCTATATTACCAGGAAATTATAAAGGTAAAGATTTGACAATTATTGATGTTTTTGAAGCAGTTGGTAAACATGCATCAGGTGAAATAGATGAAAAAGAACTAAAAAATATTGAAAAAGTTGCATGTCCTACAGCTGGTTCATGTGGTGGTCAATTTACAGCAAATACAATGGCATGCATATCAGAGGCGCTTGGATTAGCTTTAACTAACTCTGCCATGACACCTGCAACTTATGAAGAAAGAGATAATTATGGCTTTGAAAGTGGTAAGGCTGTAATGAGCCTTATAGAAAAGAATATAAGACCAAGAGATATAGTTACTTTAGAATCTTTAAAAAACGCTGCAGTCGTTGTTGCTGCTACTGGTGGATCTACTAATGCCGCATTGCATCTACCTGCAATTGCTAATGAGGCAGGTATCAAATTTACTTTAAATGATGTTGTTGAAATTTACCAATCAACTCCTTACATCGGTGATATGTCCCCTGGTGGCAAATATGTTGCAAAAGATCTTTACGAAGTAGGGGGTGTTCCTATTGTAATTAAATCTCTCTTAGATGGTGGTTATATAAATGGAGATTGCATGACTGTTACAGGTAAAACAATTGCAGAAAACCATAAAAGTGTAATATTTCCTAAAGATCAAGATGTTGTTTATACATGTGATAACCCAATAAGTGATCATAGTTCAGTAGTTGGTTTGTGGGGAAATCTTGCTGAGGAAGGATCAATTTCTAAAATTGCTGGTTTAAAAAATCTTTCTTTTAAAGGTAAAGCAAAGTGTTTTGATTGTGAGGAAGATGCTTTAACAGCAGTTTTAACAAATGAAATTGTTGCGGGTGATGCAGTAATTATTCGCTATGAAGGACCTAAAGGAGGTCCTGGAATGAGAGAGATGCTTTCAACTACAGGTGCAATTTATGGACAAGGACTTGGAGAAACAGTTGCCTTGATCACTGATGGCCGTTTTTCTGGAGGCACGAGAGGATTTTGCATTGGTCATGTAGGACCAGAAGCTGCAGTTGGCGGAATGATAGGTCTATTAAAAAATGGTGATGAAATTGTAATTGATGCAATTAAAGGTGAGATAAATGTTTTATTAACTGATGAAGAAATTGCAAAAAGAAAAAAAGAATGGAAACCTAGAAGCACTAATCACAACTCAGGTTCTATTTGGAAATATGCTCAAACAGTTGGTCCTGCTTATTCAGGTGCTGTTACACAACCTGGTGCAAAAGAAGAAACCCACACATACGCTGATATTTAATTCTATAGTGTAATTGTCACAGGCGTGTGGTCTGAAGCTTTCTCCCAGCCTCTAGGTTCACGATTTACTTCAACTTTTTTTATTAAATCTGTAATATTTGCAGTAGTTAAAAAATGATCAATTCTAAGCCCATTTCCTTTTTGCCATCCTCCACCTCTGTAACCCCAGAAAGTCCAATTTGTTTTACCTTCAACAAAGTGTTTCACTAAGTCAGTAAAACCCATATTAATTAAAATTCTATATTGTTCTCTCGTTAAAGGATGAGCACATGCATCATTTTTGAAATTTTCAGGAGAATATACGTCATCATCTGAAGGAATAACATTGAAGTCACCAGAGATTATTATAGGTGTGTTTTTATTTTTTAATTCTTGAATATATTTATTAAATTTTTTCATCCATTCAATTTTATAATTAAATTTTTCTGTTTCAATAGGATTACCGTTTGGGAGATAAATATTTATTAATTTAATGTGTTTTTTTATTTTTTTTAATTGTATCTCAGTTTCAATAAATCTAGCGTTTGGATCATCATATTTAGGAATTGATGTATTTGTAATTTTTAATTTTTCTTTACTTAAAATAGCAACACCATTCCAAGCTTTTTGTCCATTTACATAAGAGTGATAGCCTGCATTTTTTATTATTTCTTTAGGGAAACCATCTTCAATTGTTTTTAACTCTTGTAGTAAATAAATATCTGATTGATCTTTTTTTATAAATTTTTCTAAATGTTCAATTCTTGCATTAACTGAATTTACATTCCATGTTGATATTTTCATTAAATAGAAAAAGAGGTACCACAACCACAAGATGATGATGCTTGAGGATTGGTAATCTTAAAAGATGAACCAATTAACTCATGAACATAATCAATTTTTGAATTTTGAATTAATTCCATTGAAGTTTCGTCTATAACGACATTTATCTTTTCTTCTTCAATTAATATATCATCATCATTTTTAAGATTTTCAAAATCAAATTTATATTGAAAACCTGCACATCCTCCACCTAAGACAGTAATTCTGAAATAAGCGGCTGAATCTTTCTCTAAAATAGACGCTATATGATCTTGTGCATTGTTTGTTATTTCTATCTTATTCATAATAAATCAATATATACTTATTTATAAATAAAATTTATAGCAAAATTTGCAATGTTTGATCATTTAGCTGCCACACCTGAGTTTAGTAGAGGCCGTTTATTTAAAGAGAATGACTCTGACGATACTAGAAGTCCATATGAAAGGGATAGATCAAGAGTAATCCATTCTAGTTCATTTCGTAAACTTAAATATAAAACCCAGGTTTTTATTGAAAGTGAAAGTGATTATTATAGGACAAGATTAACACATTCTTTAGAAGTCTCACAGATCTCTAGATCTATTTGTAGATTACTTAGATTAAATGAAGATTTAGGTGAGACAGTAGCCCTAGCACATGATCTGGGGCACCCTCCATTTGGTCATAATGGAGAAAAAGCTTTGAATATTGCAATGCAAGATCATGGAGGTTTTAATCATAATGATCAGACTCTTAGAGTCTTAACACATATTGAAAAAAGACACCCTGATTTTAGCGGTTTAAATCTTACATGGGAGAGTTTAGAGGGTATAGTAAAGCACAACGGAATAGTTATAAATAATACCCCCTTTCATACAAATATTTATAACAATAAACATGATTTACTATTAAGTAAGCAGCCTTTTATGGAGTCTCAAATTGCTGCAATATCTGATGATGTAGCATATAATAATCATGATGTTGAAGATGCTATAAGAGCGGGATTATTATCTATTGATCAACTTCAAGAAAATATTTTTTTTAACAATATAATTAATGAATTAAAAAAAGAATATACTATTATTGATGATAAGTTATTAATGTTTCAAGTCTTGAGAAAAAGTATGTCTTTAATGATTGATGATATTTATAATCAAACTAAAAAAAATATTCTTGATTTAGATATTAAAACAAAAGAAGATCTTCAAAATTATAATAATTTTGTTGTTACATTTTCCTCTTCTATGCAATCAAAAGCAAAGGATATAAAATCATTTCTATTTGATAATGTTTATAATCATCAAAATTTACTTGATAAAAGACAAAATGTTGAAAAAATTATTTCCGATTTATTTAAATACTTTTATAATTCTCCTAACAAACTTCCCAAAGATTGGCGAAGTATAAATGAACCTATAGAGAGGGTAATTTGTGATTACATTTCAGGTATGACAGATAGATATGCATCAAGACTCCATAAGGACTTATATGAATAATCATATCGATCTACTTTTTAATTATTTTAATAAATTTGCAGACACTTGTATCCAGAACAATTATCTTGATAATTTTAATAGGAAATCAATAAGTATAGATTTTTCATCAAAGTCGAGACAGGGAGATATATCTTCCAATTTTTATCTAGTAACTATAAAAAAAATTTTAGACAAACAATTTAATTTAAAAGATGAGTTGCTCTCTGGAATTCATAATCTTGCTTTTATTGACAAGTGTGAAATTTCAAAAAATGGTTTTATAAATATAAATATTAAAAAAAAATTTTTAATAGAGCAAATTCAATTTTTACTTAATGCACAAAATCAATTTGGTAAATCAAATGAAGGCAATGGTAAAAGGGTCAATGTTGAGTTTGTATCTGCCAATCCAACAGGCCCTGTTACTGTGGCCC
This sequence comes from uncultured Alphaproteobacteria bacterium, assembly GCA_902592345.1. Lineage (GTDB taxonomy): Bacteria > Pseudomonadota > Alphaproteobacteria > HIMB59 > CACPNW01. Next base: position 19,865 of record CACJEE010000004.1, read on the forward strand.
ATATGCGTGGTGCAGTCTTGGGTGATGTTATATCCTCTTTACTTTCTAATACTGGACATCAAGTAACAAGAGAATACTATGTTAATAATGCGGGATCTCAAATAGATATATTGGGGAAATCTTTATTTAAAAGATATTTAGAGTTACACGGAGAAAAAGTGGAATTAAATAGTAATGAATATCCAGGTGAATATCTAATTGAAATTGCTAAATTAATTAAAAAAAAAGATGGAGATAAATGGTTAAATCATGACTCAATTGATAGAGAAGATTATTTTAAAGACTTTGCTGTCAAATATTTAATAGAATTTATTGAGAAGGATTTGATGTTATTAAATATCAAATTTGATAAGTTTTCTTTTGAAAAAGATATAGTTAATAGTAACATTATTAATGACTTATTTAATATATTAAATAAAAAAAACTTACTTTATAATGGCATTCTTGAAAAACCTAAAGGAGATGACTCTAAAGACTGGGAACCAAGAGAGCAATTACTTTTTAAATCATCTTCAATACTCGATGATCAAGACAGGGCGTTTAAAAAATCTAACGGAGAATGGACATATTTTGCTAATGATGCCGCATACCACCTAGATAAATATAATAGAGAATTTAATAAGTTAATTAATATATGGGGCGCTGATCATGTTGGCTATATTCCACGAATGAAGTCTGTATTAAAAACAATTGCCAATAAAGACGATTATCTTGAAATAGTAACATGTCAAATAGTGAGACTTATCAAGAATAATAAAATATTAAAAATGTCGAAAAGAGAAGGAAATTTTATCACTTTGCAGGAAGTTTTTAATCAAGTAGGAAAAGATCCTCTTAGATACTTTATGGTATCTACTAAAAGTGAAACTTCTATGGATTTTGATTTAAATAAAGTTATTGAAAAAAATAAAGATAACTCAGTTTTTTATTGTCAATATGCTTATGCAAGGGCATCTTCGGTTATTAACAAAGCGGAAGATTTAGGTATTGATATAAAATCATTTAATAATTTTGATGAAATTATTAAATATTTAACAAAAGATGAAATAGAAATAATATTAAAATTATTATCTTATCCATATATAGTAAAATTAGCCTCTAACACAAGAGAACCTCATCGATTAACTAACTTTATTGAAGATATATCCGCATCTTTTCATTCATTCTGGAATAAAGGAAAGGAAAATGAATCCCTTCGTTTTATTGATGAAAATAACATAATAAAAACTCAAACAAAATTAATATGGATTCAATCCATGAGGTTGGTCTTTGAAAATATATTCAATATTATTGGTATTGATTATCACGAAACTATGTAATGAATGCAAGATATTTATTTAAGAAAAAAAAATCATACAGAAAGATAATAATTGTTTTATCTTGCCTAATTATAGTATTTTTTTTTCTTTATTTTTTTTTACTATCAAATGAAAATAAATTTATAATCATTCCAGAAAATACTGATGTTTTTTATATTGTCCCTGAGGATAGAGGAGGGGAAAAGGTGGCAAATATTGATAAGAAAAGTCTTAATAAAACTACAAAAGAGATTGCTGAACATGAGATAGAAAAACCTGACGATTTATTATTTAGCATTCAATTTTTTACCGATAGTCAGATCATAAATGTTAATCAATATTTACAAAAAATAACTAACTCTGATGAATCAATATATAGTATAGATGATTTTTACATCTTAGCTTTGACATCAGAGATAGGGATTGAATACTTTTTACTATATAAAAATTTTATGACTCGATTAGATGCTACAAATTATTGCATAAAATTTTTACCTAAAATGAATAATTGTTTAGTAGTAGATACAACTAAATTTTAAATTAGCCAGAATCACAAAAATTTATTATAAGAAAATATGCTTGATATTAATAATGAAATTGATAATTCTGCTCCTTCAAAACAATTTAATATTACCCTCAATGCATACGAAGGTCCTATTGACTTACTGTTAGAATTAGCACGAAAGCAAAAAGTAGATTTATCAGAAATATCTATTCTAGAATTAGCCGAACAATACATTAATTTTATTAATAAATATCAAGACATACACTTAGAAATTGCTGCAGATTATCTAGTAATGGCTGCCTGGCTTACGTATTTAAAGTCAAGACTACTTCTTCCAAAAGATGAGAAATCTGAAGATCATACACCTGAAGAATTGGAAGAGGCTCTTAAATTCCAACTCCAAAGATTAGAAGCTTTTCAATCAGTTTCAAAAAAATTATATTCTAGACCACTTATTGGAAGAGATTCATTTTATGGTGGCTCATCAGAAGGTGTTAAAGTAAAATATAATATTACATACTCATCATCTTTATTTGATTTACTTCGAGCTTATTCTGTTATTATTCAAAAAGATGAAAAAGCTAGTCACCTAACTATAGCTTATTCTGAATTATATTCTGTAGATGATGCAATACAAAGATTGCAAAATATCTTTGGAGAAATAACTGAGTGGACAAATTTACTGAACTTAATCCCAAAACTTAATGGCAATAAAATAGTAAATAAATCAATTTTATCATCTAATTTTGTTGCTGCATTAGAATTAGCTAAAAATGGTTTTATCGATGTAAAACAAAATAATGCATTTGGAAATATATTTGTTAAATTAAGAAAGTTATGACCATCAATAGAGATACAAAAATCTTAGAAGCAATATTGTTTGCATCAGGTAATCCTGTATTAGAGGAAGATTTGAAATCAAAAATGATGAATAAAAAAAATTTCAAACAAGAAATTGAAGATCTTAAAATGTTTTATGAAGATAGAGGAATTAATTTAATTAAAACTGGGAATAAATGGTCTTTTCGAACTTCAGAAACTATTAAAGACGAATTAACAATCTTTAAAAAACAAAAAAGAAAATTATCTAGAGCTGCAATTGAAACTTTATCAATCATTGCATATCAACAACCTATAACCAGATCTGAAATTGAAAATATAAGAGGTGTTCAAATGGGCAGAGGCTCAATAGATCATTTAATGGAAATTGGATGGATTAAACCATCTGGAAGAAAAAATATTCCAGGAAAACCTGCTTTATGGGTTACTACAGATCTTTTTATTGAACATTTTGGAATTGAAAGTATTTCAGATTTACCTAATAAAAATGAATTAAAAGCTAGTGGATTTCTTGAAAAGAGATCTGCAATTGCTACGATTACTGATATTGCCATTAATAATGACCCTACAGAAGACGCAGATGTTGAAGAAGAAGAAACTTTAGAAGATTTTATATCAAAAGAAAACCCTTCATAATTAAATAATCTTCAATTTTTTTTGATTTTATGTCGTTTATAGAGTTTTATTTTTTCAAATTTTACGTTATGAGCATTCAGAAAAGGAGATAATTTATGACACCAAGCATTTGGCAGCTTTTAATTGTACTAGTAATTGTGTTATTATTATTTGGTAGAGGTAAAATACCTCAGCTCATGGGCGATATGGCTAAAGGAATTAAATCATTTAAAAAAGGTATGAGCGACGAAGATAAAAAAGAAGATAAAAATATAGAGAATAATTCAGATAACGAAAAGTAATTATGCTTACTTTTGGTTGGGGTGAAATTCTTCTAGTTCTTGTTATAGTCATTGTAGTTGTAGGCCCAAAAGATTTACCGAAATTAATTAAACAATTCTCTACATTCGCAAAATCTCTTAAAAAATTATCAAGAGAGTTTAAATATTCTTTAAATGAAATTGCTGATCAAGAGGAATTTAAAGAAATCAATAAAACTATAATGGAAGCAAAAAATATTAAAGATGATTTAAATATTAAGGACAAGTTTAAATCTGAAGCTAAATCATTAAAAGAAACAGCTAATATAATTGAAAAAGAAGTTAAGGATCTAAAAAATTTAGAAAATGAAATTAATTCAACAAAGGAAACATCTACTTTAGATGAAAAAGATGTTCAGAATAAAAATAAAAATAAGACTCAAGATGAGGCTGATTTAATTTAGTAAATATTATGACTAATCAAGAATTTAAAGAAATGTCATTAATTGATCATCTTACAGAATTACGCAAAAGGCTTTTGTGGAGTTTTATTTATATAATTATAATTTTTGTAATTTGTTTTTATTTTGCGAGTGATTTATTTTATTTTCTTGCCAAACCTTTAGTTAATTTATTGCAAATTGATAAAGGGCAAGGCTTTATTTATACTGCTTTACAAGAGGCTTTTTTTACAGAATTAAAAATTGCATTTTTCTTTGCTTTGTTTTTTGCATTTCCATTAATTGCTATTCAAATATGGAAATTCATTGCTCCTGGTCTTTATAAACATGAAAAAAATGCTTTTTTACCCTTTTTAATAGCTACTCCCATATTATTTTTTGCTGGTGGTGCTATGGTATATTATTTGATTGCCCCACTTGCGTGGAATTTTTTTCTCTCATATCAAAACATGAGTGAATCAGGAGTGCCTATAAGATTAGAGGCTAAAATGGGTGAGTACCTCTCTTTAATGATGCGATTTATTTTTGCATTTGGTTTAGCATTTCAACTGCCTGTTGTGTTAGGGTTGATGGCTAAAGTAGGGATAGTCACATATACGTCTCTTAAAAAGTTTAGAAAATACGCAATTGTTATTGCTTTTTTATCAGCAGCATTTTTAACCCCTCCTGATCCTTTTAGTCAAATTAGTCTAGCTTTACCAATTATAATACTTTATGAAATCTCTATTTACATTGCTAAAATTATTCAAAAAAATAAAAAAGATAACTAATGCATAACATTAATTATATTAGAGAAAATCCTACAGAGTTTGATAACTTTATTAAAACAAGAGGTGAAAATCCCATAGCTAATAAAATTATTGAAATAGATAAGGTTAAAAGAGAAACACAAACAATTTTGCAAAATTTATTAGCTGAAAGAAATCAAATATCTAAATCTATAGGACAATTAAAGAATCAAAAAAAAGATACCACTCATGAAATGGAAAAAGTTGAAGATATAAAAAATAAAATTAACACCCTGAAAGAATTAGAAACATTAAAAGACGATGAGTTAAAAGCAATTCTAAGTAGATTGCCAAATATACCAGACTCTAGTACTCCAGTAGGAGCTACTGAGACTGAAAATGTATTTTATAAAGATTGGGGTGATAAACCTACTTTTGATTTCAATCCTAAACTTCACTTTGAAATTGGTGAAAATGCTAATTCAATGAATTTTGAAACTGCAACAAAATTATCAGGTTCAAGATTTGTTATTTTAAAAGGTCAACTTTCTAAATTAGAGAGAGCTATTACAAATTTTATGATTGATAAACATACTTTAGTAAATGGATATGTTGAGATGCATGTTCCTTACTTGGTTAAAGAAGAGACATTATATGGCACTGGACAACTGCCAAAGTTTGCAGACGATTTATTTACTGCCGGAGATGATCATTGGTTAATACCTACAGCTGAAATACCACTGACCGCACTTCATAGTAATGAAATATTAAATATAAATCAATTACCTATGAGATTTACTTCTTATACACCTTGTTTTAGATCTGAGGCTGGGGCTGCTGGAAAAGATACTAGAGGTATGATTAGACAGCATCAATTTACTAAAGTTGAATTAGTTTCATTAGTAGAACCTCAACAATCAAAAGAGGAATTGGAGAGAATGCTTAATTGCGCTGAAGGAATTCTTCAAGATTTAGAGCTTCATTATAGAGTAATTACATTATGCACGGGAGATATGGGTTTTAGCGCTAATAAAACTTATGATATAGAGGTGTGGCTTCCTGGGGAAGGTAAATATAGAGAAATATCAAGTTGCTCTAATTGTGGAGATTTTCAAGCAAGAAGAATGAATACTAGATATAAACAAAATGACAAAAATATTTATATACATACCTTGAATGGTTCAGGCCTTGCAGTAGGAAGAACATTAATAGCTATATTGGAAAATTATCAAACTGCCGATGGTAATGTTAGGATTCCAAAAGTATTAAAAAAATATTTTGATAATCAAGAACATCTTTTTTAGTGCTTGATGTTAAAAAAATTCGACTAATACTGGAATTAAGAGAGTCGGGTATTACAGATGCTAAAATCTTATCTGCTATTGAAAAAATCCCTCGTGAAAAATTTATACCTGAAAATTTTAGAAATCAAGCCTATGATAATTTAGCGCTACCTATTGGTGATAACCAAACAATTAGTCAGCCTTTCGTTGTAGCTAAAATGACTCAATTACTTGAACTTGAATCAAAACATAAGGTGTTAGAAGTAGGTACAGGTAGTGGTTATCAAAGTGCTGTTTTATCTAAATTAGCAAGAAGAGTTTACACTATAGAAAGAATAAAAAATCTATCAATAAAAGCTGAAAATATATTTAAGGAATTAAAAATTTCCAATATAGTTACAAAATATGCTGATGGTAACCTTGGTTGGAAAGAACAAATTCCATTTGATAGAATTATTATTACTGCAGCAACATCAAATATTTCTAAAGAAATATCCTCGCAAATAGATGAAGGGGGAATAATAGTTTCTCCAATTAATAGTAAAAATAAGCAAATAATTATTAAATATAAAAAGATAAATAATGTTTTGGAATCAGAAACCTATGATGATGTTCTTTTTGTACCTAATCTTTCTGGGACACAGTAGTTGTTAATTTAAAATATTTTTATATTTTTTATTACAGTAGTAAAAATATATTAAACCTATTGTCCAGTGCATCACTGCTAAGGCAAAGAAAATAAAATTATAGTTTTCGCCAATTTGATAAAAAATTAAAGAAATCAAAATAAAAGGAATTAAAACAAATCTCAAAATAGCCATATACATAACTATTATTGCTCTTTTTAAACCTTGAAATGTTGCATTACCAATAAAAAAAAATGGAAAAGCTGGAAACATTAAAGCAGAGATTTTTAAATAGTCTGAGCCATATTTTTTAACATCTTCATTATTGGTAAACAAATTCATAGCTATTTCTGCAGAGAAAAATATTAATAATCCAAATAAAGATAAAATTATTACTCCTACTTTGATTCCTTTTTTGTATGTCTCTATGACGCGTTGATATTGTTTTGCTCCAAAATTTTGTCCAACAATAGTTACTGTTGCAGTACTTAAACCTAGAAGGGGTAGGAAGAATAATTGCTCATATCGTCCTGCAGAAGTGTAACCAGCAATTGCCTCTACTCCAAAAAAACCAACAAAATAAATTAGTATATATGAACCTACTGCTATCATCATCATACCTATAGATGCCGGTATACCTTGAGATAAAATATTGTTCATGATTAAGAAATTTGGAATAATTGTTAATTTAACATAGCTATAAATTGATGTTTTTGTTAATTTAATAAACAAATAAAATATTCCAACAAACTGGGAAATAATTGTTGCATAAGCAATTCCTTGTATGCCAAGAGGTGATATTAATTGAAATGAAAATATTTTACCTGAAATTAAAATTGGATTTAAAAATATATTTAAAAAAAAACTAAAAATTAAAACATTTCTATAACTCTTTGTATCACCTTGAGCACTTAAGGATGAGTTGATTGACATTAAAATAAATATAAATATCGAACCAAAAAATATTATATGTATATATTTTAATGATAGCTCAAGGGTTTCTTTATCATTATTTATAGAACTTATTATAGATGGACTAAAATATAAACCTAATGTAGTTATGACAATTGATACAAGAATTGAGAGAATAAAAGACTGAGAAAAGATTTTACCAGAATTTTCTATATTATTTTTACCTATACTATTAGCAATTAATGATGTTGTTCCAATACTTAAACCAACACCCAAGGCTATTATTATAAAATAAATTGGAAATATTTGCCCAATTGCTGCTAATGCTGACTCTGAAATCATTTGCCCAGCAAAAATTGAATCAATTACTGAATATAAATTTTGGAATATTGTTCCAATAGAAGAGGGGATAGCAATTTTAATAAAGAGGGAATAAATACCATCATTTTTAAGATTAATTTGTGATTGATTCATTTATATTTTTTGTATTTTAGGTTTTATATTGCAATTTTCATCTTTAAAAATCTGATATAGTTCTTTTATGCATTCTTTCATATTATTTATGAGAAATTTAGATCCATCAAATAAAATAATTCCACTACCTTTCATTTCAATATCTTCATTGTATTTTTTTAAAGGCAGTTCAATACGGGTAATTCTATTAGATCCAATTTTTCTAATATTTTCTATAAATAGATCATTATTCTCAACATTCAAAACTGGATACCAAATTAAAGCTGTTAAGTTTGCATATTCCTTATCTAATATTCTTAGAGTATTTACCACTTTTTCAAAATCATCCTTTATTTCATAAGAAGGATCAATCAAGACAAGGGTTTTTTCATTTGAATTTATTTTTTGATTAGTAAAATCAAAACCATCTTTATTAAAAAATTTTGAATTAATTTGTTTTGATAAATTTTTTCTTAAAAGTATAAATTCGTTATTATGTAATTCATAAAATGATAATTTGTCACTATTATCACTCAAGTGACTCATAATTAATGGTGAGCCAGGATAAAAAGATATTTTTTTAGAATTATTAATATTTCTTATAATTTTTAAATAAAATTTAATTGATTGATTTTCGTATTTGTAGTTTTCTAATATGCTGATCCCATTCTCGTATTCTTTGTTTTTTGACATATAATCACTCTCAAATTTATAATCACCACTGCCTGCATGCGTATCAATGTAACTTATTGAATTATGATGCTTTTTTAAGCTTTTATATGCTTGTATTAAGCATATATGTTTAAGGACATCGGCTTGATTACCAGCATGATATCCGTGTTTATAACTAAGCATTATTTAACTCTTTCTATATTATTACTTGCAATTAATTGAATTATTGTTAGTTACAATATTAATTAATTACCGACGAGATTTATACTTATATTTATTACTAAAATACAAATCTTATAAAACCCCATACATATTAAAAAGGAGATTACATGGCTACAGGTAAAATTAAATGGTTTAATCCAACCAAAGGATATGGATTTATTGAAAATGATGCAGGAGGAAAAGATGTATTTTTACATATTTCTGCTCTAGAAGAAGCTGGAATTGACCAGTTACAAGAAGGTGAAGCTGTTACATTTGAAATAGGTGAAAACAGAGGAAAAGAAAACGCTATTAACGTTAAAAAAGTATAATACATTTATTTGATTAAATTTTTAGAATGGGCTGGAGTGATTACAGCCATTTTATACTCTTTATTTGTTGCCCTAAACGCTGATTTAGAGTTCCTGGGCTTTGGTTTGTTGTTTATATCCGCAATTTTAATTGGAATGTGGGCATATAAACTAAAGTATAAGGGTATTTTATTATTACAAATATTCTATGCTAGCGCAGGAATTATAGGTATGTTTAGATGGTTTGGTTAAAATTTACTATTTCTTTTTTTATTATATTCACTTCAGTTAATGCTTCAGAACTATCCAAAGAAGAAATTACTTATTTTAAAATTATTGATTTAAATAATGATGGATTTGTCTCCATTGATGAAATAAATCAATCAACAGGTATAATTTTTCAATTAATTGATACTAATAAAGATAATAAAATTTCTTTATTAGAGTTAGAAGATTTAAAGGAAATAATTAATATTTTGAAATGAGTATTTGGGGAAGATTACTTGGAGGTGCTGCAGGATTTGCATTAGGTGGTCCTATAGGAGCTATAATAGGTGTAATGGCTGGTAGTGCCTTTGATAGAAAAAAACAAAAAAACTTTCATTATTCTCAAATATCTCAAGATCAAAAACAACAAATTTTTACAATTAGTTTTATTGTTTTAGCAGCTAAACTTGCAAAAAGTGATGGGCAAGTTACAGATGATGAAATTCAAGCTTTTAAGGAAAAATTTAATGTACCAAAAACTGAATTAGCTAAAGTTGCGAAAATATTTAATGAAGCTAAAAAAGATGTATATGGTTATAAACAAATAGCTGATCAGGTAGGCTTATTATTTACAGATAATAAAATATTGCTTGAGGAAATGCTAAATAATTTATTTTTTATTGCTGCATCAGATGGTCAAATTTCTTTAAATGAAGTTGATTTATTAAGATCAATTTCTCAATCGTTTTCATTTAATGAAAAAACTTTTCAAAGAATATTTCAAATGAATTTAAACAATAATACTTCTGATCCTTATAAAATTTTAGATGTCAGTAGAGAAGATACAGATCAGGCAATAAGAAAAAAGTGGATAAATTTAAATAAAGAACATCATCCTGATAATTTGATTGCTAAAGGCATGCCAAAAGAATTCATCGAACAATCAAATAAAGAACTTGCCGCAATTAATCTTGCATATGATAAAATCAAAGAAATTAGAGCAAAATCTTGATACCAGAAGAGTTATCAATACAATTAATTGAAAAAGTATATAAAAAAATTAAACCATTCATTAACGTTACCCCACTTATTAAAGCAAACCGAATTATTGATGACGATTTAAACACAAATGTTTATTTAAAATATGAGTGTTTTCAAAAAAGTGGATCATTTAAAGCTAGAGGAGCAATTAATAACATTCTTTCGGCCGATAAAAAAGATCTTGCAAATGGAATTACAGCAGTTAGTGCTGGCAATCATGCAATTGCAGCATCTTATGCTGCAAATATTTTTAATCTTAAAAATAAAATATTTCTTTATGAATCGGCAAATCCCTACAGAGTAATTCAGTGTAAAAATTATAATGCAAATATTTTATTTACAAATAAAAATAAAGCATTTGATGAAGTGAAAAGTGCTGAAAAAGAAGGTTATAAATTTGTTCATCCATTTGATGGAGTAAATACTTTACAAGGATCAGCCACACTTGGTTTGGAAATTATAAATCAAATGAAAAATATTAATACAAAAATAGATAATGTATTAATATCAGTTGGTGGTGGAGGCTTGATAAGTGGTGTCGGCTCTGCTCTTAAACAGTTTTTTCCTGAAATTAAAATATTTGGTGTTGAACCTGATAATGCAAAAGGAATGACAGAAAGTTTAAAAATAGGTAAGCCATTAGATAAGGTAGAAATAAATAGTATAGCTGATAGCCTATGCGCACCTCTTCACATGCCTTATTCTTTTGATGTTGCTAAAAAAGTAATTTATCAAATGGTTAATGTATCTGATCAAGAAATGATAAATTATATGTTGTATAACTTTAAAAATCTAAAACTTTTATTAGAACCTGCTTGCGTAGCTGGTTTTGCTGCTTTAAAAAAATTAAATTCTTCGAAATTTATAGGTCAAAATACTTTAATTATATTATGTGGATCTAATATTGATTATCAATCTTGGAATAAACTAGTTACAAATTAATAATATAAATTTCCACCTGTGATATTTTTTTTTACACCTGTAGTATTTGGTGTACTTAAAATCAATTTTTTAAGAGATCTTATGCCAATATACGCAAACATTTGTGATTCAATTAAATCCCCATTTAATCCATAATCATCAATTAAAGATATTTGTAATTGATGATTCAATTTTTTTATTTGTGATATTAAATATTTATTTTTTCTTCCACCACCAGTAAATATTATTTCATTAATATCAGTGAAAATTTTATTGTTTATTAAATTAATTATAGAGAAAATTGTGAAATTTAGAGATGTTCTTAGTGCATTATGAACTTTAATTTTTTTCAATTCTTTAATTAAGTAATGAAAATTATTTCTATCTAGAGATTTTGGATATTTTTTTCTAAAAAATCTATCTTTTTTAAATAAATCAAAGATTTTTTTATTTACATTACCTTTTGAAGCTAGTTTACCATCTTTGTCATATTTTCTATTAAAAAAATACATCATTAAATCATCTGATATTGCATTAGCTGGACCAATATCAGAAGATATAAAAATTTTTTTATATATTAATGAAAAATTTGCCACTCCTCCTAAATTTATTATTGCAGCATTTGTATTAATCTTCTTAATTAGAAATTTATGATAAAATGCACCAATTGGAGCTCCTTGACCTCCATTTTTTATATCATTAATTCTAAAGTTACTAATTACTTGTATTTTAAAAAAATTTGATATTAATTTTGGATTACCAAGTTGTAATGAAATATTTTTATTTGGAATATGTAATATTGTTTGTCCACTTAAGCTTATATAATCAATGTCTTTTTTTATTATAGTAAATTCCTTTAAAAATTTCTTTAAATATTTGATAATTAAATTTGTTATTTTAACATTATGAGAATTTATCAGATTTTTTTTACTAATATTTGTTATATTTATTTTTTTAATTTTAATTTGTTCATAGAGTGAATACGGGTAACTTTTTTCTTTTAGTATTTTAACTTTATTAATTCCATCTGTTGAAATATAAGAAATATCAATCCCATCCATTGATGTCCCTGTCATGATACCTATGATATTAAATATTTTCTTTTTTTTCATTAACAAAACTTTATAACATTCATAAATTTATGATGTCACTAGATAATAATATTAAAGCTATTTTTTTGATTATATTAGGCATGTTTGTTTTTTCAATTCAAGATACATTGATTAAATTAATGTCTGATCATATAAATATTTATGTAATTTATATAGTAAGATCTATAGTTGGAATTTTAGTTATTTTTACTTATTGTTGGATCTATAAAATTCAACTAATTTTCAAAACTTATTATCCTTTTATTACTATTTTGAGGGTATCCATATTTTTTCTTGGTTTTAGCTTGTATTATTTTTCTTTATCAAAAATTTCTTTACCTGAAGCAGTGACTTTATTTTTTATTAGCCCTTTTTTTGTAACTATAAGTTCAAAATTTATTATGGGTGAAAATATTGGCATGTATAGATGGAGTGCAATTTTAATCGGTTTTATTGGAGTGTACTTAGTTCTAGATCCAAATTTTAATGATTTTAATATTTATACTCTATTCCCAATCTTTTGTGCTTTTTTCTACGCAGTAACAGTTGTAATTCAGAAAAAAACATCTGATAAAGACTCTCTATTTACACAAATATTACACACTTATTTATCAGCTATTGCTTTTTCAATTATAATTTATTTTTATGTAAATAATTTAACATTTACTCCGTATCAATTGTTAGAATATAAATTTGTGCTTATGAGCTGGAATATTCCTAGTTTAAATTATTTTTTATTACTAATAATTATTGGTTTTACTGCAGTAATTGGATTTTTTTCCATTTTTGGCGCCTATCGGATAGGATCACCTGCAACCATTGCTCCTTATGAATATAGTTTGATAATTTGGTCAATATTATTTGGTTATTTAATATGGAATGATTATTTAACAATAAAAGGTATGGCAGGTCTTTCATTAATATTAATTGCTAGTTTTTTTACTTTATATAGAGAATATCATCTAAGTATTAAAGTTAGTACAGATAAACCAATAAGATAACTTTAAACAGCTTATCAACAAACATATGCACAGTAAAATTAATATTTTATCTTTTTTATTTGATAATCGATATTTCTAGAGTTAAATTATAAATACTTATTACACGCAAAGGTAGTAAGCAAATTAAATAAAGGAAACTTTATTTAGTTTGTATCGGGAGGAAATGCACGATACATGAAAAAGACCTAGCTTGCTGGGTCTTTTTTTTTGCCTAAAACTCACTATTTATTATAAGAGTTAATCAATGGACTTTAAAAAATATAATAAAATTTTAGATATTTTTTTAAACGATCTTATACCAGAAACTAAAATCTCTGTTTCTAAAGGAAATAAAATATTTGGGGCCTTTGTATTAAATAAAATTGATTTAAGTTTAGTCGTTACAGGTGTAAATAACGAAATAGAGAATCCAATATATCATGGAGAGATTTCTACTATAATAAATTTTTTTAAATTAAGAAATTTAAATCCAAAAGATTATTTATTTATTTCCTCTCATGAACCTTGCTCTTTATGTTTGTCTGCAATCACTTGGAGTGGTTTCGATAACTTCTATTATTTATTCCATTATGAAGAAACTGAATCTAATTTTAATATTCCATATGATCTGAAAATTTTAAAAGAAGTCTTTAAGATTGATAAAGGTGCATATTCAAAAAATAACACTTTCTGGCAAAGTTACTCAATTATAGAAGAAATTAAAAAACTACAAAATGCAGAAAACGATAAATTATTAGCAAAAATCAAAGAAATTAATAAACTTTATGAGGATATATCAAATAATTATCAATCAGCAAAAAATTCAAACCATATTCCTCTAAAATAATTGAAAATATATAACAATAGTATAAATTATTATTAACGGGAGATACTGTAATTTTACAGAGCCGAAGGAGCAACGACCCGGAAACTCTCAGGCAAAAAGGACCGTTAGAATAAAAAATCTGGAAAAGAGATTAATCTCTACCGAAGGAGTAAAAACTCTCAGGTAAATATACAGAGAGGGCTTAACAGGAGTCATTTTGACTGAAGAAGCTCTAAAAAATATTTATTTAAAAGATTTTCATAAAAAAAATGATGCGAAGTTTGCTCCATTTGCTGGTTATGATATGCCAATTAATTACAAGAAAGGCATTATAAACGAGCACCTACATGTAAGAAATCATACTGGTATCTTTGATGTCTCTCATATGGGACAAATTCTTATTCCTTTTAATGAAGAAAATATTTTAGCTTTAGAAGCATACATACCTTTGAATATAAAAAAAATAATATCAAATAAATGTCACTATTCATTTATTTTAAATTCTAATGGAGGAATTGTTGATGATATTATGATTTCGAAAATTAAATTTGATAACAATGAATTTGTATATATAGTTTATAATTCATCAAGAAAACAAATACTTAATAAAATCTTTAACGCAACTATTTCAAATTTTAAAATTTTTGAGGACAGATGTTTGATTGCAATACAAGGACCTGAATCTTTTTCTTCTATTAATTCGATATTAAATCTACCTGCATCTATGAATTTTTTAAATATTCAAATTCTTCAATATGATGATAACGATCTTTTTATTTCTAGATCTGGTTATACTGGTGAAGATGGTTTTGAGATATCGATATCAAATAATAAGGCAGAAAAATTAATTAGTGATATTCTTAATAATAATAATGTAATTTTATGCGGTCTAGGTTGTCGAGATTCATTAAGAGTAGAAGCTGGTCTAAGTTTGTATGGAAATGAAATAAACGAAGATATAAATCCTATACAAGCAGGTTTGTCATGGGCTTTAGATAAAAACAGATTGCAAGATCATAATTTAAATGGTTCTCAAATTTTATCAAAGGAATTAAGTTCAATTCCATCAGTAAACAAAATAGGATTAAGTCCAATAAATAAAATCATGTTAAGAAATCAAATGACTATTCATAACAATAACAAAGAAGAAATTGGATTTATTACGAGTGGATGTTACTCACCAATTTTAAAAAAATCCATTGGTATTGGCTATATAAATAAACTTTCAAATATTTCTGAAAAAAAATACGTTAATGTTCGTGATCAATATGAGGAAATTAAACTTGAGAAAATTCCATTTGTGAAAAAAAATTATAAAAAAGGAGATTAATATGGGTGAAAAAAAATATACTGAAGAGCATGAGTGGGTTCAGCTTAGTGGCGAAATTGCAACTGTTGGCATTACAAATCATGCTCAGGAAAGTTTAGGTGATATTGTTTTTGTGGATTTGCCCACTTTAGGTAAAGAAGTTAAAGCTAAAGAAGAATTATGTGTTATTGAATCTGTAAAAGCTGCTTCAGATATTTACTCACCTCTAGATGGTGAAGTTACAGAAATAAATGATAATTTGTCAAACGATGCTTCTATAGTTAATCAAGATGCTGAAAATGAAGGTTGGATATTCAAAATAAAAGTATCTAATCCAGATCAATATAATACTTTGATGTCTTTAGATCAGTATTTAGAATTTTTGGATAAATAAATGATCGATATAAATTCTTTTGCAAGTAGGCACATTGGACCTAGAAATGATGATATAGACTCAATGTTAAAATTCATAAAATGTAAAAATCTTGATGAACTAATTCAAAAAACTGTCCCTGATCATATTTTATTTAAAGATAAATTAAAATTAAAACCAGGAATGTCAGAAGAATTTAATAAAGTTAATATGCAACTTTTATCATTAAAAAATAAATTTAAAAAAACATATATTGGTCTAGGTTATCATAATACTGTGACACCAAGTGTTATTTTGAGAAATATTCTTGAAAATCCTGGTTGGTATACTGCATATACTCCATATCAGCCTGAAGTCTCTCAAGGCCGTTTAGAAATGCTAATCAACTTTCAACAAATGATAATCGATCTTACTGGATTAGATATTGCTAACGCATCTTTATTGGATGAGAGTACTGCTGCTGCAGAAGCTATGATGATGGCATACAAGATAAAAAAAAATAAACATCATACTTTTTGTGTTCAAAATTCTTGCCACCCTCAAACTTTATCTGTTTTAAGAACAAGAGCTCATCCTCTTGGAATAAAAATTATAGAAGGCAACCCAAACGAAGATACTTTTGGTTGTTTAATACAAAATCCTGATACTTATGGAGAAATTGAAGATTTAGAAACACTTATTAAAAGCAATAAATCTAAGGAAATTATATCCATTGTTGCCGCAGATATTATGAGTATGGTTATTATGAATTCTCCAGGTTCCTATGATGCTGATATTGTTATAGGCACTTCACAACGTTTCGGTGTTCCAATGGGATTGGGAGGACCTCATGCAGCATTTTTTGCAACTAAGGATGAATTTAAAAGATTAATGCCAGGTAGGTTAATAGGTGTATCAGTTGATAGAAACAATAAAAGATCATACAGAATGGCTCTTCAAACTCGTGAACAACACATAAGAAGAGAAAAAGCAACTAGCAATATTTGTACTGCTCAAGCTTTATTAGCAATAATTGCCGCGGCTTATGCTATTTATCATGGACCGGAAAGGTTAATAAATATTGCGTCTACTATAAATTACAATATTAGATATCTTAAAAAATCATTAGAAAAATTAAATTATAACATTAAATCTAATAAATATTTTGACACAATAGTCATTGAAGACTCTAAAGCTAAAGAGTGGTTTAATAAATCAGTGGAAGATGGAATTAATTTTAGACTAATTAACAACACTACATTTTCAATCACTATTGATGAAACTACAACTTTAGAAGATATCGATAATCTAATTGCTTTTTTTAATATAACCAATAAAGAAATTGATGCTAACGAAATTGAAATGAATCTTGACCCTATTTTTAATGATGAAAAAATTCTTAGAAAAGATAAAATATTATCCCATCCAATATTTAATATTTATCATTCTGAGACAGAAATGATGCGTTATCTAAAAAAATTAGAAAATAAAGATATTGCACTAAATAGATCAATGATTCCTCTTGGTTCATGTACTATGAAATTAAATGCAGCCTCAGAAATGTTACCAATAACGTTACCAGGATTTGCAAACGCCCATCCTTTTTTAGAAAAACAACAAAGAGAGGGTTATAATCAAATGATGAGAGAGTTAATATCTATGCTCAAAGATATAACAGGATTTGATGCAATATCATTGCAACCAAATGCAGGAGCTCAAGGTGAATTTGCAGGATTACTTGCAATTAAAAAATTTCATGAATCTAATAATGAGTATGATAGAAATATATGTCTAATACCTAATAGTGCTCATGGTACTAATCCAGCAAGTGCACAGATGTGTGGTATGGAAGTATCTATTGTTAAATGTGATGATTTAGGAAACGTAGATTTAAATCACTTGGACCTCAAAATTAAAGAAGCTGGAAATAAATTAGCAGCTTTGATGATTACTTATCCATCTACACATGGAGTATTTGAAGAATCAATATCAATAATTTGTGAAGCTATTCATAATGCTGGTGGTCAAGTTTATATGGATGGTGCGAATTTAAATGCAATGGTAGGAATTGCAAAACCTGGAAAATTTGGTCCTGATGTTTCTCATATGAATCTTCATAAAACTTTTTGCATTCCGCATGGAGGAGGTGGTCCTGGCATGGGCCCTATTGGAGTCAAATCACATCTAGAGAATTTTTTACCAGGACATCCGATTGTTAATAATGAACTTGGATTAACAGCACTTGACGCGGTTTCTGCCGCGCCATGGGGAAGCCCTTCAATTTTACCTATTTCTTATTCATATATTTCAATGATGGGAGATGAAGGATTAAAATTAGCTACACAAATAGCTATTTTAAATGCCAATTATATAAAAGAAAAATTAAGTGATTACTTTACTCTTTTATATTCTGGTAAAAACGGAATGGTCGCTCATGAGTGCATAATTGATATTCGTCCAATCAAAGATGAATTAAATATATCTGAAGAAGATATTGCAAAAAGACTTATCGATTATGGTTTCCATGCTCCAACAATGTCCTTTCCTGTTCCAGGAACTTTAATGATCGAACCCACTGAAAGTGAATCAAAGGAAGAAATTGATAGATTTTGTACAGCTATGATTTCTATACATGATGAAATTCAAAAAATTCGAGATGGCACTTATGATGCAGAAGATAATCCAATAAAAAACTCTCCACACACAATAGAGGAAGTTTCAGCAGATGAATGGAGTCATAAATATACAAGAGCGGAGGCAGTTTATCCTCATTCTTACTTATACAATAATAAATATTGGCCACCTGTTGCAAGAATAGATAATGTATTTGGTGATAGAAATCTTTTTTGTGTATGCCCACCTATTGAAGAATATGAAGATGTATCCAATGCATAACTAAATGATTTATTTAAATTTACTTTTAGTTTTTATATGTATTGTATTTATTCATGAATTTGGTCATTATCTTTTTGCAAGAATATTTAAAGCTGAAGTTACAGACTTTTCCATTGGTTTTGGAAAACCATTATTACAATTCAAGGATAAAAATAATACTGTTTGGAAAATTTCACCTATCCCTCTTGGAGGTTATGTAAAAATCAAAGGCCTTGATTCAGTTTTTCAAAAAAATCAAAATCAGGAACCTGGCTCTTTTCAATCACTAAAACTTTATCAAAAAATATTTATTCTTCTCGCTGGTAGTTTTTTTAATATATTCTCTGCTTGGATAGCTTTATTTAGTATATTCTTTTTTTTTGGAATTGCTTCATTTGCTCCAATAATAGGTAAAGTTTTGGAAAATTCTTCTGCTGAAGAAAATGATTTACGAGTTAATGATATTATTATTTCTGTTAATGATAGTCAAATATATGAGTTTAGTGATATTCCTAAAGCTTTAGGTAATAGCAAATATATCTCAATATTAATTCAAAGAAATAATGAACTCATAGAAAAGAATTTTGAACTAAATTTTAATAAAGAAATAAATAGATTTGTTATCGGAATATCAAGTAATAGTGAGCCTGTTGTTGATCAATTTAATTTATATGAATCAATCCAACAATCTTTATTATTCATTCCAACTTACTATTCTGCATCTATAAATTTTTTAAGGCAATCTTATCAAGATAATACTCTACAGGAACAGTTAGCTGGACCAGTAGGAATTGTTAAAATGGCTGATCAAATGATGTTAGATAAACTAAGAGGAGTAATATTTTTATTTATTGTAATTTCTTTATTTGTAGGTGTTTTTAATCTTTTACCCATTCCTCTTCTTGATGGAGGGCATATTGTTTACTTTATCATAAGTAAGATTTTTGCAAATTCCCTTCCTGAACTTGTAACTAGAATTTATATTACAACTGGATTAACAATTATATCTTTTTTATTTATTTTTGTTACATTTAACGATATTTTTTATAAATAATTTTAATGAAATGAGTGATATGTCAAATTTTAATAAAGTAAAAACTTTTATGAATACCTATGGTCAGGAAGTAAAAAATACTCCCGAATTTCCTGACTCTAAAATTGTTCAATTAAGGATAGATTTAATTCAGGAAGAATTAAATGAATTAAAAGAAGCTATCAATAATAACGATATTATTGAAGTAGCTGATGCTTTAACTGATATACTTTATGTTACATATGGAGCTGGGCATTCTTTTGGCGTTGATCTAGATAGTTGCTTTAATGAAGTTCAGAATTCAAATATGAGTAAATTAGGAGATGATGGAAAACCAATTTACAATGAGTCTGGTAAGGTAATGAAAGGACCAAATTATTTTAAACCAAACATTAAAAAAATTATTGGATTAGAGTAAATTTAAGGAATTCTCTAATGCAGTTTTTAAATCTTCTGGATCTTCAATACCAATTGACAATCTTACCAGAGAATCACTAATTCCAAGCTCATCTCTTATATTTTTATTAATGGAAGCATGAGTCATTATTGCTGGATGTTCTATTAAACTTTCAACACCTCCCAGACTTTCGGCTAAAGTAAAAATTTCTATATTTTCTAAAAATTTGAGTGTGCTCTTTAAGTCTGTATCTAATTCAATAGATATAATACCTCCGTAACCATTCATCTGTGATGTTGCTAATTCATAATTAGGATCTGATTTTAAACCAGGGTATCTAACTGTTTTTATCTTTGGGTGATTTTGTAGAAATTCACTAATTAACATAGCATTTGAATTGTGTCTCTCCATCCTAACACCTAGTGTTTTTATGCTACGAATTAATAAATAACAGTCAAAAGGAGAGGGGACTGAGCCAACAGCATTTTGTAAATATTTAATTTTTTTAGTTAGCTGTAGGTCATCTTTAATAACTATTGCCCCACCAATTAAGTCTGAATGACCGCCAAGATATTTTGTTGACGAATGCAATACAACATCAGCTCCCATAGTTAATGGTTGTTGATTATAAGGAGAAGCAAAAGTATTATCACAAACAATTTTTATATTTTCATTAGAAATTTCAGATTTTATTTTTTTTATATCAACGATTTTTAAGAGGGGATTTGAAGGCGTCTCAATCCAAATCATTTTTGTATTGTTTTTTATTAAACCAGGCCAATTATTTTCTTTATTAAAGTCAGTATAAGTGATTTCAATATTTTGATTTACACTTTTAACTTTATCAAAAATTCTTCTTGTCCCTCCGTAAACATCATCAGAACAAATAATATGAAAATCTTTATCTAATGCATCTGTTAAACAATTAATAGCAGCCATACCCGATGAAAAAGCAAATGCGTATTCGCCTTCTTCTATTTCGGCTAATAATTTTTCTAAAATTTCTCTAGTAGGATTGTTAGTCCTTGCATATTCATACTTAAAATCACCCGGACTTTTTTGCTTAAAAGTTGAAGATAAATGAATTGGCGGCATTACTGCTCCAGTTTCTTTATCTTCTTTATGTCCACTATGGATAACTTTTGTATTAAATAATCTTTTCTTTTGAACCATATTTATAACCAATCTGGAATAGGTAAATTATTATCATTTAAAAAATCCTTATTAAACATTTTTTCATAATATTTATTTGCATCATCACATAGAATAGTGACTATTGTATTACCTGGACCTAATTCTTTCGCCATTTTGATTGCACCCATTACATTTACCCCAGAACTAGTTCCAAGGAACAAACCATCAGTTTTTATTAATTTATAGAGTATTTCTAAACATTCTTTATCATCAACATAATATGACATATCTACTGAACAGTTTTCTAAATTTTTGGTAATTCTTGCTTGTCCTATACCCTCAGTAAATGAAGGTTCTCCTTTTTTTTCTAACTTACCTCTAGTAAAATAATTGTACATGGATGAACCTTGTGAGTCTGTGCAGGCTATTTTAATGTTTTTATTTTTTGATTTTAGACCAATTCCAACTCCTGTTAATGTTCCTCCAGTTCCAATAGAGCAAGTAAATCCATCAATTTTGCCATCAGTTTGATGAAAAATTTCAGAAGCAGTTGTGTTTTGATGAAATTTATAATTCGATATATTTTCAAATTGTCCGGCCCAAAATGTTTTTACGCCTCTTTCTTTTTCTATTTCTTTTGCTAATTTTTCAGAGACTCTCTGATAATTTCCTGGATCAGAAAAAGGTTTAGGGTCTACTAAATGTAGTTCCGCTCCCATATTTGTTAATATATCTCTTTTTGATGGAGCGGTTATATTTGGCATAACTATAACAGTTTTGTAACCTTTAGCGTTGTTAACAAGAGTCAAGCCTATGCCAGTATTACCAAAAGTACCCTCTACGCATATTCCATTTGGTTCAATTAAATTATTTTTTTCAGCATCTAAGATTATGCCAAGTGCAGTTCTGTCTTTAATAGATCCACCAGGATTAAGAAATTCAGCTTTTCCATAAATTTCGCAGTTTGTTATTTCAGATGGATATTTAAGTTTAATTAATGGAGTGTTGCCTATTAAATCAATAATATTATTTGTTAGCATCAATGTCTCTTACACCATAAGGTTTAAAACTCGTATCTGAATTTGTGCTTATATTTTTAGCAGGATTGCCGACCATTGTTGCGTTTTCAGGCACATCTTTTAAAATTACTGTATTAGCTCCTATTCTTGAACCTTCTCCAACAGTAATAGGTCCTAATATTTGAGCACTTGAACCAACAATAACATTATTTAATAAAGTTGGATGTCTTTTACTATTTCTCTGGTCTTTTGAATTTTCTGCTGGTGATATACCTCCTAAAGTAACTCCATGGTAAAGTGTAACATTATCACCTATTTCAGAACTTTCTCCAATCACCACACCCATTCCATGGTCTATAAATAAATTTTTGCCAATTTTTGCACCTGGATGTATTTCTATTCCAGTTAAAAAACGACTAAATTGAGAAATTATTCTAGCAATTAAATAAAATTTATATTTCCATATTTTGTTAGCTAAATGATGAAAAAAAACTGCTTTTACACCTGGATAAGTTAATATTATGCTGAGTTTATCACGAGCAGCTGGATCTCTTTTAATTATTGAATCTAAAAAACTATTCATATTTTTTTATTGAGCGTCCCCAGCATATAACTGCAAAATATATAGAAGTTAATACCCAAATTATAAAAATAATAGTGCTATCAAACATAAAAATTTTAGAGGAGGGTGTTGTAACTAATTTCAAAGTTGTTGCTGACCATATAATCGTAAAAAAGATTGTTAAATTTCTTAATTCCCTAACTCGTAAGGGATGAACAAATTTAATTGGAACAAACGTTAAAAATAAACAAATAATTATTACCGCAGCATTGATGTATTCATTTGTTCCTAATATAAAAAAATATAATACTACTATATTCCATACAGCTGGAAATCCTCTAAAGTAATAATCTTCAGTTTTCATTTGAAGATTTGCAAAAGTAAAAAGAGATACTAAAAAAATAGCTGCGGGTAGAATGACTTCTAATATTCCAGGAACCATGCCAAACCAGTAAATCATTAGACTAGGAATGATCACATAATTCAAATAGTCAATGACACTATCTAAAATTGTACCATCAATATTAGGTGTTTGCTCAGTGACATTAACTTTTCTAGCTAAAGTTCCATCTAAACCATCTATTAATAAAGCTAATCCTAACCATAAAAATGCACCTACGGCATCACTGTTTAAAATAGCAATAATTGCTAAAAATCCCAAAACTGCGCCAGAACCTGTAAATCCATGTACTGCCCAAGCTGCTATTTTGTTTTTATTTAATTTATCTAAATTTAGAAACATTAAAAATTTATATCATTATATACAAAAAATGTTTGATAATTTTATATTTATTTGAAGAATCAAATGATATTTTAAATTATGAATATTGTAACTGATGTAGTTTTACCTATTGCCTTGGCATTTATAATGTTTTCACTAGGACTTGGATTATCAATTTCTGATTTTACAAGAATATTTTTAAAACCAAAAGAATTCATTGTAGGGTTTATATCCCAGTTAATCCTTTTACCAATTGTAGCTTTAATACTTGTATATATTTGGCCATTATCTCCAGAGATAGCAATAGGTGTAATGATACTTGCTGCTGCACCAGGAGGAGCTACTTCAAATATTTTAACTTCTTTTGCTAAAGGTGACGTAGCGTTATCAATATCTTTAACAGCGGTTATAAGTATATTGAGTGTAATTACAATTCCATTAATCTTAGGTATTTCATTATCTATTTTAGGTACTAATTTATTAAGTGAAGGAATTTCGCTTATTGATATCGCATTAAAAATGTTTTTAATAGTAACTATTCCAGTTTTAATAGGTATGTTATTAAAAAACGTTTTTAGTTCCTTTGAAAATTTAGCAAAAAAAATATCAACTGTTTTGTTTTTCTTAGTATTATTAGGTGCTGTTTTAGCAGAAAGAGAAAATGTAGTTGCTTATTTTGCTGAAGCTGGATTAATCACACTCGTTTTAAATATAGTTATGATGCTTTTGGCTTATTATTTAAGTAAATCTTTTATTTCTGATGTATCTCAACAAAAAGCTATCACACTTGAATGCGGCCTTCAAAATGGAACACTAGCAATTGTAGTTGCGAATGTTTTTTTTGATGGAGGTGCATATTTAATCCCTGCAGCAACCTACAGTTTAATTATGTATGCAACTTCACTTCCTTATATTTATTATTTAAGAAGAAATTAATACTGGAAAAGTTTGAGAGTCTAAAGGATCTCCATTTTTTAATTTTATATATGGAAAAGGGGGAGACATTTCACCTTTTCGCTTTATATAAGTAGCATCATCTCCAGTAAATCTAACAGAAAAAGCTCTACGTCTATTTTTTGAATTATTTTCTGGAGCACCGTGCACTGTAGAGAAATTAAAAACAACAGCGTCTCCAGGACTGACTTTCCAGCTTTTAATTTTATATTTTTTTCTATCTTTTTCTATATTTGGTATGTGCTCAAATTCTCCATCTTTTTGCTCATAACTATGTCCAAAGAATTTAGTAGGTAGAAATTTTTTGTTCCATTTATTAGAACCAATCACAAATTCAGGAGAAGATGATTTATTAACTTCATCTAATGGTATCCAAAAACTACAGTTATCTTTTCCATTTACGCAATAATATGATTGATCTTGATGCCATGGGGTTCTTTTTTTTGAGCCAATTTCTTTAACTAGAACATGTTCATGAAATAAATTGACCTTTACAGATTGCATCAGTTCTTTGGCAACCTTAGGGATGTTCGATTCAAATATAAATTCTTTGTATTCTTTAATTCTATTCCAATTACAATAATCATCATAAAAAATTTCTTTTTGATTATTTTTTTCATAAACACATTTATATTTACTTGGATTTTCAAAATTTTTTTTTACACCATTTTTAAGAATGTTTATCCATTTTTTACTAATAATATCACGTAAAACTACAACACCATTTTTTTTGTAGTCTTTAATAATAGAGTTTTTAATCATAATCTGAAATGACTAATTTTTAATTTTATATCCTTTTGCAAAAGTATAACTTATTATTAATACGCATGAAAATAAAAAAAATAAAATTGTTATTAAACTTGTTATTATACTTACATCAGCAATTTCATAAAAGCTCCATCTAAAGCCGCTAACAAGATACAACACTGGATTAAGAAGTGAGATTTTTTGCCAAAACTCAGGTAACATATTAATGCTATAAAAACTTCCACCGAGGAATACTAATGGAGTAATAATTAAAATAGGAATAAGTTGTAGTTTCTCAAAATTATCTGCCCAAATACCTATAAGAAAACCAAATAATGCAAATGTTACAGATGTAAGAATTAAAAAGAACATCATGATAAAAGGATGTTCAATATGAAGATCAACAAAAAGACCTGCTGTGCATATTATAATAGTCCCAATAATCAATGATTTAGTTGCCGCTGCTCCAACAAAGCCTAAGATAATTTCTATGCTTGAGAGAGGCGCAGCTAATAACTCATAAACAGTATTTGTAAATTTTGGAAAAAAAATTCCAAATGATGCATTAGATATAGATTGAGTAAGAATAGTTAACATTATCATACCAGGAACAATAAATGATCCATAACTTATTCCTTCAATTTCTGTAATTCTAGATCCTATTGCAGATCCAAAAACAACAAAATATAATGAAGTAGAAATAAACGGAGATATAAGACTTTGAAATAATGTCCTTCTCATTCTATCCATTTCATGTAGGTATATTGATTTAACCCCGATCCAATTCATTTTCAGACTCCTTTACTAAATTTAAAAAAATTGATTCAAGTGAACTTTGTTCTGTACTAATATCTTTTAGTTGTATCCCTAAATTCTTAATCTCTGATAGTAACGATGTTATGCCTGTATTTTTACCCTTAGTATCATATATATAAGTTAATGAATTCTTCTCTTGATTTAATTCTAAATTAAAATTTTTAAGATCTGTTGGTATTTCTTTTATCGAATTAACTAATTCAATTTTTAAAATTTTTTGACCTAATTTTTTAATCAAATTCTCTTTTTCATCTACAAGAATTATTTTACCATTGTTTATAATTCCGACTCTATCAGCAATTTCTTCTGCTTCTTCAATGTAATGTGTTGTTAATATAATGGTAACACCATTCTTTTTTAAACGTTTAACAACTTCCCACATATCTTTTCTTAATTCTACATCCACAGAAGCTGTTGGCTCATCCAAAAAAAGTATTTTTGGTTCATGAGACAATGCTTTTGCAATTAAAACTCTTCTCTTCATTCCTCCTGATAATTCTCGTAATTTATTATCTTTCTTCTCCCATAATGAGAGTTCTTTTAATAATTTTTCGATATACTCATGATTAGATGGTTTGCCATAAAGACCTCTTGAATAATTAACATTATTCCAAACTGTTTCAAAAGCCTCTAAATTTAATTCTTGAGGAACTATACCAATTAATGATCTTGCCTCACGGTATTGTTTTTTAATATCAAAATTATTAACTGTAATATCACCATTATCAAAATTTAAAATACCACAGATTGTATTAATTAATGTTGATTTACCTGCACCATTTGGTCCTAATAAAGCAAATATCTCACCTTCATTAATACTTAAGGTTAAATTATCTAATGCTTGAAACTTATTTTTATATATTTTTGATACTTTTGATATTTGTAAAATTTCAGACATTTTATAATATAGTTATCAGATTAGGATTATTTTTTTTAAAATTAAAAAAGAATATTTTTTGAAAACTGTTAATCTTATTTATCATATTTTTTACATAAATGCACAAAATTAAGAAAAATTATCTAATTAAAATTTTGATTATCTTTTTTTAATAAATGTTTGTTTTTATAAAATAAAAGTAATGCAAAAAATTCATATATCAAATAACCTATATGGTAAATTACAGGTAATTTGGCAAAATTAGATAATAATTTATATTTTGGCATCTCTTCCCAAACTATTAGAAAAGCATCTAATCCTTTATATAATTTTTTATTTTTAATAATATGTAATCTTCTTATAAGATCTTTTGATGATAGTTTTGTTTCATTTAATGCATCTTTATTATTAATCACATCTACCCAATCAATGCTGTTATTAATTTTTTTATAGTGATTAATTTCAGCACGACATATGCTACAAGATTCATTAAAATATCCCTTAATAGTCATAATTATTATCTAGTTTAATTATATAGAAATTCAATTTTACCTATTTTACCAAAATCTGCACTTACTTCGGTCTCAGCAACTAGTTCATGAGCTTTTGTGCATGTTCCAGTTGAAATAAATTGCCCTTTTAATAGTGTTTCTCCTTTTTTTGAAATCTTATTTATAAGCCACAAAGCTGAGTTTAGTGGATTGCCCATTACATTTTTTGTATTACCTTCACCAATAATTTTTTTATTATATGATATATTAATAGAATGATCTTCAAAATTAATTTTATTTAATTTAAATACTTCCGAATTCCTTATCCAAAATTCTGATGCACCATTAGTGGCTATTAAATTTAAAGCACCAATTTCTTTTAATGACTTATTAAATCTAAAGTCAACAATCTCTAATGAACAAACAAATCCATCAAATAAATCATCAATATTATTAATTGAGAACGGAGCTTTTGATATATCTATATCTTCTTTGACTCTTAATGCAATTTCAGGTTCTATAAATGGTTTGCTAAATTTTTTAGATGATAATTTTGTTGGTTCAATTGAATAAAATCTAGAAAATAAGTTTCCATAGAATGGTTCATTAATATCAAGTTGTTTTTGTGCATCTAAACTAGTACATCCTACTTTTTTTCCTATAGAAATATTTTCTTTAAGATTAAAATATAGTAGTTTTAATTCTTCTTGAATTAAATAAGCTTCATTTTTTGTTTTAGGTGTTATATGTTTTGGTAAATTATTAATATTTGATTTGTTAAGTCTATGTTCAAATAAAAATTTAGCTGCTTCTTGTATGTGAATATTTAGCATTAAATTGAGTATTGATTCATTTCATTATAATATTTCAGAGACTCCTCATATATTTTCTTATATTTTTTTGGAACATTAATTTTTTCTTTTCTGTACTTCGAAAAAGTATTCGATAATTCAACATTTTTATACCAAACTTTTGACCATATTCCATCAGAAGATCTTTTGCCCTTAGGCCAAGATAGCATTTTTTTTGAAAATCTTATTTTTAATTCTCTACACAATTTTTTTATTGTTTTATTTGGATTTATCAAAATATTATCAGCATTAATAACAATAAAATTTAAATTATTTTTTTTAACTTTATTAAATATTTTAAATTGTTTTTTAAAACCTATGTCATCAATATTGCGCAGTGAATTTTTTTTAATATATGAATTTATTACTTTTGCAGGGTGTCTTATAAGAAAACAGTTATATCCTTTTGTTATCCAATCTAAATTTGTATTTTTTATAATATGTTGGGTCATGTGCTTTTGATAGAAAATTTTATTATTTCCTGGCTTTGATGTTATTAATTTTATAATTTTGTTTTGTGAGACAGAATAATGATTAATAATTTCTTTTTTCATTGGATGATTTAAGCGAGTTTTTTTAAGATAATAAGCATAAAAAGGTTCATCTAGAACATATGTATCCTTCCTATTTTCAAAAGATCTCATTAAAGCAGTACTAAGATTGCGAGGTCCAGACCACATAAAAATAATCATTATCTTTCCATTAATTCTAAATATAAATTTCTTAATTTAATGGTTATTTGATTATTTCTTATATTAAATTTTGTACTATTGATTTTTTTTACTGGGATTATATTAGCAAATGTACCAGTGACAAAAGCTTCATCTGCTTTTAGCACATCTTTAAGTTTAAAATTTCTTTGGTAAACTTTAATTTTATTTTTTTTACATAAGTCTATAACTTTTTGTCTAGTAATACCTTTGACGCAATATTTTCCTGTAGAAGTGTAGACACAATTATTTTTAACATAGAAAAAATGAGTACTATTATTTGTTGCAATATTTCCATTTATATCAAACATAAGAGCTTCATCTGCTTTTTGTTTTTTTGCTTCAATACAAGCTATTATACAATTGAGTTTGCTTAATGAATTTATTCTTGGATCTTGAACATTATGTGGCCCTCTAATAGTTTTGACTGTTTTCAAAACTAAACCTTTCCTGTAAATATTATCCTGAGGTTGTTTGTACTCAGGTATAACAATTATGGTTGGTTTTGAAATTGTGAATGCTGGATCTTGATAAGGAGTACTTTTAATTCCTCTAGATACAACAAGCCTTAAGTGCACATCTGTTTTCATTTTATTTATATTAATTGTATCATGTAATATTTTTGAAATTTGTTTTTTTGATAAATGAATTTTCAAACTAATTTTTTTAGCATCATCATACAATCTATCTAAATGATCTTTTAAGAATAAAAATTTATTATTATGAAATCGTATACCCGACCAGATTCCATCACCAAGAATCACACTAGAGTCAAAAACAGATACTTTTGCTTTATCTCTTGAATAAAATTTATTGTTAATAAATATTTTTATTTTCTTATTTCTTTTATCTTTAATGTAATCATGACTTGATGGCATAAATGTACTAATAATAAAATAAAGGGTAGAAATCTACCCTTTATTCATAAGAACGATATATTACAATACAAGGACTCTATGCTACGTTCTTAACTTTATTTTCAAGCTTATTAATAGCTTGATCAATATCATTGATAATGTCATCAATATGCTCAATACCAATAGATAACCTTATATAACCTGGTGTTACACCAGCTCTAAGTTGATCTTCCGAACTTAACTGGGAATGTGTTGTTGAAGCAGGATGAATAGCCAATGTTCTTGCATCACCTATATTTGCTACATGATATATTAATTCAAGGCTATCAATGAATTTTTTACCAGCTTCTACACCACCTTCTAATTCAAATCCAACCAATGGACCGAAACCATCTTCCATGTATTTTTCTGCTCTTTTTTTATAAATATCTTTTTTGTATTTAGGATAAATTACACGATTTACATTTTTTCTACCCTTAAGATATTCTGCAACTTTTTCAGCATTTTCTTGATGTTTCTTGAAACGTATTGGCAAGGTCTCTAAACCTTGTATAAAATTAAATGCGTTAATCGGTGAAAGTGCAGATCCTAAATCGCGTAATAATACAAATCTTGCCCTAACAGCAAAAGTAATATTTGCGCCTAGAACTTCTGGCACAACATTACCTAAAACCCAACCCCAATAACTTGGCTCTGGTTGATTGAAATTAGGTTGTCTTTGAGGTTTTTTTGTCCAATCAAAATTACCTCCATCAACTATTATTCCACCTATTGAGTTACCATGACCACCAATCCATTTAGTTAAGGAATGAACAACTATAGCAGCTCCATGTTTAATAGGCTTACAAGTAATTGGTGCAGCTGTATTATCTACTATAAGAGGAATTCCTAATTCTTTACCTAATGAAGCAACTTCTTCAATAGGAAAAACATTTAGTTTTGGATTTGGAAGTGTTTCTGCAAAAAAAGCTCTTGTTTTTGAATCTGATAATTTAACAAATGTCATTGGATCTTCAGGATTGGCAAATCTAACTTCTATACCTAATTTTTTAAAAGTATTTTCAAATTGATTCCAAGTTCCTCCATATAAATCAGTTGAAGAAACTATATTATCTCCAGCTTGACATAAATTTTGAATAGCAAATGCAGAAGCAGCTTGACCAGAAGAAACAGCAACTGCAGCTAATCCACCTTCTAATTGAGCAATTCTTTCTTCTAGAACTGCTGTTGTAGGGTTCATTATGCGAGTATAAATATTACCAAGTTCCTTTAATGAAAATAAGTTACTTGCATGTTCTTGACTATTAAATTGATAACTTGTGGTTTGATAGATAGGTACAGCAACTGAATTTGTAGATTCATCTTTTCTATAAGAGCCACCATGAAGAGCTATTGTTTCAGGATGTAAAGATTTAGTAGTCATTTTAGTCCTTTCTCTTTAGTACTAATTTTATTAAACGGTGCACAATCTGAAAATCAAATACCGTTACATTACTTTTAGAATAATTTTTTAAAAAATATATAATAATAGTATATTTTTCTTAAATTTTCTTTTATATACAATAAAAAAAGAATAATATTCTAAATTATGGATAATATTGATAAAAAAATACTTGAGGAACTACAAAAAAATTCTTCTCAACCTCTTTCTGAACTTTCAAAAAAAGTCGGTTTATCTAACACCCCTTGTTGGAATAGAATAAAGAAATTAGAAGAAGAAAAAATCATAAAATCTAAATCTATTATTATAGATAATAAAAAAATTAATTTGTCTATTACTGTTTTTTTATCCATATCTATACAAAATCATTCACCAGAATGGTTAAAAAATTTTCAAAAAGTAGTAAATAAGTATGATCAAATTATTGAAGTACATCGTTTAACAGGGAGTAATAGTGATTATCAAATTACTATTTTATCTCCATCAATAGAAGAATATGATAAATTTCAACAACGATTAATTAAAGAAATTGAATGCACTAATATGTCTTCACATATTTCATTACAAACAATTAAGAAAAATTACAAATATCCATTAGATTTTATTTTATAAATTTATTTGTTTAATTTCTTATAAAATATAAGAAGAGTGCATGTTAAATAAAAATTTATTTATTTTATCTGTTGGTCAGATATTTTCTTTTACATCACCTGTTGTTAGCGTTTTGTTAAGTGGAATTATAGGATCTGCCATGACAGATATTAATTATTTAGCAACTCTTCCAACTGCGTTAATGATAGTAGGTACTGCATTTGGCTCATTAATTGCTTCTAAAATAATGAAAATGAAGGGTAGGAAATTTGGTTTTTCTCTAGCTTCCATAATAAATAGTTTATTTTCTTTATTCTGTGCTTATGCAATTTTAATTAATAGCTTTGAATTATTTTGTTTAGGAAATTTAATTATTGGTCTTTCTGTTGCTTTTGCTCAGCAATATCGTTTTGCAGCTAGTGAATCTGTAGAAAAATCAAATATACCTAAGGCTATATCTTTAATACTTCTGTTAGGCATAGTAGCTTCATTACTAGGTGCTAACATTGTCTCAGTCACCAAAGATTTTCATCAGACAACATATGTAGGTTCTTATATCTCAATGTCTCTTCTAACTATTATCCCATTTTTCTTTTTTATATTTTATAAAAATGAAGAAAAGATTGAATCAAAAATAATAAAATCACAAAAATCAATATTTGAATTATTATCGAATAAAAATATACAATTATCAATTTTAAGTGCTGGAATAGGGTATACTACAATGAGTACTTTAATGACGGCTACACCTATTTCAATGAATATGATGCATGGTTTTAGTCTTTTTTCTACAGGAATAGTTCTTCAAATACATGTCGTAGGAATGTTCTTACCATCCTTAATAACTGGAGACTTAATAAAAATTTTTGGACATAAAAAAATGATTTATTCTGGTATAATTATATTATTAATCACTATTATAATTCATTTTAATTTTGAAACCTATTATGGCTACATGATAGGTTTATTATTGCTTGGTATAGGTTGGAATTTTTTATTTGTATCAGGAACAAGTCTTTTAGTTGTATCTTATAATAAAGAGGACAAATTTTTAGCTCAAGGAATTAATGATTTCGTTGTTTTTTCATCACAAGCTTTAGGTTCTTTATCTGCTGGTATAATATTATTTTCTACAAGTTGGCAGACTCTTAATTTAATATGTTTACCGTTGTTAATTATTCTTTTATTATTTTCTTTATTTAATAAAAACAAATTAAAAAATGAGCAATAAAAAAGTAGGTTTTATAGGTGCTGGTTATATGGGTTATGGTATGGCTAAAAACCTTATCAAAGATTTTGATGTATATGTAATTGCTCATAAAAATAGAAAACCAATTGATAAGCTTATAAAAGATGGTGCAACAGAAGTTTTTACTTATGAAGAATTATTAAATCTAAATCTGGATTGTTTAATGATGTGCGTAACCAATACACCTATTGCTATTAATATTGCTGAAGAATTAGTCTCTTTCATTAGTAATGAATTACATATCATTGATTTAACAACGCATAATAAAAATGGTACAACAAAAAT
This sequence comes from uncultured Alphaproteobacteria bacterium, assembly GCA_902592345.1. Lineage (GTDB taxonomy): Bacteria > Pseudomonadota > Alphaproteobacteria > HIMB59 > CACPNW01. The sequence continues at coordinate 53,366 of CACJEE010000004.1, forward strand.
GAAAAATATTTTTAATTCTCCAAATATTAAATACACAGTTAACCCAGTAATGGGAGGCCCAGTTCAAAGTGAAGAAGGTGTACTTGGTGGTATTTGGGGTGGAGATATTAAAGACTTTGATAATTCAAAAATTTTTCTTCAATCATTTTGTAAAGATGTTTTTAATTTTGGTTCAGCTGAGAAAGCTGCACAGGCAAAATTATTATCTAATTTTTTATCTTTACTAACTACAACAACTGTAATTGAGTTTTTTAGATCTGCGAAAATGCTTGATATAGATATTAATCTTTTATGCGATGTAGCTAAGTTAGGTTCTGGTAATTCAGGTGCTTTAAATAGAATTGCTGATAAAGCTCTTGAAGGAAATTATAAAGGTTATGTATTTTCAGTAAATAATACTCTTAAGGACTTAACTTATATTAATGAATTAATGCAAGACTCAAATAATGCAGAACAATTATCAAAATTAGCGATGAATTTTTATCAATCTGCTAAAGATAAAGGAATGGGAGACCTGCTTGTTAGTGAACTTATTCAAAAAGAATACTAAGTTATATTTATGAGTAAATTAATTCCTATCATATACATGATTGGCGTACTTTTATTAGTTCTTCCAAGTTTTATTAAATCTAATCAGAATTTAAAAACATTTTTAACTAATCTTAGTTTATGGGTTGCATTAATATTAGTAATATTTTCATTATATTATTTTTTTAAATTAATTGCTTAACTTATAAAGTATGAACAAGATTATTCAGAATACACTTTTTTACATTGTTGTATTTTGTGTGACTTATTTTATTTACATTTATCCAGTTGAGATTCTAAACGAACTTCTTCTTAACGAACAAGTAAATAGAAGAAGTTCATTTTATTATACAATTATTATTTCAATTCTCATTATTTTTTATTTTCGATCTTATACATCCTTAAAGCCACTTAAAATATTTATCTATGAAGGAATGGGTATTGGTTTTATAAGTTTTTGGATAGTAACTATTGCTATTATTATTGACGGAATTTTTAATATTAATTCATATTACTTAGGATTATTGAGTTTATTTTTTATTTTAATATTATCTATAATTTCTTTTTATTTTGGATCTAAAATATTTATAAAAAATATAAATATTAAGTCAAATAAAATCAAATCTGATGTTTCATTTGTTTTTATGAGTGATGTCCATATGGGCTCAAATAGCATTAAGCATTTAAATAAAATAATTTTACAATTAAAAAATAAATCATATGATTTTCTTTTAATAGGAGGTGACTTAATTGATTCTTCATCTTTTAATTTATCAAATTTAAAAATTATTAAAGAAAATATTAGTTGTCCTATATATTTTGTTACTGGTAATCACGAATATTATTTAAAAGATTCAAATACCAAAATAAAAGAAATTAATAATTACGGAATAAATCATATTTGTAACAATAATATAGAAGTAAATAATATTAACCTTATTGGGATTGATGATAATATATCTAAAAGCCAACAAATAGAAATAATAAAAGATAAATATTCAAAGGAAAAATTTAACTTAACCTTAATTCATAAACCATCAATTTGGGATCAAGTACATAAAGAGTGTGATTTAATGTTATCTGGACATACTCATAATGGACAAATTTTTCCCTTTAACTTTTTTGTAAGAATGCAATTTAAATTTAAATACGGTCTATATGATTCTAATAATTCAAAATTGTATGTATCTTCTGGATCCGGTACATGGGGGCCTAAAATGAGATTAGGCACATTTAATGAAATTATTTTGATTCATTTGAGCAAATAAATTAATGAAATTAGAAAATAAAAATTATTTAGGAATTTTTCTAGGTTTTTTAGGTTATGTTATTTTTGTTTTATTAGATTCAATTATTAAAAAATATCTTGTTAATTATTACCCTGTAATTGAAATTAATTTTTTTATTTGTCTTTTTAGTCTGATCCCAATATCAATTTCTTTACATTTTATTAGTGGTTGGAAAGTCTTAATTAATAATAAAATACATATTCAATTATTTAGAGGTGTCTTAGGTCTTATTTGTGCAGCTATAATAATTAACTCTTTTAAAAATCATGCCTTTAGTGAAATATATCCTATTCTTTTTAGTGCACCTTTAATTATAACTGCTCTTTCATTCTTTGTATTAAAAGAAAAAATTGGTCCAAAAAGATTATTGGCTGTAATAATTGGATTTGTTGGGGTTTTAATAGTTGCTAGACCAGGAACTATTCATTTTACCTTTAGTTTATTTTTACTTTTTATAGGAGCAATTATTTTAGCAGTTAATGTTATTTTAATAAGAAGTTATGCAAGTAATCAATCTTCAATAGCTTTTGCTTTTTATGGATTTTTAGTAGGATTAATTATTAGTGCTATTATAACAACACAAATTTATGTTCCTTTAATTGATGGTGACATTTATGTATTTGTTTTATGTGGAATTATTGCTGGTACAGGAGGATTATGTATTAGTGCAGCATCTAAGATGCTTGAATCAAGTTTATTTGCACCTTTGCAGTATTTTCAATTAATAGCAGGTTTTGTATTTGGGTATCTTTTTTTCGGTGATGTGCCAGATTATTATGAAATTGTAGGATCATTAGTAATTTCTATCAGTGGGTTATTTATTATTTATAGAGATTATCAGACAGGTATCAGGTCTTTTACTAGTAAAGTTAGTGGATCTAGTGATATTATTAATAGAGATCATTAAATTATAAATATTAAAAATTAGCTACTATTATTTTAAATTTATTGATTAATTAATCTGTAATGTCATTTTCAATACCTTTCGTAATAGCACATAATGAAATAAATGATATTCCGAAAACTACATAAGGATGACCTGCTGCTGCAAATATTTCTTTATAATTAGATAAATTTGTATCTATTAAGATCGACTTTGGAGAATTTTTATGTGCAACTGGAGAAACACCTCCAATACTGAAACCTGTAAATTTTTTACATTCATCAGCATTAGCTTTTGTAGTTAGAGAATTGTATATTTTTGATATTTTTTCTAAAGAAACGAATTTATTTCCTGAGACTAAACAAAGATGAAAATTATTTTCTAAGTCTTTAAACAAAAGACTTTTTACAATAGATCCCACTTCTGTATTAAGTGATTTGGCAGCATCAATAGCTGTTCTGGCAGTTTCATCTAATGCAATTAATTTTATATTATGATCATATTTTTTGAGAAATGACTTAACTTTTTTAACATTTTTTTTTTCTAATAAATTATTCATGATTATTTTCTTAAAATTTTTCACAAATTAAAAAATCATCCTCAAGCCAATGATTTTTTAAATAAGAATTATTTTTTTTATAATTCTGTAAATAAATTTGTATAAAAAACTTAATAGAAGATTTAAATTCTTCAATATGTTTTTTATAAGACTCTTCTTCATTTGTATTATAAATTTTAATATCTTCTAGAACAGCTGATTGTAAAAAAATTTTATATCTATTTTCATATTCTTTACTATTTGCATCCGATGGATTGATAAAATATAATGCTCCATATATTGCTGCACATCTATTCATAGTAATTAAGGAATTTATATCAGATGAATGATTTGAATTTAATATTTCATTCAAAGGTTTCAATTCGTTCGCATTGATATTTTTCAAAAAGAACAATATTAATAAAAAAATTATTAGATTAATTAATTTATTATTAGATAATAATTTTATCATTAATGTTTATTATACCACTTTCTAAAGGTTTTAAATAAACTCCCATATCTGAATGTTTATAAATTTTGTTAATTTCTAAAGGAAGATTAATAGTGTTAATATCTGTTTGAGGTTTTAAATTTGTTGCACTACATCTTGGTATATGCATATCTACTTTAAATTTAATATCATTAATAGATATTATTTTACCTACCCACTTTCTTTCTTCCCATGGTTCAATATTATCAATATATATATTTCCTCTAAATCTCTGAAATTCAATTACAGTATTTATTTTATCCGAAAATTCTTTAATGCTGTTTAAATTTATTAAAGATATTGTATTATGAGTTTCTTTTGAGTGTGTTGTATCAAAAAAAGGGAACTCTTTATTTTGCAACAAAAATGTGGGTTCTTTTATTGAATTTTCAAGCTCTATTAATCTCTTACATAATAGATTACGTTCATTTTTATTATCTAAATTTATTGTTAAAATTTTAGAATCTTTTGAAGATAGTATTAGTTTTCTTCCATCTAAATAAAATGAATATTTATTTAATGATACTGTGTTTTTTAATGATAAAAAATCTTTATGATTTCTTGAAACAGAATTTTGTTCTAATATTTTTGCAGTTTTTAAATCTGCATTTCTTGTAAAAGCTATTAATCTATCATTTTTAATTCCAACATTTTTTATGATTTCACATTCGCTAGTATTTTGAAAAGAGAGAGATTTAACAGGACTAAAAAATAATTTTTTAATAATAGCCATATAAATATCTTTAGCGTAATGCTGCCTGGATATTACCTCCGTCGACCGTCATAATATCTCCTGTTGTTTTTTTAGCTAACGAAAGAAACAAAAAAGCTTTTGCAACATCTTCTGCTAAAACTTCTTCTTTCAATAGATTTCCTGACATATATTCTTTTTCTGAGACATTTCTTGCTTTGGCTCTAGAAGAGATCATATTTTTAGTTAGAAGTCCTGATCTAATTCTATCCGCATTCACTCCATTTGATCTTATTCCAAATTTTCCATACTCTATAGTATAATGTCTCATCAGTGACAAAGTTGCTGCTTTTGGTATACCGTAAGGACCAAAATTATTTCCTGGATTAATAGCTTGTTTAGAAATATTAAATAAAAGAACTCCACCTGTGTTTTGTTTTAACATTACATTAATACATGATTGAGAGAGATACTGATGAGCATAAAAATTTAAATCAAAACTTTCTTTTAAAATTTTATTACTAACTTTTGCCATTTCTCCTTGCCAAGCTGCACCAGCACTAGAAATCATAATATCTATTCCACCATACATATTAACAACTTTAGCAATTGCATTCTTTACATCACTTTTATTTGTAACATCGCATTTTATAATTGATGCTAATTTAGTTATATCTTGAGGAGTTTTATTTATATTATTAATATTATTTTCTAAAAGAACAACTTCTGAACCATTTTTAAGAAATTCTCTTGCGATTGACAAACCAATAGCACCACAACCACCACTTATCACTGTAACATTCCCAGTTAAAATAGCTCTTGTAGCATTTTTTAGCTTTGCTTGTTCTAACGGCCAGTACTCAACTTTAAAAATTTCTTTATCAGGTATGGATGTAAACTTTCCTAATGATTCAGCCTTGGAAATAATTTCGACTGTTGCTTCTGCTAAGTCACCAGCTATTATAGCTTCTTTTTTTGATCGACCAATTGCAACAATGCCAAATTTTGGAATATAAATTAATCTAGGATTTCCATCAAGTTCAATAGTATTTTTAACAAATTTTTTATTTTTTAAATAATATTTTTTGTAATTATTTTTATATTTTTTTATTTCTTTATTTATAAAATTATCAAGATTTCTTTCCTCCATATTTTTAATTTTAAGTATAAGAGGTTTTGCTTTAGTTCTTATAACATGATCTGGAGTAACAGTTCCTTTACTTGTAAATATTTTAAGATTTGAATGATCTAAATAATTTAATATCTTTTGATTAACTCGTATATCAAATATCCATTTTGTATATGTACCGTCCGAATTCTTTGTAGACAAGTTTTTTCTAATTAATGGTAAAATAATTTCATGATTAAAATTATTATTTTTTTTAATATTTTTTTTTCTATTTATTATATTATTTTTATATTTACTTAGTTTTTTTTCAGCAATTGTTACATATTTTATCATACGGTCATAACTTTCTTTTGCTGTATTACCAAAGGTAAATATACCGTGATTTAGTAAAATTAGACCTTCGACCTTTTCATTCTTTTTAAAAATTTTATATGCTAATTTTGCTAAATCAAAACCAGGAATAACATATGGAACAATTCCCATTTTATTGCCAAATATTTTTTTACAAATTTCAATATCATTAGGTTGATCAATTAAACTTAGAATTGCATTAGCGTGAGTATGGTCAATAAACTTAAATGGAAGAAATGCATGAAGTAATGTTTCAACTGAAGGGTTTGGTGATTTAGAGTCTAAAAGATATTTTCTTTGAAGGTTGACCATATCAAAATCATTTAACTTAGATAATTTTTTTGTTTTTAATAATGGCTCTAATTCAACTGCTGGCAAACCTGGAGAGTCAATTGATCCCATATCCCATCCACTGCCTTTAACATGCATAATATTAATTCTTTCATTAAAAATATTTTTTGTTGTTGTTTTTAATGATGTATTGCCACCACCATGGAGAACTAATTTATTATTTTTACCTAGGAGTTGTGTAGTATAAATTCTTAATGCTAAATCTTTTGAAATATTTTTTTGTTTATATTTTCTGATATAATTATTTGCTTCAATATTGTTCCAGTCATTTTTCATAATGTTTTAGTTATATTATTTTTTAATAAAAAAACTAATAAATTATTTTTATATTTATAAAAATTAATTTTTAATTTTAAAACTATTCATCTTATCTATACAATCATCAAAATTTATAATGCCTGCATCAGAACCTAATCCAGTTGCAACTAGACCTGATGTAATTGTTGCAAATTTAAGAGAAGTTTCGATATCCATTTCTTTAATCAATGCAACTATCATTCCTGCATCAAATGCATCACCACAGCCTGTCGTATCAACTACTTTAATATCAAAAGCTGGTGTCATTATTTTGTTTTCTTTATTCATAAATAAGGATCCTTCACCACCCATAGTAAGTACACAATTTTTAACACCTCTATCTAGGTAATATTTTGCAATATCTTCAGGATTATCCAATCCACACATTATACTTGCTTCTTCAATACTTGGCATAAAATAATCTATATGGGGAAGAAGCGGTTCAACAATAGTTGCAGTTTCCTCAGTTGCTCCAATTAAATCCCACGTAGTAATACAATTTCTGTTTTGAGCTTCTTTTAAAATATCTACTGAAATTGGGCCATCAAGTTTTTTGAGTAAACCAGTACCACCAAGATGAAAAACTTTACAATCATAAATATCTACTTTTTCTTTTTTAGGTGGAAGAAAATAATCACAAGCGCCTCTTAAGTGTAAAGCTGGTCTTTCTCCGTTAGGTCTTATATTTAAAATTGTTGATGATGTTGGCACGCCTTTTAGTCTTTCAAAGCCAATAGTATCAACACCAAATTTCTCAAGTGTTGATAATACAAAATCTGCTTTTTCATCATCCCCAACTGCACCTACCCCTAAAGTAGAAACTCCAAGTTTAGCGCAGTCTATTACTGTACCTCCAGCTGTACCGGCAACAGTTAATCTTAATTCATCAATATAAGCTAGATTACCTCCATCGGGAATTTTTGAAACAGGTCTTCCTAATATATCTAAAACAACTAACCCTAAAACTGTTGTATCGTATTTCTTTTGCATATTAATTATTCAAGATCTTTCTCAATACTTTTTAAATGATTAATTGATTGTTCAGTGTAATTATCTTTAAACTCTTCAGCTCTCCCACCTCTAACGCAAGCAAAAGGATCTGATACTGGAGGGATAAGTTCCATCGTTATATAATTATTAAAATTTATATCTTTTAATGCTTGAAGAATTGGTTTGAAATCTGTGTGTCCAGTACCTGGTGCAGCACGATTAGAGTCAGCGATATGACAATGGTTTAATTTAGATCCAATTTTTCTATAGGCGTTTGCAATATTAACTTCTTCAATAGACATATGAAATGTATCACCATGAATACCTGCATTTGTTAACTCCAATGCATCCAAAATTTTTTCAGCCTGCTCTAATCTATTTATAAAATATGTTTCATATCTATTCCAAGGTTCTATGGATATACTAATGCCAGCTTTTTGTGCATACTCGCCAACTTGCTGGATGGACTCAATTGCATATTTCATTTCTTCCTCTTCAGATTTCAATGATTCTATTTTGCCAACAGGGGAGGGCGCTACAATCATTGTAGTAGAATTAATTTCCGCACCCATATCTGCAATTTCTTTGCAATAATCTATTGCTTTTATTCGCATTGATTTTTCAGGATTAATTAAATCTCTCTCACTTGTAAATATTGAACATATAGAATTTACTTTAATATTGTATTCTTCATTTAGTTTATTTACTTCATTGAAGTTGTACCAACTTGGCTCTCCAACAAGTTCAATGCCATTATAACCAAATTTATTTAATCTTTTGACTTGAGTAAGGTAATCTTCACCTGAATAAACAATTGTATTATAAGAATATTTAAAAGACATTTTGTTTTTTCCTCCTAAAGTTCAACATTAGTTTTTAGCCATTGTTTAGTATTTCCAGAATTAATTACTGCTTCACAAACTTTTTGTGTTTGTAATGCATTTCTAAAATCTGGTTGTGCTTTATTTTCACTGTCTACAGAAGCTAAGAAATCAGCCACTCCGTGAGTAAAAGAATGTTCAAATCCTATATTAAGTCCAGGCACCCACCATTTATCCATATAGGGCTGATCTCCATCTGTTACGTGTATATCTCTCCAACCGCGCACAATAGATTCATCACTATGATCGAAATACTTTAAACGATGAAGATCATGTAGATCCCATGCAATTGATGAATTTTCTCCATTAATTTCAAATGTATATAAAGCCTTATGGCCACGAGCATATCGTGTTGACTCAAATATTGCTAATGATCCATTTTTAAATTTAGCAAGAAAGGCACATGCGTCATCAATTCCAACTTTTTGAACTTTTCCGGTAAGGCTATGCGTTCTTTCTTTTATAAATGTTTCAGTCATTGCGCTTACTTCAGTTATCGCACCATTTAACCACATAGCAGTATCAATACAATGTGCTAACAAATCTCCAGTTACACCACTTCCTGCAACATCTACATCTAATCTCCATAAGCCTTCTCCACCTTGAGGTAAATCAGAAGAAATTGTCCAATCTTGAAGAAAATTAGCTCGATAATGAAATATTCTTCCTAACGATCCTCTATCGATAATATTTTTTGCTAGAGTTACAGAAGGTATTCGCCTGTAGTTGTACCATACCATATTAGGTACGCCTGCTTTTTCAACAGCTGCAACCATCTCTTCTCCTTCTGCAACATTAAGTGAAAGAGGTTTTTCTGTTAAAATCCACTTACCATTTTCCGCTGCTGCAATAGCAATGTCACGGTGCATATTATTGGGAGCACAAATGTCTATTACATCTATTTCTTTACTCTCAACAACTTCTTTCCAGTCAGTAACAACTTTTTCATATCCCCAATTAGAGGCAAAACTTTTTGCACGTTCTTCATTTCGTGCACAAAACATTTTTAATTCAGGTTCATATGGAAGATCTGGAAAAAATTTTGCAGCTTGACGAAAAGCATTTGTATGAGCTTTTCCCATAAAGCCATAACCTATCATACCAACTCTTAATTTCTTTTTCATTTTATCCTCCTATATTAAAATTTTAACCACTTACTTCCACCCAAACCAGACTCAACAACCTTTGAAATAAACTTTACACCCTTTAAACCATCTTCAATTGATGGAACTAAAAGTAATTCATCTTCTATTTTTTGATTTTTTTTGAAAGCGATTATTTGTTTAGCAAAATCTGAATAAATATTTGCAAATCCCTCTAAATAACCTTCTGGATGCCCTGGCGGTATTCTGGTTACTCTTCCAGCGACATCTATAGTTTCATTACCTGCTCGACGAATTATTTTTTTTGCTTCACCAAATATATCAACTCTCAAATAATTTGGATTTTCTTGTTCCCACTCCAAACCACCTTTATCTCCATAAATTCTGATTTTTAAAGCATTTTCATTTCCTGGCGCAACTTGAGATGACCATAGCATTCCTTTTACACCATTTTCATACCTCAACAGTACGTGAGCGTTATCATCATTTTTTCTTCCTTCAACGAAACTACTAATGTCTGCACATAATTCTGTAAGTTTTGCACCAGTAATAAAGTCTGCTAAATTAAATGCATGACTCCCAATATCTCCAATAGAACCGCCCATTCCAGCTTTTGATGGGTCAGTTCTCCATGATGCTTGTTTTTGACCTTCATTTTCAATAGGTAATGTCAGCCAATCTTGAGCATATTCAACTTGTATGACTCTTAAATTTCCAATTGATCCATTGTGACACATTTCTCTTGCTTGTCTTACCATTGGATAGCCAGTGTAATTATGTGTTAACGCGAACAAAGCGCTAGAATTTTTTACACATTCAAAAAATTTTTCAGCATCTTCTAGATTATGTGTAAGTGGCTTATCACAAATAACATGTATGCCTTTCATTATAAAAGCTTCAGCAATTGGGTAATGAAGATGATTAGGTGTAACAATAGCAACAACATCTATTCCATTTTCTAAGTTCGACTCTTTTTCTGCCATTTCTAGATATGTCGAATAAGATCTATCTTCTGCAATTCCCAATTCTTTGGCAGATGAATGTGCAACTTCAGGATTGCTAGCTAGAGATCCAGCTACTAACTCATAGTGATCATCAATTCTTGATGCTATACGGTGGACAGAACCAATAAAAGCACCTTGCCCTCCACCTACCATACCTAATTTTAATTTACTCAAATTTCCTCCAAGTTTAAATTAACTTGAAGTATAGGATTATTTGATTGAAATTAAAAACCAATAAAGTTTTTTTATATATTTTTTTTTGTAGATTTATAATTGATCAAGATTATTTATCTTTTCAACTTTTTTAGCTGATCCACCACCTTGAAATTCATTCGAAAGCCAAATATCAACTAGTTTTTTTGCTACCTCTGGACCAGTTATTAGAGTGCCCATTGTAACTACTTGGGCATTATTAGAGGCAATTGCTCTTTCCGCTGTATAAGGGTCATTTATACAAACTGCTCTTACTCCTTTAACTTTATTGGCAACTATAGCCATTCCAGCTCCAGTTCCACAAAAGAGAATACCTCTCTGAAATTTTGAACTCGCAATCTCTTTGGCTAATTTTTCCCCTATATCAGGATAATCTATCGGATTATTTTCATTAACTCCAATATCTTCAACTTCGTAATTATTATTCATCAAATGTTCTTTAATTGAATTTTTTAATGGAAGACCTAAATGATCAGCACCTAAAATTACTTTTATTTTGTTCATTGAAATTTATTATACATTATTATTGATATTTTGAATAAAAAAATGTTTAATGTAGATATGGCTTTTAAAAAAATTATTAATGATCCCTATCAAGTTGTTGATGAAATGGTTGAGGGTATAGTTCTTGCTCACAGTGGTTTGTTAAAATTTGCAAATAATAACAAAAGAGCAGTTGTTAGAAAAGATGCACCTATAAAAGACAAAGTTGGCGTATTGATTGGTGGAGGCTCAGGTCATGAACCTGCATTTTTAGGATATGTAGGAAAAGGTTTAGCTGATGGAGCAGCAATTGGAAATGTTTTTGCATCACCTTCACCAGACCCTATTGTTGATGCAACAAAAGCGATAAATGGAGGAAAGGGAGTTGTCTACATGTATGGTAATTACGCAGGTGATATAATGAATTTTGATATGGCTGCAGAAATGTGCCAGATGGAAGACATACCTGTTAAGACCGTTTTAGTTACTGATGATATAGCTTCATCACCACTCGAAAAAAAATCTGAAAGAAGAGGCGTTGCAGGAGATTTTTATGTATTCAAAATTGCTGGCGCTGCTGCTGATATGGGAATGGAATTAGATGATGTATGTCGTCTAGCTGAAAAAGCAAATGATATGACTATATCTATGGGAGTTGCATTAGGTCCATGCTCTCTGCCACATACATTAGAGCCTAGTTTTGTATTAGAAGATAATGAAATGGAAATAGGTCTAGGAATTCATGGTGAAGCAGGTGTTAGGAAGGGTCCACTACAGTCAGCTGATGAAATCACTACTGAATTAATGGATAAAATACTTAATGAAATGGATGGATCAAAAAAAGTTAGTGTTTTAGTCAATGGTTTAGGTTCCACACCACTTATGGAACTTTATATTATGTACCGAAAAACTTATGAAATATTAAAGAAAAACCAAATTGAAATACATTCATCATTTGTTGGTGAATATGTTACATCTTTAGAAATGAACGGAGCATCTATAACATTAATGAAGTTAGATGATGAGTTGCAACCATTATTAGAGCGTGAAACTTTATGCTCTATGTTTAGAGTTTAGTATAATTTATGAAGTGGATTGGCACTAGTTGGAAAATGAATAATGATATTAGGCAAACCCAGCAGTATATTAACACTCTAGTAAAAAATAAAAGATATCTTAAAAAAAAAAGTTTAAATTTTTTATAATACCCCCTTACACATCTTTAACTTCATTTCAAAAATATTTAAGAGATTTACCAATCATACTTGGGGCACAAAATATTCATCATCAAGATTCCGGACCCTTTACAGGTGAAGTATCTGCTTCTATGGTCAAGTCTTGCGGTTGTAAAATAGTAGAAATCGGTCATGCGGAAAGATATAAATATTTTAATGAGACTGATATCTTAGTGAATAAAAAAATTATTCAAGCAATTAACAAAAATTTAATACCATTAATATGCTTTGGTGAAGAAAAAAAAATATCAAATATATTA
>CACJEE010000005.1 GCA_902592345.1 uncultured Alphaproteobacteria bacterium
TCAATATGAAAATGCTAAAATACTTAGCAGCATTAAGTGCGCTATAATAGTAAATAAAAATAAAATAAATAACAATGAAATCATGTTATTTATCAATAAATTGGCAAATGATAAAAAGTTTAAAAAAAACTTGAAAGAAAATTTCAATAAAATTGTAATTAGAAATGCAAATGAATTAATGTGGAATTTTATTAAAAATGAAAAATAAGAATATAAAAATACATTTTATTGGAATTGGCGGTATTGGTATGTCAGGTATTGCGGAGTTAATGCATAAAATAGGTTATACAGTTTGCGGTAGTGATATAATTGAAAGTGAAAATACAAAGAGATTAAAAGAAATTGGTATTATTGTAAAAATAGGACATTATAAAAAAAATATAAAAGATGTTAATGCAGTTGTTTATTCTTCTGCTGTAAATCAAAATAACCCTGAAATAGCAGAAGCTAAAAAAAATAAAATCCCAATAGTAAGTAGAGCCGATATGCTTGGTGAACTTATGAAAAATAAAAAATGTATTGCCGTTGCTGGCTCTCATGGAAAAACTACAACGACAAGTTTGGTTGGAAATATTTTAGAATCTGGAAATCTTGATCCAACAATTGTTAACGGTGGTATCATAAATTCTATTTCTAAAAATAATAAATTTGGCAAAGGTGAATGGATGGTTGTAGAGGCTGATGAAAGTGATGGTTCATTTTTAAAATTACCTCATCAAATATCTATAATTACAAACTTAGATATTGAGCATCTAGATTATTACAAATCTCTAGGAAATTTAAATTTAGCCTTTGAACAATTTATTAAGAATCTTCCATTTTATGGAACATCCATTATTAATGAGGATGATAAAAATCTTAAAAAATTAATTCTTAAAAATGATACTAGAAAGATAATTTCTTACTCAAATAAAAATAAAAATACTGATGTATATATAGAAGATGTTATTTTATTTCAGCACTACAGTCAGTTTAAATTAAAATTTAATAATTCAATTAATAAATTATCAGGCTCACACTCATACAAAATAAAAGCAATAGGTTTGCATAATATCTATAATGCAACTGCTGCAATAATAGCTGGTTTATTATCAGGTGTAAAAAATAATTATATTAAATTAGCCTTAATTAATTATATTGGAGTAAAAAGAAGATTTACATATTTAGGAAAAGTAAATTTATCTAATATATATGATGATTATGCTCATCACCCAACAGAAATTCTTGCAACTCTAAAAGGTGCAAAACAAGTTAATAAAAAAATTATTATAGTTTTTCAACCTCATAGATATTCTAGAACTAAAATATTGTTTAATGAATTTATAAATGTCCTATCTAAAATTAATAAGTTGTATTTACTTGAAACATATTCAGCAGGAGAAAAAAAAATTAAGGGTTTTGAATCTAAAGATATTTATAATAAGTTACAAAAACTAAAAAAAAATGTAGTCTACATTAGAAGAAATAATTTAAATAATATTGTCTGTAAAGAGACATACCAACAAAATATCATTATATTTATGGGTGCTGGCTCAATTAGTAAAATAGCAAGTAACTTTGTGAAAATTAATGAGTGATATAATTTACGAAATACAATCAAAAATAAAAAGTAAAATTTTATTTGATTATGATATGGGAAAATCTACTTGGTTTAGAGTAGGAGGCAAAGCAAAAGGATACGTAACTGTTAATAATTTAAAAGATTTGAAAACAATAGTTCGTTATGAAGATAAAATAAAATATTCAGTTATAGGTGTTGGCTCTAATCTATTAGTTCGAGACTCAGGATATAATGGCTTGATAATTAAATTAGGAAAAAATTTTAATAAAATTAAAATTAAGAATAATATTTTAAGTGTTGGCGCAAGTGTTTTAGATATAAATCTTGCAAAATTTGCACTAAAAAACTCAATAAAAGATTTCGAATTTTTTGTTGGTATACCGGGTACAATCGGTGGAGCAGTTAAGATGAATGCTGGTTGTTATGGATCTCAAACTTCAGATAATTTAAAAAGAGTTTTAATTTTAAATGCTAAAGGTAAAATTCAATATATTAATTTAATAGACTTAAACTTAGAGTATAGATCGTCTAGATTAGATAAGAAGTCTATTATTTTACAAGCAGATTTTAATTTTCATCGTTCATCCTATGATGAAATTTATAACAAAAATAATTATATAAAATTAAAACGAGAGGAATCACAGCCTCTAAAAGAAAAGACTTCTGGAAGTACTTTTAAAAACCCTCCAAATAAATTTGCTGCTGAACTTATTGAAAAAGCAGGATGTAAGGGTTTGCAAGTTGGAGGCGCCTCAGTAAGTCATGTTCATGCAAACTTTATAATAAATAATGGCACTGCTAGAGCAACTGATATTGAAAAATTAGGTAGAAAAGTAATAAAAAGGGTAAAAGAGATGTTTGGAATTACACTTGAATGGGAAATAAAAATTTTAGGTGAGTAAATTGAAGAAAATTTTGATATTACAAGGTGGTTATAACGAAGAGCATAAAGTTTCACTAAACACAGCAAAACAAATAGCAAAAGCGCTAAAAAAACTGAAAATTAAATTTAAAACTCTAACTGTTAATCCTTATACATTTCAAAAAGATATATTAAAATTTTCAAATAAATACATTTGTTTTAATGCTTTGCATGGTTCATTTGGGGAAGATGGAGAATTACAAAAAATTTTAAAAAATAATAAATTTTGTTTTACTCATTCAAATCATATTTCTTCAGCTAACTGTTTTAGTAAATTAAAATCGAAAAAAATTGTTAACAAATTCAAAATAATTACTCCTTCATTTGAATTGGTAAAATGTGAAAATATTAATTCTAATTTATTAAATTTAATTAAAAAAAAATTTTCTAAATTTGTTTTAAAACCTGTATCAAGTGGGTCTAGTCATGGTTTAAAAATTATAAAATCAAATAAAGATTTGTCTGTTTTTTTTGAAGAGCTTAGTAGTTTTAAAAAAAGATTCCATAAGAGTGAACAATTTATAATAGAAAAATATATTTCAGGCAAAGAACTAACAGTATCTGTTTTAGAAAAAAATTCTATTCCTCAACCTTTAGAGGTTACAGAAATAGAGTCATTAAATGAAACATATGATTATCAAGCAAAATATTCAAAGGGTTTTTCAAAGCATTTTATACCCGCAAGAATTTCTAAGAAAAATTATAAGAAATGTTTAAATTTAGCTTTGAAAATTCACAAAATTTTTAAATGCAAAACTTTATCAAGAATTGATTTTATTTTTAATAAAAAACAAAATAAAATTTATTTTTTAGAAATAAATTCTCAACCAGGACTGACCGCACTCTCTTTATTGCCAGAACAAGCAAATTATCAAAAAATAAAGTTTGAAAATATTGTTTTGAGGTTAATTGATAATGCAAGATGAGTAATAATTTTAATAAAAAAAAATTTATTTTCATACCAAGTTTTAAAAGAATTAAATATTTAATTATTATTTTAACTGTAATCCTATTTTTATTTTTAATTTATGAAGAATTATATTTTAAGAAACGATATAAAGTATTTCTCCAAGAATTTTCTGTAAAATATAATTATCTATTAGAAACTTATGAAACAAATACTATTAGAAGAGTGAAAAAATTAGAAATATCTAATATAATTAATGCACACTTAGGTAAATCAATTTTTTTAATTCCTTTAAGTAATATTTCTTATGAGATTGAAAATTTAAGATGGGTTAAGGGTGTTAATTTGTCTACCAACTTAAAAAATAAAATTAAAGTTGAAGTTCTAGAATATGAGCCAGCTGGACTATATTTTTTTAATGATCAAATTTTTTACTTTTCTAAAGAAGGGACAATTATAGATAAATATAATAATAAACTTAACGAAAAGTTTATTATTTTCTCAGGAAAAAACGCATTAAATCATGCTTTAGAATTGTTAGAAATTATAAATAATTTAAACCACCTTGATTTATCAAGTATTGAAGAGGCCTATTATGTTAATGAAAGAAGGTGGAATCTTAAATTTACAAATCAAATTATAGTATATTTATCTGAAAAAAATATTGAAACATCTCTAATAAATTATGTTAAAATAATAAAAGAATTAAAAGAAAGTGAAATTCTTTCAATCAAAACTATTGATTTAAGAAATAATAAAAAAGCATTAATAAATTTTGAATAAATGATAAAAGTTGGATTAAATATTGGTAATTCTAAAATATCTTGTGCAGTAATTGAAATAAAAGATAATAATATTAAATTATTGTCATGTGAAAGTTACCCATCAAAAATTTTAAAAAAAAATATTATTTCTAATTTTGATGAACTATTAAGTGAAGTTAGGTCTTTAATTAATGAATCGGAAAAAAAATCCCATACTAAAATAAATTCTATTAATTTAAATATACCAACAGTTGAAAGTATTTCAAAATATTATGACTCAGAAATAAATAATATCAATAGCGAAATCACTGAACTAGATATTAAAAAAGCAATTAATAATTCTGATTACTTTGCTGTTAAAGAAGATTATTTCGAAATATTAAATAATATTTATGGTTATATTTTGGATAATAATTTATTTTTTAACTCACCAGTTGGCAATTATGCTAAATACTTAAAAATATTATTTTATAAAATATTAATCCCTTATAAGACTTTGAATAGTTATAAAAATATTATTGATAAATTAAATATTAAAATTGATAATTTTGTTCCTTCACCTTTATCCTCATCTTTAGCAGTCTTAAGTGAGGATGAAAAAATGATTGGATCTATTTGTATTGATTTAGGTCATTCAAATACTTCAATATCAATTTTTGAAAATAACAATTTTATATATGGTGACAGTGTTCTAGTTGGAAGCAACAACATAACCAATGATATTGCCAGAGGCGTTTCTACAACTTTAGATAGCGCTGAAAGATTGAAGACTTTGTATAGTTCGTTAATAAGTGCGCCAAGTGATGAGTATGAAATAATTGAAGTTCCAATTATATCTGGAGAAAATAATAAATTTGTTCAAATAAATAGATTGAAAATTAATTCTATAGTTAAACCACGCGTTGAGGAAACTCTTGAAATGATTTGGCAAAAGTTGAAGCAAAACAATCTAGATAAAAAACAAATTAAAAATGTTGTTTTAACAGGTGGAGGATCTCAGCTGGAAGGTATATCACAATATGCTGAGATGATATTTTCAAGCAATGTTAGAATTGGTTTTCCAAAAGAGGACATTTTTCCTGATAAAAGTCTGATAAATTCAAGTTTTTCAGATGTAATTGGATCTAGTTTATTTAACCCAGACGTTTTTTTAGACAAAATATTAGATAAAAAAGGAAAAAAACACAAAAAACAAGGTTTTAAGGGTTTTTTTAATTGGCTAGACCAATATATTTAATATACAATATATAGATATTTATAATTGACGATTTCGGCAACGAATCGTTAAAAAACAAATAAACGGCGGAGATTTACAAATGACTATAAATATTTCATTACAAGATGTAGGTGACAATTTGCATCCAAAAATAACAGTTTTAGGTGTTGGCGGATCAGGTGGAAACGCCGTTAATAATATGATGGATTCAAATCTTGAAGGTGTTGATTTTTTAATAGCAAACACTGATGCACAGGCATTACAAATATCCTCATGTCCAAATAAAATACAACTAGGTGTAAACAGTACTCGAGGTTTAGGCGCTGGAATGAGGCCTGACATTGGAAGACAGGCTGCAGAAGAGGCAATACATGAGATTGCTGAAAAATTAGACGGAAGTCATATGTTGTTTGTTGCTGCTGGTATGGGCGGTGGTACGGGAACTGGGGCCGCACCTGTAATAGCAAAGCTTGCTAGAGAGAGAGGCATTCTAACTGTAGGTGTTGTAACAAAACCTTTTCATTTTGAAGGCTCTCAAAGAATGAAATTAGCTGAAAAAGGAATTGAAGAGCTGCAGCAGTTTGTTGACACGTTATTAACAATACCAAATCAAAATTTATTTAGAATAGCTAATGAAAAAACCACTTTTTCAGATGCATTTAAAATGGCAGATGATGTATTATATGCCGGCGTTAGAGGTGTAACAGATTTGATGGTTCAACCTGGAATGATAAATCTTGATTTTTCTGATGTTAAAACTGTTATGTCAGAAATGGGAAAAGCAATGATGGGTACCGGTGAAGCTTCAGGTGAGGGTAGAGCGGTAGCAGCTGCAGAAGCTGCAATAGCAAACCCACTTATTGATGACGTGTCCTTGAAAGGTGCAAAAGGACTAATTATTAATATAACAGGAGGCAAAGACATCACTTTATATGAAGTAGATGAAGCAGCTAACAGAATTAAACAAGAGGTAGATGAAGAGGCTAATATTATTTATGGAACTACTTGTGATGATAGATTAGATGGCCTAGTAAGAGTTAGTATTGTTGCCACGGGTATTGACTCAAACGTAAACATTAATGCAAAGCCATTAGAAAGTTTTGCAGCTATAAACATTAATAATGATGTTTATAAATCAGATCAGATCAATGAGGAAAACAACGAAACGTCTATTCTTGACAATGAAGGCAATTATCAAGAAACAAATATTGATCAATATGAAAATGATCAAGAGACTCATTTATCTGAAATAAATAAAGAAAATGATCATGTAGAAAATTTCAATGAAAATATAGAAAGCACCAAATTAGAAATTACTTCAGATCATTCTAATATAGAAATATCTGATGCTCAGAAAGAAGAAGATAATGAAGAGATTGAAGTTTCTAACGAAGATATTATCTCCTCTGATAATCAAGAAAATGCAATTTCAGAAACTCACTTAAACTCTGATGAAATTAATGCTAATCATCAAGATGAAAGTAAAGAATCAGATACAAGTGAAATTTCAGTCAGAAGATTAAGTTTATTTGACAGTATTTCTGCAAATAATTCAACTGCAACCTCTGAGCAGAATGATAAAACAGAACCAGTTATTTCAGAAAATTTTGATGATTCATTGATAGCTGAAGCTGAATTCAAAAATGAATCTAAAGAGAAATTAGAGCCTGAATTTAGTGCAACTGGGGATGATTTAGATGAAGATTTTAACCAAGAAACAGAGGAAGAATTACTAGATATTCCAACCTTCTTGAGAAGACAGGCAAACTAAATACTTGTAATATTTTGTAATATTCAGTTAGTTGTCGAATTTCTATAAAATATATAAAAAAGTGCTTTAATTAGCACTTTTTTACATGATAGCGATTAAACCTAAAAATAATAATCAACAAACTATAGAAGACTCTCTATTTGTAAAAGGCATTGGTTTGCATTCTGGTAAAGATGTCGAGTTGAAACTAGAACCTGCGGAAGTTGATAATGGAATAAAGTTTATTCGTGTAGACTCAAAAAAAAATAATATTATTGAAGCTATTTGGTCTAATGTTTCAGAGACTCTTTTAAGTACAACAATTTCAAATGAATATGGTTTAAAAATATCAACAATAGAGCATTTGATGAGCGCTCTATCAGGACTACATATTGATAACTTAAATGTTTATATCAATACTGCAGAAGTTCCAATTATGGATGGAAGTTCAAGACCTTTTGTAGACATGATAGAAAAAATTGGTATCAAAAAACAAAATAAAAAACGAAAATTTTTGAATGTAAAAAAAATAATAGAAGTTTCTCATAATAACAGTTCAGTAAAAATAATACCGAATAATCAATTTTCGATAGATTTTGAAATCGATTTTCCTAGTCAATTAGTTTCAAGACAGTCTTGTCAATTACAACTAATTAATGGAAACTACAAAACAGATATAGCAGCAGCTAGAACTTTTGGGTTTGAGAAAGACGTAGAACATTTGAGATCAAATGGACTGGCTCTTGGTGGATCTCTTGATAATGCTGTAGTTGTTGGAGAAAATGAAATTTTAAATAAAGATGGTTTAAGATATACTGATGAATTTGTTAGGCATAAAATATTAGACTCAATCGGAGATCTTTACTTAGCTGGATCACCAATTATTGGATATTTTTATGGAAATAAATCTGGACACTATCTTAATAATCAACTTTTAAGAAAATTATTTTCAGATGAGTCTAATTACGAGTATATAGCTTAGATCATATTTTTTGGATTAACAATCTTATCGAATTCTTTTTCACTTACTAGATTTAATTTTATAGCAGCTTCTTTTAAGGTTAAATTTTCATCAAATGCTTTTTTAGCAATTTTTGCAGCATTATCATACCCAATATACTTGTTTAGTGCTGTCACAAGCATAAGCGAATTTTTTAAATGTTTATTAATATTATTTTTATTAATTGTAATATTTTTTAGACAATTGTTACTAAAACTATTTATTCCATCAGACAGTAAATTTATTGAGTTTATTACATTAAAAATAATTAAAGGTTTAAAAGTATTTAATTCAAAATGACCTTGTGAACCTCCTTGATTAATTGCTAAACAGTTTCCCATAACTTGACAACAAACCATACTAAGAGCTTCAATTTGAGTTGGATTTACCTTTCCTGGCATTATAGATGAGCCAGGTTCATTAGCTGGCATATTTATTTCACCCAAGCCTGATCTTGGTCCGGAAGATAAAAATCTAAGGTCATTAAGAATTTTAAATAATGAAATAGCTAAGGTGTTTAGTGAATTAGAGAAATTTACTAAAGAATCATGATTAGCAATAGCTTCAAATTTATTTTTAGCTGGTTTATATTTATTTATAGTTAATTTATTTAAAAATTTACAAAAAATTCTATCAAAATTTTTTGGGGCATTAATACCAGATCCTACAGCGGTACCCCCTTGCGCTAAATAATTAAGTTCTTTTTTTGCTATGATTAATCTTTCATAGTTATTTTGAATTTGCTGCAGGTATCCAGAAAATTCATCCCCCATAGTTAAAGGTGTGGCATCTTGCGTATGTGTACGTCCAATTTTGATAGTTTTTGAATATAATTTTGTTTTAATTTTTAATTCTTTTATTAAATTTTTTATTGCTGGAAGCAATTTACTATCAGTTAATTCATTTGTTGCTATATGCATTATAGTTGGAAAGGTATCATTAGATGATTGGGATAAATTTACATGATCATTTGGATGAATGGGGAATTTTGATCCAATTTTTCCATTTAAAATTTTAATTGCGTAATTACTTATAACTTCGTTTGCATTCATATTTGTTTGAGTGCCAGAACCTGTTTGCCAGACTGATAATGGAAATTCATCAATAAGATTTAAATTAATAACCTGATTACAGGCCTTAATTACTGCACTAGATAACTTTTTGCTTATCAAACCTAGACTATGATTTGCCAAGACTGCTGCCTTTTTTTGTTGACCTAATGCTACTATAATTTCTTCAGGCATTTTGTTATTTCCAATTTTGAAATTTTCTAAGGACCGTTGCGTTTGAGCACCCCATAATTTATGGGAATCTATTTTTTTAATTCCTAAGCTATCAAATTCAGTTCTTTTTTTATTTGGCATTGTTTGTTAATAGAGGTTTTATCTATAACATAAAGTAACTATTGAAATAAATATATTATGAACAAACTTATTTTACTTCGCCATGGTCAAAGTCAATGGAATCTTGAAAATAAATTTACAGGATGGAAAAATGTTCCATTGACCGAAAAAGGTGAGTTAGAAGCTAAAAAAGCCGGTGATTTAATAAAAAAGAACAAAATTCATATAGATTATGTATTTAGTAGTGTTTTAGAGAGAGCAAACAAAACTGCAGAAATTGCATTAAAAGAGGCTGAACTTGAAAATTTATGGGATAATGATAAGTTATTGATGACTCGTAATGAAAATTTAAATGAAAGAGATTATGGAGATCTAGTTGGTTTAAATAAAAAAGAAACTGCTGAAAAATTTGGGAAGGAACAAGTACATATTTGGAGAAGGTCATTCGATACACCTCCTCCAAATGGAGAAAGTTTAAAAAATGTTGTTGATAGAGTTTCTCCTTATTTTAAAGAAAAAATTAAACCTCTTTTAGAGCAAAACAAAAATATACTAATTGTAGCTCATGGTAACTCTTTAAGAGCTATGATGATTGAACTTGAAATATATCAACCAGAAGAGATTTCTTCTATTGAATTACCTACAGGTTCGCCGCTTTGTATTAATTTAAATAAAGGAAAGTTAGTTGATTTTTTTTATCTTTATTAATTTTTTTTAAAATTAGATAAATTAATTACATTTGATACATTATGATTTTTTTCATTATTTTTTAGATCTTTATTTTTCTTTTTTACTATTTCTTTTTTTATATCTTTATCAGATTTATTAAATTGATAATTAAGTCCAAAATTAACAGAAGGATCAGCAAAAGAAATTATGGAATCAAACGATATTTTTAAATCAGATTTTTTATTATTAAAAGACAGTCCAATATTGAAGTCATTTTTATTTACTATTAGATGGTAATATTCATGTTGAATAACAATAGTCATTTCATTAGGATATTTTTCTACAAGCCAATTCGGAACCATGTTTTTAGGGTTATTTGTTTTAAAAGATATATAAAGATGATTATTTCCATCTAATCCATTTTTTTCGATTTCCTTTAAAATATCTATGAAAACATTTAATAAATTTTTGTTTAAAATTTTTTGATAGTCAGCCATATTAATATTTGAATATACTTAGATTAAAAATTACTCAGCAGTAAATATAATTTCAATATATATTTTTTTATAAATTAATATAATTACTTAATATAAATTATATTTAAAAAAATTTAATGAAAAATAACATACCAAATTCTTGTAAAGTTGTAGTAATTGGAGGTGGTGTTGCAGGTTGTTCAACCGCATACCATTTGGCAAAATTTGGCTGGAAAGATACAGTATTGTTAGAAAGAGATGTTATTACGTCTGGAACTACATGGCATGCAGCTGGATTAATAGGTCAACTTGGATCAAGTGCTACAATTACAAAGCTCAGAAACTATTCTTTAAATTTATATAAACAGCTTGAAAAAGAAACAGGTTTATCAACAGGTTTAAAGCAAAATGGATCTCTCACAGTAGCCACTACTTCAGATAGGCTTGAAGAGCTGAAGAGACAAGTTACTTTTGCTCAACGCTTCGATATTGAGGCAAAAGAAGTTAATAAAGAAGAGATAAAAGAAATTTATCCGTTAATAAATGTTGATGATATTGTTGGGGGTGTTTTTATCGCAAGAGATGGGCAAGCAGACCCAGTAGGAGTTGCTAATGTTTTAGCTAAAGCTGCAAAACAAAATGGTGCCCAGATTATTGAGAAATGTCCAGTTAAAAAGATATTAAAAAAAAATAATAAAATTTGTGGAGTTGAAACTCATATTGGAAAAATTGAATGTGAATATGTAGTTCTTGCTACAGGTATGTGGTCGAGACAAATAGCAGATGAAATCAATGTTAGTATACCCTTGTATCCAGATGAACATTTTTATATTTTGAGTGAGCCAATAAAAGAAATAGACAGATCTTTACCAGTGCTTAGAGATTATAACAACTGTTTGTATTTAAAAGAGGATGCTGGAAAATTATTAGTTGGTGTTTTTGAACCAAATGCAAAACCTGCATTTATAAATAATCACAGAGTTCCGGAAGATTTTTCATTTGGAGAGTTACCTGAGGATTTTGATCACTTTGAGCCTTATTTAATTAATGCAATGAACCGTATACCGAGTCTTGAAAAATCAGGAATAAGAAAATTTTTTAATGGCCCAGAGTCCTTCACACCAGATACAAATTATTTATTAGGCGAAACTCCTGAGGTAAAAAATTTATATATGTGCGGAGGTTTCAATAGTATAGGAATTGTAAGCTCAGGTGGAGCTGGAAAAATAACTGCAGAATGGATGATTAACGGTGAGATATATGAAGATGTTTTCTCTCTTGACATTTCTAGATTTGAAAAATTTCATTCAGACTTAGAATTCATAACTGAAAGAGTAACAGAAACCTTAGGTAACTTATATGCAATGCATTGGCCTTACAAACAACATACTACCTCAAGGAATCTTAGATTACTTCCTTATCATGATCACTTAAAAGCAAAAGGTGCATGTTTTGGCCAGTCTGCAGCTTATGAGAGACCTATGTGGTATGCTTTAAATGGTAAAAATGCTGAATATAAATACAGTTATGGATATCAAAATTGGTATGATGCAGCAAAATATGAAACAATTAATGCTAGGAAACATGTTGCGCTTTTTGAATTATCACCATTTGCAAAGTTTGAGCTTAGTGGTGAAAAAACTCACTCTTCTCTTCAATACATTTGCGCGAATAACATAAAAAATGAAGTAGGCTCAATTACTTACACGCAAATGCTTAATTCAAGAGGAGGAATTGAGGCTGATTTAACCGTTACTTGCATTCATAAAAATAAATTTAGAATAGTTACAGGATCTAGTGTCAGAGCTCATGATAAAAAACATATTTTGAAATACCTAGATCATTCAATAGATTTTAAAGACATAACTGATGATTTTGCTTGTATTGGAATATTTGGTCCAAAAAGCAGAGCTTTAGTTACAAAAATTTTTGGTGACAATTTTTCAAATAATGAATTTAAGTTTGGAACTGGAAAAAATATTAAACTCAATGGAATTGAAATGTGGTTTCAAAGAATCTCATATGTAGGTGAGCTTGGTTGGGAAATTTATATTCCAATTGAAAAATCAAGAGAGATTTATGAATTAATAGTAAGTGTAGAGAAAGAATTTGATTTAGTGCACGCAGGAGCACACTCTATGGACATTATGAGAATGGAAAAAGGTTATTTACATTGGGGACATGATATATCACCAGCAGAAAATCCTTTTGAAGCCCATCTCGGATTTGCTATTAAGCTAAATAAAAAAGAAAATTTTATTGGCAAAGAATATTTAACAAATGAAAAAAATTTAATAAAAAAAAGACTTACTATGTTCACCGTTGATCACTCCAAACCGGGAAATCCATTAATTTTACACGACGAGCCAATATTTTTTAAAAATCACATAGTCGGAGAGACAACTTCAGGAAATTATTCTTTTAACTATGATAAAAACTTAGTTTTTGGCTATATAGATAAGAAACTAAAACTAGCAAATAATATAGAAAAATTAGAAGTAGAAATAGCAAAAAAACGTTATAAACTCACTTTGCTTGAAAAACCATTACATGATCCTTCCAACCTTTTTACTAATGCATAGTTTATAATGCTAGACAACTTATACTTCTATATTAACTTCATGCATCAAAATTTGGAAAATAATTATATTATTTTTTTTTTACTTTATTTTTTTACAATAATTTGTTTTTTTGCATTTTCTCTTCCTGGTGGCCCTATTCCTATAATGGCATCAGGATTTTTTTTTGGATTTTACGTAGGATTTTTTATAAATATTTTTTCAGTTTTAATTGGAAGTTATTTTTTTGTGTTTTTTGCACAAAATATTCTTAAAAAATTTTTCAATAAATTTTATCTGAAACTTTCAACAAAATTTAACAATATTATAAAAGACTCAACCTATGAGTATCTAATAATTTTTAGATTAATTCAAGGTAATCCATTATTTGTGCAAAATTTGTGCTTATCTTTTCTTGATATTTCTAAAATTAAATTTTTTATAACATCTTTTCTTGGTTTAAGTCCTCCAATTCTAATTTTTACATATATTGGAAGTAAATTTTATGAAATTTATGAAATTAAAAATATAAATTATTCAGAAATTATCTCAAAAGATTTTCTTCTATTTATTTCAATAATAATTTTACTACTAATATTTAGAATATTTTATAAAAAAAAAATAAAAAAATAAGTATTTAATCACTATTTTTTTTCAAAAATTAATTCTCTATTCAATTGAATTTAGTTATTTTATACTTTCAATGTAAAATAAAAAATTATCTATTTTCTTTTCAAATTTTTTAACTTCGTTGTTTTTATTGCTCTAAATAACTTATAACTTATTTATAACATACTAGTATTAAATTTGATGTTAAGAAAAAAATTTTATATTTTAAAATTTTAAATTTTTTTATATTCAATTTTTTACATATTTTTTTTAATTCCTTAATAGTCAATAGATTTAAATTTTCTTCTTTTGAATAAAAATTCAGTTTTAAAAATTTTAAAATTTTTCTGTGTAATTTTTTTGGTAACCAATGGATAAATGGCAAAATTGTATGGAAGTCTATAGGATAAAGTCTATTTGGAGTTTGTATAAAAACACTTTCTTTAGAAATTCTAAGCATTTCTTTGACAAATAATACTTGATTTTCAAATGAACCTACATGTTCAATAGTTGCGTTTGAGTGCACTATGTCAAAAGAATTATCTTCAAGTATCGTATTTAAGGCATCACCAATTATTACTTTTTTGATATTTTTATATTTTTTTTGCAAGATTCTACAATTTTGATTTGATAAACAGGCTACGTTTGGATTATCTTTTATACTTTCTAAAAAAATATTATGTTCTTTGTCTATAGAAGGTGTACTTCCTATATCAATAATACTCTTATCTTTAGAATAATTAATATTAATGAGAAATAAATTAAAAAATTCATTACGAGTATTTAAGGTGATTTTTTGGATTGTTTTATAAAAAAATGATTTTTTTGCCTCCCAATAGGTTTCGTTTTGATGTTTAATAATATTGGACATATTTTTTACAGGGCGTTCTTTTGATAATCTCAAGCAGGATAATTAGCATATTTACTTACTAATTGGAATTTCTTACTTGAAAACTTCGTTTAGTGGAGCATCTGTTTTGAGCTCTTTTTGTGTTTTGATTTAGTTGAAATGATTAATAATGAGATTTAAACCATTTTTTTTTTGGATCTATATCATTTAAGATTTTTATGAATTTTAAATACTTATTGTTCAAAAATTTATTTTTTCTTTCTGAACTTCCGTGTAATTCACATATGACTTTTTCAATTTTATTTTTATTTTCAATAATTTCAGGAAAAATATTGTATTCATAACCTTCAATATCTATTTTTATCAAATTAATATAATTAAATTGATTTAGTATGTCTATAATCGATACTATTTCGGTAATTTGATAATTGTTTTTAACAATATTTTCTTTTTGTCCTATTAGAGACGAACCTGTAGAAAATTTTAATGGATTTTCATAATGCAATTTATGATAATATAAATTTGCTTTTTCATTTTTATCTCCAACTGCCTTGTTTATAAGAACAATTTTTTTATGATGTTTAAATCTTTTTGCTAGAACTTTAAAAGCATTATTATTAGGTTCATAGCAGTAAATATTACAGTTATATAAATCCAAGATACATTGTGATATATCACCAACATTTGCTCCAAAATCTAAAACGACCGAGTTTTGATCAAGTTTTAAATCTAAAAAACTTTTATATTTTTTGAATTGTATAAATTTATAAAGAAATATTCTTATTAATTTTATACTATAAAGAAATGTGATTAATGTATTTTTTTGGTTCATTTAGAAATGGTAAAATTTAATAGATATAATTTAACATAATCAAATTAAAATATTACAATAATTAAAGGGGGTGTTCTGTTCTCTCAGACATCGTCCCTAAGTCTCAGAATATAACACATTTTTATTTAAAAAGATTATTTTTCTAACTTTTCCCATTCAGCTATACCACCGGTAATATTCTTAACATTTTTAATACCCATGTCTTGCATTGTTTTAGTTGATAAAGTGCCTTGACCACCAACACCACAAAATACAATATATTCTTTGTCTGGGTTTTCTTTGAAAAATTTATTTTCTAGAGGACTACCTTCTGCTAAATAAAATTCAAGGAATGCTCTATCCAAATGAATTGCATTTCCTATTGTACCCTTAGTAAAACTTTCTTTATCCCTAACATCAATAAATTGTACATTTGGATCATTTAGTTTTTCTTTAACCTCTGACACAGAAATATTTTTAATTTCATTTTTAACACTCATTAAATCTTCAAATTTTTTCATTTTCTCCTCATCTCATTAATATGTTGCGTTCTGTTGCCTTGTGCTTTAACATTTATTTTAGACTATCTATATAAGATAAAAAATTATTAATTTCTACAAATTCACAAAGCCCTATTGGAAACATTTCTCTAGTTGTAAATCCTCCCCCAGTCATTGTCCAGACATCAACTCTCAAAGAATTAAGTTCAACAGAATAAAGTCTATCTCTAATGTTATTTTTATTTGAGAATATGTTAATATAAGAGAGTTCTAAATCTACATCATAATAATATTCATTAATTGTAGTTATTTTGTTAAGATCTGTACTAATAACCTTCACTCTAGTAGATGAAATAAATTCAAATCCCCATAGTAATGTTGAACACAATAATTGATTATTTGAAAAATCTTTTTTTGTAAAAGCTATAGACGAAGGTGCACAAAAAAATAAAAATATAAAAATAAATAATTTTTTTTTCATATAAAAAAGAGCGTTCTGCTGCCCTTCATTTAATGAATAATAACAGAATATATGAGTTTTTGTAAACACTTTGTTGTAGAATTCGTTGTAGATGGTAGTATTGTAATAAGAAAAAAACACTTCAAATGTGTTTTGTGAAATATAGAATTTTATAATGATAATTTTATTAAAAAGTTAATTTTCTAATTATAAATTTAATTGTGAAAAAAATTTTTAAAATAATATCTTTTTTTTATTTAATTGTTCTTTCAGTGGCGCTTTTAATTCCTTTAAATCTTTTTATAGTTACTCAATTTGTTGCATTAGAAAAACAACCCAGCAACAATAATTCTTTTATAATTCACTTAGTGCTTTTTTTTATTCTGTATTTACTGTTTTATTTTTCTTTTTTTAATAAATATAAAATCTTATTATTTTGCATAATTTATTCTGTATTAGTTGAAATATTGCAAATATTTACTTCAAGAGGTTTTCAAATTTTTGATATTATATTTAACTTGATAGGAGTATTGTCTTCTTTTTTAATTTTATTATTTTTTACAAAAATAATAGGAGAAAAAGGGAAATTCTAAAAGTGGGGCGTTCTGTTGCCCGGTGCCCCAAACCGCGCTAGCCTAGTATCTAGGCAGCGATAGCTAATCTATTATCGTTAGCGTTTATAAAAATAGCCCGATAACGGCGGAACAATGCCGAGCAAAGTCTTTATCTTTTAGTCAACGTCAAACCTATTTCGCCCCCATAGTTTTATGGTGGAGGCGCCGGGTACTGCCCCCGGGTCCGCATAACCTATTGCATAAAGCATTTATCGCTATAGTTGATAAATCAACATTTCTTTTATAAACCAAAGTTAACAATCAAGAAAGATTTGAATTATTAAATATGATTTTCACTAAAAATTTGTTGTTAAGATTAGGTTTTAGTGAAATAAGATTTTACTGATGATTAAAGCAATAATGGCAGCGGATGATAATGGAGGTATCAGCAAAGGCCTCAGTATGCCTTGGCCAAAGAATTCTAAAGACTTACAATGGTTTAAAAAGAATACTTTAAATCAGGTTATTGTAATGGGAAGTAAAACCTGGGAAGATCCTTTTATGTCAACACCGTTAAAAGATAGAGAAAATATTCTTATAACCACTAAAGACAATTCATTTTATCCAGGAGCAAATGCATATATAAAAGGCAATATTGTAGATGAAATTCTTAAATTAGAAAAAAAATACTCTAATAAAGATATTTATATAATTGGAGGTCCAGAAATTGTTAAGCAAACATTTGATTTGTTTAAAGAGTTTTACTTAACAAGAATCTACGGTAATTTTGAATGTGATAAATTTATTGATATAAAAAAAATTAGCAATACAATGAAATTAATTGAAAAAATTGATTGTGATGACACTTGCCACTTTGAAATTTGGAAAAAATGAAAAATTATTTAACAGCTTTAGAACATTGTTTTGAAAATGGGGATTTTGTTAAAAGTCGTGCAGGTAATGTAAAAAAATCATTTGGATATCAAATGCGATTTAATTTAGAAGATGGATTTCCTGCAGTTACAACTAAGAAGCTTGCATGGAAAGCTGTTGTATCAGAGTTATTATGGTTTTTAGAAGGATCAAATGACGAGAGAAGGCTTGCTGAAATTCAATATGAGGACACAAAAGCAAATTTAGAAGATAAAAAGACTATTTGGACTCAAAATGCAAATGCTGATTATTGGAAAAATAAATCAAAATTTAAAGGTGATGTTGGAAGAATATATGGAGTACAATGGAGAAACTTTAATGGAGTTGATCAAATAGTAAATTTGATAGAGGGTTTAAAGCAAAATCCTAATAGTAGGAGGCATATCCTAACTGCTTGGAATCCTGCTGAGTTAGACGAAATGTCTCTTCCTCCATGCCATGCTTTTTCACAGTTTTACATTTCTAATAACAAACTTAGTTGTCAATTATATCAACGTTCCTGCGATATGTTTTTAGGAGTTCCATTTAACATAGCTAGTTACAGTCTTTTAATTCATATTCTTGCCAAAGAATGCGGATACCAAGTTGGGGAATTTATTCTTTCTTTAGGAGATTTCCATATATATGAAGAACATTTTGATCAAGTAAAAATTCAATTAACAAGAGAGCCAAAGACACATCCAAGCTTACAATTTGAACAAAAAAAAATTAATGAATACAAGACTTCAGATTTTGAATTAATTAATTATGAACATCATCCTAAAATTGTGGCACCAATGAATGTTTAGAATTAAAATATTGACTTAGCTATTTCTAAATATTGTTTTGCAATATCACCATCTGGTTTATCAATACAAGCAGGTCTACCTTCATCTGATTGAATTCTTAACTCTTTATCAATAGGAAGTGATCCCAGAAAAGGTATCTGAAATTTTTCTGCTTCTTTTTTTGCTCCGTTATTAGCAAAAATAAAATGTTTTTCGTTACAGTTATCGCATATAAAATAACTCATATTTTCTACCAATCCTAATATTGGCACATTGACTTTTTTAAACATATTTATACCTTTGCGAGCATCGGTTAGAGCAACATCTTGTGGAGTTGATATTATTATAGACCCTGATAGTTTTGAGTTTTGCGCAAGAGTTATTTGTGCATCACCTGTACCTGGTGGAAGGTCAATAATAAGATAGTCTAATTTACCCCACTCAACACCATTAAACATTTGATCTAATGCCTTCATTATCATTGGTCCTCGCCAAATAGTTGGCGTTTCTTCACTGACAAGAAAACCAATTGACATACATTTAATTCCGTATCTCTCTAAAGGAATTAATTTTTTATTTTGACTTATTTTAGGTTTTCCTGAAATACCCATCATTCTTGGAACACTTGGTCCATAAATATCAGCATCTAAAATACCAACCTTTCCCCCCAACTCACTCATTGCAACTGCTAAATTAACTGCAAAGGTTGATTTGCCCACCCCTCCTTTACCACTTGCAACAGCAATTATATCTTTTGAATCTATTTGGAATCTACTTTGACTTTTTTTAGAGCTACTTTCTTGTTTTTCTGAGGTAAGTGCTATGTTTATAGATAGAATTTGTTCTAACTTGACCAATTCCTCTTTAAATATGGCTGCTAATTTTTGATATTCTTCAAGATATTGATGAGTAATTGATAAAATTATATTAACATTTCCATCCTTTTCAACTACTTGAATATTGGAATTTTTTTGATCTAGAGGATTATTGTTCACAGGATCTTTATAATTTTTTGTAAATTCAAAGATTGATTGTAAAATTTTATCAGACATACTTGATTTTTGAATTTTTACCCAAATATAACTTAGTAATTAGTTTAAAAAATGATAGTACAATATTTCATTTTACCTAATATTATATGAATTTGAATAAAAATAACAATGACAATAACCCATGGGGTTCTGGCGGTAACAGTAATAATCCGTGGGGTGGTGGTGGATCCAATAATAACATGGATTTTGAAGATTCTCTCAAAAAAGCTCGCGATAGATTTGGAAAATTTAAAATTGGTGGACCAAGAAATATTTCACTTTTGATTTTAATTGGGATTTTAATATGGCTTGCTACAGGCTTCTATAGAGTCGAGCCAGATGAACAAGGCGTTGAACTTCTATTCGGTAAATGGAATAATAAAACAACTGAACCTGGTCTTCATTATTTTTTTCCTTCTCCAATAGGACAAACAATCACTCCCAAAGTTGAAGTTATTAGAAAAATTAATGTTGGTTTCAGAAGTGCAAGTGATTTAGGTTTCTCTGCCAATACAAATGCTGAAAGAAAAGTGAATGAAGAAAGTTTAATGTTAACAGGCGATCAAAACATTGCAGATGTTGCTTTTACCGTTTTATATAGAATAAAAGATGCTGGAAACTTTCTTTTTAAATTAAGAAATCCTGAACTTACTGTTAAGGATATGGCTGAGAGTGTTGTAAGAGAGGTAGTAGGTCAAAGAGATCTTCAATTCCTTTTGACTGAAGGTAGACAAGAAGTAGAACAAGTTGTTCGAAATGGGCTTCAAGATGTTCTTGATAGCTATGAAAGTGGTGTGCTAATTCAATCAGTGCAATTACAAAGTGTTGAACCACCTTCTCAAGTTATTGATGCTTTTGATGAAGTTCAAAGAGCTCGTCAGGACAAAGAAAGATTAGTTAATGAAGCAAACTCATATCTTAACAGGATTGTTCCCAATGCTCGTGGTGAGGCTGCCAAATTAGTTGAAAATGCAAGAGCTTACAAAGAACAGGTTGTTAAACAAGCTGAGGGTGTAGCCCAAAATTTCATCGATGTTTACAATAGTTATAAAGATGCAAAAGAAGTAACAAGAAGAAGAATATACCTTGAAACTTTAAGAGAAGTTCTGGAAGGAAAAAATAAAATTATTCTAGATGATGCTGGAGGGCAGGGTGTGGTTCCATATCTCCCATTAAACGAATTAAAAAAAGGAAACAGTAACTAATGAAATTTACTCCTAAAAATATTATAATAATACTTTTGTTATTTATTGGTTTTCTTACATTTACTGGTGCGTTTTTTATTGTTAATGAAACAAAACAGGCAATTGTATTACAGTTTGGTGATCCTAGAAAAGTAATAACAAAACCAGGACTACAATTTAAGATTCCATTTATTCAAGATGCAGTATTTTTAGACTCAAGATTACTTAACCTTGACCCACAGCCTGAAGAAATGATTTTATCAGATCAAAAAAGAATTATAGTTGATTCATTCGCTAGATACAGAATTGTTAATCCTCTTAAATTCTTTCAAACTGTAAGAAATGAAGCAACATTTTCAGATAGATTTGGTAGAATTATTAATGCTTCTGTTAGAGGTGTAATCGCACAATATTCTTTGACGTCTCTTTTAAGTGAGGAAAGAGTTAACATAATGAACGAAATTCAAGAACAAATTTTATCAAATGAAGAATCATTCGGTGTTGAAATTATTGACATAAGAATTGGAAGAACAGATTTAACTGAACAAGTTTCTAATAACGTATATCAGCGAATGAGATCTGAAAGAGAGAAAGAAGCAAATCTTTTAAGGGCAGAAGGGGAAGAGCTCTCTAAAGAAATTGTCGCATCTGCAGATAGACAGCAAACTGTTATTATAGCTGAAGCAGAAAGAACTTCCTCGATTCTACGAGGTGAAGGTGATGCTGGTAAAAATAAAATTCTTGCAGATGCCTATAGCCTTGATGAAGAATTTTTTGATTTTTTAAGAACTATGCAAGCTTGTAAGGATACATTTGGTGATACAGACATGTCAATGGTAATTGCACCAGGACAAGTTTGTGAAAAGTTTTTTGGAGAAATTGAAATAGAAAACTAATGCTGAAATTACTCTTATTGGGTATTGGCTTACTTCTTTTCTTTGAAGGTCTACTATATTTTTTTCTAGCAAGTAATTTAAAATCTTTATTTGAACAGTTATCCAAGGTTGATCCGCAAAAAATAAAGACTATATCTTTATTGATGCTAATACTTGGTGCATGCCTTATTTATTTCACTTTTAGATTTTATGGGGATCTTTAATGAGTAAAATACTATCTAGTCTTTTTATTTTATTTATTATAACATTTTCAACTTTATCAAAGTCTCATCCAAGTAGTTTTGCTGATTTGGTAGAAAATCTCTCACCTGCAGTAGTAAGTATTGCTTCTACAACAATTGTTGAAAATAATAATTCACAAAACCAAATGCCTCAATTTCCTGAAGGATCACCATTTGATGAGTTTTTTAAAGATTACTTTGAAAATGAAAGAAGAAATTCACCATCACAAAGACCTATGACAGGTCTTGGCTCTGGTTTTATAATTAGTAAAGACGGCATTATAGTAACAAATAATCATGTAATTGAGGGGGCGGATGAAATAACAGTTATAATGTCAAATCAAAAAGAATTTACCGCAGAATTATTAGGGAGAGATCCCAAAGCAGATTTAGCAGTTTTAAAGATAGATCCTGGCACAACTATACTTACAGCTGTTGAATGGGGTGACTCTGAATCTATGAGAGTGGGAGACTGGTCAATTGCAATAGGTAACCCTCTCGGATTAGGAGGTACAGTTACAGCAGGTATTATCTCAGCAATTTCAAGAGACTTAAGAGGTAGTAGTCCCTATGTAAAATTTTTACAAACTGATGCTTCTATAAATAGAGGAAATTCAGGTGGACCTCTTTTTAATATTGAAGGTAAGGTTATTGGTATCAATACGGCAATAATTTCACAGACTGGAGGTAGCATCGGTTTAGGTTTCGCAATACCTTCAAATAGTGCCAAAAAAATAGTTCAACAACTTAAAGATTTTGGAAGAACAAAAAGAGGCTGGTTAGGAGTGCAAATTCAACCAGTTTCAAAAGATTTTGCAGAAAGCTTAGGTCTTGAAAATGAAAAAGGGGCATTTGTTTCAAATGTAAATCCTAAAGGACCATCAAAGAAAGCGGGCATAGAAGCTGGCGATGTAATATTAAAGTTTAACGACATAGAAATTATCAAAATGACAGATTTACCCAGAGTTGTAGCAGAGGCTGATGTAGGATCATTAGCTAAGGTTGAAGTTTGGCGTAAAAATAAAAAAATTATTATTCAAGTTGAGTTAGGTGAATTGCCTGAACAAACTTATGTTAAAAATAATTCACAAAAAAAAGAAAATAAATCAAAAGAAAAAATAATAACATCTTTAGGAATAGCAGTTATTGATATCAACGATTCTAAAGGTGTTTTGGTAAGTAAAGTAGATAATGACGACATCAGATTGCAAGAAGGTGATATTATATTAGAAGTTAATCGAGAATTAATAGATTCATCAATATCTTTTATTTCCATTATTGAAAAATATAAAAAAACTGGAAGATCATCTCTTTTATTGAAAATTCAAAGAGAAGATGAAGCGAGCTGGATAACAATTAAATTTATTTCTAATTGATAAAAACTATATACTTGATAGCTGGTCCAACCGCTTCTGGTAAATCTCAATTTTCAATTGATTTAGCAAAAAAAATAAATGGTGTTGTAATAAATTCTGACAGTATGCAGGTTTATAAAAATTTAGAGATACTTACAGCGCGACCAAATAAAAAAGAAATGCAAAACATAGACCATTATTTGTATGGTTATGTTAATGGGGTAGAGAGATACAATGTTGAAAAGTGGTGCAATGATGCTGCCAAAATTATTAATGAAACCTTTGAAAGAAATTCAAATCCAATATTAGTTGGGGGTACAGGTTTGTATGTTCATACATTAATTAATGGTTTAATTGATATTCCAGCAATTCCTGAAAGTATTAAAAATGAATCAGAAAAAATAATTGAGGAATTCGGTAAAGATTTTTTAATAACTCAAATACAAAAATTTGATCCCAGATCCCTTAAAGAAGTAAATTCTAATGACACTGTAAGATTAAGAAGGATCTGGGAAGTATACGAGTCAACAGGTAAAAAATTTAGTGAATGGAAATTAAATGAAAATAAAAAATTTATAGAAAATTTAGATTTTAAAATAATTTTATTTTTGCCAAATAGAGAAAAAAATTATCAAATTGTTAATTCTCGATTTATAAAAATGATTAATGACGGAGCGATTGAAGAAGTTAAAAATTTATTAGATCTTAATCTAAATGATTCACTACCTGTAATGAGAGCTCATGGTGTTCCAGAAATAATAAAATTTTTAAGAAATGAAATTAGTTTAGAGGAGTGTATTATCAAAGGACAACAGGTCACGAGGAACTATGTAAAAAGGCAACATACCTGGTGGAATTCGACAAATTTAGATATTTTTCACCAATTTGATAAATTTCCTATCGAAATTGATATTAATTCTATTAAAATTGACTGATTTTAAACTAAATTATTGATTTTATTTTATCCACAGCCTATGAGATCTTGATAATGAAACAAGAAATGACAGGGGCAGAAATTGTATTACAATCACTTGTAGATCAAGGGGTTGAGGTAGTATTTGGTTATCCTGGTGGTGCTGTTTTACCAATATATGATACCTTATTTAAACAAAATTCTATTAAACATGTTTTAGTCCGTCAAGAAGGTGGTGCAATTCATGCGGCTGAAGGATATGCACGCTCAACAGGTAAAGTTGGTGTAGTATTAGTTACATCTGGTCCAGGGGCAACAAATGTAGTAACAGGTTTAACAGATGCTATGATGGATAGTATTCCAATTGTTTGTATTACTGGTCAAGTACCTCAGCATTTAATTGGAAGTGATGCATTTCAAGAATGTGACACTACAGGAATTACTAGACCTTGCACTAAGCATAATTATTTAGTTAAAGATCCAAATAAATTATCACCTGTTTTTCATGAAGCTTTTACAATAGCTAAAGATGGAAGACCAGGCCCTGTTTTAATAGACATTCCAAAAGATGTTCAGTTTGCAAAAGGAAATTATACACAAAAAGAAAAAATAATAATTCCATCACATAGATTATTTGAACCAGAGATTTTCAAGAATGATGAAAAAATTAATGAAGTTGTTAATTTAATATCAAAAGCAAAAAAACCTATTTTTTATATAGGTGGTGGATGTATTAACTCTGGACCAAAAGCTTCAGAGCTAGTTTCACAATTTGTCGAAACTACAGGAGCACCAGCTACCATGACGTTAATGGGCTTAGGTGTTCTTGGATCCTCTCATTCCAACTCTTTAGGAATGCTTGGGATGCACGGTATGTATGAGGCCAATATGGCGATGCATGAATGTGATTTATTGATTAACATTGGAGCACGTTTTGATGATAGGGTAACAGGAAGGCTTGATGCATTCTCTCCAAATTCTAAAAAAATTCATATTGATATTGATGAGAGCAATATTAATAAAACAATAAAAGTTGATGTGCCAGTTGTTGGTGATGTTACAAGTATTTTAAAGAGAGTTATAAAGGTTTGGAAAGAAAATAATTTAAAAACAAATCAATCTGATCTGAAATTATGGTGGGATAAAATTAATAATTGGAAAAAAATAGATTGCTTGCATTTTACAAATAATGAAAAAGAAATTAAACCACAGTATGCGATCCAACGATTATATGAATTAACTAAAGATAAGAAAACATTTATCACTACAGAAGTTGGTCAACATCAAATGTGGGCTGCTCAGTATTATAAATTTGAAAAACCAAATAGATGGCTCACCTCAGGTGGATTGGGAACAATGGGATATGGTTTTCCAGCAGCTATTGGAGCACAAGTAGCTAATCCAGATGCATTGGTCATTGATGTAGCTGGTGATGCATCAATTCTTATGAATATTCAAGAAATGAGTACAGCTGTACAATATAGATTACCTGTAAAAATTTTTATTCTTAACAATGAATATATGGGCATGGTAAGACAATGGCAGGAGCTTTTGCATGGAGGTAGATATTCAGAAAGTTATACGGACAGTTTGCCAGATTTTGTTAAGTTGGCAGAGAGTTATAAAGCCATTGGTCTGAGAGCAAAAAAACCTAAAGAGCTTGATGGTGTTATTAATGAAATGATTAATACAGATAAAACGGTTATTGCTGATATCTGGGTAAGTAAAGAGGAAAATTGCTTTCCAATGATTCAGAGTGGTTCTGCACATAATGAGATGGTTCTTAGTAAGGATCAGAAACAAGATAAGCTTTCAGCTGAGAAAGGTAAAATTTTAGTATAATGAATAAGTCTGTATATGATAGCCCTGAGACTACTGCTGTTTCAAGAAGACATATTCTAACAGTACTTGTTGATAATGAACCAGGTGTTCTTGCAAGAGTGATTGGAATGTTTTCTGGGAGAGGATATAACATAGAAAGCTTAAATGTTGCTGAAGTTAGTAATGATGAGCATCTTTCAAGAATTACGATTGTTACTGAAGGGACGTCAGAAGTAGTTAGTCAAATAGAAAAACAACTTTTGCGAATTGTTCCAGTCCATAGTGTTTCCAATTTAGATGAAGAAGGAAGTTCAGTTGAAGCGGAAGTAGCTTTGGTTAATATTGATCTTAATGATTCGAATAAAAAGAAAATTTATGAAGTATGTGATTTCTACCGAGCAAGAAGAATTGAAAATGAAAATAATTATGTAATTTTTGAAATTGCAGGGGCTTCAGAGAGAATTAATCGATTTATAAAAGACGTAAATCAAATTACTAAAATTGAAATTGTGAGGAGTGGTCCAGTAGCAATATCAACCCATAAGAATACTAAGGAGGAATAATGAGAGTATATTATGATAGAGATGCAGATCTTAATTTAATTAAAAATAAAAAAATAGCCATTGTAGGCTATGGCAGTCAAGGTCATGCTCATGCGATGAACCTCCGTGATTCCGGCATTGAAAACGTATCTATTGCACTTCGAGAAGACTCAGCAACAAGAGCAAAAGCTAAAAATGCAAATTTTGAAGTTATGACTCCAACTGAAGCTGCTGATTGGGCCGATATAATTATGATGTTAACTCCTGATGAACTTCAATCAGATATTTTTAATAACGAAATTGCACCAAATATTAAAGAAGGTACAGCACTTGCTTTTGCGCACGGTTTAAACATTCATTTTAATTTGATACAACCAGCAGAAGGTATTGATGTAATTATGATTGCACCAAAAGGACCAGGTCATACTGTTCGTGCTGAATATGAAAGAGGAGCAGGAGTACCTTGTCTTGTTGCTGTTGATAAAAATCCATCAGGAAATGCATTAGATATTGCTATTGCATATGCTTCAGGTGTTGGCGGTGGAAGAGCCGGAATTATTGAAACAACTTTCAAAGAAGAGTGCGAGACAGATTTATTTGGAGAACAATCTGTGTTGTGTGGAGGATTGACTCATTTAATTATAGCAGGTTATGAAACTCTTGTTGAAGCAGGATATGCGCCTGAAATGGCATATTTTGAATGTCTTCATGAAGTTAAGCTAATCGTTGATCTTTTATATGAAGGCGGAATGGCTAACATGCGTTATTCAATTTCAAACACTGCTGAATATGGAGATTACTCTAGAGGGCCTCGATTGATTACGGATGAAACTAAAAAAGAAATGAAAAAAATTCTTTCAGAAATTCAATCAGGTCAATTTACCAAAGAGTGGATGGATGAACATAAGAGTGGTCAGACAAAATTTAAATTAATGAGAAAGCAACAAGCTGAACATTCAATTGAAGCTGTAGGAGAAAAACTAAGAACTTTAATGCCATGGATTGCAGAAGGCAAAATGGTTGATAAATCTAAAAACTAGATGAAAGTTTTGTTATAAGTTTTTTAGTGTATAATAGAAAAAAATGACTGAAAAAATTTATATATTTGATACTACTTTAAGAGATGGTGAACAATCACCAGGAGCATCTATGAATTTAGATGAAAAGCTTCAAATAGCTGAAGTGTTAGACTCTATGAAAGTAGATATTATTGAAGCTGGATTTCCTATTGCATCTAATGGAGACTTTGAGGCTGTTAGAGAGGTAAGTAAACAGGTTAAAAATTCAACAATAGCAGGCTTAGCAAGAGCTAGTTTAAAAGATATTGATAGAGCCTGGGAGGCTGTTCAACATGCAAAATCACCTCGAATACATACTTTTATTGCAACTAGCCCTCTTCATATGAAATATAAACTTAAAAAAACAGAAGAAGAAGTATTGGAAGCAATTAGCCAGACTGTATCACATGCAAGAAATTTATGTCAAAATATTGAGTGGAGCTGTGAAGATGGTGGAAGATCAGAATTAGATTTTCTTTATAAATGTATTGAGCTTGCGATTAATTGTGGTGCATCAACAATTAATATTCCTGATACAGTTGGTTATACTTTACCAGAAGAGTTTGGTAAAATTTTTAAAAATGTAAAAAATAATGTGCCAAATATAGACAAGGCAATTTTATCAACTCATACTCATAATGATCTTGGGTTAGCCACAGCAAATAATGTAGCTGCTATTAAAGAAGGTGCAAGGCAGGTTGAATGCACAATAAACGGTATGGGAGAAAGAGCAGGTAATTCATCTCTTGAAGAAATAGTTATGACTTTAAAAGTAAAAAAAGATTTGATGCCTTATCATACTAATATAAAAACTGATCTTATCATGAAAGCATCTAGATTGGTTTCTTCAATTACTGGATTTCCTGTACAGCCAAATAAAGCAATTGTTGGAGCTAATGCTTTTGCCCATGAAGCTGGCATTCATCAAGACGGAATGCTTAAACATGCTGGCACATACGAAATTATGACTCCTGAGTCTATTGGACTAAATAAATCTTCATTAGTATTAGGAAAACATTCAGGAAAGCATGCTTTTTCAGAAAAATTAAAAGAATTAGGTTATGAACCTGGAGACAATGCATTAATGGAATTGTTTGGAAGGTTTAAAGATTTAGCTGATAAGAAAAAGGAAATTTTTGAAGAAGATCTTATTGCCTTAGCTGAAGATCGATCAGCATCTTATGATGAACACATAAAATTTGTATCTTTAGATGTTAATGCAGGCTCTGTAAAAAAACATGAAGCTAACTTAAAAATAGAAATGAATGAAGAGGTAAAATTTATTAAAGATTTTGGTAATGGTCCTGTCGATGCTACATTTAATGCAATAAAAAAACTTACCTCTACTAATTTTAAATTAAAGCTTTATCAAGTTAATGCTATTACAGCAGGTACTGATGCCCAAGGAGAGGTAACAGTTCGTTTAGAGGATGAGGATTTATCTTCTCAAGCTAAAGGAAGTGACCCTGATATTATCGTTGCTTCTGCTAAAGCATATATAAGTGCATTAAATAGATTATTATTTAAAAAAACTAAATCAATTGTAAAAAAATCTGCAGAAATCAAAATAGAAGGAGTATAGGAGAGTATGGTTATAGATAAATTTTTTAGTATCTTCTCAAAAGATATGGCAATAGATCTTGGAACAGCCAATACTCTTGTCTATGTTAAGGGTGAAGGTGTTGTTTTAAATGAACCTTCTGTTGTAGCAACAATTGAAGATCAAGGAAGAACACAAGTATTAGCAGTAGGTAATGAAGCAAAACAGATGCTAGGAAGAACACCTGGCAAAATTAAAGCTATCAGACCTATGAAAGATGGTGTTATTGCTGATTTTGAAGTTGCTGAGCAAATGATAAAAAGTTTTATTCAAAAAGTTCATAAAGGAAGAACCTTGTCTAACCCTCAGATCGTTATATGTGTGCCAACGGGAGCAACTAATGTTGAGAGAAGAGCAATAAGAGAATCAGCTGATGCCGCTGGCGCTAGAAGAGTTTTTTTAATTGATGAACCTGTTGCCGCTGCAATTGGTGCAGGTCTTCCTGTTGCAGAAGCTACAGGATCCATGATTGTTGATATTGGAGGTGGTACTACAGAAGTTGCTGTTCTATCTCTTGGAGGTGTTGTTCATGCTACATCAGTTAAATCTGCAGGAGATAAATTTGATGAAGCGATAACTGAATACATGCGATCAACACACAAATTAGCTATAGGTGAAACTACCGCAGAAAGAATGAAAAAAGAAATCGGTTCTGCATCCCCACCAGATGATGGTGATGGAATGACAATGAATGTAAAAGGAAGAGACTTAATAACGGGCTTACCTAAAGAAATTTCAATTTCTCAAAGACAAATCTCAGAAGCATTAGCTGAGCCTGTAGCGCAAATTATTGATACGATTAAAAGAGCTCTTGAACAAACACCTCCCGAACTTTCAGCAGATATAGTAGAGAGAGGTATTATGATGACAGGTGGAGGCTCTTTACTTGGTAATTTAGATAAAGTTTTGAGAAGATCAACTAGCTTACCTATTTCAATTGCTGAGGATCCCCTTTTATGTGTAGTTATGGGAACAGGCAAAGCATTGGAAGAAAAATCAAAACTTAGTGATATCTTTGCTTCTGATTAAATTTTATGGCTCTATCCTTTAAAGTTAAAGCAATATCTCGAAAAAGATTAATAAAAAATCTATTTTTATCTTTTATTTTTTTACTATCTTTTCTTTTAATTTTATTTTCCAAATCTGATTATTTTGTTGTCAATAAATTTAAATCAATTTCACATACTTATCTTCATCCAATAACTTCTTTTGTTGCTGCACCTTTAAAAGTTGCGTCTAATTTACAAACTCAATTTTATGAATTTAGAAATTTAAAAGTAGAAAATAAGATTCTTAAGGAAGAAATTATGCGCTTAAAAAAATGGCAAGCCTTAGCTATTCATAATAGTTCTGAAAATAGAGTGTTAAAAAAACTTCTTAACGCTACTAATAATAACTTATCTTTAGTAAAAACAGCTTCTATTTTGACTAGAAATGACTTTATGTACAGCAAAATGGTTAAAATTAATGCTGGACTAAAAGATGGTGTTATAAAAGAAATGGCTGTTATAAACCACAGAGGCCTTGTTGGAAGAACAGTAGATACCTCAATCAATAATTCAAAGGTATTATTATTAACAGATCCTAATTCTTCGATTTCTATTAAAACAATTTCTAATGAAAATCATTCTCTAGTTAGAGGTGCTGATGATGGTGTGCATTTAGTAAGCGCCTTTATGAAAGATGAGAAAATGCCAAAAGTTGGTGATTTAGTTGTTACAAGTGGAAGTGCACAAGTTTTTCCTGCTGATATTTTAGTTGGTAAAATTGTAAAAATTATAAAAAATAATTTTTATGTTTTACCTTTTGTTAATTTTAAAAACATTGACTATGTGCAAGTTGTTGAAACTAAATAATGTTATCAAAGCTACTTAGTAGTCAAATAATCATTTATCATTGTATTCTATTTTTTTCTTTCTCCTTAAGTGTAAATTATTTTGTTGATTTAGAGATTATAAATTATTTAGCTTATGTTTGTTTTCATTTGACTTTAATTTATTTATTTTTTTATTTTTTTCATTTTTCTCATATTTTTGTAACTTTTTTATATGCTATTTTTTTTGATATTTTTTTAGTTGATAGTATTTCACCTCACTTAATTACATTTTTAGCATTTGTTGTAT
Source organism: uncultured Alphaproteobacteria bacterium (assembly GCA_902592345.1). GTDB lineage: Bacteria > Pseudomonadota > Alphaproteobacteria > HIMB59 > CACPNW01. The sequence continues at coordinate 31,395 of CACJEE010000005.1, forward strand.
TATTTTATTTTACAAAAAAATATTTATTTAATTTATCTTCAAGTAATGTTTCTTATATTATTTTTATTTTAACACTTATAATGTTTATCTCAGAAGCGTTGATTGCTAATTTGCAATTTAATTATCCAATAAATTTTGAAAATTTTTTATGGATATTTATTACATTTATTATTATTTTTTATCCTACTTTAGTGGTATTTTCTAAAATAGATAAATTGTAATGTTTTATTCAGTGCAAAAAAAACAAATTACTACATACAATCGACGTACATTTTTTTTATTTTTATTAAAACTTTCTTTATTTACTGCTGTAGGTTGGCGTATATATAATATACAAATATTAGACTCATCTAAATACAAAACTTTATCTAAAAAAAATCAAATAGATCTTGAAATAATTTTTCCTTTAAGAGGTAAAATTTTTGATAGAAATAGTATATTAATAGCCGATAATGAAAAAGTATATGATGTTTATTTAATTCCTGAAAACACAAAATCTATAAACAATACATTGAATACATTGTCCAAATTTATTGATATTGATTTTGCAAATAGAAGAAAAATTATACAATTGACTTCTAAGGTAAAAAAATTTGAAAAAATTAAAATATTTGAAAATATTTCATGGTCAATTTTAGAAAAAATTGAAACTAATAAATATAATCTAGAAGGAATATTTATAGCCGAAGACCATTTAAGGATTTATCCATATAAAGAAGTATTTTCCCATTTATTAGGCTATATTAGTAAACCTAATCAACAAGAGCTTTCCTTGCCATTTATCTCAAAAATGCCTAATCTTGATATAGGAAAAGAAGGATTGGAAAAATCCTTTAATCCATTACTTGTAGGCAAAGCTGGACAAAGAGAAATCGAAGTAAATTCTACAGGAAGAGTAATAAGAGAAATTTCAAAAGTTGATAGTATACAAGGAAAAGAACTGCATTTATCTTTAGATTCACGCATACAGGAATACGCAGTAAATTTACTGAAATCTTACAGAGCTGGGTCTATTAATGTAATTAATATCAAGAATGGTGAAATTTTGTGTATGGCTTCTACACCAACATACGATCCTAATAAAATAATCAAAAAACCTAATAAGGAATATTGGGATAGTATCTTATCAAACTCTTTATCACCACTAACTAATAGAAGTCTTCAAGGTCTATACTCTCCAGGATCTACTTTTAAAATGATTGTAGCCATAGCTGCGCTTAAATACGGAGTTATTAGTTCTGAATCAACACACTCATGTAGTGGCAAAATTGAATTTGGCGATAGATTATACCATTGCTGGAAAACAAATGGTCATGGTAAAATGAATGTTACAAATGCAATTACGCAATCTTGCGATGTATTTTTTTATGAAGTATCAAAAAAATTAGGAATAGATAAAATTGCAAAAGTTGCTGAAGATTTTGGTTTAGGTCAGATCTTTGATATTTCGATGCCTAATCAAAAAAAAGGAATAATTCCATCAAAAAAATGGAAAAAAAATACGTTAGGTGAAAGTTGGTATGCTGGAGAAACATTAATTTCAGGTATAGGACAAGGGTTTGTTTTAACAAGTCCTTTTCAACTTGCTGTAATGACATCCATTATTGCATCTGATGGTAAAATAGTAGAACCAACAATACTTAAAAGTAAGAATATAAATTTTAAAACTAATTCCAAATACTTAGATGAAATCAAAATAGTTAAAAAAGCCATGTTCAATGTAGTTAATGTAAATAAAGGCACTGCTTTTAAATCACGATTACAGGATGTTAAATTTTCTGGGAAAACAGGAACATCGCAAGTACGAAGTATTTCTTTATCAGAGAGAGAAAGTGATGAGTTTAGAAAAAAAAAGCAAGAATGGAAAAACAGAGATCACGCTCTATTCGTTGGCTATATACCATATGACGATCCACAATATGCTATTTCTGTAATAATCGAACATGGTGGCTCAGGTGCTTCTACTGCTGCCCCAATTGCAAAACAGGTTTTTAACTATATTCACAAATTAAATTTATGATATTCCAAAAATTAAAAAATTTAAATTACTTACTTATTTTTTTGCTTATACTTTTATCCTTTATAGGGGCAGCAGGTCTGTATTCTGCTGCTGATGGATCTTATCAGCCATGGGCATCTAGACATTTAATTAGGTTTTATGTTTTCCTTCTAATTGCTATAGTTATAAGTACTATTGATATAAAATTAATTTATAAATATTGTTATCTTTTATTTATAATCAGTTTATTATTACTTATTTCTGTAGAGGTAATTGGAGTACTTGGTAAAGGGGCTACGAGATGGATTCGAATATTTGGTTTAAGCATTCAACCGTCTGAAATTGTTAAGATAACAATTATTTTAGCATTGGCTAAATTTTATAATGATATAAAATTTGAAAATGTTAAAAAAATAAGCTACTTATTTTTTCCATTCTTAATATTAATCATCCCCTTTATTTTTGTTGTAATACAACCTGATTTAGGAACTTCACTTAGTATAATTATGCTTGGTATTTTCATTCTTTTTATTGTTGGAGTAAGGTTATGGAAATTTATACTTGGTTTTATAGCTACTATTATTTCTATACCTATCCTTTTACAGTTTATTAAACCTTATCAAAGAGAACGTATAATATCATTTCTAAACCCTGAATCAGATCCTCTTGGCCAAGGGTATCAATTAATTCAATCAAAAATTGCTCTTGGTTCAGGAGGAGCAACTGGAAAAGGTTTTATGCAAGGAACTCAATCATATCTTGAATATCTTCCAGAAAAACAAACAGATTTTATCTTTACTCTTATAGGAGAGGAGTTTGGGTTTCTTGGAACAATATTTATCATTTGCCTATTTATTTTGTTAATAGCTGTTTGTTACTTTATTAGTATAAAATGTTTTCATTCCTTTGGAAAGATTCTAGCTTTAGGAGTAGCATCAAATATTTTTATTTATGTTTTTATGAATGTTGCTATGGTTTCAGGTCTAATGCCTGTAGTAGGTATTCCTTTACCTCTTATTTCTTATGGCGGATCTGTTATGTTATCAATAATGATATCAATGGGGTTAGTGTTAAATGTTGATCTGAATTATAATTTAAAAAAATTAAATAATGCTTAAAATAAAAGATCTAAATAAAAGTTTCGGTGGTTTAAAAGCTGTAAATAATGTTAATCTTGAAGTAAAAAAAAACTCTATTACAGGATTAATTGGACCAAATGGAGCAGGTAAAACTACATTATTTAATACAATTGCTGGTGTCTATGAGCCTGAAAATGGTGAGATATATCTTGAGGATAAAAATATTGCTAGATTGAAACCTCATGAATTATTCAATATGGGAGTTTTGAGAACTTTTCAAATTGCTCACGAGTTTTCATCTTTGACAGTTTTAGAAAACTTAATGATGGTTCCAGGTAATCAACGAGGAGAAAAATTAATTTATGCATTATTTGGTGATCAAGCTGTTAGACGACAAGAAGAAGAAATTCGAGCTAAAGCAATTGAGGTTATAGAATTTCTAAATTTGAAACATCTTACACAAGAAATAGCTGGAAATTTATCTGGAGGTCAAAAAAAATTATTGGAACTTGGTAGGACAATGATGGTTGAAGCAAATTTAGTTTTATTAGATGAAGTCGGAGCAGGAGTAAACAGAACTCTTTTAAATGAAATTTCTGATGCAATAATAAGGTTAAATAAAGAACGAAATTATACTTTTTTTGTAATTGAGCATGATATGGATTTAATAGAAAAAATTTGTGATCCAGTAATAGTTATGGCGGAGGGAGGTGTGCTGTTTGAGGGAAAATTTTCTCAAGTAAAGTCAAATGAAGAAGTAATAGAAGCATATTTAGGTAGAGGTTTAAAAAATAAAAAATAATGATTAGTTTAGTTGGTAATAATTTAACAGCAGGTTACGGTGGTGTTGATATAATTAAAAATATTACTTTAGAAGTTAAGCAAGGAGAAATCGCTGTCATTGTTGGACCTAATGGAGCTGGAAAATCAACAGCAATGAAAGCTTTATTAGGAATGCTTAAATTAACAGATGGATCAGTGAGTTTTGCAAAAGATGATATAACTTTGATGCTTCCTCAAGACCGTGTTAATTTAGGGATAGCTTTTGTCCCGCAGACGAATAATGTTTTTACAGGAATGACTGTCGAAGAAAATTTAGAGATGGGCGGATTTATAAGATATGATGATATCCATCATACTATTGAAGATATTTACAATCTTTTTCCAGTACTAAAAGAAAAGAGAAATCAAAATGCGGGCGAATTATCAGGTGGTCAACGTCAACAAGTTGCTTTTGGAAGAGCCTTAATGACAAAACCAAAAATTTTAATGCTAGATGAACCAACTGCTGGCGTATCACCCATTGTGATGGATGAGCTTTTTGCACGAATTATTGAAGTAGGGAAAACAGGTGTTGGAATTTTAATGGTTGAACAAAATGCAAAACAAGCACTAAATATTGCTGACAGAGGTTACGTATTAGTTAATGGAAAACACAGTAGAGAAGGCAGTGGGCAAGATTTACTCAATAATCCTGAAGTAAGAAAATCTTTTTTAGGGGGTTAATATGGTTGATTTTATTAATTCTATTGTTGTTCTCCTTAATTTTGTTATCATCCCAGGATTGTCCTATGGCTCTCAATTAGCATTAGGCGCCTTAGGTGTTACATTTGTTTACGCTATATTAAGATTTGCTAACTTTGCACACGGTGAACTAATGTCATTTGGTGCCATGATTACAATTCTATTTACATGGTTTTTCCAATCACAAAATATTGGCTTAGGTATTCTTCCTACAGCACTAATTGCATTACCATTTGGAATTTTAGCTACAATTGGTCTAGGTTTACTCTCCGATAAATTTGTCTTTAAATATTACCGAACACAAAAGAGTGTCCCAGTTGTATTAGCTATGGTTTCAATTGGTGTTATGTTTGTAGTGAATGCAATTATTAGGATTATAGTTGGAACTGAAACTATTAAATTTTCTGATGGACAAAAATTCATCATGAAAGCGAAACAATTTAAATTAATGACAGGATTAAATGAGGGACTAGCCTTAAAATCTTCTCAAGTTATTACTATTCTCATTACTATTGTTCTGCTAACTTTTACTTTTTGGTTTTTACAAAAAACAAAGACTGGAAAATCAATGCGCGCTTTCTCAGATAATGAAGATTTAGCACTACTATCAGGTATCAATCCTGACCGTGTTGTATTTATTACGTGGTTCATTGTGGGAACATTAGCGTGTGTGGCGGGAACATTATATGGCTTGGATAAAAGTTATAAGCCCATCATTTATTTAAATCTGGTGTTACCTATATTTGCTTCTGCTATCGTAGGAGGCATTGGCAGTCCTTTTGGAGCAGTCGTTGGTGGATACGTGATTGCCTTTTCAGAAATCATGGTCACTTATGCATACAAAAAATTCTTTAAATATTTATTACCAGAAAATTTAGAGCCATCGAGTCTTGTACAACTGCTTTCTACTGATTATAAATTCGCAGTCTCTTTTACTATTCTTGTAATTGTGCTTTTAATTAGACCGTCAGGTATTTTTAGAGGAAAGGTTCTATAATGAGATTTGATAAATATGAATGGACAGCAATATCCATCATGGTGTCTTTATTTATTATTGTTGGTTTTGTTCAAGGGTGGTCAGTCAGTTTAGTTATTCTTAATATGTGTATTATCTCTGCAATTATGACGATGGGAGTTAATATTTCATGGGGGTACGCGGGTGTTATTAATTTTGGTGTGATGGGTTTTTTAGCAATAGGCGGTTTAGCAGCTGTGCTTGTATCGTATCCACCAATCAAAGAAGCTTGGCACGTTGGTGGATCAGGACTTGGAATAAGTTTTGTCTTATTAATTGGTTTAGTTATAGCAGTATATTTTATTAACAAATTAGTAGAAAAAAAATCTCATAAATATTGGTTAAACGGCTTAGTTATTTTTTTTGGGGTTATTATCATTAGATACTTCTTCCTAAATGCGACAAGTAAAATTGAAGAAGTTGATCCTGCTTTAGCAGGATTTTTAGGTGGAGCTAATTTACCGATCATCTTTTCTTGGGCTGTTGGAGGTTTCTTTGCAGGTGGTGTAGCATTTCTCATTGGAAAAGTAGCGCTAGGTTTACGCTCTGATTATTTAGCTATTGTAACGCTTGGTATATCGGAGATTGTTGTTAGTGTTCTTAAACATGAGGAGTGGTTATCACGAGGTGTTAAAAATGTTATTGGCCTTAAAAGACCTGTCCCCTATGAGATTAATCTCCAAGCTTCTGATTGGTTTATAAACATGGTGACATGGTTTAACTCATCGAAACTAAATCAAATTATAGATCCTGATCAAAAACAAGAAATTTTAAATAATTTAATCATTGATAGTTCAAGTTTATTTGTGAAACTCAATTATGCCATCTTATTTTTCATCGTGATGATTGTAATTTATTATTTTGCCAATAAAGCACAAATATCTCCTTGGGGCCGTATGATGCGTGCTATCCGCGATAATGAAGTCTCTGCAAACGCAATGGGAAAAGATATTGTTAAACAACACTTAATCATCTTTGTAATTGGTGCAGCCATTGTAGGCGTAGCAGGGGCGATGCTTGTTACATTAGATGGTTTGTTCACACCCTCTGGTTATAGACCACTTCGTTTTACCTTTATTATTTGGATCATGGTAATTGTTGGAGGGAGCGGTAATAATCTTGGTGCTATTTTTGGAGGATTTGTGATTTGGTTTGCGTGGATTGAGGTAGCTCCTTTAACAACATTTTTAATTGAAATATTTACCTCTGGAATGGATCCTCAAAATGCCATTCGTTTACATTTATTAGATAGTGTTCCTTATTTCAGGTATTTATTGATGGGGATGGTATTACTTCTTATATTGCGATACCGCCCAAAAGGTATTATCCCTGAAAAAGTCAGACATTCATAATTAAAATTTTTAATCATAAAAAAACCCAGCTGAATAAGCTGGGTTTTTAATAAATTATTTAGTAAATAATATTATAGCGCACCTACTGTTACAAAAGTACCACCAGAAACTTCAAGTTCCTTAAAGGCACCGGCTGCATCACCAAATACGTTAAATTCAACATCAGTTGCACCTTGGTAATCAATTTCATTACCAGCAGCTAACATTTGTAGACCGTAAGCTAATTGACCTGGATTGATAACAAGACCAGGAGCATTAGATACTTTACTGATATTACTTAAGATAGATTTTCTATCAGCAGATCCACCAGCTTGAATTGCAAGAGCAATAATCGCAGCAGCGTCATAAGACTCTCCTACGTAAGGCGCACTTCCATCCATACCGTTAGCAGCTGCAAGTTCACCAAATTTAGCAGAACCTTTAGAGATTGCACCTGGCATAGAACCAAATGAACCTTCAAGATCCGCACCAATGTTATCAATAATTGATTGACCAATCATACCATCAGATAGAACAAAAGTATCAAAAGCACCAGAATCAAGAGATGCTTCAATCATACCTTTTCCACCATCATCAATATAACCAATAACTAATAGAGCATCACCACCAGCAGATGCTAAAACACCTACTTCTGATGAATAATCTGCTTTTCCGTCTTCATGTGAAGCAGAAGCAGTAATAGTTCCACCACCTGAAGCAAAAGCAGCTTCAAATACTTCAGCTAGACCTTTACCATAGTCATTGTTTGTGTAAGTTACAGCAATACTTTCAATACCTCTTTTAAGAGCTAAGTTAGCTAAAACTTTACCACCCATTGCATCAGATGGAGCTGTTCTCCAGAACGTTCCATTATCAGCAATTTTACTTAAACCAGGTGAAGTTGCAGAAGGAGATACCATAAGCACTCCATTCGGTACAGCTACGTTAGCATTGATAGCTCCAGTTACACCAGAACAGTCAGCACCCATGATAGCAGATACACCGTCAGCAACTAGTTGTTCTGCAGCAGCCGTCGCAGCAGCAGAGTCAACACAAGTTGAGTCAGCTTCAAGTATTGTGAAAGTTTCACCACCAAGAAGGTTTCCAGAATTTGAAGCTTCTAGAAACGCCAATTTTGCTCCATCTCTCATAGCAGGAGTTAGAGATTCAATCGGACCGGTGAAACCTAAAATAATACCAACTTTAATTTCAGCTAAAGCAGCAGTCGAAATAGACGACAAACTGATAATAGCTGCAACAAGTAATTTTTTCATATTTCCTCCGAGAAATTATTTTTTTTATATAGATCAAATCAATTCCAAGGTACAGAAATCAATGATATTGAAATGCTAAATTTAGCTATAAAATAGAAAAAAATGGAAAAATTTTATACAAATACACTAGTTATTGGTGCTGGAGTTGTAGGTTTGGCTATTGCAAAAGAGATTAGTGCTAAAAATAGAGAAACTATCATTCTTGAAAAAGAGGCAAAAATTGGTCAAATTACCAGTTCTAGAAACTCTGGAGTTATTCATGCTGGCATTTATTATCAATCTAATAGCTTAAAATCTAAGTTTTGTGTTGAAGGCAATAAACTTCTTTATGATTATGCTAAAAAATTCAATGTTCCTTTTATTAATACAAAAAAAATTATTGTTGCCACTGATGAATCACAGATGGAAAAAATATTTGAAATAAAGAAACAGGCTACAGCAAATGGTGTTGAGGGTTTAGATATATTAAATCAAAAACAAGTTAATCAATTAGAACCTTTGATCAAATCTTCAGGAGGTTTACACGTTCCATCTACTGGTATTATTGACCAGCATAGTTTGATGCAATCATATCTTGGAGAGTTTGAGAATAACGGCGGAATGGTATCCTATAATTCTATCGTTAAGAGAATATCAATGCATAATAAAAAATTTGAAATTGAAGTTATAGATAATGAAAAAAATAAAACAAAAATTATTTGTGATTATCTAATAAATGCTGCAGGAATATTTGCTTCAGATATTGCTAATAATATTGATGGACTTGATAAGCAATATGTACCCAATACTTATTTGGCTAAAGGAAATTATTTTTCCTTAAATAAAAAATTACCAATTAACCATTTAATTTACCCCGTTCCAGAAAAGATAAGTCTTGGTATCCATTTGACTTTAGAGATAGATAAGTCAATTAAATTTGGTCCAGATGCTGAATGGGTTGATGATCCCTATGATTATTCTGTTAATGAAAATTTAAAATCAAAGTTTTGTCATTCTATAAATAAATATTTGCCTGATATTAGTGAGGAGATGTTATCTCCTTCATATGCAGGAATTCGACCAATAACGAGTAAAGAGGATAGAGTTAAACGTGATTTTATGATTAGTACTGTTGAAAATCATAAAATAGAAAATTTATTTAACTTGTATGGTATAGAGTCACCTGGATTAACATCTTCTTTGGCAATAGCTAATTATGTTACGGAAAGATTATAAATGACAATTGGTATTTTAGGTGGTGGTGTTTGGGGCAGTGCTCTGGCTAAGCTTTTTAGTGATCAAGAAGTTTTAATTTATACTAGAGATAAAAAAGTGATGAACTCTATTAATGATCATCATTTTAATCCTAAATTAAAATATGCAACATTTAATGAGAATGTCAAAGCAACGGATGATTTAGAAAGTATTACAAAAAAAAGTTTAATTTTCATTGCTCTTCCAACACAAAGTATTCGTGAAGTTTTATCAAAGTCATATTTTCAGAATTTAAATGCTGATGTAATTATTGCGTCTAAAGGAATTGAGATTTCATCATCTTTATTTTTATCTCAATTAGTAGAAAATCTAATTAAGCCTAAATCTTTAAGTATTTTGTCAGGACCTTGCTTTTCAGATGAAGTTGCTCAAGATCTACCGACTGCAGCAACATTCGCTTCATCAAACTCATCAATTTTTGATCTCATTTCAGGCATGTTAAAGACTAAGAAATTTCGAATTTATTATTCAGAAGATGTGATAGGTTGTCAAATTGGTGGAGCTTTAAAAAATATCTATGCTATTGCTGCCGGTATTTCGGATGGATTAAATTTAGGAGAAAATGCAAGAAGTGCACTTATTACTCGTTCTTTTGTTGAGATATCAAGATTTGCGATGTTTTTTAAATCAAAACAAGAAACTATTTTTGGTTTATCAGGTTTAGGGGATTTAATGTTAACGTGTAACTCTTCTAAATCAAGAAATACTAATTTTGGGATTAAAATTGCAAATATAAAACATAAAAATTTTGAGAAAGAACTTGATCAAAATGCTATTACAGAGGGATATTATACTGCAAAAGCAGCTATAAAAATTGCTTCAGAAAATAATATTGAAATGCCAATCTTAGAGTCTGTTTTTAATATTCTCTATAATGAATTTGATATAGAAGAGGAAATTAAAAAACTAATGTCAAGACCTCTAACGATTGAAAAAATTAATTAATAAATGAACTTAGACACTGATCTAGTAAGCAATATTCGTATTAATCTTAGTGCAATAGAAAGAAGAACGTCTACTCTCACAAAAAGACGCTCCGTTAAAAAAGATTATCAAGCGGCATGGCTACTAAAAGCAATTTCTCTTATTGATTTAACAACTTTAAGCGGTGATGATACAGCTGGAAAAGTAGAACGCTTATGTGAAAAAGCAAAACGACCAATCTCTCTTGATTTGCATGATAAATTAGGCCTAACACAAGGAGAGATCAAAGTTGGCGCAGTATGTGTTTATCATCATTTAATTAAAGAGGCTAAAAAAAATCTTCCAAATAATATTCCTGTTGCAGCTGTATCAACTGGTTTTCCTGCTGGATTATCATCTTTCAAAACAAGAAAACAAGAGATTACAGAGTCGATTAAAAATGGCGCTGATGAAATAGATATTGTTATTAATAGAGGTTTTGTTTTGCAAAATAATTGGAAAAAATTATATGAAGAAGTTCGAGATTTTAAAAAAGCAGCAAAGACTAAGCACATAAAAGCAATATTAGGTGTTGGTGATTTAGAGACCTTAAGAAATGTTGCCAAAGCATCGATGGTTTGTATGATGGCAGGTGCAGATTTTATTAAAACTTCTACTGGGAAAGAATCTATCAATGCTAATCTAAATAATAGTTTAGTTATGCTTCGAATGATCAGACATTTTTATCAAATGACAGGTAAAAAAATTGGGTTTAAGCCAGCTGGAGGTATTTCTACAGCAAAAACAGTTATTGAGTTTTTAATTCTTGTGATGGAGGAACTTGGGCATGAATGGATAAATCCAAAATATCTTCGAATTGGCGCCTCCAGTCTTCTCATAGATATTGAGAGACAACTCTATCACTTTGCATTAGGAAGATATGCAAATAAAGAAAAGTTAGCAATTGGATAATGAGTAAAATTATACAAAACTTTAAAAATATTTCTTATGGTCCAGCACCAGAGGACAGTAAAGATGTTATGTCCTGGATCAATTCGCTGAATAATCCTAATCATTTATTTATAAATGGAGTTTGGGTAAAATCTAAATCATCTAAAAAAATACAAGTTATTAATCCGGCTTCTAATAAAAAACTTACAACACTTTCCATATCTAATAACAATGATGTTAATGCGGCCGTAGGAGCAGCAAAAAAAGCATTTAATTCTTGGTCTAAAACTTCCTCTGATATGAGGGCAAAATATCTTTATGCATTAGCAAGATTAATTCAAAAACATTCTAGGTTTTTATCTGTCTTAGAGACGATTGATAATGGAAAACCGATAAGGGAAACAAGAGATATAGATATCCCATTAGTAGCAAGGCACTTTTATTATCATGCTGGATGGGCAAAAAAAATTGATACAAAAATAAATAAACCAATTGGTGTTGTTGGTCAGATAATTCCTTGGAATTTTCCTTTGTTAATGCTGGCATGGAAAATTGCTCCAGCAATTGCCGCAGGAAACACTGTTGTTTTAAAGCCTGCAGAATTTACATCTTTAACGGCGCTTTATTTTGCTGAATTATGTGAAAAGGCAAGAATTCCAAAAGGTGTAATTAATATTATTACTGGTGATGGTAGCACGGGAGAACTTCTTACTGCACATCCGGATATAAAAAAGATTGCTTTTACAGGATCAACAGAAGTTGGAAAAAAAATAATTCAATCTACTGCTAAACATGAAAAAAAACTAACAATGGAGTTAGGAGGCAAATCACCTTTTATAGTATTTGAAGATGCTGATCTTGATAGTGCTGTTGAAGGAGTAGTTGATGCCATATGGTTTAACCAAGGTCAGGTTTGTTGTGCAGGTTCTCGCTTGTTGATTCAAGAAAGTGTAGAAAAATTATTTATTAAAAAATTAAAAGCACGTATGGAAAAACTACGTGTAGGAAATCCACTCGATAAATCTATTGATATTGGTGCTATTGTTGCACCGGTGCAATTAAAAAAAATACAATCAATAGTAAAAAAAGGAGAAAAAGAAGGCTCTAAATTATGGCAACCTAGTTGGGCCTGTCCGACTGAGGGCCTATTTTATCCTCCTTCTATTTTTACCAATGTTTCGCCGTCTTCATTTATTGCGCAAGTAGAGATTTTTGGACCTGTCTTATCAGTGCTTAGTTTTAGAACACCTAGTGAAGCAGCAACTATTGCAAACAATACTCCGTACGGTTTAGCAGCAAGTATCTGGTCAGAAAATATTAACCTTGCTCTTGATATTGCTCCTAAAATAAAAGCTGGAGTTATATGGGTAAATTCAACTAATTTATTTGATGCTGCTTGCGGATTTGGTGGATATAAAGAAAGTGGATTTGGAAGAGAGGGAGGTATTGAGGGAATTAGAGCATATCAAGATAATACACTGCCTGAGGCTAGTAAAATCAATAAGAGAGTAAATAAAAATAAAATTGAACTTTCTACTATAGATACGACACCTAAATTATATATTGGCGGTAAACAAAAAAGACCTGATAGCGGTTATTCTTTTAATCAATTATCTTCTCAAAAAGAATTTATTTGTGATATTGCTAGAGCTAATAGGAAAGACGTAAGAGATACTGTAGAAGCTGCTTCAAAATCAAAGATAGGAACTTCAAGTAATTTTAATCGTTCACAAATTTTATTTTATTTAGCAGAAAATTTATCTCAACGAAAAGAAACATTTGTTCATTTATTAATGAGTATTGTTGGTGTTAATAGAAACCAAGCCACAAAAGAATTTGAACAATCATGTGAAAGAATATTTTATTACGCTTCTATGGCGGATAAATTTGAAGGAAACATTCATAACCCTCCAATGAGAGGTTTAACTTTAGCAGTAAAAGAGCCAATAGGTATTATGGCAAGTATTATGAGTAATGACCAACCCCTTTTAAGCATATCAACTATCATATCTTCACTATTTGCTAATGGTAATTCTAGTATCATTGTGCCATCAGAAAAAACATCTTTGATAGCAACATCTTTGTATCAAGTGTTTGAAACATCTGACATTCCCGCTGGTTCAGTTAATATATTAACAACAAAAGAAAATGAGCTAAACGAAACACTTACACAACACGAAAATATTCACGGAATATGGGCTTTTTCTAATAATGCAAAAATTAGATCATCAATTATTCACGGGACGGTATTTAATCTTAAACGCTATTGGTGTCCAAAAAATAAGACAATAGATTGGAGCAATAATTCTGAAGAATTTTTAAATGAATTTCTTTTTGAAGGATCTCAAGTTAAAAATATATGGATTCCATATGGTGAGTAAAATTTATTAAATAAAAATAAATTATATAAATAAATTTTACATAATTGCTTTTTTATGATGATATAGATTTTATATAAACGAAAGAGGTAAATATGTTAATAAATGTTAATCCACTGATAAGTCCTGAAATTTTATCACTTATAAGATCTATGGGACATGGAGATAAACTTGTTTTAAGTGATGCAAACTTCCCATCTTATTCGCAAGGAAATAAACTTTACCGTATGGATGGACTAAATGTTCCACAAGCTGCTGAAGCTTTACTTGAACACTTTCCATTAGATAGTTTTATTCCTCATCCTGTGCAAAGAATGGAAGTCGATGGTAAACCAGATGAAATAAATGAAGTACAAGAAGAATTAATAAATACTGTAAAAAAAGTATCTGGAGATAATTGGGTTGTAGGTTCAATTGAGCGACAAAAATTTTATGTAGAAGCAAAAAAAACTATGGCGGTAATAACAACAAGTGAAACTCGACCATACGGATGCTTTATTTTTACTAAAGGAGTTTTAAAACCAGATGGAACTGTCTGGATTATTTAATTATAAGTGCAAAATAAATTAAAATCTGAAGAAATAGCATTAAGAATTCGAAGAAGAGTATTCGAACATTGTATTAAAAATAATGGAGCCTATCTAAGTCAAGCTTGCTCTTCTGCAGAACAACTTGCATGGTTATATAATGAAGCATTAAATATTGGTGATTCAATAATGCCATCTATTCCAGAAAGTTTTTCTGGAGTGCCAAGTATTAATAATAAAAAGTATAAAACTGGGGCTGGTTATAATGGTCCTGTTGCCAACGAATATGATAGATTTATTTTTGCACCAGCTCATTATGCTTTAGTAGCCTATGCAACACTCATAGAAGTGGGTCGTTTGGATTCAGCTGGTCTTTCAATGTTTAATAAGGATGGATCTTCAGTTGAAATTATTGGAGCAGAACATTCTCCTGGTATGGAAATGCACAACGGCACCTTAGGTATTGGATTATCTACAGCTGCTGGAATAGCTTATGGAAGAAAACTAAATAAAGAAAAAGGTGAAACTTGTGTTTTTATGTCAGATGGTGAGTTACAGGAGGGACAAATTTGGGAGGCTCTTCAAGTAAGCGTTTATTATAAATTAGATAATCTCTGGGCTATAGTTGATGTTAATGAGCAACAGGTTGATGGAGCTATGAGCGATGTTTTAGATATTGGTAATGTACAAAAAAAAATAAATGCATTTGGAGCTAAATGTATTGAAATAGATGGTCATGACATCGACGCCATGAGACAAGCAAAAAAAGAACAACATAAAGATCAACCTTTGATTATCCTTGCAAGAACTTGTCCATATAAAGGTATGAATTATTTAAAAAAAAGATTCCCAAGATTGCATTATGTAAGATTTAAGTCTGAGGAAGAAAGAAGCATAATGAATATAGAAATTTCTAAAGAATTAGGAATTGAGCCAATAGAATATTAGTATGGTTGAAATCGTAAATAAACCTTACAGCTATACTTTTAAAAACTACGCTTCTAAAAACAAAAAAATTTTATGTCTATCTGGCGATCTTACTTCTTCTTGCGAAGTAGATCAATTTAGAGATGAATTTCCTAATCAATTTGTTTCTATGGGAATGGCTGAGCAAAATATGATGAGTTTTGCTGGGGGATTATCTATGAGCGGATATATACCTTTTATTCATACTTTTGGTGTATTCACTTACCGCAGACCTTATGATCAATTATTGGCATCAATTGCTTATCCACGCAGAAAAATTCGAATCATGGGTTTTCTTCCAGGAATAACAACACCCGCTGGTATGACTCATCAAGCTATAGAAGATATTTCTGTAATGAGAACGATTCCAAATATGACTGTAATAGAAACAGGAGATGCTACAGAAGTTGAAAGTATATGTGAACAAGCAAATAATGTTGATGGACCTGTATATTGTAGAATATTAAGAGGTTCTGTTCCAAGACTATTTGATACTCCGCTCAAATTAGGCGATATAAGAGTATTAAATTCAGGAACAGATATTTTATTAATTACTTCAGGTATTTGTACTGAAGAAGCATTAAGAGCAAGATCAGTATTAATTGATGCAGGCATCTCAATTTTACACCTGCACGTACACACATTTAAACCTTTCAATGAAGAGAAAATATTGGATTTATTAACTAATATAAAAATAGGGGTTATTACAATGGAAAACCATTTAGTTAATGGAGGTCTTGGTACTCTTATTGCTGAAATAATATCAAAACATGGTTTATCAAAAAAATTAATGAAACTTGGTTTAAATGACACTTTTGCTCATGGAGGATCTAAGCAATATTTAACCAAATACTACGGTTTTGATGCATACGCATTGATTAAATCTATAGAAAAATTTATAGGACAACCATTAAATATTGAAGAAAAAGATTTAGAACAAGCAAGAATTGAAAATGTTCATTCTCTCTCTAAAGCTGAAGCACTTTAAATTATGAAAAAAAATTTTTTTAACTTATTTAAAACTAAAAAACCAATTATAGCTATGGTTCATTTTCCTGCATTACCAGGATCACCATTATATGATGAAAAAAAAGGATTAGAGTATATTTTTAATTCTATTCAAGCTGATGTTAAAAATTTACAGAATGCTGGAGTTGATGCCATTATGTTTGGCAATGAAAATGATAGACCTTATGAATTAAAAGTT
Organism: uncultured Alphaproteobacteria bacterium; assembly: GCA_902592345.1. GTDB lineage: Bacteria > Pseudomonadota > Alphaproteobacteria > HIMB59 > CACPNW01. Next base: position 47,803 of record CACJEE010000005.1, read on the forward strand.
AATAGAGCCACTTTATCTACTATGGCTTATATGATCGGAAAAGTAGCAGAAAAAATTAACATTCCTTTTGGTGTTAATGTTTTATGGGATCCAATAAGTACAATAGCATTGGCCGCTTCTACTAATGCTAATTTTGTTCGAGAAATATTTACTGGTACCTATGCTTCAGATATGGGAATTTGGAGCCCAGATGCAGGTAAGGCTATGCGATATAGAAATTCTTTAGGGCGTAAAGACATACAAATGTACTATAATATTTCTGCAGAGTTTGCATATTCCTTAGATAGAAGGACAATTGCTGAAAGAGCAGAAAGTACAGTATTTTCATCAATACCAGATGCAATATTAGTATCTGGTCAAATCACAGGTCAAGTTGCTAAATTGGACGAAATTAAAGAGGTTAGTAAAATAATTCCTAAGACACCTGTATTGGCAAATACTGGAGTGAATTACAATAATGTAGAAGATATTCTTTTGGTAACTGATGGAGTGATTATTGGCTCTTCACTGAAAGTTAATGGAGATACATGGAAAAATGTTGATCCAAAAAGAGCAAAAAAATTTATGAACAAAGTTAAGTCTATTAGAAAAAATGCCTAACTTGAAAGAGATTAATTCTATTAATAATACATTAGAAGATTTAGTTTTAATTTCTGGCTTATCTGGACACGAGACAAAAGTTAGAGATTATTTAAAAAAACAACTAAAACAAAATGCTCTTAATGCAAAAACTGATGTTTTAGGTAATTTAATTTGCACTCTTAAAGGCAATGAAAAATTACCATCTGTTATTTTATTTGCACATATGGATCAGCTTGGATTCATGGTCAAAAAAATTGAAGATAATGGATATATTAGAGTTGAAAGAGTGGGAGGGGTACCTGAAAAGGCTTTGCTTTCTCAGGATGTTGTAATTGTAAATAATAAGGAAGAATTAATTCAAGGAGTCATTGGTAATAAAGCTCATCACGCAACTCAACTGAATGAAAAATACACAGTACATAAGGTAAATGAAATTTACATCGATGCTGGCTTTAAAAGTAAGAGAGAAGTTTTAAGAAATGGTGTCAATATTGGAAGCCCTATTACATATGCTCCTTATTATAAATCTCTTAAAAATAATAATGTCTGTGGATCATCTATTGATGATAGAGCTGGTTGTGCGGTAATTCTTAATGCTGCTAAAGCTTTAACTAAATCTAAAAATAGACCTACAGTGCACATAGTTTTTTCAGTTCAAGAAGAATTTAACCTTAGAGGTATACTTCCAGTAATTAATACTCTTAAACCAAATATTGCTATCCAAGTTGATTTAACTCTAACCTCAGATACACCTGATATGGTTAACTCAAGTGATGTTTATTTAGGCAAAGGACCCTGTGTTAGTTTATTTTCTTTTCATGGAAGAGGGACGCTAAATGGTGTTATACCTCATCCTTCAATAATAGAAATTTTTGAAAAAGTTGCAAAAACTAAGAAAATTACTCTTCAAAGAAGTGTTGCGTCAGGTATTTTAACCGATGCTTCATATGTACAATTTTCTAATGAAGGTATTGCAAGTATTGATGTGGGTTTTCCTATGCGTTATTCACATTCTTCGAGAGAAGTTTGCAACTTAAATGATCTTATTGATTTAAAAAATCTATTAGTTGCTGTTATAAATAAAATAGATAAAAAAATTAAACTTATTAGATAATTAATATGGCACAAAAACTTTTTCTTGGTATTGATATTGGCACTTACGAAACAAAGGGTGTGTTGGTTGATAATGCCGGTAACATTATTTCTCAAGCAGCAAAAAAACATGAAATGATAGTGCCCCAAAGTGGTTGGGCAGAGCACAGACCTATGGAAGATTGGTGGGGTGATTTCACTTATGTGTCAAAAAAATTAATAGAACAGTCAAAATGTAACCCTAAAGATATTTTGGCAGTTTCTGCTAGTACAATTGGACCTTGTATGCTGCCATTAGATAAAAATGGTGAACCTTTAATGAATGCAGTTCTATATGGAGTAGATACAAGAGCACATAAAGAAATTGATTTATTGAATTCTTCAATTGGTGAAGAAAAAATAATGCAATTTAATGGTAACGTTTTAACTTCTCAACAAGTAGGGCCAAAAATTTTATGGTTAAAAAATAATAGACCTGAAATTTATTCTAAAACAAATAAAATAGTTAATGGTACTGGTTTTATTAATTTTAAATTAACTGGCAGATATACTACTGATCATTTTTCTGCTGCATTTGTTAGCCCGCTTTACGATATAAACAAACAAGCTTGGAGCAATGAATTAAACGATGGAATAATTGATATAGAAAAACTTTCAGATTTGGTTTGGACTAATGAAATTATTGGCAAAATAACTAACACAGCCTCAAATGAAACAGGCTTAGCAGAAGGTACTATAGTTACGTCTGGTACCATTGATGCAGCAGCTGAAGCAATTAGTGTTGGTGTAATTGGAACAGGTGATATGATGATGATGTATGGTTCTACAATGTTCTATATATTAGTTACTGATAAAGTCTTATCTGATAAAAGGTTATGGTATTCACCTTGGTTATTTAAAGGAGAACATTCCTCTATGGGTGGTTTAGCAACAAGTGGAACGTTAACACATTGGTTTAAAAATAATTTTGCACAAGAACTAACAGGCGATGATACATTTATTAGATTAGCTCAAGAGGCTGAAAAATCTCCACCAGGATCAAAAGGCATAGTATTTCTTCCATATTTTTCAGGTGAGCGAACTCCTATACATGATACAAATGCTAAAGGTACTTTTTTTGGTTTAGACTTAACCCATGATAGATCTGATATGTACAGATCAATATTTGAAGGTATTGCATATGGCACAAATCATGTAATTGATGTGTATAAAGAATTAAATGCTATTCCAAAGAATTTATTTAGTGTGGGAGGAGGAACTAAAAATAAAGTTTGGTCACACACAACATCAGATGTTATTGGATTAAATCAAACTTTAAGAAAAAAAACTATAGGCGCCTCATATGGTGATGCTTTTCTGTCAGCTTGTACAGTAGGAGAAGTTCATAAGGATGATATTAATAAATGGAATGAAGTAGAATATCAAATTGAAGCTAATCTTCAAAATCAAGAAGTTTATAATAAGGGCTACGAAGTTTATAGAGAACTATATGAGAGTACCAAACACCTAATGAAAAAATTAAATACCTAACCTTTAATAGCTCCAGCCGCCATTCCTTTAACAATATATCTCTCTAAAAAAATTGCTACTATGATTAATGGCAAGCATAAAGCAGCAGAAATAGCAGCCATATTCCACCATTTAATACTTTGAGAGGAAATTTGAGAGGCAACCATAACTGGCATAGTTTTAGCGTCTGTACTGGTTATAAGAGCAGCTAAAAAATATTCATTCCAACATAATATTAAGCACAATATAAATGCACTTGCAATTCCAGGTAAAACTATTGGTAAAACAATTTTAAAAAAGCTCATCCATACACTCGCTCCATCCACCAAAGCTGCCTCTTCTAATTCAATAGGAACAGCATTAAACTGATCTCTCATTATCCAAATAACTATTGGTAAAACTGTCAACGTATAAATCAATATCATGCCAATATGAGTATCTAGTAAATCAAGCTCTCTATAAAGAACCAATACAGGTAAAGCTAAAACTACGGGTGGTAAAATTAATTGTGATAAGAAGAAAAATGAAATGTCAGGATTTCTCATAAAACCAAATTTATAATTAAATCGGCTTAAGCCGTATGCAGCAAATGAACCAAGTATTACAGCTAATGCAGAAGCACTTGCCGAAATAAAAGCTGTATTGAAAAAACGTGCTAAAAACTCCTCTCTTGGATTAGACTCAACAAATAAAGTGTCGGGAGAAAATCCGAGATTTCGCCAACCTTTCCAGGATGGCTCAAAATCTATCCAAGGAATTAACAAACCTTGAGTAACACTCGCAGCCGTTTTAAAAGATGTAGTCGCTGTCCAATAGATTGGGAATAAACAAATAAAAGTCCACAATAAAAGAATTCCGTATATGATTATTTTTTCACTTAAATTATTTTTCATTATGAAGCTCGCTGTAACCATCGATTAACAAATCGAATGAGGATGGTCATAAGAATGACTATAAAAATCAAATAAACAAAAGATAGTAGTGTGCCGTAACCAACATTTGATCTATCCCTATATTCCCTTACGATAAAACTTGTTACACTATCAGTGGCACCACCAGGACCACCAGCAGTTACTATTATTATTATATCTGCAAGTTTTAATTTAAATATAATTCGAATAACTAATGTTGTTAGAGATACAGGAAGCATTATTGGAAAAATTATATTTTTAAATAGAGTCCACTTATTAGCTCCATCTACTTTTGCAGCTTCCAGAACTTCTTTAGGTAATGCTTGAAGACCTGCTAATAACATAATAATCATCAGCGGGATAAACGTCCAAGCATCCATACACATCATGGTCAGTTTTGCGATTACGGGATTACTAAAAAAAGTTGGAGTATCCCAACCTAACCAACGAGCAAAACTTGCTACTGGACCAAATCGTTGTTCAAGCATAGATTTTCCAACCATCCAGCTTACTGCTACTGGACTTAACATGAGTGGAATTAAAAATGCTATTCTAAAAAATTTTCTACCCCGTATTTGTGAATTTAGTAAAATTGCTAACAAGAAAGCAATAGTAAATTCAACAAGAACTGCAAGTACGTAATAGATCATATTTTTTAAGGCATTCCAATAATAAGGATCAGAGATCATTTGATAAAAGTTATCAAGTCCATTAAATTTTCTTCCATCAATGGAACTTAAGTTCCAGTCTGTAAAAGAAATATACAATCCAAATAACAAAGGAAAAATCACAATTGAAATTATGAACATTACGGCTGGAAAAACAAAAAGATTTCTCTTTCCTCTTTCTCCATAAATTAACACTCTTGAATAACCAATTGCTACTGCCCAAAGGATATAGGCGTAAAGAACTGGTCTCCAATTAGAAAAACCAAAACTAATTCTTTCATTAGAATGTAGAGTTTGAATAATAGCAATCACAACCATCAATAAAAATGAAGACCAAACAATAATTTTACCAGCTCTTTTAGTAGTTTGACTTACTGTAGATGGAGCAACAACATATAATGGATCGCGTTCTATATATTTTATTTCACTCATTATAAAAAAAAGAAATCATAATAAAAAATCTAGCGACTAAGAATAGTCGCTAGAAAAAAAAATTAAACTACAGTCCTAATGAACCTTTGTAGAGTTTGATTTGGCTCTCTCTACCAATTTGGTCTGTAATTTTGTCCCAAGCTGCAGCAATATTATCTGCACCTGTTTGTGCATCATATTGACCAGCAAATATTTTGGACAATTCGTCTTCTGCAATACTGTAGTATTGGAAGATACCTGGTATACGTGGCTCAATAGCAGCGTTCGGATGATTATAAGAATCCGCTTCTGAAGCTAAATAGTCAGATGCAAATGCTTCTGTATAACCAGCACCAACCCACTCATCTACATTAAAGTGACTGTTTCTGTATGGCTGGAATCCTGAAGGATACATTGACATCCATAGTGATAGATCTTTACCACCAATATGTGAACATGCAGACCATGCAGCTTTATTTTTAGCAGAGTTTTCATCTACTGTTTTCATACAGTATAATCCCCAACCAATATAAGCCATGTTAGGTGCATAATTTGGACCACTAGCTAATGTTTCCCATTTGCCAGTTTGCCAGTTGTAAACATCATCTGAACCAGGTAAGATATCAAATCCTACGTTACCTTGAACAAGAGACTCATCAGAAGTATTAGCGTTAGATCCAACATCTCCCCACCAAGATACCATAGAACCAGTACCTGCTAAGAATTGACTGAAACCTGTAACACCAGGATCAGCATTAATTTGATCAGGTGGTTGTGCTCCGCTTCTATCAAGAACATCTTGAATAGCTCTAACCCATGCAGGATTATTAACCATTGGCTTCATAGTATCAGGCTCAAACAAGAAAGCAGGACTATCCGGATGTTTTGCATAAGCTGTAGCAATACTTCCTAAGAAATAGAAACCAAATCCACCCCAACCTTTTTGAACATCTAAATATCCATAAGCTGGGAAACCGGCATGTTGCTTTCCTTTAAGGAAATTAGTTACTTCAGTAACCTTCTGCCAAGTTGTTGGAACTTCCCAATTACCAGAATGACCTTCTGCTTTCCAAGCAGCAGCTAACTCTTCATTTTCAAAGTAGTCAGTTCTGTAGTTGAAGTTATGACAGTCACCATCAATTGAAATTCTGTGTGTTACACCATCCCAAGTTCCTGTTGGAGCTTGTAAATAACCAACATAGTCACCTAAATCAATTTGATCAGCTACCCAATCAGGCATAGCAGAAAGTAATTTCTTACCACCTAGGTCTCCTTCAAAAGGTGCACCAGCTTGCAAGATATCAAAATCAACTGTTCCTGTTGCAATAGACTGTTGTAGTCTAGCATTATAATCAGCTTGAGCTAAATCAATCCAATTAATTTTTGCGCCAGTGTATTTTTCCCAAGGCTTTAAGAAACCTCTGTGAAGCATATTATGAAGGTTTAAACTGTCTAAACCCATAAAGTTTAGTTCAACTCCTTTAAACTCTCCTTCTTTAACTCGTTCTTTAGTTCCGCCTAAACACATCTCACCAACTTTTTGCCAGTCAGCATCTCCAGGTGAACCTGCCCCAACTCCAGGAATTTTAAGAATAGCTTTTCTGAGTTCTGAATGCCCATCTGCAAATGAACTTGTTGCAATTGATGATAATCCACCACTCATTGCTGCAATAGCTCCAGCTGAAGCTGCACCTTTTACAAAGCTACGTCTATTTATTCCGTGTTTTAGAGCGTAATCATATAGTGATTTTTTCATTATATCCTCCCGATATGAATTATAGTAATTAAGTTTTATAAAGATAAGATTAGTAAGGCAACAAGAAAAACGTTAAAAAGGTATTTATTTTTAACAGAAATCATATGTTTACAAACAAATTTGCCACACGACTCAATTCATTTAAATCTAAATGGCCTAGTAATGAAAAACCTACTACAATCGAATTAATAAAAAGAGCATCAAAAGTTGAGGGTTTAACCCATGTAGATCTTAATTATCCTGATCACAGTGAGCCATCTATCAGGGAAATATCAGCTATTACAAATGATTGTGGTTTAGCAATAAATGGATTAGCGATGAGATATTATACAAATCCAGCTTTTAAATTAGGTGCTTTTACCAATCCTAATAAACAAGTTAGGCAGGAGGCAATTGATTTAACAAAAGTAGCAATTGATGCATTAAGAGAAATAGACTCGAATTTATTAACTATTTGGTTAGGTCAGGACGGTTTTGATTATGGTTTTCAAGTTGATTATAAAAAAATATGGGATGATGAAATAAATGCAATAAAAGAAATTGCTGAACATGACAAAGAATGTCTAGTTAGTATTGAATATAAACCAAATGAGCCTCGCGCATATTCCTTACTATCAAATTTAGGCACAACACTTCTAGCTATAAAAGATATTAATTTAAAAAACATTGGTGTGACAATCGATTTTGCTCATATATTATATTCTAATGAGCAACCTGCTCTTGTTGCTGCCTTAATTGACAAACATTCACAAATATTAGGATTACACTTGAATGATGGGTATGGAAAAAGAGATGATGGTTTAATGGTAGGCTCTGTTCATCAGTTAGCTACAATTGAGTTACTCTATCATATAACTAAATCAAAATATCAAGGACCAATATATTTTGATACTTTTCCAGATACTACCAATATGGATCCTATTAAAGAATGTGAATTAAATATAGATACTGTCAGAAAACAATTAAAATTAGTTGATAAACTTATTCAAAATAATGAATTGAGTACTGCTATTAAAAATCAAGATTCTATAACATCACACAGAATATTTAATAGTATTTTGTATTCTTGATATGAATTCAAACTCAATAGTTGTATTGGGAAGTCTTCACTACGATATTTTTATTAAATCAAATGCGATACCAAAAATTGGTGAAACTGTTTTGGCAGAAAAATGGTTTCCTAAATTAGGAGGAAAGGGTGCTAATCAGGCTGTTGCTTTAAATAAAGAATTAATAAATGTTAAATTCATAAGCGCAATTGGAGATGATTTTTTTTCAGAATTTTTGTTAACAAGATTACAAGAAGAAAATATATCACTTGAAAATATTTCAAAAGTAAAAGGAAATTCTGGCATTAGTGTTGCTATCTCAAATAAAAGTGGTGATTATAGCGCTGTGGTTGTCTCAGGTGTTAACTTGGAAATTCCAAAGGCTTTACTGCATGATAATAACTTATGGAAAGATGCTTCTTTTCTAATGATTCAAAATGAAATTAAAGAAGAAATGAATTTAGCTGCTGCTAAACAAGCAAAAAAAAGAAATATAAAGGTATTTTTTAATGCTGCTCCCGCAAAAAATATAAATATTAAACTATTTGAATTTGTTGATATTTTATTAGTCAATGAAATTGAAGCACAGCAGTTAAGTGAAGATAACTCGGGCAACTTTGTTACTATTGCTACAAAATTATCTAATATAGTCTCTAAAGTTATAATCACTTTAGGATCCGATGGGGTAATATTATGCGAAAAAGATAATACGCCTATTCATATTAAAGGTTTTCCCGTAAATGTTAAGAGCGCCCACGGAGCAGGAGATTATTTTGCAGGAAAATTTTTAATAGATTTTGTAAAGAATAATGATTTTGAGAATTCAATAAGAGTAGCTAATAAAAAAACAGCAGAATTTATTTCAACTTAATAAAATCTTGTTTTCTATGAAAACAAAATAAAGTAGGATGATCAATATGAATAAATTATCAATTTTGGGTATCTTTGTTGCTGACCTTGCTTTTTTTGGAAAAATTCCGAAGGTTGGAGAAACAATCTTAGGAAAGGAATTTGTTGTAGGTCCAGGTGGCAAAGGGTCTAATCAGTCAGTAGCGGCTGGTAAGGCTGGTGCATCTGTTGAGTTTATAACTAAAATTGGCAATGATGATTATGGAAAAATGGCATTAAACACATACAGAGAAACAAATGTAGGAATTAAAAATGTTTTTGAAAGTAATGATCATAGTACGGGAGTCGCAGCTATTTTATTAGATAAAGAGACAGGCAGTAATGCAATTTCAGTAGTACCAGGAGCAGCAGGAGCTCTTACTATAGCTGATATAGACAATGCTAAAGATACTATTATTAATTCATCTATTTTCCTTACACAATTAGAAGCTCCAATGGATGTTGTTTGCTATGCTCTTAAAATGGCAAAAGAAAACAATGTTACAACAATTCTAAACCCTGCACCAGCAGCCAAATTAGATAAAGAAATTTTTCCTTTAATTGATTATTTTACACCAAATGAAACTGAAGCAAGTTTTTATATTGATGGAGAAATTAACACTGTTGAAGATGCAAAAAAATATGCAACTCAAATTCTAGATCTTGGCATTAAAAATGCACTTATAACCTTAGGTGAAAAAGGAGTTTATTTTGCTAATAAAAATGCTAATCACTTTGAGCCATCTTTAGATTTACAAAATAAGGTAGTGGATACATCAGGAGCCGGAGATGCTTTTAATGGCGCATTTGCAACTGCTTTGTGTGAAGGTCAATCAGTTAATGAAGCAATAAAGTTTGCTAATTGCTATGCAGGTATATCTACAACTAGAATTGGTACTGCAAATTCAATGCCAAGTCGTGAGGAAATTGATAAAATACTTTAATTAGTATAAAATAGATTTATGCAAGAATATCTTGAGAAATTACTTTATTTTTGGGCTGCAATTACTGGGATAGGCTTGGTTCTGGTCATTGTTTATTGGGCTATTGCAACAATAATCTATGTTGCTTTCGTTTCCTTATTCATAGCAATTATTGCTGCAGCTTTTTATCAATTTTATTGGGTTAAAAGAAACTAATTAATATCCAAGTAACTTTGGTAAGGCATTTATTGATTCTATTGTATAATTAGGTTGAGTAGGCTGCTTCAAATCTTTTTCTTGGAATTTCCCTGTCTTAACTTGAATCGCTTTTAGATTAGCATTTATTGATCCTTCAATATCAGAAGTAATATCATCACCTATCATTAAAATATTATCTTTTTTTATTTCTAAATCTTTAACTGCTAAGTCAAAAAAATTTTTCTCAGGCTTACCCATTAGAATTGATTTTTTCCCACTTGAATACTCTATTGCTTTTACAAAGGGGCCAAGATCAAGTGAAATTTTGCCATCACGCATACAATATTTATTTTGATGCAAAGCAATTAGTGCTGAATTTTCAAGATATACTAATTTAAATATCCTATCCAGTATCTCCCATTTAAAATTTTTGTATATATCTCCCATAATCACAACTTCAGGATTTTTTTGTGTAATTTCATAGTCATTAAATTCCTCAATAATTTCAACATTAGTAACCAAAGCAATTTTCTTGACTCTATTATCTCTAAGATAATTTTTAGTAGCAATAATAGGTGTAAAAATTTCTTCTTCTTTAATATTAAAACCAAAATCTTGAAGTTTATTGAATATTAGTTTCCTTGGGGTAGTTGTAGTATTTGTTAAAAATCGTAATTTTAAATTATTTTTTCTCAATTCTTTAATGGCCTCAATAGATCCTGTAATTAATTTATTATCACTGTACAGAACTCCTTCTAAATCTATCAATAAACCTTTAACATCAGTAAATTCAGTCATATGAACAATTATAACATCTATAAGTTATTCAAATTTATTTTTAGTAAATATGATTGTTTCTTGCCAAAAAAATTAAATATTAAGAATCTTTAATATTTCAAATTCAAAACAATAAAGTAAAAAGGAAATATATGGCAAAAAAATATATATTTTATGATCTAGAGACAACGGGAAGAGGAAAAAAAGAAAGCCCTAATGCATTTGGCACTACGCCTAAGTGGGAGCAAATAATGCAAATTGCAGCAATTGTAACAGATGAAAATTTTCAGGAAACAAACCAAAATATTAATGAATTTTGTCGACCACGTACTTCAATTATATCCCAGCCTGGTGCACTGTTAACTACACAAAATGGAATTAGGGAAGCACTTCATGCGAAACAATCTTCATATGAATTAATGAAAAAAATTAATTCAACTTTTGATGAATGGAAAAAAGATGCGGAAGACCCAATTTTTATAGGTCATAATATTATTGATTTTGATGAGTCTGTTTTAGAATACAACTTATTTAATAATTTATTTTTCCCCTATATTACAAGAAAGAGTAGAGGGGATACCTTAAGTCTAGCAAGAGCCTTATATGCGCTTAACCCAAGCAGTATGAAAACACCTTTAACTGCAAGAGGAAATCCAAGTTTTAAATTAGAGAAATTAGCAGAACTGAATAACCTGCCTATCGAATTTGCCCATGATGCGTTAAGTGATGTGAGAACATCGATTGCATTAACTAAATTTATTCAACAAAGTGATAAAGATAACTGGGATCAACTTCAAATGTCGATGAATAAAGAAAAAGCTATTGATTATGTAAGCTCTAATAAAGGTTTTTGTTACATGACAAGTTTTGCAGGCAGAGTAAAACTGCAAGCACTATCCATGGTCTGTGAATCACAATA
>CACJEE010000006.1 GCA_902592345.1 uncultured Alphaproteobacteria bacterium
TTTTTAAATTTTTCTTTTGCAAATGAGAATTGTTTTTCTTTTATATCAATTAATCCTAAATTTAATATTGCTTGATAATTGTTAGGGTCGTTCTTTAAAACATTTAAATAAAATTTTTTATCATCCATAATGGCATTTTTAAATTTTTCACTCATCAAAATGACTATTTAAATTAAAAAAAGCATTTTAAAACAACATAATTTTATCATAGATCAAAATTAACTTTTCAGGCTATAGTTTTTGCTTTATTTAAGGTTTATGCATCTTTTTTTTTCAACACCTGTGTGGATTGATGAAATAAATAATTTTGAAAGTATAAATTCAGAATTAAAAAATTATATTCATAAAGAAAAAGAAAAAAATCCAGAAGGTACAAAAAAAAGTAATGTTAATGGCTGGCACTCAGAAGAATTTGATTTAAAAAATGAAAAATTGAAAAATTTTATTGCTGAAATTTCTAAAAATATTGGGAACGCTATAAATGATATGGGCTGGGATTTGGAAACTCAGTTAGCAAAAATAACAAGCATGTGGTCAATTATAAATACTAAAGATGCTTTTAATGAAAAACACCATCATGGAAACAGTGCCCTTAGTGCTGCCTATTACGTTAAAGCTGAGAAAAATGCAGGTGATATTGTTTTTTTTGACCCAAGACAGGCTAATGTTTTTCACCACCCAATTTCTAAAAAAGCAAATAATATAAATGCTCAAGTTCAATCAGTAACACCTAAAGCAGGTACCTTGGTTTTATTTCCAAGCTATGTTGAGCATAAAGTGAATCCTAATCTTTCCAACGAGGAAAGAATTGTAATCAGTTTTAATGTTTCATTGATTAAAAAGAAAGACCTTTTGAAATAATAAAATTTTTTTATATACTAAATAAAATAAAATAATTGATGAAAAAAGAAACATTACCAACTCTATTATATAAGACCAAAAGTGACTCTCAAAAATTTGGAGGTCACTGGTTCAGAGGAAAAAATTGTAACTTTATTCCATCAAAAAAACACTTCAACGATAAAGATTTTTTTGAAAAATATATATTAGAGGGTCTAAAACCAGAAAAACCGTTTATTAGCAAAAAACATAATATACTTGCTTTTGGAAGTTGCTTTGCTTCTGAGGTTTCAACATATCTTGCAGACAAAAATTATTCTATTTTTAACAAAAAGTATTCAACTGATGCCCATATTATACGTTACGGAGAAGGTATGGCAAATACATTTACAGTTTTAGAACAGTTGCTTTGGGCTTTTGAAAATAAAAATATTGAAAAAAATACTTGGTATTATTCCCCTAACGAACAAGAAAGAAATGATCAAGACATAAGAATGCAAACATTAAACTTGTTAAATCAAATTGATGTTTTTATTGTTACTGTTGGACTGTCTGAGGTTTGGTATAACAAAAAAAACAATCAAGTATTTTGGAAAGCAATACCTGCTAATCAGTTTGAAGAAGATAAACACGGTTTTAGATTATCTTCGGTTGAAGAAAATTCAAAAAATCTAGATGGTATTTGTTCTGTTATCAAAAAACACAAACCTGATGCATCAATTATCTTTACTCTTTCTCCCATACCCTTAATGGCTACATTTAGACCACAATCCTGCATAACGGCAAACTCTATTTCAAAATCTATTCTTAGAGTGTCACTTGACAACGTAATGACAAATTCCAAAAAAAATAAAAATATTTATTATTTTCCATCTTATGAAATCACAAAAGATTATTTTGCCGATCCATTTATGGATGATAACAGACACTTGAAGAAAGATTGCATTCTGGAGATAATGAAAGTTTTTGAGGACAGCTACTGTTGCTAAAATTTGTTTGTTAAATATTATTATTAATTATATAAAATAATTATGGGAAATGCCGTCTATCCAGTTTTTGTAAATAAAAAAAATAATAAAAAGTTAGCCTTTTATCCAGTTAAAAAAAATGCAAACACCTCTTCTAAGTTATTTTTTGCCAGCCATTTAGGAATTGAAGATAAATTTTTTTATTTAGAAGACGAAATTCCAAGATTTAAACAAACTCAAAAAATGCATGATAATTTTAAAAATAAGTCTAACCTTGTAAATTTATATCAAGGCAAACATGCGTTTCAAAAAATAAATGTAGAATACAAATCTTGCATTGTGCGAGATCCACTAGAAAGGTTTTTGTCAGCATATAAAAATAGAATTCTTTTTCATAAAGATGAAGAGTTTAATAATCATACTGTAAATGAGGTAATAGAAAAGTTAGAAAGTGGTGCTATAGAAAATAGGCACTTTCTTCCACAAAAATATTTTTTAGGAAATGATTTGGGCTATTTTAACATAGTCGGTTCTTTATCCAATATTAAGGCCTTTGAAGAAAAAATTAATAATTTTTTTGAACAAAAGAGAAAATTTCCCAAACTTCAAATAGGTGGGAAGGACTATCAAATAAATTTAAACATAGATCAAAAAAATAAAATAAAAAAAATTTATAGTGATGACTATAATTTAGTTGAAAAGTATCTTTAAAAATTTTTTATAATTTAATAATATTAAGGCATTCCTAAAGTGTCACTTAAATTAATTGTAACTATAAAAATTATTTGATTTATGAAGATAGCGAAGGAATTCGGATCATCGAATTCAACTCTAGCAAGGATGTTGAGTGTAAATTTATCTAATTTTCTAACAAAAAAATTGAATAGTATTTATTTTTATCTGTCCAGTATTTTTTTACTTTCCACCCAGCTGAATTTGCCAAAATTTTAAAACTATTTAACGTAAATTTTTTTGATGTTTCAGTTTGTATTTTTTCATTTTTTTTAACAAAAAATTTTTTATTATCAATAATAAATTTTTGATCTTTTTTACTAATTAAAAAACTTTCTACAGAATTGTTTTTTTCATTAAAATGAGAAAAATATTTAAAATCTTTTTGTTTTAACTTTGTTTTAAAAACCTTATTAATTCTGCTCAATAAGTTAAAATTAAATTTTGCAGTAGTTCCCTTAGAGTCATTATAAGCTTTCTCGATAATTTTTTTATTTTTAATTAAGTCTACACCTACAAACAAACAACCGTTTTTACCTAAAGTTGTTTTTGCATTTTGGAGAAAAATTTTTTCTTTTTTTTCATAAAAATTCCCTATCGACGAGCCTAAAAAAAAACCAATTCTTTTTTTTGAAATTTGGTTAGGTAATTTGAATTTATTTATATAATCACCATAAGCGGGCATAATAATTAGATTGGGGAAAGATTTTGCCAGCTTAATTGATGATTTTAGCAAAAAATCATAAGAAATATCTAATGGCATAAAAAATTTTACTTGATTATTAATTAAAATACCAATTTTATCTGTTGCTCCACTTCCGAATTCAAGGAATGTTAAGTTGTTGTCAAAAATGTTTTTCATTTCCTTTGATATTTGTTTTAAAATTTTTTTTTCAGTTCTTGTAGCGTAATATTCTTTTAGTTTAGTAATTTTTTCAAAATATTTACTTCCATTTAAATCGTATTTAAATTTAGAGGGAATTCTTTTATTTTTTTTTGATAATTCTGTTTTTAATTCTTTGCTAAAAGCAATATTATCTATTTTGTCAAATTTTTTATAGTTTTGTATATAATCTGTATTTAAGTTTGATAATGATTTGCCCATTTTTTTAATTATCATTTTTTTAATAATATAGATAATAGTTTTGGAGCGGGCGAAGGGATTCGAACCCTCGACTTCAACCTTGGCAAGGTTGCGCTCTACCCCTGAGCTACGCCCGCAATGAATTTTTCTACTATCATGATAGTTTCATAAAGTATAATAAAAAGATGTTGATTTATGTTAAGTTCAAAAGAATTTATAAAATTATTTACTGACAAAGGCTATGACTATGATCTTCATGAGCATCAAGCACTTTTTACTGTAGAAGACTCAAATAAATTCAGGGGAAAAATAAAAGGATTGCATAGTAAAAATTTATTTTTAAAAAATAAAAAAAATAAATTTTATTTAATTTCTTGTGAAGAATTTACAGATATAAATCTTAAAAAGATTTCAAAATTTTTAAATTTAGGAAACGTTTCTTTTGCAAAGGAAGAATATTTAACAAATTTACTAGGGGTAAAACCTGGTTCAGTTACACCTTTTGCTTTATTAAATGACAGCGAAAACAGAATAGATTTTTATCTTGAAGAAAAACTTTACAATTCAAATTTTATTAATTTTCACCCGCTAACAAATACAGCAACTATTACAATGAAATGCAGCACATTTATTGAGTTTATGATTGAAAATAATAAAAAAATACATATCTTTTCAACAGTAGAAGGAGTGATTATCAAAACATATGGATAGTAGCAATATAATTGATGTTAGTGAAAATGATTTTGAAAACCTAGTCATAAACTCAAGTGATAATAAGTTAGTTATTGTTGATTTCTGGGCACCTTGGTGTGGGCCTTGTAAACAACTAACGCCAATTATGGAAAAAGTTGCAAAAGAAAATCCAGATAGTTTTGATTTGGTTAAAATTAATATAGACGATAATAAACAAATAGCTGCTCAGCTTAGAATTCAATCAATTCCTGCAGTCTTTGCCTTTAAGGATAAGAAAGTTATCAACGCTTTTCAAGGAGTAATTTCTGAAAAAGAATTTGTTGATTTTATTGAAAAATCAATAGGTAAAAAACTGACAGAGGATTTCAGTAATTTTTATAATGAAATAAAAAGTCTTATTGATGATAAAAAATTTATTGAAGCCAAAGACAAGCTATTAGTTTTTTTTACTGAAAATACTGGTGAGCCAATAGCTGTAAGTTTGTATCTTGAATGTTTGTTGGCCCAAAAGGAATTCAAGGAAATAGATGATTTTGTTTCCTCTCTTGATGAAGAGATGAAAAAAAATCAAGAAATAAATAAAATTATTAAAAAAATAAAAATAGTAAAAGATTCAAAGGACTCTGATTCTATAGAAATACTGCTTGAAAAACATGACAATGATCCAAAGAATGTTAAAATATTGCTAAACGTAGCTGAATACTATTTTTCATCTGGAGAATATGAAAAAGCTTTTCCTTTTTTATTAAATAATTATTCTATAGATAAAGAAAGAGTTAAAAAAAAATTAGTTTATTTTTTTGAAGCCCTGGGAAATGATCATCAGGCGACAAAAACTTATAGAAAGCAACTTTCAAGTTTGTTGTTTAGTTAAATGAAAATACCTATTTTTCCACTGAATGGAGCTATACTATTTCCAAAAACAAACTTGCCTCTAAATATTTTTGAAGAAAGATATATTGACATGGTGGATTATTCTTTATCAAAAAATAGATTTATTGGAATGGTTCAGCAGAAAGAAAACAACAGCCTGTATAATGTTGGGTGTTATGGAAAAATTACTGTCTTTAATGAAACACCCGATAAAAGATACTTAATAAATCTTGAGGGTATAAGTTGTTTTAATATTGTTAAAGAAATTGACACTGGTTGTAAATTCAGAATTTGTGAAATTGAAATTTTTGATAACTTCAATGGCCCTAACCTACAAGATGGGCTAAAATCAACAATACTTGATAGTTTTGAAAAATATAAAAAAGTAAAAAACATAAATGTAAACCTTGATGATATTTCTCAATTAAATGTAGTTGATTTACTTAAGCTTATAATAATGGTTTCACCTTTCGATGTTAGTGTTAAACAAATGTTTTTAGAACTAAAATCAAACAAAGAGCTATATGAAAATATTTTATCTACACTAGAAATAGAATTAGCTGCAAATCAAGAATCAGTTTCGATTAACTAAAATCCCATAGCAAATTTAACAATTTTTTCTTTAAAAATTCTGTTTTTATTTATTATATTAAAACCAGCCTTTTTTAAAAATTTAAAATAAGATTGATCTTTTTTAAATATCCAGTCTAGCTTATCAGTTATTTCGAAAAGCCTATATGCATCATAATAACATTTATCATTATACATTTTGCAAAAACTTTTTGTGCCTATTGTTGAGTTTCTCTCTTTGGTTTCTCTAAGCAACTTTGTTATTGACTTAACGTCTCTAAGTCCCAAATTCCATCCTTGCCCAGCTATAGGGTGGATAGAATGGGCAGCATCCCCTACATAAATAGTTTTGTTATCATAAAATTTCTCATTAATATGCGCAGATAGTGGGAAAGATTGTAGTGAGTTAATATTTGTAACATTTCCTAATTGCTGATAAATTTTTTCATTAATAATTTCTTTTACATATTTTATATTTAAGTCTGAAGAAGCAATCTTATCAACTATTTCTGGTTTGTTTGACCATATTAAAGCGCTTTGATTTCTGTTGCTCTCTTTTTGCATTGGAAGAATAGCTAATGGTCCGGATTTTAAAAAAAACTCATAAGCAATATTATTATGAGGTCTTTCATGAAAAAAACTTATTACAAGAGCTTTTTCTTTATATTTTTTTTTGAAAAAATTAGTCCCCAATATTTTTCTAACAGTGCTATTCTTTCCATCAGCAGCGATTATTAGTTTTGATTTTATTTTTTTATCATTCGAAAAGCTAATAATTTTTGAATTACTGTAAGTAATTGAAGTAAGGCTTGATCCTGTTATAAAATTTACATTATTCTTTTTTTTTAGCTCGTTAATTAAGACACTAATCAATTTTGAGTTTTTTACTATATAGCCAAGATTAGATTTATTTATAGGATTGTTGAAATCTAAATTAGAATTAGCCGTTTCATCAATAACTTTAATATTTTTTATTGGTTCTGCAAATCCTTTGATAAATTTCCATAATCCTTGAGATTCTAAAAAAACCTTTGAGCCCTCAGCTATTGCGGTTGTTCTTGTGTCTGTTGTTGTTTTTTTATTATCAAGCGTAATATTTTTTCTTTCAGAAAGAACAATCTTATATCCTAAACTTGATGCACAATATGCCGTTAAAAGACCTGTTAGCGCCCCTCCAACAATGTGTAAATCACAACTCAATTCTTTCATAATTTTTCTTCGAATTACCTTATTCTAAAGGTATTAAAAACAATTAATATGTTTAAATATGGCGGATTTAAGTTATTTCTAATTAAAGCATTGTTAGGCTTGTTGTTGGCGGGTTCTGGTTTTGTTGTTCTTATTAGTTTAGCAACGCATAACTCAGAAGATCCAGGTCTTGGAAAGTTCCAATCATTTGGTGACATAACAAATTTTTTTGGATATTTTGGCGCTCTTACATCAAGCACGTTCTTGTTTTTATTTGGCGTATACTCTTATGTAATTGGTTTTTTTATTTTATTTATTGGGATAAAATTGCTGTTTGGGCTCTTGGTTAAAAATTTTTTTTTAAAATTCTTTTTAATACTTTTTTCGTCAATTTTGTTTAATCATTTATTTGCTGAAGCTAATTTTTATTACGTAAGTTCGGGCATAATATACAAAACAGTTGCCAATGTTTTAGAGGGTTTTTTAAGTAATTATAATTTGTTTTTTGTAGAGGGTTATCTTTTTAATTTAGTGGTAAGTTTGTTGTCTTTGTTTTTCTTAATTGTCATATCGTTCTATGCTTTTAATATAAAATTTAGGTACTTTAAAAAATTTAAATTTTTAGAAACAATAATTACATTTTTTTATAAAAAGATATTTGGAATAATTGCTTTTGGTTTCTTAAAGTTAAATAAAAAAAATCAGAACAGGAGTATTTCTTCAAAGAGTTATAAAAACGAACCAGTTTTACACAAACACAGATCTGGTGTTATTAAAAAAGTTAGTGCTACACAAAAAAAACAGGATTCAGAATTTGATAATTATTTTTATCAATTACCAAGCATAGAATTATTCTCCAGATCTTCTTTAAAATACAGCCAAACAAAAGAAGTGCAAAAACTAAATCAACAGCTTTCTTTAAAATTAGAAAATACTTTGCTTGAATATGGGGTAGAAGGAGAAATTGTAAACTTTAAATCGGGCCCGATAGTTACACTATTTGAGTTTATTCCAAAGGCAGGAATTAAAGCCAGTAAGGTCGTGGGATTGTCGGAAGACATAGCTAGAGCTATGTCGTCTCTTTCCGCTAGAATTTCTTCACAGCCAGGAAAAACAAGCCTAGGTATAGAAATACCAAACACAAAAAGAGAAGATGTTTTTTTTGGTGATCTGATAAATGATAATGTTTTTTTAGATAATAATAGCTCATTAAGATTGGCGCTAGGTAAAAATATTTCTGGAGAAAACATTTATACAGACTTAGAAAAAATGCCCCACCTTCTAATTGCTGGCACAACAGGGTCAGGTAAATCTGTTGGAATTAATTCTATGATTATGAGTTTAATAATTAAATTTAAACCAAATGAATGTAAACTGATTTTAATAGACCCAAAAATGCTCGAGTTAAGTATTTATGAGGACATCCCTCACTTATTAACTCCAGTTGTTACTAATCCAAACAAAGCAGTGTATGCATTGAAGTGGGTTGTAAGAGAAATGGAAAATAGATACAAATTGATGAGCTCCTTAAATGTAAAAAATATTAAGACCTTTAATGACAAAATAAATAAGTTTCAAAAAACAGGAAAAAAGATGTTTAGGGAGGTGCAAACAGGAATTGACAAAGATACAAGAAAACCAATTATTGAAAAAAGAGAAATTCCCACAGAGGAAATGCCCTTTATAGTTGTTGTTATAGATGAGATGGCTGATCTAATGATGGTTGCGGGTAAGGAGGTTGAAAGCCTTGTTCAAAGACTGGCACAAATGGCAAGAGCTTCTGGAATTCACCTAATTACAGCAACCCAAAGACCAAGTGTTGATGTTATAACGGGCACAATTAAAGCAAATTTTCCAAGTAGAATTAGTTATAAAGTTGCGAGCAAGTTTGATAGCAGAACCATTATTAATGAAATGGGCGCTGAACAATTATTGGGGAGCGGAGATATGCTTTTTTTAGAAAACGGTGCTAATTTACAAAGATTGCACGGAGGATTTCTTAGTGAGATAGAAATTGAAAAGGTGGTTAATTTTATTAAAAAGCAAAGCATATTTGATTTTAAAAATGAAATTTCTTTAGATGAAGATAGTGTGGATAGTTCGCTGTCATTAAATTTTGACAATGGTGATATTGATGAGCTTTATTCTAAAGCGGTCAATATTGTTGTTAGTCAACAAAAAGTATCAACTAGCTTTATTCAGAGATACTTACAAATAGGTTATAATAGAGCAGCAAGAATTGTTGAAAAAATGGAAGACGATGGAATCGTATCAGAGGCAAATAATGCAGGAAAAAGACAGGTTCTTAAAAAAGCAAATTAATTTATTTTTTTTTTCAATCTTATTTTTTATAATTTTGTATTGCAAAAACACAACTGGAGATGAAATAAGCTCTAAAGTTGGAAGCTATATAAAAGATTTAAATTTTTTTTCATCCAAATTTATTCAATCAAATGGAAACTCATTAGAGGAGGGTTATATTTATATTAAAGATACTAAAATTAGATTAGATTATTTTTCCCCAGACAGAACTTTGATAATAAGCAAAAAAAAGGGCGTATACATAAATCATGAATTAAAAGAAGAGGAATTTTTTTCAACCGAGAAAAATATTGTTAGAATATTTTATGATATCTTTATTGACGATGGTTTTTTTTCCACATTAAAATTTGCAGAAAATAAAAAGGAGATTATTTTTGAGAAAAAAATTACAATAGATTCAAACAAAACTGATATAAAAATTTTTTTTGAAAATAAGCCTCTTTTGTTAAGAAAAATAATTGCAGAAACTGAGGATGAGATTATTTCAATAAGTTTCAATGAACATAGCTATAACAACGTTTTTGATGAAAAATTGTTTTCTTTTGTGCCTATGTATCCTGATTAATAAGTTCTAAAAAAACATTTTTTTCTTTACTAGATATA
This sequence comes from uncultured Alphaproteobacteria bacterium, assembly GCA_902592345.1. Lineage (GTDB taxonomy): Bacteria > Pseudomonadota > Alphaproteobacteria > HIMB59 > CACPNW01. Next base: position 9,874 of record CACJEE010000006.1, read on the forward strand.
GTAAAGTCAGAGCTGATTTTTTTTAATTTTTTTCTAATCCTATTTAGGTGACTCTCTATTGAAGAAGTGTTTAAATCCTGTTTTATTTGAAGAGCGTCTCTCTCAAGCGTTCTTTTTTTAACATTTTTTTCTTTAAATAATTTTAAAAGAATATGATTTTCTGCTTCTGTTAAATCAATTGTTTGATTCGTTTTAGTGTTGGTTACTAAATTATTATTAAGCTCGATATTTGTAAAGGTATGTTTTGTTGTGTTAATAAAATTGTTAATCGTGTCTATAAATTTATTTATAGAAAAGGGTGAAATGAGAGTGTTTTTTTTATTAAGTGAAAATTTTTGAAAAACAGAAAAGTCTTTAGACACAAAGATAAAGTTTTCGTTTTTGTATATTTTTTTTATAGTTTTTTCAGAAACAGCTTTGTCGTTATCTAAAAAAACTATTGATAAATTTTTTTTATCTTGAGTTGTATTTAGCTCCTCAAAACTCTTAACACTTAAATCAAAAAATTCATTTAGATTTTTAAAAAAATTTTTTAACTCTTCTGTTGAAAAAATTTCTATTTTCGTTTTCATTTTTGCCTTTTTCCAAAAAGTGATGTGCCTATACGGATATAAGTAGCATTGTGCTTAATTGCCTCAATATAATCGTCACTCATTCCCATGCTTAAGTGTGAGAGATTATGTTTTTGAGCCTGTTTCTCTAATAAAGAAAAATGATCTTGTGGGGTATCATTGATAGGCGGAATACACATTAGGCCAATAATATTAAGGATAAGATCATTTCTGCAAAACCTGATGAACTCATCTAGCTGTTCAAGATAGATGCCGCTTTTGCTTTCTTCTCTTCCTGTATTAACCTGAATAAAAAATTTTTTATTCTTGAGATTTCCTTGCTTTACAAATTCTTTAGCTAGTTTTTCTCTATCAAGAGTATGGAATACATCAAAAAGCTTAATAGCCTCTTTGGTTTTGTTTGTTTGTAGGGGGCCTGTTAAATGTAGCTCTAGGTCAGGGTGTTTCACCTTAAGGTCTTCAAATTTTATTTTAGCTTCTTGAACCTTATTTTCACCAAATATTCTAACCCCGTGTTTTAGGGCATCTTCCACAAGTTCCCTGGGGTGATTTTTAGAAACAGCAATAATTTGGGTTTTTTTGCCTAAATCCCTAGTTTCTTTTATGATTTCCTTATATTTGTTAATTTTGAACATTTCTAATTGTTGTAAAAAAACAACACAACCTAACTAATTTCCTCATTTTTATGCTTTTTTTAGTTTTTTAGCAATTTTTTTATTAATAACTGGGTCAATATAAGAGTAGTTTCTTATATTTAATGAATATTCATTAACTCAATAAGGAGTATATTATGAAAAAAGAACTATTAATTGCATCAGCATTAGTATCAACTTTAGGCGCTGCCTCAGTTGCTAACGCTGTAACTGCAACTACTTCTGGTAGTCATCATACTGGTTTAAGAGGTACTGACCTTGATTCTGGTTCTACTGATACTATCGCTCAAGTTGTAGCATCTAGCTTCTCAGTTTCTCTTTCAGAGACTACTGATGGTGGCATAGGTATTGCTTCAAGCTTTATGCTAGCAAACGAAGGTACTACTGGTACTCAGTCTGCTGGTTTAACACTAACTTTTACTGATGGATCAAAACTAGACGTGATTAATGCTGGTAACGCAGCTAAATCTCACGACATTTCTGTTCCTGGTGGAGCTGGTGAAGCTTCTATCACAGTAACTACTAACAACAACGCGCAAACTGGCCTAGACTTCTTTGGCGCTGGTACTGCAATCGGTGTAGAGTGGCATTCAGCTGCTGATTTTATGGCTGATGGTCTTAAAATTGGTGCTTCATTCTCAGTTGACGATGGTGTTGCTGCTGATGCTTCAGCTGCTGTTGAAAGCTCATGGGGACTTGGTGCTACTTACGTAACAAGTGCTGGTGATACAGCTGTAACTATTGGTGCTGGTCTTTCTGAATCTGATTGGAAAGATACTGATACTGCTGCGCCAACAGGTGATAACGGATTCCATGTTGGTTTCAGTGCTGTAACAGGTAACTTAACTGTTGCTGCTGGTTATGCTAACGGTGATAAAGTTATTGATAACTCAACTAGTGATGAAAGAGAAATCGTTGATAACTCAGTAACAAAAATTGGTGTTAAATATGTTTCTGGCGATGTTACTCTAAGCGTTGGTATGACTTCTGCTGCAGGTAATGACTCAGCTACTCTTGGTACTGCTGGTACTAAAGAAGATGCTGTTGACACTACTGATGCTGGTATCGCTTACGCAGTAGCGTCAGGTGTAACTGCTAACCTTGGTTGGAAGAATGTTGACTCTACAGAGAACAGTGATTCTGAAACATCAGGTGGTACTTCATGGTACATCGGTGCTAACATGGCATTTTAATTAATATAAATTTTACTAAAACGGCACTTTTTTAAAGTGCCGTTTTTTTTTATAATTTACTTTTTTAAAGCAATAGAATAGTTAGAGAATATGTCTCTTTTTAAAATCCTTACACTGATATTATTAATATTTCTTTTTTCTTGTAACAAAAACTTAACTGATGAAGAGAGGGAAGAGTTGTGGTCAAAAGCACAAACTACAGGCGAAATAATAAGTAGATCGGGAACAAAGGTTAACTCCGCAAACAACAAAGAGCTCGCAATGAGAGAGGCCGAAACAAGAAATAGTACTGGTGGAGGTTTATTTGGAAAAGATGGAATTGATATATTTAGTACAGATAAAAATAAAGAACAAAAGGGTGGGTTTGCCACAATTGGCATGCCAATCAATCCTTATTTATGGTCAGCTAGCTTAGAAACATTGAGCTTTATTCCGTTAAGCTCAGCAGATCCTTTTGGGGGGACTATATTTACTGACTGGTACAGCACACAAGCTAATGAAAATGAAAGGTGTAAAATAAACGTGTTTATTAGTGGGGCAGAGTTAAAAACACAAAACTTAAGGGTCTCGTCTTTTTGTGAGGTGTTTAAAAAAAATAAATGGGTTGGTGTTACAACAAATAACCGAGATAATATAGATCTAGAAAACGCTATATTAAATAAGGCAAAAAAACTAAAACTTAAAAACAGCTAAAGTGTCGGACAGATACAATCACAAGGTAGCCGAGCCAAAATGGCAAAAAAAATGGCGGGACGCCAATATATTTAAAGTAGAAAAAAAAGATAATAAAAAAAAATATTATGTGCTTGAGATGTTTCCTTATCCCTCTGGAAAAATCCATATGGGACATGTAAGAAACTATACACTTGGTGATGTTGTTGCTCGTTACAAAAAAATGATGGGCTTTAATGTTTTCCACCCTATGGGTTGGGATGCTTTCGGGCTGCCTGCAGAAAACGCTGCTATGACAGAAAAAAAGAATCCTGCAGATTGGACCTATACCAATATAAGTTACATGCGAAACCAGCTTAAATCTATGGGCTTTTCTATTGATTGGGATAGAGAATTGGCAACTTGTCACCCTGGTTATTACAAACATGAGCAGCTCTTTTTTTTAGAAATGTATAAAAATGGTTTAGCTTATAAAAAAATGTCAGAGGTTAATTGGGACCCAGTAGATAAAACAGTTTTGGCAAACGAACAAGTTATTGATGGAAGAGGTTGGCGCTCTGGTGCTCTGGTTGAGAAAAAAAATCTTTCGCAATGGTTTTTAAAAACAAGCAACTACTCGGAAGAGCTATTAGATGATTTGAGCTCACTGGATATGTGGCCAAATAAAGTTAAAGTGATGCAATCTAACTGGATTGGTAAATCAGAAGGTGCAGAAATAGTTTTTTCTTTAGTTAAGAATGATTTTTTAGACGATAAGCATCTTACGGTTTATACTACAAGGCCTGATACAATTTTTGGTGCAACATTTATTGCTATTTCAGCCAATCATGATTTTGCAAAAAAAATATTGAAAAAAGATAACAATGCTAAAAAATTCAATAAGGAAATTAAAGTTATAGACTCTGAAAAAACAAAAGTGGGATACAACACAAACATTTTTATCAAACACCCTTTTTTGGATAAAAAGATACCACTATTTATCGCAAATTTTGTTCTAATGGATTATGGCCTAGGGGCTATATTTGGCTGTCCTGCCCATGATCAAAGAGATTTAGATTTCGCACTAAAGTATAACTTAGAGGTTATTCAGGTTGTAGAGCCCATAAAATCAAAACAACACTCTAATGGTATCAAAAATACTGCAATATTAGAAAGTGGTTTGATGATCAATTCTGGTTTTCTAGATGGAATGGATAATGAAAAAGCAAAAAAAGAAGTTGTGAAAAGATTAGAAAAAGAGGGGATTGGTAATAAAAAAATAAATTATAAATTAAGAGATTGGGGTATTTCTAGACAGCGTTATTGGGGGTGTCCAATTCCAATATTATATAGAGAAGATGGCTCGGTTATTCCTGTTGAAGAAAAAGAACTGCCAGTTTTACTACCTGTACTAAGCCAAAACAATCCAAGCCCAACAAAAGAAGAGGTTGATGAGTGGAAAAATACCAGCTGCCCTATAACTGGCATGAAGGCGATTAGAGAAACAGATACTTTTGATACTTTTTTTGAGTCTTCCTGGTATTTTTTGCGTTATTGTAACCCGCGTTTAAACAACAAGCCTTTTTTAAAAGAAGATGTAAATTATTGGCTTCCTGTTGATCAATATATAGGCGGTATTGAACATGCAATTCTTCACCTTTTGTATTCTAGGTTTTTTACAAAAGCTCTAAGAGACTTAAAGTTTGTGGATATTAACGAGCCCTTCAGAGGTCTTTTTACACAAGGCATGGTTACACATAAAACATTTAAAGACAAAATGGGTAATTGGGTTGAGCCTAACAAGATTGTGGAAAGTAAGGGAAATTATTTTGATAATAATAATGAGCAGGTTTTGGTTGGTAAAATTGAAAAAATGAGTAAGTCCAAAAAAAATGTAGTGAACCCCTCCTCTATAATTGAAAATTATGGCGCTGACACAGCACGGTGGTTTATGTTGTCTGACTCTCCTCCAGAAAGAGACTTAGAGTGGACAGATGTTGGTGTAGCCTCTTCATACAAGTTTATTAATAAAATTTGGGAAACCTGTATAAGAGCTAAGAATTACAAAGCATCAGACGATTTGCTAAAAACAAATAAATTTAACGCCCTTATACAAAGTGTTTCAGAAAATATTGAAAAATTTCATTTTAATAAATCTGTTGCAAACATTTATGAATATGTAAATGAGATTAACAAGTTTATGGATAAAAAAACAATTTCAGGAGATAGTTTAAAAGGTGTGGTTAAAAATTTGTGTATTATTATACATCCATTCACACCTCATTTAAGTGAAGAAATTTGGGAGCTTCTAGGCCACAAAGGTTTTTGCGCTAATGCAAATTGGCCAGAGTTTAAAAAAAATGATGTTGTTAATAAAGTTAATCTTCCGATACAGGTTAATGGGAAGTTGAAAGGCCTTATTTCTTCAAAGAAAAACGAGAAAGAAGAGGTTGTTTTAGAAAAAGCAAAAAAATTACCTAGCTTAAATAGGGTATTGAAAGATAAAATAATTGTAAAAATTATATACATCCCTGGAAAAATATTAAATATAGTTATTAAATGAGGTTGTTGTTTTTAAAAATAATATTTTTCTTTTCACTTGTTTCTTGTTCAAATATTGATTTTTTATTAGAAACAAAAGAAGGCTCAGATTTTTTAAAAAACAAAACTCTTATTTATGTTGGTGGTTGGGACAATCCAGTTTTAAAAGATGAGTTGTTTTTAAAAATTGGTGAAGCGAAAGAAAATAAATTTATACTAAATGCTCAAGTTAATGAAAAACAAACCAAAAAATCTGTTGGTGAAAACCAGGTAGCAATAAAAATTGAATATAAAATTATAGTTGACTATGTTTTGGTTGACACCACGAACAGGTGTCCAGAAATTAAAAATAGGCAAATATCAAATTTTTCCTTCACCCCAAAATCTTCTGGTTTTAATTTTGCAAGCGATGTTCTTTTGGGCAGTTTGTATGAAGAGGCCATTTTAAATAATGTAAACAATTTTATATCTTATGCCAATAACACGCTTAAATCTAACCAGTGCTTGGATGAAGGCTAATCCAGAAAATTTTGTTGTCAATAGGGGGTTGTGCCTAAATTATAAGAGCTTCTTTATCAGTGGAAATGATGAGGGTTATATTTTTTCACTAACGAACTTATTAGTAAAAAGTTTTTTAAACAATGGATTTATAAAAAAAACCTTAACAAGCGATGACGGTGTTGCTCCTGATTTGTTTAAGTTAGAAAATAAATATGTTTATGTTTGTGAAAAATACTTAGACAATAATTCGGTGGAAGAAATAGAAAAAAATGAAGACATATTAATATTTTGTGAGAAATCTTCTGCAAAAAACAAATCAATAAAACAGTTTTTTTCAAAATCAAAAGAAAGGGTTTTGCTGGAATGCTATGAGTTGGACCAAGGCAGAAAAAAAATTATATTAGATGGGTTTATTAAGAATTATGATCTTTTTTTTGAAAAAAATACTTATTGGTTTTTGTTGGGTTTACTTGATAATAGGTATGCTATTTTAGAGAAAGAATTAGAAAAAATACTTCTGTTGGAAAATAAAAATGACACTGTTGAGCTTGCAAATGTTTTAAATATGAATCAGTTGACTGATGCAAATAAGTTTTTTTTTAAACTTCATTTAAGCAAAAATGATGTTACATCTTTTTTAAACTCTTCTATAACCTCATTGTCTGATTTTTATGCATATTTTTCCTATTTTAAAATTTATTCTCTATTATTATTTGAGTCTAGAAACAAAGCAGAGCTCGAAAACAAAATTCCCAGATATCTTTTTAGAGAAAAACAGGGCCTTTTAAATTTGTTTAACTCCCTTGATGAAAATAAAAAGAATGTTTTATCTTCGTTGATTTTTAAAACAGAAAGACTTGTTAGAAAAAACCCTTCTCTTTTCAAGCCGCTATTTTACAGGTTTGTTTTAAATTATAAGAAAATTATTTCTTAAGTCTTTTCATTATTTCATCTAGTTGGTTTAAGTCTGAGTAAAACAAAGTTAGTGATCCTGAAGAGCCGCTCTCATTAAAATGAATGGAGGTTTTAAGGCCAATTTTGTCAGATAGCTCTTTTTCAAGATCTAAAATATTTGGGTCTTTTTGCGTTTGTTTTTTTCTAACTTTTTTATATTTTGATGTAGATTTCTCTACATCTCTGACACTTAGTTTTTTTTCAAAAATTTCTTTTGCTTTGGCTACCGCATCCGGAACCCCGACCAGCGCTCTTGCGTGACCCATTGAAATTTTTCCTGAAATAATCATTTGGTGAATCTCTTCATCTAACTCAAGCATTCTTATAAGGTTAGAGATGTGGCTTGGGCTTTTTCCCAACTTCTTTGATAAATCGTCGGCTTTTAATCCGTTTGTTATAATTATTTTTTTGTATGCTTTGGCCTCTTCTACAACGTTAAGGTTTTCCCTTTGTATGTTTTCAATCAAAGCAAGCTCAAAAACCTTATCCTCTGAAGCATCCATTACAACGCAATCTACTGTGTGCACACCCGCCAATTGACAGGCTCTCCAACGTCTTTCGCCGGCAATTATTTCATAATTATCATCGCCAGCAACCCTAACTATTATTGGTTGAATTAGGCCTTGATTTTTAATTGAGTGTGAAAGCTCTTGAATGTCTTTGTCTTCAAAGTTTTTTCTAGGCTGATGTTTGTTTGGTGAAATCTTTGATATATCTATTTTGTTAACATTGCTTTTGTTGGTTTTTGCTGAGCTTAAAAGCGCGCCTAAGCCCATTCCTAATTTTTTGTTTTCTTTTTTCATTTGTTAATCTTGTTTATTCAATATTTCTCGAGCAAGACCTATATATGCCATAGATCCTGAACAATTAACATCATATATTATTGCAGGCTTTCCATGGCTTGGAGCCTCTGATATTTTTACATTTCTTGGAATTGTTGTTTTGTAAACAATTTCACCAAAATGCTCTCTTACATCCTTTTCAACCAAAGAACTAAGGGTGTTTCTTTTATCAACCATAGTTAAGAGTATTCCCTCAACATTAAGTTTGGGGTTAAAGTTTTCTTTTATTAGTTGAATGGTGTTAACCAGAGATGACATTCCCTCAAGCGCAAAAAATTCTGACTGTAGGGGAACGATAACTGAGTTTGATGCAACAAGGGAGTTTATTGTTAAAAGTCCTAGTGCTGGGGGGCAGTCAATTAATATAAAATCATAGGCTTTGGTGTTTAACAAAATATCTTCCAAAACAAATTCTCTTTTTTCATAATTAGCAAGCTCAACTTCTGCAGCGGCTAGATTTGTATTTGCAGAAATAATGCTTAGGTTGGGAACAATTGTTTTTTTTATTGAGTTTGTGTCAAGCTCCCTTTTTACGATAAGATCATATAGGCTTGGAAGTCTATCTTTATAAGCTATTCCAATGCCTGTGCTGGCATTTCCTTGCGGGTCCGCATCAACCAATAAAACCTTTTTGTTAATGGCAGATAGGGATGTTGCAAGGTTAATTGTTGTTGTTGTTTTTCCAACACCGCCTTTTTGATTGGCTATGGAGATTATTTTAGTCATCTTTTTTTTTGGTTTTTATGTTTTTTATTTCTAAAACACAGCCCTCTTTTGAGCTTATACTTTTAAAGGTCTGAAAGTTAAAATAAAAATTTTTTTTTGCCATTTCAATTTCGTTATAAACATTTCTTCCTTTTAAAAAAAGAGATGTTGTGTTTTTATTTGAATGCAAAAGTGAATAAGAAAGTAGTTTGTTTAGTGGGGCTAAAGCCCTTGAAACTATTAAATCTGCTTTACCTATGTTTAGTTGTTCAATTCTTTTTTTTTGGGTTTTTGCAGATAGTGATAGTAGTTTTATAACACCTCTTACAAAATCAATTTTTTTTCCAACAGAATCAACCATGAAAACATTGTCGTACCCAAGTACTGATAATGGGATGCCAGGAAGCCCTCCTCCTGTGCCTAAATCAAAAATTTTAAATTTTTTTTTGGAAATAAAAAGAGAAAGTTGGAGTGAGTCAGCAATATGTCTCTCCCAAACATTTTCTAAGGTTGACCTCCCAACAATGTTTGTGTGTTTATTAAAATTAAACACCTCTAAAACATATCTTTCTATTTTGCTCACCTGTGTTTTTGTTAGCCCAAACTTGCTTACTACATCGTCTTTATTCACCTTAGGCGGCTTTTTTGTTTTTGTTTTTTTTGATGTAACGCATAATTGCAATAATTGCTGCGGGGGTTACACCAGATATCCTTGATGCCGCTCCTAAGTTTGGTGGTTTTGTTTTGGTAAGTTTTTCTATTATTTCATTAGAAAGACTTCCGACTTTTTTGTAATCAATAATTTTAGGAATCTTCAAACCCTCTTCTTTCTTAAAGTCATCAATATCTGCTCTTTGTCTGGAGAGGTAGTTAAAATAAATTGATTCGATTTGTATTTGTTCCTTGGTGTTAAAGTCTAGGTTTTTTAGCTCTGGTAATATTTTTTCTAATTTTTGAAAGCTAATGTTTTTGTATGAAAGAAGTTCAAAAACTGATCTTTTCTTACCATCTAACTTTATTTTGATATTCTTTTTTTGAAGTTGATTTGGTGAAAATTTTATATCTTTAACTAGCTTAAATCCATTTTTTATATCAGATATTTTTTTATCAAAAAGTTTTTGTCTGGTTTTTCCAACACACCCTATCTCAACCCCTAAGCGTGTTAGTCTTTGGTCTGCATTATCAGCTCTCAATAAAAGTCTGTGCTCTGAGCGTGAAGTAAACATCCTATAAGGTTCTTTTGTGCCTTTTGTGACCAAATCATCTATTAAAACACCAATGTAGCCTTGAGCTCTATCAATTATGAATTCTTTTTTTGATGTTGTTTTTAGTGCTGCATTTATCCCTGCAACAATCCCTTGTGCAGCAGCTTCTTCATACCCAGTTGTGCCGTTTATTTGTCCAGCAAAATACAGGTTGTTAATTTTTTTTGTTTCTAAGGTGTGTGATAATTCTCTTGGATCAACATAATCATATTCAATAGCATATGCTGGTTGAGTTATTATGGCTTTTTCAAGACCTTTGATAGATCTTACAAACATCTCTTGTATGCTCTCTGGCAAGGAAGAAGAGATTCCGTTTGGATAAATTAGATCGCTATCAAGGCCTTCGGGTTCTAAAAAAATCTGGTGGTTCTTTTTGTTAGGAAACCTAACAACCTTATCCTCAATTGATGGGCAATATCTTGCTCCCATTGATTTTATTACCCCTGAATACATCGGTGACATTTCTAAATTGTCTGAAATAATTTTATGAGTTTTCTTGTTTGTGTGGGTTATAAAACAAGATACTTGCGGAGTGTGGATAACGCTGTTGATAAAAGAGAATGGTACCGGCTTTTTATCAGGTAACTGTTCATCTAAATTACTGAAATTTATAGATTTTTTTAGTATTCTGGGAGGAGTGCCTGTTTTAAGCCTACCTATTGAAAACTTTAGTTTTTCAATTTTTTTTGCCAATGAAATTGACGGTTTGTCACCAACCCTTCCTGCATGAGTGCTTTTATCTCCTACCCTTATCACCCCTCTTAAAAAAGTTCCTGTTGTAAGAACCGCGGAATCACAGCTAATTTTTTGGCCGTTGCTTAGCTCTATTCCCACAACTTGCTTGTTTTCAACAATTATATCCTTTACTGAGCCCTCAATAATATCAAGGTTTTGTTGATTTTTAACAATTTCCAATATTGCATTTTTGTATAAAAATCTATCTGCCTGAGCTCTGGGGCCCCTTACTGCAGCGCCCCTGCTTTCATTAAGCATTCTAAACTGAATTCCACCTTGGTCTATTGCTTGCCCCATAACACCGTCTAGGGCATCTATCTCTCTAACCAAATGACCTTTTCCCAGCCCCCCTATGGCCGGATTACATGACATTTCTCCAATTTTATCTATTTTGTGAGTTACCAAAGCTACCTTTGATCCCATTCTGGCAGGGGCGCACGCAGCCTCAACTCCGGCGTGTCCTCCACCAATAACAACCACTGAATATTTTTTGTTTTTTTTCACGTGAAATTACTTTCCAATACAAAAATCTCTAAATATTATATCTAATATTTTTTCTATATCAAATTTTTTGTTTATTTCCAGCGATAAGTCGTGAGCTACTCTTAATTCATAAGCAGCGATATCTAGATTTTGATTAAACTTTACAGACTTTAATGTTTTTACTACACGTTCCATTATACTTATGTGTCTTTCACGTGAAAGAACGGGCATGATTTTTCCTGTTTTTATTGTTTTTTTTGAAACCTCCCTAAGAAGAAGGTCAACACCCTCTCCTGTAATTGATGATATATTGTGGTGGGACGCTTTGCTGACTGTTTTTTTTCTTTTGTCTGATTTTGACCTTACAAAAATCTTGTTTTGAACTTTCTTATATTTGTTTTTTTCATTTTTTTCCAGAAAAACAAGGTTGAGGTCTGATTTTTCAATAATATCTTTTGTTTTTTGAATCCCTATTTTTTCTATCTTGTTCTTGTGTTTTCTTAGGCCAGCAGTATCAATAAACGTAAACTTAAATCCCCCAATATCAATTGATGAGGTTATTGCATCTGTTGTAGTCCCAGGAATGTTTGTAACAATTGCTACATCTTTTTTTGATATAAAATTAATAAATGATGACTTGCCAGTATTTGGCTTTCCAATAATTGCTACACTAACCCCGTTTCTGATGGGCTCTGAAAGCCTTGCGTATCTTAACTCAGTTTCTATTTTTTTTATTATGTTCTTATTTTGTTCTTTTATCTTTTTTATCATTCCATCAGGAAGGTCTTCGTCAGAGAAATCAATTACCGCCTCTAAATTAGCCAAAACCAAAACAAGACTTTTGTTAATCTCCTTTGTAAAATCGCTTAGTCCTCCAGAAAGATTTTTTATTGCAATCTCTCTTTGTTTTTCTGTTTCAGCATTAATGATGTCTGAAATACTCTCTGTTTTTACAAGATCTATTTTGTTGTTTAAAAGCGCTCTTTTTGTAAATTCACCTGGTTCTGCAAGTCTCAAACCAAGTTTTTCAAAAGTTGTTGAAATTTTGCTAATTACAGCCTGACCGCCATGACAGTTAATTTCAACAACATCCTCTCCTGTAAAAGACTTTGGCGCCCTATAATACATGGCAACAACTTGGTCGATAATGGTTGTTTTGTGTTTTATAAAAAGAAGATTCGCTACGCCTGCTTTTGGTTTTTTTATAGATGATATTTTTTTTAAAGCTTTAATGGCGCCCGTTCCTGAAACTCTTATTACAGCAATCGCAGACTTGCCTGGTGGGGTAGAAAGAGCATAAATAGTATCATTATATTTAGACATTTTTGGCCAATAAACATATTGGTCCTTTTAGTCTACAATTTCAATGATTAATTTTTTATATTAATTTCTAGGCGCTTTTTGTTCCCATGCTTTGAAAAAAGTCGTTATTTGTTTTGGTGTCTTTCATTTTTTCAAGCAGAAATTCCATTGCCTCGGTTGACCCCATTGGGGCTAATATTTTTCTTAAAATAAATATTTTTCCTAGTTCGTCTTTATCTAGTAATAGTTCTTCTTTTCTTGTTCCAGACTTTCCTATATCAAAGGCAGGATAGGTTCTTTTTTGACTCAATTTTCTATCAAGCATCATTTCGCTGTTTCCCGTTCCTTTAAATTCTTCAAAAATTACCTCGTCCATTCTACTCCCAGTTTCTATCAAGGCTGTTGCAATTATTGTTAAAGAGCCGCCATTTTCAACATTTCTGGCTGCACCAAAAAATCTTTTAGGTCTTTGTAGTGCGTTAGCATCTACACCACCAGTTAAAACCTTACCACTTGATGGAACTACAGTGTTATATGCTCTGCCTAATCTGGTAATTGAATCTAAAAGAATAACAACATCGTGTTTATATTCCACTAATCTTTTTGCTTTTTCAATAACCATTTCAGCTACTTGAACATGTCTAGAAGCCGGTTCATCAAAGGTTGAACTAATAACCTCACCTTTAACAGATCTTTTCATATCAGTAACTTCCTCAGGTCTTTCATCAATTAATAAAACAATAAGTTTTGTTTCGGGGTTATTGGCAGTTATTGCATTTGCAATTTTCTGCATAATTATTGTTTTTCCTGTAAAGGGTTGGGCAACAATAAGCTGTCTTTGACCTTTACCAAGAGGTGCTATAATATCTATTATTCTCTCTGTTAAGTCTGGCATTGGTTTTTCTTGTTCTAATTGAAACCTAGACTCGGGGTACAGTGGTGTTAAATCTTCAAAGTTTACCCTATTTTTAACATCATCTGTTTTTTTCCCATTTATTGTATTAATTTTAGTTATTGCAAAATACCTCTCACCTTGTTTTGGAGCTCTTATTTCTCCTTCAACACTATCACCTGTTCTAAGGCTAAATTTTTTTATTTGTGTTGGGGAGATGTAAATATCGTCAGGACCTGGTAAGTAATTTGATTCAGAAGAGCGTAAAAAACCAAACCCATCTTGCATGATTTCAATCACTCCTAGTCCAGTAATTATTTCACCATCAGTTGCTATTTTTTTTAATATAGCAAACATTAAATCTTGCTTCCTTAGAGATGAAGGATTTTCTATTTCAAGTTTAACTGCTTGTTTTAATAGCTCTTCAGGTTGTTTATTTTTTAAATCTTGTAAGTTCATTTTTTTTTGTTGGGGGTAATTTAGAAAAGAATATTTTTATTACAAAATATGTGAAGTAATGTCAAAATAATTATATTTATATATATTTTATTAGTATTTGTAGTTGTGGTGTTAAAAATCTTAATTCCTTTGTTTTTCTTAACTAATAACAAATTTATACATGAGAATAAGCTTATTCCCAGAACAAGAATAACCGTGATAAGTATTTAAATTGTTTAAAAAACAACCTCCAAAATATAAAAAAAACGATAATAACATGTTAATTAATTTTTATAAAAAAAAAACCACAATACAAGCATATCTTTTTTTAAGCCTTATTTGCTGTTAGTTAAATTGAATAAATTTTAATTTTTTTAATTAAAAATTTAAAAAATAATAATTATGTTTATAACAGTTGGTGTTGTTAACATGGCTTTGGGGAAAAAATTTATATTAGCTAGTAATAGTGCTTCGAGATACAGCTTATTAAAAAACGCCGGACTTTCTTTTAGTAAAACACCCCCCTTTTGTAATGAAGAAAAAATTAAAAAAAAATTATTGCAAAAAAAAATTAACAAAAAAAATCTTCCCAAACATTTAGCAAAACAAAAAGCCTTGAGTGTTAGCAGAAAAAACCCAAACAAGCTGGTGGTTGGCTCAGACACTATTATTATTTTTCAAAAAAAAATAATAAACAAAGCAAAAACCTTAAAAGAGGCCAGGAAAAAACTAAAACAGCTATCAGGAAAAAAACACCAAATTATATCAGGCGCATCAGTGTGTTGTGGAAATAAACAAATTTGGTCTATCAAACAACAATCAACAGTTACATTAAAAAAAATAAGCGACAAACAAATTGATGAGTATTTAAATAAAACTGGGAAACAAATACTGTCCTCCGTTGGCTGTTATCAGGTCGAAAAACTAGGTCCACAAATACTAAAATCTATAAAAGGGGATTTTTTTAACGTTTTAGGTTTTCCGTTATTTCCGTTTTTATCTTTTTTGTCTAAAATAAAGAAATGAAAGAGTTTTTTGTAATTGGAAACAAGACATCTAAAAGCCTTTCTCCTTTAATTTTTAATCACTGGTTTAAAAAATACAAAATTGATGCAAAATATAAATTTGTCGAAGTTAAAAAAGGTGGTTTTGAAAAGGCTTTAAATAAAAAAATAAAAAACAAAAAAGTTTATGGTTTTAACGTTACAGTCCCGTATAAAAAAAAAATAAACAAATACCTTGATATCAAAAATAATCATGCTGAAAACATAGGTGCGGTTAATTGTGTTTCAGTAGGAAAAAAACTCAAAGGAACCAACACAGACTGGGTGGGCTATTTAAACTCCATTAAAAAAGAAAAAATAAGAAAAAATAAAAAGATCTTGATATTAGGTTATGGTGGCGCCTCCCAGGCAATTTTCTATGGCCTTGTGTTAAAAGGATATAAAAAAATCATAGTTTTCAACCGTTCTAAAAAATTAATTAAACTAAAAGGTGCTGCCAAATATACCAAGCCTTACGCCTTAGCAGACAAACACCTTTCTGGGGCGGACTTAATAATAAACACCACCCCAACCAACCCCCTAAACAAAAAACAAACAAGGTTAGTAAATAAAAAAGCATTAATCAGCGATATTGTATACACCCCAAAAGAAACAAACTTCTTGCAAAGTTTTAGCAACAACAAAAAAGTCTATGGCTTTACTATGCTTGTTGAGCAGGCCATACCCTGTTTTCGCCAGTGGTTTGGTTTTAACCCCAAGGTAGACAGGGAATTATTAAATAAAATTAATAACAAAATAACATGACAAAAGTTATTGGAATCACCGGTGGAATTGGGTCTGGAAAAACAACACTTTGTAAACACTTAAAAAAAAAAGGATACCTTGTTCATGATTCTGACAAGTTTGTTTCTAGTATTTATAAAAAACCAAATAAGCGCTTTTTAAAGTTTCTTAAAAAAAATGTTTCTAAAGAGGTAGTGCAAAAAGATAAAATAAATAAAATAAAAGTTTCTAGTATTATTTTTAACAAAGATGAGGTCAGAAAAAAGCTTGAAAAATATATTCACAAAGAGGTTAAAATATCTAGAGAAAGCTTTATAAAAAAAAACCGAAAAAACAACAAGGGCGCTATTTTTGTAGATATCCCACTTTTGCTTGAAAACAATCTTGAAAAAAACTTTGATATAGTTGTCTGCGTTCTGTCTAAGAAAAAACTTAGAACAGAAAGGGTTCTGAAAAGTAAAAAATTTACAAAACAAATTTTGAATAAAATTTTTAAATCCCAAACCTCAGACAGAGATAGGAGGCTAAGGTCGCAAATTATTATTAATAACAACAAAACAAAAAAAGACTTTATTTTTTCAGCAGAAAGAGCTTTAATGGAGTTTTTAAGATGAGAGAAGTTGTAATTGACACAGAAACAACCGGGCTTAGTTATAAAAACGGTGATAGAATTATTGAGGTGGGCTGTGTTGAGCTGATTAATCATGTTGCAACTAACAACTTTTTACAATTTTATTGTAAGGTTGATAAAGAAATATCAGAAAGCGCTCAAAAAATTACAGGGATAACAAACCGCTTTTTAAGTGATAAAAATAACTTTGGTGATCACCACCAGGAGTTTTTAGGCTTCATAAGCAGCGACCCACTAATTATTCATAATGCTGATTTTGATGTTGGTTTTATTAACAATGAACTGTCGCTTATTGGAAAACCCTCTATTAAGAATCCTGTGATCGACACGGTTGCGCTTGCAAGAAAGACTCTCAACACACGAGTAGCAAACCTTGATTATTTATGCAGAAGATTCAAAGTAGATCTGTCAGAAAGAGATCTTCATGGGGCTTTATTAGACTCAAGATTATTGGCAGAGGTTTATCTAGAGCTTAAGGGAGGAAAGCAATTTTCAATGAATCTCTCAAAAGATAACAAAACAAAAACAAACCAAACCTCCAAAAAAGAAGCAAACAACAAAAAAATAATAACATTTCAAGCGCTAGAAGAGGATGTTGCCCTCCACAAAAAAACAGTTGGTGAAATAAAAGAGGCTGTTTGGAAAAAATATAACTATTAAAATATAAAAAAGTAATTATATATTCAGGTGTGGTTTATGGTGATTTGCAGTTTTTTGATTTAATTATATTTGCAGCAATTGCTGTTTTTATTATTTATCGTCTAAGGAGTGTTCTTGGTAAAAGAACTGGTTTTCAAAAAAACACAAAACAACAAGAGCAGGAATTTATCAAAAAAGAAAATAAACCCCATCAAGACAAAATACCTCAACTTACAGAAAGTGAAAAAAAATTTGAAATTGTATATAAAAAAGCCAGCTCTTTTGACCACAAAGCTTTTTTAGAAGGTGCAAAAAAAGCATTTGAAATTATAATTACTGCTTTTAACAAAGGGGATAAAAAAACCTTAAAAAACCTAGTATCAAAAGATGTTTACAGTGCTTTTGAAAAAGCCATTGATTCAGGCTCAAACAACTCAAACTCACAATTTTATTCCTTGGTTGTTGATGGAATTGAAGACGCAAAAGTAGAGGGGGGAAAAATTACAATCGCAGTAAATTTTATAAGCGAACAAATACTTGGAGACAATGAAGAAAATATTGTAAAAAATAAAGACACGTGGATTTTTGAAAAACCAGAGAACTCAAAAGAGCCTTCTTGGACGCTGGTATCAACTTAATAATTTGCGCTATTTAAAACTTATAAAAAGAATAAAAAAAAATGAAGGGTTTTCTTCTATACCATATAAAGACCAACTAGGCTTTTTAACAATTGGATATGGGCACTTAATATTATTGGAGGAGAAATATTTAATAGAAACCAAACCAACCAAAACTAAATTAGAAAAATTATTTATACAAGATTTTAAAAACGCCGTTAAAGATTATAGAAAATATTTAAAAAAAAACACATCCAACAAAAAAGAGGAAGAGCTTTTAATTGAAATGGTTTTTCAAATGGGAATAATCAAGGTTCTTAAGTTTAAAAGCTTACTGCGCAATATGAAAAAAAAGAATAAACACCTTGTTTGTTTTGAAATGATGAAAAGCCTTTGGTATAATCAAACACCAAAAAGAGTGAAAGAGCTAATTAAGGTATTTCTAAAAAATGAATAACGAAGAAAACGATTTATTTTTAAAACAAATGAAGGGGGTTACGCCCATAAAAAAAAACAACAGAACGCCCAACAAAAAAACAATCAACAAAAACAAATTTATTAAAAAAAAAACCAAACTAACAAATGCTAATAATTTAGAAATTGAAAAAAAAACAGATGCAAAACGCTCTCATTTTTCCCTTGAAAAAACTAATATTAGGAAAAATATCAAAAAAAATATTTTAAAAATCGATAAAAAAATAGATTTTCATGGAAGGGGTCTTTTAGAGGCAGAAGAAATTTTTTCATCCACAATTTTAGAGTGTTTTAATAAAAACAAAAGATGCCTTTTGTTTATAACGGGAAAGGGGGTTTTTAAAAAAAAAGATTATGATTGCAACAACAAACCCAAACTTTATCATGGTGTTATAAGGGCGGCTTTTTTTAATTGGGTAAAGTCTAAAAATTATTCAAAACACATTCTTGCTTTTGAGCAAGCTTCAATAGAGCATGGAGGTGACGGCGCCTTTTATGTTTATTTAAGAAAAAATAAAAATTAATTTTGCTCTAACTTAAAAATCTTTCCATCAAAATAGATAAGCATCTTGTGAGGCAAAATCTCTGTAATTTTTTTTTCAAAAATTATTTTTTCAAACTTGTTTCTTTTATGATCTGCCCACAAATTATAATAGTTTACAATTTCAATTGTGACTTGGGTGTTATTTTCATCATATCTTGCCATCATAGTGTACAATCTTCTACCATCAACAACTAAGGCGCTTTTTTCGCCCATCATTATTTTTTGAAAAGCTGTTAGTGGATCGTTTGTATATTGAACATCAAACACGTTGAGTCTTATTGTTTCTTCTTCAACCGGCTCCTGTTTTAGTGAAATCAACCTATCTCCACCAAATCTTAATTCCATATTTTTAATTGTTTTTTTAGTCTGCCAAAAGTGCTTATATTTTTTTGGTATTAACCCCTTTTTGTTTATTAAGCCTTCGGAAAAATACTCACCATTAAAACGATATATTGCTGACAAAAAACCTTTGTTTTTTAGGCTGAGCTTGTTTGAATAATCATCACTGCCTATTTTAATTTCCCAATTTAATTCGCCTATTTTTATGCCCCCAACCTTAACAACATAATCTTTTTTAATTTCTGCCCCAAACACAGGCCAACCAAAAAGAAACAAAAAAACAAAACTATTTAAAAATAACTTCATAAAATTTTAAATTATTAGAACTAAAAGGAACATCAAATTCTTTTAGCAACTTCATTTGATTTGCTTTTAACAGATATTTGATGTCGGCATTATTGCCGATTAAATAAAAATCACTCTCTTGTGCTTGGCTTAAAGGAGAGATCATTTGGAAATGATTTGTTATTACACCACCACCCTTATAAGGCATATATATCTTATTAGGTCGGTCTCTTATTTCATATGATATGTTAGAAAAAATTATTCGATCACTAATAACTAAGTCCATATCCCCTGTTTTTTTCAAAATTTCTTTAACAAAAACATCTATCCCTCTAATTCTATCAAACATTTTACCGTTTGAGGAAATCAAGATAGAGACAAACAGGAAAACAGCAAAAACATAGTTGATGCCAAAGTTAATTACTATTAAATTTTTCTTTTTTTCTTCTACAAGCCTGAAGAATAAAATAAACAAAGAAATCAATGCCGGTGCTGCCCAATTGGCATTAGCCCTTACAAGAAAGCTTTCAAACAAAATGATGATAATAATTGGCAATGAAAAAATTAATAAAAACTTATTTTCAAAATCCAAACGAAATGACCTAAACACATACAAAAAAGACAAAAACAAAATAGGACCCACCATAAAAATTTGTGAAACCAAGAACTTTAATGGCTCACCAAAATTAAGATTAAGGTTTTTTAAATTTGCATTACTTGAAGTATGGGCAATTGTTATCCATCCATTAACAATATTCCAATAGATGTTAGGCAACAAAACTAACAAAAGAACCAAAACACAAGAGAGCCATCCAAGAGCGCGGCTTTTAAGAGAGGTCAACACTGTTTTGTCTGCAGAAACCAGTATTAAAAAACTTAATAAAAAATAAACAGCAGCGTATTTGGCCAGAAATGCCAAGCCCAAAAAAACCCCCAATAAAACAAAGTTTATCACTGAGCCGTCTTTTCTTATCTCTAGAAGTTTTGTCATAGACAGCACCCAAAACAAAAGAAGCAAAAGATCTGTAGAAATCAAAAATGATGAAACGGTTGCAGCTGGAATTAACAAAAAACTAAAAGAGCAAATAATAGATTTGTTTTTTGACAAACTTAGTTGCAAGCAAAGCCCATAAAAAGAAAAGAATAGTAAAAAATAAATCAGAAGAGGAAACATTTTCAGAGAAAAAAAAGAATCCCCAAACAATCGAATATATCCTGATAAAAACCAGGCAAGAAGAGGGGGTTTAGAAAAATACCCAAGATCTAAATTTTGAGACCACAACCAATATTGTGCCTCATCACCATATAATGAAAAACTAGTAAAAAAAGATGCAGAAACTTTAAGGCCAACAATAGCTAAAACCAAACAGGCAAACATCCTATTCATTCAAAACCCTTTTATATATAATAAAAGAAGAAAACATTATGCCTGTTACAATAATTTGAGAAAAGACGACATCACTAAAGAAATGCCCTCCCGCAATAATTCTAACAAAACCAAGGCTTGTGCCAAACAAAATAGACAAATAAATAAAAATATTTTTTTTTGTTATAAAATAAAAAACTATTAAGGCAAAGCCAACAGACGCATCACCAGAAACAAAAGAGCAATTTGAAATACATGAATCGCCGAGCTTATACCAAGGAGTAAAAACATCATTACCACCAAATTCTAAAATATCGTTAGGCCTTGTTCTGCCCCACATATTTTTCAACAAGACATTAACAAACACAATCAAAGTTGCTACTCCCGCTATCCAAACAAAAATTATTTCCTTTGGGTGAAACTTATATCCAAAATAAATTTTATGAATAGGAATAAAGCTCCCAATTATTGGCAAAACAAAAATATAAAGCACTAAAAAAGGAAGTAAAATGTCTCTAAAAATTACAGATAAAATATGCTGGCTTTGAAGAAAAAACTGAGTATCCCCGTAATAAAAAAGACTGCTTAGAAAAACATCAAAAACATAACCAACAGTAACAAACACACCTATCACTAAAAAAACAACATTAGATTTTAATAACAATGAAGTTTTTTTTATTTTAAAATTTTGAACAGACATTTTTGGGTAGCGCTTTTCAAGAAACACTAAAAAAACCCTATATAAAATTATAGCAACAAGTCCTCCCGCAACTATATCTGTTGTAAAATGAGCACCCACAACAACCCTGCTAAGCGCAACAACAAAACCTAACAACAAAAAAAACATCCTTAACCCTGGAATTAACAAGCTTAATATTATTGCTATTGCAAAGATTGTTGAAGAATGTCCAGAGGGAAAAGAGTGAAAAGAGGCATCAGTAGAAAAAAAACTAAAACTAGTACCAGTATCAAAATCAACATAGTTTGGTCTTGGTCTTCCAATAATATGTTTTAAGAGTTGGGTTACCAAACCTACTAAAATTAAATAAAAAAAACTGAAAATACTAAAATTTTTTAAATACAGCCATTTTTTATTTGATATCAATTTTATTTTTTCACCTAAAAAAGATAACAAAAAAACAGATATAATAATTATAAAATACCACAAGGAGTCACCTAATTGTGTTATTCTAATAAAAAATTTTTTTAGATAAAGTGTTTCAAAGTTATAATTTAGATTAAAAAAATAATTGTAAAGAACAACATCAAGTTTGTAGGATAAAAAAATATTTACCACTAAAAAAATTAGTATGGCTATCTCAACTTGTATTTTTTTAATCACAATCAATCGTTAGGTAAGGTTGAGATTAAAATCAATATTTATAGTATAAATTTAGACAGATCCTGACTTTTTATTAAATCAACAAGGTTGGTTTCAACAAATTTTTTATCTATAATAATGGCTGTTGGGCCAATATCAGAGGCATTAAAACTAACCTCCTCTAGAAGCTTTTCCATTATAGTGTGCAGTCTTCTTGCTCCAATATTTTCAACATTTTGGTTTATTTCAGTGGCCAAGGATGCAATTGATTCAATGCCACCTTCATCAAATTCTAAGCTGACTTTTTCTGTTCCAAGAAGTCCAACATATTGTTTAATAAGGCTGTTTTGTGTTTCTGTTAATATAAGCTTAAAATCATCTTTGGACAAACTTTCTAACTCAACACGAATTGGCAATCTACCCTGTAACTCAGGTAACATATCTGAGGGTTTTGAAAGATGAAATGCACCAGAAGCAATAAATAAAACATAATCAGTTTTGACTACCCCGTGTTTTGTTGACACCGCAGTTCCCTCAATTAGAGGAAGCAAATCCCTTTGAACACCCTCTCTTGACACATCTGCACCAGCTCTTTCACTTCTTGATGTAATTTTATCTATTTCGTCAATAAAAACTATTCCGTTTTGCTCAACATCTTCAAGGGCTCTTGTTGTAATTTTATCTTGGTCTAACAACTTGTCTATTTCTTCTTCCAACAAATATGTATGTGAATCCTTAACTGTCATCTTTTTCATTTTTTTTTGCTTACCAAAATTTTTACCAAAGACATCACCTAAATTTATCATCCCCATTTGAGAGCCTGGCATGCCGGGAATATCCATGGTTGGGAGACCCATTGATGGGTTAGCAGATACTGGAATTTCAACTTCTTTTTCATTTAGTTCGCCCGTTCTAAGTTTTTGTCTAAAACTTTCCCTTGTAGATTCACTTGATGTTTTTGAAACCAAAATATCTAAGATTTTTTCTTCTGCATTTTTTTCTGCCTTTGCCTTAACCTCTTGGCCCATCTTTTCTTTGGTTTTGTTAATACTTATTTCTACAAGATCCCTTATAATTTGCTCAACATCTCTTCCAACATATCCAACTTCAGTAAATTTGGTGGCCTCAACTTTAACAAAAGGAGCATCTGCTAACTTTGCTAAACGACGTGATATTTCGGTTTTGCCACAACCTGTTGGGCCCACCATAAGGATGTTTTTAGGAACTATTTCATCTCTTAGAGTTTTGTCTAGTTGTTTTCTTCTCCACCTATTTCGAAGGGCTACAGCAACCGCCCTTTTTGCATTTTTTTGACCTATAATAAATTTATCTAACTCTGAAACTGTTTCTCTAGGACTGAAGCTCGACTCCATTATAATTCTATTGTCTCCGATATAATATTATGATTTGTATAAATACAAATATCAGCAGCTATATTTAGAGATTCAATTGCTATCTCTTTTGCATTCAAATTGGTATTTTTAATAAGCGCTTTAGCAGCACTGTTGGCGTACGGACCCCCAGATCCAATTGCTAATATTCCGTCATCTGATTCAATAACATCTCCCGTTCCAGATAGTAGCAAACTTATATCTTTGTCCGCGACAATCATCATTGCCTCAAGCCTTCTTAAGTATCTATCGGTTCTCCAGTCTTTGGCCAATTCAACACAAGCTCTTTTGAGTTGATTTTTATACTGATCCAGCTTGGACTCTAACCTTTCAAATAATGCAAACGCATCTGCTGTTGAGCCAGCAAAACCAGAAATAACTGAGTTGTCCTGACCTAGTCTTCTTATTTTTTTTACATTAGCTTTCATAACAGTGTTACCAAAACTAGCCTGTCCATCGCCCGCAACAACTACCAGGTTGTCTTTTCGTATGCCAATTATTGTTGTAGATTTAATAACTTCTTTCATTTCTAAGAATAAAATGGCTATTTAATTCTTTTAATCAAGTGATTTGCCTAGAATATTTATTATTTCACTGATATTAGGCGATTTTATGAGAACTTCATCTGTCGAAAGAAACACAAAAGAAACTAAAATATTTTGTAAAACAAACGTTGACGGCACTGGTGAATCAAAAATTTCTACAGGAATAGGTTTTTTTGACCACATGCTTGAAATTTTTTCTCATCACAGCTTGATAGATGTTGAGCTTAGTGTAGATGGCGACACACATGTTGATTTTCATCACACAGTTGAAGATTCAGCTTACGCTTTGTCAGAAGCGATCAACAAATCTATTGGAAACAAAACAGGAATAAGTAGATATGGTTTTTTTTATATCACTATGGACGAAAGTTTGTCCCGAACAGTTATTGATTTTTCTGGAAGACCTGAACTTGTTTGGAAGGTTGAGCTTGGTTTAGAAAAAATAGGGGAAATGGACACAGAGCTTTTTAAAGAGTTTTTTAAAGCATTTGCTAATAATGCGAAATGTAATTTGCACATTGAAAATTTTTATGGAACAAACAACCACCACATAATCGAGTCATGCTTTAAGTCTTTTGCAAGAAGCGTTAGATCTGCGCTTACAATTGACAAAAGAACAAAAAACATAATCCCATCTTCAAAAGGCATACTATAATCTGATGAAAAAAAAAATTACCATAGTCGACTATGGTTCTGGAAACCTATTATCTGCAAAGCAGTCTTTTGTTAAGGTTGTAAATTTAAAAAGCATTAATGCAGAGATACAAATATCAAGTGATCCAAGAAGCCTAAGGGAATCCTCGCATGTAGTTTTGCCAGGGCAAGGAGCGTTTAAGACATGCATAGACGGGATACAAAAAATTTCAGGCATGCAAGATCAACTTAATGAGTTTGTAACAATCAAAAAAAAACCTTTTTTTGGAATTTGTGTAGGAATGCAGTTACTTGCAGAAATTAGTGAAGAAAATGGAATACATCAAGGTTTTGGTTGGATTAAGGGTAGAATAAAAAAAATACCAAGTAAAAAAATTAAAATGCCCCACATGGGGTGGAACAAAATAAAGGTAGTTAACAGCCATCCCTTTATAAAGCCTGAAGAAACAGATTATTATTTTGTTCATAGCTATTATTTTGACTGTCTAAACAAACAAGATATTGTTGCGGAAACAGAATATGGAATAAATTTTGCTTCAATTGTAAACAAAGAAAATGTATATGGCTGTCAGTTTCACCCTGAAAAAAGCTCTACTCAAGGACTGAACATTATAAAAGATTTTATAAATTTATGACCGTTTTAGCAAAAGAAAAAAACAACATTAGCGTTAATGCTTTAGAAAAAATATCAAACACTGACCTTGCTGACCTTTGTTATAATGCTGAGCAAGCAATTAAAGCAGGCGGAGGCTTTGGATGGATTACCGTTCCACCAAGAGACGTGTTAAAAAGATATTGGAATTCAATACTGCTTGTAAACACAAACACACTAATAGTAGGAAGGTTAAACGGCGATATTGCTGGATCAATGCAGCTTTCTTTTTACCCACCAAACAACGAAGCACAAAAAACAATTGCAAGGATAAAATCCCACTTTGTTGCGCCTTGGGCAAGAGGATATGGGCTTGCTAAAGCAATGATTGATTATGCAATTGTAAAATCTAAAGAAAACAACAAAATTAACATTCAGTTAGATATAAGAGAGACACAAACTGCAGCAATACAACTTTTTGAAAGTAAGGGTTTTGTTAGGTGGGGAGAAAACCCAACATATGCCTTTGTTAATGGAAACCCAATTAAGGGTTATTATTATTATAAAAATATACAGTGAAAGCTTTTCCAGCAATTGATTTAAAAGATAATAAATGTGTTAGGTTAACAAAAGGCGTAGACAGCACCAGTCAAATTTTTAACCCAGACCCAGTAGAACAAGCCAAATACTTTGAAGACCAGGGTTGCACAAGGCTGCACTTGGTTGATCTCGACTCAGCCTTTGGAAGAGATAAGGTTAACACCAAAACAATTCAGCAAATAAGAAAGTCTATATCAATCCCTATACAACTTGGTGGGGGAATAAGAGATAATAAGATTGCAAAAAAATATTTTGAATTAGGTATAAATTTTTTAATTATAGGATCTTACGCAGTAAAAAATGTTGAAAAAGTAACTCAGCTTTCTAAGTCTTTTCAAGACAGCATATATGTTGCGCTTGATATTTTGGACGAAAATATAATGATAAACGGATGGCAACAAAAAAGCTCTTTAACACCTGCCGCAGTTTTTCGGCACTATGATAAAACAAAAATAAGAGGGTATGTGCTTACTGACATAGAAAATGACGGCATGCTATCTGGATTAAATTTAAATATGATTTCTTTAAACCTATCTTTAACTATTAAAAAACTTATTGTCGGAGGAGGGCTAAAAGATATGCAGGACATTAAGGGGTTAAAAAAAATTCAAACACCGCAATTAGAAGGGGTTATCGCAGGTAAGGCCTTTTATGTTGGTGATATTGATCTAAAGAAAGCAGATAAACTGCTTGGCGCAAATGCTTAAAAAAAGAATAATTCCTTGTCTAGATGTAAAAGATGGGCGCGTTGTTAAGGGAATTAACTTTATTGATCTTGTAGATGCGGGAGACCCAGTAGAGCAGGCAAAATTTTATTCTGAAAATGGAGCAGATGAAATTTGTTTTTTAGACATTAGTGCTTCTCTTGAAGAAAGAGATACAATGCTTAGCGTGTTGAAAAAAACAGCTGAGGAAGTTTTTATTCCACTAACTGTTGGTGGAGGAATAAAATCTATTAACAATATAAAAGACTCTCTTATGGCTGGAGCAGATAAAGTATCAATTAACTCTGCTGCAATTAACAACCCTAACATAATTAAAGAAGCTTCTGACCACTTTGGTAGCCAGTGCATAGTAGTTGCTATTGATGTGAAAAAAATTGGTCCATCCTGGATGGTTCACTCACACGGAGGAACAATAAACACTGAAATTGAAGCCTTAAGTTGGTTAGAAAAAACACAAAAATTAGGCGCAGGGGAGGTTTTGTTGACATCGATGGATAGGGATGGAACAAAAAGTGGTTTTGATTTAGATCTTTTAAAAGAAGCTAATAAAATACTTCATATTCCTCTTATTGCAAGTGGCGGAGTTGGCACAAAAGAGCATTTTTATGAGGGCGCTCAAATTGGTCAAGCTGACGCGTTGCTTGCAGCCTCTGTATTTCATTTTAATGAAATTAGTATATTGGAAGTAAAACAATTTTTAAAAAAAAATAATATTGATGTGAGAATATAAATGCCAGATTCATTTTCAGACTTATACAAAACAATAGAGTCAAGGAAGACTTCTAAACTTAAAAATTCATATACTAAAAAACTCTTCAAAGAAGGCGAAAAAAAAATAGCTCAAAAATTTGGTGAAGAATCTTTTGAGCTAATAATTGATTTTTTAAAAGGATCTAAAAAAAGAACAATAGAGGAAGCGGTTGATGTAATTTACCATTTATTTGTTTTGCTTTCAGCAAAAAAAATTAAACTCAATGAATTGAATAAAGAAATTTCAAAAAGAAAAAATGTACGATAATAATAATATTTTTGCAAAAATAATTGATGGCAAAATACCATGTAAAAAAATTTATGAAGATAAAGATGTGTTATTTTTTGAAGACATAAACCCTGTTTCAAAAATTCATATTCTTGGAATACCTAAAGTAAAGTGCGTTGATTTTTCGGATTTTATTTCAGGCTACCATAAGGATGTTGTTGCAAATTTTTTTCAAAAAGCTGATGAAGTTATTGAAAAACTAGGCATTAAAGAGAATGGTTACAGAATTATTTCTAATTCAGGCGTTGATGGCGGCCAAGAAGTTCCACATTTTCATATCCATATATTGGGCGGTGAAAAAATTGGCGCTAAAATAAGATAGTTATTTTTCTACAATTATAACGTAATTAACAATTTCTTTTACACCTTTAACAGTTTTAACAGCATCAATTAGGGCTTCTAACTGTTCTGGCTTAGATGTAATTCCTGCAATATAAACTTTTCCTTGAATCGTTTCAAAATTATAACCAACCACTCTTAAGCCAACCGCTTTTGCAGCAAGACCTTTTGCCTGAGTATTAATCCACAAATCATTAGCATATTCTTTTAAACTTTCTCTGTTCCCGACCTGTATTTCATTTATTACCTCTTGAACACCATCAACCTCCCAAACTCTTCTAACAGCATCTATTCTTATTTCTTGATTGTCTACTAGTCCGGTTAGCAAAACTCTGCCCTCAAGCACTGTTGTGCTTATATTTACAAATAAATTATCTTCAGAGCTGATAAATTTTGCTGCAATATTAACTTTAATTGTTGCATCATCAACTACAGATCCCATACTGCGCTCACCTTCTGCAATTACCATGGCGCTCCCACTCCCGGTTGCCAAGATGTTAGCCGGGCTGCAAGCATGAAGAAACAAAAGAAAAGAAAAATATAATACTAAATTACTTATTTTTTTCATTTTTAATATCTAGCGCTTTTTTATATATTTGTTTTTTTTCAATATAACTAATTTTATGCACTATTTCTACGCTTTCAGTCAAAGAAAATTTATTTAAAAGCCTCTTAATTATATTTTCAATCTCCGGGCCAATATAATTTTTTTCAATATTTTCAATATTTTTCTCGGCTCCTATAATAACAACAAACTCTCCCAATGAATACTTCTTGCCAGTACAAATTTTTGCTAGAATATTTTCAGGTAATCCATAAAATGTTTTTTCATTCAACTTAGTAATTTCTTTACATAAAGCAATATTTCTATTTGGTAGTATTTCGGTTAATATTTCCAATAGTTGTATAATTTTATGACTTGAAACGAACAAAATTACAGTTCTTTGCTCTAAAGAAATAGATTTTAAAAAGTTTAACATTTTCTTTTTATTTTTTGGAGCAAAACCAACAAAAGCAAACTCATTAACTGGCAGTCCTGATAATTGAAGCGCAGAAATAACAGATGATGCCCCTGGGATTGTTGTCATAAAAATATTTTCTTTGATACAATGCTGCACAAGCTTATATCCTGGGTCAGATATCAAGGGTGAACCAGCATCTGAGATTAAGGCGACTGGTTTTGTTTTTATTTTTTCTATGTAATTTCTAACAATTTTTTCTTCATTATGATCGTGTAATGCTACTAACTTCTTTTTAATGCCAAATTTTGACATTATTTTTCTCGAATGATTTGGGTTTTCACAAATAATAAAATCTACATTTTGAAGAGTCTCTATTGCTCTATTGCTTATGTCTCCCATATTTCCTATAGGGGTTGCCACAATGTATAAACCATTAACCATTCTTTCCATCTTGTTTCTTATTATATTTTTATTTTCTTGTGCTCCAGCAAATTATATTTCAAAGCAAGGCGACTCCAAAGAAGTCATTATTGAAAAACCAATAATTAATAATAAAAAAATAACAAAAAAAGAAAAAAATGAATTAAACTCAAAAAAATCCCTAAAAGTTGATGACTATAAATATAAAAATCTCAAAATAGCATTGTCAAAAAACATTACAGTTTTGATATCAAAAAAGGATGATCCTAAGATTGTTGATCAATTTTTAAATATTATTGAACTAGCAACATATAAAAAAAAAATAAAAAATGTTTCATTTAATATTCATGTTTATGAAAACAACGACAGCCTCAATAAATACCTTGAGAAAAATATTGAGCCTGGCAAAATATATTTTGGCCCCATTAGTGCCGATGACTCATTAGGATTAAATACATATTGTGATAATGGTATTTTGTTCTTTTCCTTTTCTTCTAACAAATCTTTAGCTGATAATTGTGTTTTTCTATTAAATTTTTTTCCTTATAATGAAATTGAAACCATCTTTGATTATTTGCCAGAAAATTCAAAGGTTGCAATTGTTTATCCTGAAAATTCATATGGATATAAAATTAACCAAATTGTTGACAGTGTTTCTGAAAGAAGCAAATCTATCATAATTAACAGAGCCTCTTATAAAGAAAATTTAGAAAATGTTAGAAGCGCTATAAAAGAACTTGGTAAATATGAGTTAAGAAAGTTTGAGCTTAATAGACAAAAAAAATTACTCTCACTTAACAAAGACGAAAACTCAAAACAAAGATTAAAAAAGCTTGAGCGATTTACGACAACAAATGACTATGACTTTACTCATGTTTTAATAGCTGATTACGGTGTTAGACTTTTGCAAGTGGCCCCACTCTTAGCCTACTATGATATTGATCCTAATATAGTTGGGTTTATTGGAACTGGGGCATGGGACGACGCAATTTTTTTTAATGAACCAACTCTTCAGAATGCAATCTTTCCTGGAGTTGAGTATAAAAAAAGACAAAAACTTATTGATGAATATGCCGATACTTATGACGAGGGTTTAATGAGAGTTTCAACATTACCATATGATTTAATAGGTCTATTAACTTATTTAATAAATAATAATTACAACCTAAAAGAATTCTACGAGCTTGTAGATAGTAAAAACTTTATATTTGATGGTGTGGACGGAAATTTTTATTTTAACAACAATCTTATTGAAAGAGAATTAAAAATTCTTCAAATTAATAACGGAGAAGCTCTTCAGATTAATTAAATAAAAAAGATTCAAGTTTCATAAGGGCAATTTTTCTGTGACTGATTGTATTTTTATCTTTAATGCTCATTTCAGCAAATGTTTTTTCATAACCTTGTGGTATAAAAATGGGATCATAACCAAAACCATTTGAGCCTTTGGGTTTTATGGATATTTTTCCATTAATTTTACCCTCAAAAACAATATGGTGATTATTTGCGATACTCAGACAAATTGCCGTTTTAAAAAAAGCTTTATTATTTTTAGTTTTAATTACGTTAGATATAATATGCTCAAAAGCACTCTCATTTGATGAAAATTTTTCTAAAAACCTTTTTGATTTTATGCCCGGTTTATTTTTTAATGCCTCAACACAAATACCTGAATCATCTGCAAAACATGGAATCTCAAAATTTTTTAAACCAAAAGAAGATTTAATTTTCGCATTTTCTGCAAAGCTTACACCACTTTCATAAGGTTCTTTAATTTTTTTAAAAGATTTTAGATTATGTATTTTAACACCTTTATGATCAAAAATACTTTCTACTTCCAAAATTTTTTTTTGGTTATTGGAAAAAAATAATAAATTCTTCAATTTAAATTCAGTATGTTTTGTTGTTTAGTTATAATTTTTTCAATACTTAGTTTTGCAAGTTTAAACATTTCTTTATATTGCTCTTCACTAAAACAGTATTCCTCACCCGTTGCTTGAATTTCAGAAATTTTGCCATTATCACATATTACAAAATTAGCATCTACTTCTGCCTTAGAATCCTCACTGTAATCTAAATCAACACACACTTTGTTTTCTATTATGCCAACTGATATTGCTGCCACAAAGTTTTTAATTATTGGTTTTTCAATGTTGTAGTTTTTTTTTAATTTATCAATAGCCAAATATAATGCTACAAAACTTCCACTTATTGCTGCAGTTCTAGTCCCCCCATCAGCCTGCACAACATCACAATCTATTTTAATTTGTCTTTCACCAAGGTTTTCTAAGTTTACCACAGACCTAAGGCTTCTTCCAATCAACCTCTGAATTTCTTGAGTTCTGCCACTTTGTTTTCCTCTTGCTGACTCCCTTTCTATTCTTGTATTTGTTGATCTGGGCAGCATTCCATATTCTGCAGTTACCCAACCCTTTCCTGACCCTCTAAGCCAAGGAGGGGTTTTTTCATCAATAGAAGCCGTACAGATTACTTGAGTATTACCAAATTTAACCAAACAAGAACCTTCAGCATGTATATTTATATTGGTTTCAAAAACAATTTCTCTAATTTCGTCAAAGTCTCTATCTTTTCTCATTATAAATATCTATTAATTGAATTTTATAACTATTGCACCAATATATATTGTTTATGAAAAATAATTTGTACACAGAGCTTACTGAAAGAACTAAGCAAATTTTTAAGAGTTTAGTCGAAGGCTACCTTGAAACAGGATCGCCATCAGGTTCTGAAACTGTTTTAAAAAGAGCAGGTTTAGACATCTCATCAGCATCAGTTAGAACTATATTATCGAACCTTCAAAAAGAAGGTCTTTTATTTTCTCCTCACACATCTGCTGGAAGAATTCCAACGGACAAAGGTATGAGATTTTTTGTAGACGGCCTTTTAGAGTTTGGCAGAATCTCTAAATCAGAAAAAGCAAACATTGAACAATTGAGCTCTTCAAAAAGCAAATCATACCAAGAAGTTCTAGATGAAGCATCGAGAGCAATATCGGGTCTGTCTAATTATGCTGGTATTGTAATTGCTCCAAAGTATCAAAAAAACTTAAAACACCTTGAGTTTATAAGACTTAATCAGTCTCAAATTATGTCAATTTTGGCATACGAAAATGGTGAAATAGAAAACAGAATAATAGATGATAATGGTAAATTTACAAATTCTGAACTGCTCCAAACATCAAATTATTTAAGCACAAAATTTAAAAATAAAAACATCAATCAAATAAAAAAAATCATCCAAGATGATATTTCTGTCTCAAGAACGAGCTTAGAAGAAATTTCTAATAATCTTATAAAAAAAGGCATTGTAGAAATAGATCCTAAACTAAATAATCCGTATATTTTTTTACACGGGCAATCCAAGCTTTTAGAAGATGATATAATTTCTAACGATCTTGATCAAATAAGAGAGCTCTTTGATGAAATAGAAAAAAAAACTACCTTCATAGATATTCTTGAAAACGCCGGTAATGCAAAAGGGGTTCAAATTTTTATTGGCTCACAAAACTTTTTATTTAAACACTCTGGCCTTTCTATGGTAATGGCACCATATAAAAACAAGGAACAAGAAATTGTAGGTGCTATTGGAGTAGTTGGACCAACAAGACTAAACTACTCTAAAATTGTACCATTGGTTGATTATACGTCAAAAATTATTGGAAAGGTTGTTAAGTGATGGAAAAAGATAAAGATAAAGAAAGTAATAAAGATGAAATCAGCGAAACCAATCAGTCTGAAAATTTAGAAGAAATTAGTGAAGAAAATATAAGTGATTCAAAAATTCAAGATGAAGAAGAAAACGAAGATCTTATAGAGGAGGATGTTAAAGAGACAGAAGAAGAAAAGCTAAAAGAAGAGATTAAAACATTAAAAGAAGAAAAAATTAGAGTTTTGGCTGAAATGGAAAATCTTAGAAAAAGATTTGATAGAGAAAAAGTTGATTCAATTAAATACGGTAGTATTAATTTTGCGCGAGATATTTTATCTCCTGGCGATAACTTGGAGAGAGCTTTATCTGCAATTAACAAAGAAGAGGAGCACCCCCAATCTATAAAAAATTTAATAGAGGGGCTTTTGATGGTAAAAAAAGAACTATCATCTGCCTTAGAAAAAAATGGCATTACAAAAATTGATACCTTAAATTCAAAATTTGATCCAAACCTCCACCAAGCTATGATGGAAATCGAAAATAATGATCTTGAAGAAGGCGTTGTAGTTCAAGAAATACAAACTGGATATATGATGTATGATAGATTGCTCAGACCAGCAATGGTTGGGGTATCAAAAAAAACAAAACAAGAAACCGAAACCGAGAAAGATCAAGATTTAAAGTCAGATAAGAAAAATATCGAAAAAGATAGCAAAAACTAAGAAAAAATTAATAATTCAAATAATTTAGCTAACTTCTTGTATTTTTTAACTTTATTACCATATTGTTTATAGCCGCATATAAGGCAAAAAACTAATCAAGATAGGACTATATTATTATGGCAAAGGTTATTGGAATAGATCTCGGTACCACAAATTCTTGTGTAGCTGTGATGGATGGAAAAGAAGCAAAGGTTATTGAAAACTTAGAAGGCGCAAGAACCACCCCTTCAATGGTTGCCTTTACAGAATCTAAAGAAAAACTTGTAGGTCAATCAGCTAAAAGACAAGCTGTTACTAATCCAGAAAATACACTTTTTGCCATAAAAAGATTAATTGGAAGAAGCTTTGAAGATAAATTGGTTAAAAATGATAGTGGTCTTGTTCCATATAAAATTGTCAAAGGGGACAACGGTGATGCTTGGGTAGAAGCAAGAAGTGAAAAATATAGCCCAAGTCAAATTAGTGCTTTTGTTTTACAAAAAATGAAAGAAACTGCTGAAAGTTATCTTGGTGAAAATGTCACACAAGCGGTCATCACTGTTCCTGCATATTTTAATGATGCTCAAAGACAGGCGACAAAAGATGCTGGAAAAATTGCCGGACTAGAAGTTTTAAGAATTATTAATGAGCCTACAGCTGCAGCTCTCGCATATGGTCTTGATAAGAAAAAAACAGGAACAGTTGCTGTATATGATTTAGGTGGTGGCACATTTGATATTTCAATTTTAGAAATTGGAGACGGTGTCTTTGAAGTAAAGTCCACAAATGGTGATACTCACTTAGGTGGCGAAGATTTTGATTTACAAATAATTGATTATCTTGCTGATGAATTTAAAAAAGATAATGGTGTCGATTTAAGATCAGACAAATTAGCTCTTCAAAGATTAAAAGAAGCTGCTGAAAAAGCAAAAATAGAATTATCAAGCTCAACTGAGACAGAAGTAAACTTACCTTTCATTACTGCTGATCAAACTGGACCAAAACATTTAACAATAAAATTATCAAGAGCAAAGCTTGAGGTAATTGTTGGTGAGCTGTTAACTAAAAGTTTAAAGCCTTGTGAGAAAGCCCTTAAAGATGCTGGATTGCAAGCCGCAGATATTGATGATGTTATTTTAGTCGGTGGTATGACCAGAATGCCCAAAGTAACAGAATTAGTGAAAAACTTTTTTGGCAAAGAACCTAACAAAGGTGTTAACCCTGATGAAGTTGTTGCTTCTGGCGCCGCTATCCAAGGGGGTGTTTTACAGGGAGATGTTAAGGATGTGTTACTTTTAGATGTAACCCCCCTATCTCTTGGTATTGAAACATTAGGCGGGGTATTTACTCGATTAATTGATAAAAATACAACGATTCCAACTAAGAAAAGCCAGGTTTTCTCAACAGCAGAAGACAATCAAAGCGCTGTAACAATAAGGGTATTCCAGGGCGAAAGAGAAATGGCAGGGGATAATAAGCTGCTTGGTCAATTTGATTTAGTGGGCATCCCTCCTGCAGCCAGAGGCACGCCACAAATTGAAGTTACTTTTGATATTGATGCAAATGGTATTGTTAATGTTTCTGCAAAAGATAAATCTACTGGCAAAGAGCAACAAATTCGTATCCAAGCATCTGGAGGTTTGTCTGAAGACGAAATTGAAAGAATGGTTAAGGAGGCTGAAGAAAATGCTGAAGAAGACAAGAAAAAAAGAGAGTCAGTAGACACTAAAAACCAAGCTGATAGCTTAATTAATGAAACTGAGAAAAACTTGAAAGAACATGGGGATAAAGTTCCCGAAGAAGATAAAAATAAAATAAATGCAGACATTGAAGAGTTAAAAAAAGTAAAGGACAGCGAAGATATGGATGCGATTAAAGCAAAAACAGAAGCCCTTGTTCAATCTTCTATGAAGCTCGGTGAGGCAATTTACAAACAAGATCCAGCAGCAGGAGCACCTCAACCTGACCCCTCCGGTGAAGAGCCATCTTCTGATACAAAAGATGAAAAGGTAGTTGATGCAGAATTTGAAGAAGTGGACGAAGATAAAAAAGATTAACTTTATCTAAAAATACCTTTTAAAGGGGCGTAAATGGCTGACAAAGATTTTTACGAAATACTTGGTGTTCAAAAAAACGCAAGTGACGATGAAATAAAAAAATCTTACCGTAAGCTCGCAATGAAATTTCATCCCGATAGAAATAAAGATGACAAAGAATCTGAGCGTAAATTTAAAGAAGCGACTGCTGCTTACGAAGCACTAAAAGACCCAGAAAGAAGAGCCGCATATGACCAATATGGTCACGATGCTTTTCGTCAAGGAGGCATGGGCGGCGGTCAAGGTTTTGGTGATTTTGGTGGAGGTTTCTCAGATATATTTGAAGAGTTTTTTGGAGGTGGTTTTGGAGGATCATCAAGACAAAGTGGGCCACAAAGAGGAAGTGATCTTCGTTACAACATGTCTATTACTCTGCAAGAGGCATTTAATGGGAAAAAATCTCAAATAAGAATTCCAGGCTATGAAGGTTGTGATTTATGCTCTGCAACCGGAAGCGCTGATAAGTCTGGACCCAGCACTTGCTCTACATGCGATGGTCAAGGCAAGGTAAGATCAACACAAGGTTTCTTTTCAATAGAGCGCCCTTGCCCAACTTGTGGAGGTGAGGGATCTTCAATTAAAAACCCATGTTTAAAATGTAGTGGAACAGGTCAAGTTAAAAAACAAAAAACAATATCTGTAACAATCCCGCCTGGTGTTGATACAGGGACAAGAATTCGTATATCAGGTGAGGGAGAGCTTGGAAAAAGAGGGGCCGGTAATGGTGATTTATATATTTTTGTTGAAGTACAAAAAGATAGATTATTTGAACGCGAAGAATCAAATATTTTCTGCCAAATTCCTATTTCTATTACAACAGCAATCCTTGGCGGTGATGTCGATGTACCTACAATTGAGGGGAAAAAAGCCAGACTCAATATTCCTCCAGGCACTCAATCAGAAACACAATTTCGTTTAAGAGGCAAAGGTATGAGTATTTTGCGGCAAACAAGGCGCGGAGACATGTATGTTGAGACAAACGTAGAAATCCCTGTTAATCTAAATAATAAACAAAAAGCAATATTGCAAGAATTTGAAAAAGAAGGTGGCACATCAAAAAAACACAGCCCAAAATCACAGAGTTTTTTCTCTAAATTAAAAGAAGTTTGGGAGGATTTAACTTAATTTCTTTTCATTCAAGTCCACCCAAAGTATAAGCAACTCTATGGCAAAAATAAAAGTTGGAATAGCAGGTTGCTTAGGGCGTATGGGTCAAGAGCTTACCAAAAGAATATTAGAAGATAAAAATTTTATATTTGTTGGTGGTTTTGAGCATAAGGCACACAAAAAAATTGGAAAAAAAATTAGTGATGCTACAAACATACAATCGAGAGAAGTTGTAACAAATAATGCCAGCTCTATATTTAAAAATGCAGATGTCGTTATCGACTTTACAACTCCTCAATCGACATTATCAAATGTTAAAATTGCCGGCAATACAAAAACAGCTTTAGTTATTGGCACAACAGGCATTACTAAAGCGCAAAAAAATAAAATTAAAAGTTTTTCAAAAAAAATCCCCATCCTTATGTCATCCAATATGAGTATCGGAGTAAACCTTTTATTTGATTTAGTAAAACAAGCAGCTTCCTCTCTTGGAGGAAATGAATACGATATTGAAATTGCAGAAACACATCATAAACACAAAGTGGATGCCCCTTCAGGTACAGCACTTTCTTTAGGAGAATATGCTGCAAAGGGTCGTAAAACTTCATTAGACAAATCCAAGGTTCTGGATCGCACTAAAAATCTCAAGAAAAGAAAAAATGGGGATATTGGTTTTTCTGTTACAAGAGGTGGCGAGATAGCCGGTGAGCATACAGTTAGTTTTATTAGTAAAGATGATAGAGTTGATCTTGTTCATAAAGCAAACAACAGATCAATCTTTGTCTCTGGAGCATTAAAAGCAGCGATATTTGTTTCAAAAAGGAAGTCTGGTTATTTTGAAATGAAAGATTTGCTTAAAATTTAAAGTATTATAAAAAAATTACTTAAATTTTTTTAAATAAATTATCTTGATTAAATTTTTTGACAGAATAGTTTGTTTTAAATTAGTATGAAAAAAATTATTTGGATCTCTTCTTATCCTAAAAGTGGAAATACTTGGACAAGATATTTTTTATCAAATTATTTTTTTAATAAGCAAAAAATTAATTCAGATTTTAATATTCTCAATAAAATTGATAAATTTCCACCATATAAATTTCTTCCACAATTAATAAGCGAGGATGAAATCAAAGAAAGTGCTTATAATATTTCAAAATATTGGACTAAAATTCAATTAGAAATAACAAAAGAAAACGAAGATTTTATTTTTTTAAAAAATCATAACGCCTTAGTTTCTGTTGAAGGAAGAAACTTAACCGATGAGAGGTTTTCTCTAGCATTTATTTATTTAGTTAGAGATCCAAGAGATATAGCAGTTTCTTATAGTAATTTTGATAAAACACTAAGCGTCGATAAAGCCATAGAAAGAATTACATCAGAGAATCTTTATTGTCACGTTACAAAAAAACTTCCCTTAGATGTTGAGGTCCTGGGGTCATGGAAATTTAATTACAATTCGTGGAAGAGCGGAGTTGCAGAAGTGCCAAGAATTATAATTAAATATGAGGATTTAATAAATAATACTTTTGAAACAAAGCTAAAAATAATTAAGTTTTTATCAAACATTCTAAATTTTAAAGTTGATACAAATCAAATAAATTATTCAATTGAACAATCAGATTTTAAAAGACTTCAGGGAATTGAAAACAATCAAAAATTTCATGAAAGCACAAATACCTTTTTTAATTCTGGCAAGATTGGTCAGTGGAAGAATATATTGTCTCCCAAACAAATAAGTAGAATAGAGTATTTTTGCAAAGATGAAATGGAAGAACTAGATTATTTGTAAAGTCAACTTTATTAAAACATATGGATAAAAGCTCAATCAATTCTGTTTATAAAACTCTGGCAAAAAAAATAGGGGCACCCAAGACTGAGCTTAATTACCTTAACCCCTATACCTTTTTAATCTCTGTTGTTTTGTCAGCACAAGCCACTGATAAATCAGTGAATGCAGCAACAAAAGACTTATTCAAAGTTGTTAAAACACCAAAAGACATGGTTGTTTTAGGGGAGAGAAAACTGAAGGGTTATATTAAAACAATTGGTCTTTATAACTCCAAAGCAAAGAATGTATTAAATCTCTCAAAAATATTAATCAATGATTATAATAGTAAAGTGCCTTCAGAATTTAAGGATTTAATTAGTTTGCCTGGAGTTGGCAATAAGACTGCAAGTGTGTATCAAAATGAAATACTAGATATTCCAAGAATTGCAGTTGATACACATGTTTACCGAGTTTCAAACAGAGTTGGTTTAGCAAAGACAAAAACTGCTGACCAAACGCAAGAAGTTTTAGAACTGATAACCCCAAAAAAATGGTTAAAAACTGCCCACCACTTGCTTATTTTGCACGGAAGATATACATGCAAATCGCAAAAACCGATTTGTGATGAATGTGTGATTACAAAATATTGCCTGTATTTAAAAAATGAAAAAAATAAAAAAAATATTAGCAGCTAATAGAAGTGAAATAGCTATTAGAATTTTCAGAGCTGCTGAAGAGTCAGGAATACGTACTGCTGCAATTTATTCTAAAGAAGATAGGTTTGCTTTACATCGTTTTAAAACAGATGAAAGCTATCTTGTTGGTGAAGGAAAAGGACCGATACAAGCTTATTTAGATATTAACTCCATAATTGATATAGCAAAGAAGGCTGGCGTTGATGCTATTCACCCAGGTTATGGTTTTTTATCTGAAAATCCTGAGTTTGCTGATTTGTGTGAAAAAAATGAAATAATTTTTATTGGCCCTAGCAAAGAAATATTAAGCAGACTAGGTAATAAGATTGCAGCAAAGGAGGTTGCTGATGAAGCAGGCGTTAGCACAATCCCCTCAGTGAAAGTTAGTGCAGACAACAAACAAAATATTCATAATGAAGTAGATAAAATTGGATACCCGGTAATTGTTAAAGCAAGCTGGGGTGGCGGTGGAAGAGGAATGAGAGTTGTTCGTTCAGCTGATGAATTATCTGAGCAAATTGAGTTTGCTCAGAGTGAGTCAAAAAAAGCATTTGGTAAAGATGAGGTTTTCATTGAAAAATTTTTAGAAGACGCTGCACATATAGAAGTTCAAATATTAGGAGACAAGCATGGCAATGTTGTTCACTTATATGAAAGAGATTGTTCACTGCAAAGAAGACACCAAAAAATTATTGAAAGAGCCCCTGCTCATTTTTTAGAGCAAGTCTCCAGAGACAGTATTTGTTCTTCAGCCGTCAAAATTGCAAAGCACGTTAATTATCATGGAGCTGGAACTGTAGAATTTTTATTTGATAAAAAAAATAAACAACATTACTTTATTGAGGTTAATCCAAGAATACAGGTTGAACATACTGTAACTGAAGAAGTAACTGGGATTGATATTGTTAAGGCTCAAATAAAAATTGCCGAAGGCTTGAAGATTGGAGACCATCCATCACTACCAAGCCAAGAAAATATTAGACTAGATGGATATGCAATCCAATGTCGGGTTACGACTGAAGATCCGCTGAACAATTTTATGCCAGATTATGGAAAAATAATGACTTATCGATCAGCCTCCGGATTTGGTGTCAGGTTAGATGGAGCAACAGCGGCAGCAGGCTCTATTATAACCCCTTATTATGATTCATTGTTAGTTAAAGTAACTACTTGGGCCCAAACAACAGAAGATTGTATTAGAAGAATGGATAGAGCTCTTCGTGAATTTAGAATTAGAGGGGTGAAAACTAACCTTGTTTTTCTTGAGTCCCTTATAAACAATGATGATTTTAAATCTGGAAACTATAATACTAATTTTGTTGATACCAACAAAGATCTTTATAAATTTAAACCTAAAAAAGATCGCGCATCTAAAATTATTTCTTATCTTGGAAACATCATTGTTAATGGTCATGTTGATATAAAAGGAAGAACG
Source organism: uncultured Alphaproteobacteria bacterium (assembly GCA_902592345.1). Taxonomy (GTDB): domain Bacteria; phylum Pseudomonadota; class Alphaproteobacteria; order HIMB59; genus CACPNW01. The sequence continues at coordinate 50,342 of CACJEE010000006.1, forward strand.
AATGATTTTAGTTTAGCAGATCCAGTTATTCCTAATTTTGATAAAAATAGGAACGCCAATAATTATGTTGAAGAATTAAAAAACTTAGGACCTGATAAATTTATTCAGGAAATACGAAATAAAAAATATACTTTAATAACTGATACAACGATGAGAGATGCTCATCAGTCACTTCTTGCAACAAGAATGAGGACTGACGACTTAGTAAATATTGCAGAATTTTATAGTAACAATTTATCTGAGTTGTTTTCAATTGAGTGTTGGGGAGGTGCAACATTTGATACCTCAATGAGATTTTTAAAAGAAGATCCTTGGGATAGATTGGAAAAAATAAATCAGCAGGCACCAAACATTTTGAAGCAAATGCTTTTAAGGGGCTCAAATGGAGTTGGTTACAAAAACTACCCTGATAACGTTGTAAAGTTTTTTATAAAAGAGGCAGCAAAAGCAGGAGTTGATGTCTTTAGGGTTTTTGATTCTTTAAACTTAATTGATAATATGAGAATTTCCATTGAAGAGATTAGAGCACAAAACAAAATATGTGAAGGAACAATTTGCTACACCAATGATGTAACCAACCCACAAGAAAAAAAATATACATTAAAATACTATATTAATCTCGCTAAAGAATTAGAAAAAGCTGGCTCACACATTATTGCAATAAAAGATATGGCTGGCCTTTGTAAACCAGAAGCTATAAAATTTTTAATTAAAGAGTTAAGAAATGAAATTTCTTTGCCAATTCATTTTCATACTCATGATACCTCAGGTACATCTTCTGCAACCGTATTGGCTGCAATTGAGGCGCAGATAGATATTGTTGATCTTGCAATGGATTCAATGAGCGGACTAACATCTCAACCAGCGCTCGGTTCTCTTGTATCAATTATGAAACAAAATCATAATGATCCAAAATTAGATGAGGGCCACATAAGAGAAGTCTCTTTATATTGGGAGCAGGTTAGAAAAAATTATAAAGCCTTTGAAACTGATTTTAAGGGAGGTAGTTCTGATGTTTATGTACACCAAATGCCAGGTGGACAATTTACAAACCTAAAAGAACAGGCTCGATCACTAGGTATTACAACTGATAAATGGGGGCTTGTGGCGAATATGTATGCAGAAGTAAATAAAATGTTTGGCGATATTATCAAGGTTACTCCATCCTCAAAAGTTGTGGGTGATATGGCTTTATATATGATAACTAATGATCTAACACCTGAAGATATTTTAGACCCTAATAAAGAGATATCCTTTCCTTTATCAGTAGTTGAATTTTTTAAAGGTGAAATTGGTATACCTCTTGGGGGCTTTCCTCAAGAATTACAAAAAAAAATACTAGGTAATGAAAAGCCACTTACTAAAAGAGCTGGCTCTATTTTACCTAGCATTAATTTAGATGAAGAAAAGGCGAAGTTGGAAAAAAAATATGAAGAAAAAATTTCTGATCAACATCTAGCTTCTTACTTAATGTATCCAAAAGTTTTTGAAGATTTTATGAATCATCGTCAAAATTTTAGTGATACATCTATTCTCCCAACAGAATTATTTTTTTACGGCCCCATTCCAGATAAAGAATATTCTTTACAAATTGATAAAGGAAAAAACCTTATCGTTCGTTATTTAGCAAAAGGTGATCCTAGTGCAAATGGTTCAAATTCTGTATTTTTTGAACTAAATGGGCAGCCAAGGACTATTGACATTATAAATAATGAATTTTCCAAAAATGTTTTTATTAATTCTAAAGCGGAAGAAGGAAATAAAAATCATGTAGGCTCACCACTTCCCGGGCAGGTTTCCAAAATATTTGTCAGTGAAGGTGAAAAAATACTTAAAGGTGACAGGGTTTTGGTTATTGAGGCAATGAAAATGGAAACAACTATTTCAGCAGAAAAAAGTGGAACTATTAAAAAAATCCATCTCAAATCAGGAGATAATGTTGAGACTAAGGATTTATTAATTGAAATTGATTAACGTTAATTTATCAACTTAAATTCTCGATAACATTGCTCTAAAGCTTGTTTTGAATTTAATAAGTCAGTCTTACTCCCTCTTAATTCAAAGTATTCAACTCTTTTGTTAGTTGATGACTTATTAAAAAATAAAAATAGCCTGCAGTTCTCACTATCATATCGCAGAGTGTATACAAATCCATCAACCCGTGAAAGTTGGGGTTGTCCCAGTAGACTTAAAATTTTGTCTTCTTTTTTTCCAATAAAATTTATCTCTGCTAATTTCTGCTGACTCTCAACTATATTTTTATTCTCTTCTTTTTTTTCTTGGATGTTTTCTATTTCTTCTTCTATTTTTTTTTCTTCAATTGTCTTGTTTAAAACTATTTGTTCACCAGTTTCTTTTTGCTGAGCAGACTCTTTGACTTTGTTACCGATGGTGTTAGTTACCTTGATTACTTCTTTGGTAATCTCTATGGTAGAACATCCCCAAATAAATAATAATGGTAAAAGAAATAAAAATATCCGCATTGCTCTTATGGTCAAATATATATATGTAATATGTTTATGATTACATCTATTAAATCATCTTTCTTAGAATACAAAATGACTATTTTAAGAAATAAAAAAACTTCTAATTCTTTGTTTAGACAAACAATGAACGAAGTTAGCTATTTAATTGCTGCTGAGGTGCTTAAACATCTGAAATATAAAAAAATCACTGTACAAACACCTTTGATTAAAACCAAGGGGGTGGATTTAGCTCAGCAAGTAATTCTTGTTCCAATTTTACGAGCTGGTCTTGGCCTATTAGAAGGCTTTGTTAAATTTTTGCCTGATGCAGAAAAAGGTCATATTGGTTTGTATCGTAATGAACAAACATATGAGCCCGTTGAGTATTTGTGTAAACTACCTAAAACAAAAAACAAAAAAGTGTTGGTTCTTGATCCAATGTTAGCAACTGGTAACTCATCGATAGCAGCAATTAATTTAATTTTAAATAAAAATGTAAACATAAAAGATATTTTCTTAGTATCCCTACTTGCGGCACCTGAGGGAATTAAAAATTTACAAAAAAAACACAAGTCACTTCATATTTTTACATGCAAAATTGATGCTAAATTGAATAAAAATAAGTTCATTGTCCCTGGTCTTGGTGACGCAGGGGACAGATATATGGGCACCTAGATTATTTATCCACGATATAAAATTTTAATTAATTTTAATAATTTTTTTTTAGGATAATAATGATATCAATTAATTATCTATTTCGGAAATAATGAGGAGATATTGACTATGAAAAAAATATTAAATATTTTTGTTGTATCTTTCGCACTTGTATTTTCATCAAATCTTTTTGCAAATAAAATTGGTGTAATTTATGACTCTGGCGGAAAATTCGACAAATCTTTTAACGAATTAGCATTTAGAACTGCTGAAAGAGTAAAAAACGAACTTGGTTGGGATATGATCGAGTTTGAAGCTGCTAACAATACGCAGATTGAACAAGGTATGAGAAAAGTTGCTGATAGAGGGGCTACTCTAGTTGTAGCAATGGGTTTTGCTCAAGCTGATGCAGTTGCTGCTATTGCACCACAATATCCTGATATTAACTTTGTTGCGGTGGATGTATGTTGGGTAGATGATCCTGCAGGTAATATTTATCAAGCTTGTTACTTAGAGCATGAAGGTTCATTTCTGGTTGGGGTAATTGCTGCTATGGCATCAAAAACTGGAACAATAGGTTTCGTAGGTGGAATGGATATTCCATTAATTCGAAAATTCCAAGGCGGTTATGAACAGGGTGCTTTACATGCTAATCCTGATATTAAAATATTAGCAAATATGACAGGCACAACTCCTGAAGCTTGGAACAATCCAACTAAAGGTGCAGAGCTAACTAAAGCACAAATTGATGGTGGCGCAGATGTTGTTTACCAAGCGGCTGGCGGAACCGGTATTGGTGTTCTTCAAGCTGCGGCAGACGCTGGTATCATGGGAATTGGTGTTGATACAAACCAAAACTGGATGCATCCAGGAAGCATGTTAACTTCTATGTTAAAGCGTTTGGATTTAACGATCTTTGAACAAGCTGAAAAAACTGCTGCTGGAACTTTTGAGCCAGGTATTAATATTCTTGGACTTGCTCAAGGTATGGTAGGCTATGCTACTGAAGATGGTATGGTAACTGATGAGATGGCTGCTGCCGCAGATGCTGCTGCTGCAGGCATTATAGATGGCTCTATATCAGTTGCAGACTGGTCACAAGAGTAGTTTAGAAAAAACTTTTTGGTGAGACCAAAAATTAAAATATAAATTTATGGTCTCACCTATTCTTGAATTAAAAAACATTAACAAATCTTTTGGCCATGTTCAGGCCAACAAAAATATTAATCTTACAATTAAAAAAGGAACTATTCACGGTATTATCGGTGAAAATGGGGCTGGCAAATCAACTCTAATGAGTATTGTATATGGTCTCTATCAAGCTGATACTGGCTCAATAAACGTAAGCGGAAAAGAAATTAAACTTAGATCGCCCAGAGATTCTATTGAGAGTGGTATCGGGATGGTTCACCAGCATTTTATGTTGGTAGAAAATTTTACCGTTATTGAAAATATTGTTTTGGGATTTGAGGGAGAATTTGTTTTTGGAAAAAAATTAGAAAAAGCAAAAGAGGATTTACAAAAGCTATGTGAGACGTATAAATTAAATATAGATTTAGACTCTGTTATTTCTGATTTATCTGTTGGATTTCGCCAACGTGTAGAAATTTTAAAATCCCTATACCGCGGTGCTGAAATATTTATTCTTGATGAGCCTACTGGCGTACTAACCCCACAAGAAGTTGATGAATTGTTTAAAATACTCCGATCTTTAAAAGAAGAAGGAAAAACAATTGTTTTAATTACACATAAACTTAATGAAATTATGGACTTAACAAGTGAGGTGTCAGTCATGCGCCAAGGTGAAGTAGTAGGGCACACTAAAACTACTGATACTAATAAAGAAAAGTTAGCTGAAATGATGGTGGGACGAAGTGTTCTTCTTAGACTAAACAAAGCAGAAGCAAAGCTTGGTGATGTTGTTTTTAAGGTTGAAAATCTTACTGTCAAAGATGATCTTGATGTTACAAGAGTAAAAAATGTAAATTTTGAAATCCACTCTGGAGAAATTTTAGGTTTAGCAGGTGTAACAGGTAATGGACAAACAGAATTATTAGAAGCTTTGTCTGGTATTAGAAAAGTTGAATCAGGTGCAATATATTTAAATGATGAAAAAATTTCTGACAAAGATAATCTGCTTGACCCAAGAGAATTAAAAGAAAAAGGCCTTGCTCACGTGCCGGAAGATCGGCAAAGAATGGGATTGGTTACAGACTTTAAGGCTTATGAAAATTTAATTTTTGGTTATCATGATCAAGAACCGTACTCAAAATCTTCTATTCTTAAAGATGGTGATATTTTATCTTTTTCAAAAAAAGTAATGGAAGAATATGACGTTAGACCAAGATCTCCCCAGCTAATAACTTCTAATTTTTCAGGAGGCAATCAACAAAAAATTATTTTAAGTAGAGAGCTTAATGAAAATCCAAAAATTCTATTAGTTGGCCAGCCAACAAGAGGTGTTGATATAGGGGCAATTGAATTTATTCATCAAAGATTGATTGATATGCGTGACAAAGGGGCAGCTATTTTATTGGTTTCTGTTGAGCTTGATGAAGTGCTTTCTCTTTCTGACAGGATACTTGTTATGTTTGATGGCAATATAGTGGGAGAGAGAATTAATAAAGATGTTACTGATAGAGAGCTTGGATTATTAATGGCAGGGGTTGCATAATGGTTGCAGCTGTAGATAAATCTAGAGTGCCTTGGTGGGTATCAAATTTAATTGTTCCCCTTGTAAATTTAATTTTAGCTTTGTTAGTTTCTGCTTTGTTTATATTTATTGCTGGAGAAAATCCAGTTCAGGCAGTTAAATTAATTATATATGGATCATTCGGTTACCTTGATGGTTTTGCATACACTCTTTATTATACAACAAACTTTGTTTTTACTGGCCTAGCTTTTGCGGTTGCTTTTCATTGTCGCCTATTTAACATTGGTGGAGAAGGTCAGGCATATATCGGCGGTCTTGGAGTTTTTCTTGTAGCAATAAATGTTAGTTTTTTACCTGTACCTATTGTCTGGCTTCTAGCAATTGCAGGAGCCTTTATTTTTGGAGCAGCGTGGGCATTTATACCAGCCTATCTTCAAGCTAAAAGAGGCAGTCATGTTGTTATAACTACAATCATGTTTAACTTTATTG
>CACJEE010000007.1 GCA_902592345.1 uncultured Alphaproteobacteria bacterium
TTCAAGGTAAAATTAATTTCGATAAAAGTATGCCCGAAGGAGTCAGTAAAAAATTATTAGATATTAGCAAGATTAAACGTCTAGGTTGGACCCCAAAAACCAAATTATCAAAAGGTTTAGGTAAAACCATAAAATATTTTAGAGAAAATTTTGATAAGTCTTACTAATTCATTTTCTATAATTACCGTTACAAATAATAGTCAAAGCACAATTGAGAAAACAATATTGTCAGTAATAAATCAAAGTTATAAAAATTATGAATATATTATAATTGATGGCGGCTCATCAGATAAAACATTGGAAATTATTAACAAATATAAGAATAATATAGATAAATTTATTTCAGAGAATGATAATGGCATTTATGATGCTATTAACAAAGGTATTAAGCTTTCTAAAAATTCAATAATAGGTATTTTGCATTCAGATGATTCTTTTTATTCTAATGACGTTCTTTTAAAATATTCGAGAGTTTTTAAGAAAGATATTGATATAGTTTATGCAAATTTAATCATTGTTAATGATAAAAAAGTAATAAGAAGGTGGGTTTCAAATAATTTTAAAAGAAATTCATTCATGAATGGATGGTCACCCCCACACCCTACTTTTTTTGTAAGAAAAAAATATTACTCTAAATTTGGTAATTATAGTCTGAAATATAAAATTGCTTCTGATATTGATTTAATGTTTAAATTTATGGAGATCCATAAACTCAAATCATATTATTTGAATACTACTACTGTAATCATGAAGACTGGAGGGGTTTCAAATAAAAATATTCTTAATAAAATAAAATTAAATTTAGAAATTATAAAAATCTTAAAATCGCAAAGAAATAATAAGTTTAAATTAATTAATTTTATTTTTAAAAAATTTTTTTATAAAATAAAACAATATTTTTAATTATTTATATATTTTCTAGAACTTCAATTAATTTATTTGTATCCTTAATTGAATTATAATGAGTCATGCTAACCCTAACTACCCCATCATTGGTATCTATTTTTAGTGCATCTAGACATCTCCATGCATAAAAATTATCATTTCTTGTAGCAATTTTATTTGCAACCAAAATTTTACTTAGTTCTTTAGATGACTTATCTCTAGCTGTAAATGAAACTGTCGGCGCTCTATTTTTATTTGTAATAATATTTTTACCAATTAATTTTAGTTTTTTATTGTTATTAATATATTCTAAAATTGGGTTAGCTATAATTTCCTCATGTTTTGAAATTAAATCATTAACTTTTTCAACTTTATTTCTCAAAGTTATTTTATCATTTTCAAAATGATGATTGTATAATTTTTCTATATATTCATTAATTCCAATTAGCGATACTAACTCTTCATGATTAGGGCCTCCTGGATTGATTGTGTAAGGATAATCTCCGTCCAAAAATTGATGGTTTTGATTTGGTAAATTTTTTAAAATATCTTTTTTACCATATAATAAGGCCAAGTGAGGTCCATAAGTTTTATACAAACTAAAAGTATAAAAATCTACCTCAAGATCTTTTACATCTGGAAAACCATGAGGAGCGTATGAAACTCCATCGCCAATTACAATTGCATTATACTTATGAGCTAAATTTGAAATTTTTTTTAAATCGTTAACACTTCCAACTATATTTGAGCAATGAGTAACAGCTACAATTTTTGTTTTATTGTTTAGTAATTCTTCAAATTTCTCTATCTCTAATTCTGCAGTATCTGGATTTATCTTCCATTCTTTTATCACAGCACCATTTTCTGATAACCTTCTCCATGGACTTATATTAGCCTCATGGTCTTGATTTGTAACAATTATTTCATCACCAGGTTTTATTGAATATTTGAGAGCATTAGACAAAACATACAAATTAATTGATGTTGAACCACCAATTATAATTTCTTTTGTATCTGCATTAATCATTTTTGCAAAAAGTTTAGTTGCTAAATCCATATTTTCACCAGCTTTTTTTGCCATTGGATATTCTGCATATGGTTGAACTTTTGTTGAAGTCATGAATTCATTTAATTTATCAATTACTTGTTTTGGAACATAGCTACCACCGGCATTTTCAAAAAAAGACCATTCTTTGCAAATTGGATCACTAAATGCTGGAAATTGCGATCTAACAAAATCTATATCGAGCTCAGTATTACTAATATTCAAAAAAAAACTCCTATTTTATAAAAAATATTCTATACTTTTTATATGAAAGATAATAGAAAATTTGATAATGAAGAGCTTAAAAATCGAAGTGATTTAGCAGCAGCATACCATCTTGCTGATATATATGGATTTAGTGATATTATTTGGAATCACATTACTTGCAAAACATCCTCTGAAAAAAATACATTTCTAATAAATAAATTTGGATTAAGGTATAATGAAGTAACTGCATCTAATTTACTTGAAATTGATCTTGAAGGAAATGTTATTTCCGGTGAAGGTGAAATAAATTATACAGGTTTCGTAATTCATGGCGCTATTCATAAAAGCAGAAAGGATCTTCATTGTGTAATGCATTCTCACTCTAGATCAGGATTGGCGGTTTCTTGTTTAAAAGATGGCTTAGAAATTTTAATTCAAGACTCTGCTATGTTTCATAATAGAATAAGCTACCATGATTGGGAAGGTATGTCGACAAGTACAGATGAGTGTGAGTCAATATCAAAAGATTTAGGAAAAAATAATTCTATGATTTTAAGAAATCATGGACTTTTAACTTCTGGCAAAACAATATCAGAAGCTTTTATGCTCATGTATTATCTAGATAGAGCATGTAAGGTTCAACTTGATTTGCTTTCAACAAATAAAGAAATAATTAGACCTTCTGAAAATTTATTGGAATTTGCTGCCGGTCAATTTAATGATCCAAAATATAAACTTGGAGAACATGAATGGCCAGCCTTAAAAAGGATGCTAAATCAAAATAATAGTATATATGATCAATAATGAGTCTCACAAATGAAAATATAACAAAAGTTAAATCAAATTTAAATTATCCTTCACAATTATTTATTAATGGCAAATATCAAAAATCAATTTCTGAAAAATCTTTTGATAATATTTCACCGATTGATGGTAATGTAATCAACGAAGTTTGTTTAGCTCATCAAGAGGATGTTGATATAGCAGTTTTAAAGGCAAGAGAAACTTTTAATAAAGGCAATTGGTCAAATTTATCTCCATCCCAAAGAAAAAAAATTCTTTTAAAGTTTGCAACACTATTAGAGAGAGATCGTTTAGAACTAGCACTTCTAGATACAATCGATATGGGCAAAACTATTAATGACACATATAATGCAGACCTGCCAACCAGCATTGATAATATTGAATGGTACGCTGAAATTATTGATAAGTTATTCGATGATATATCACCTAGTTCAAAACAATATATGGGCTTAATTACTAAGGAGCCAATTGGTGTAGTAGCAGCTATAGTTCCTTGGAATTACCCTTTATGGATGGCAATATGGAAAATTGCACCGGCTCTGATTACTGGAAATTCTGTTATTTTAAAACCTGCTGAGCAATCTCCAATGAGCGCAATTAAAATTGGAGCCTTATTATCCGAAGCAGGAGTGCCAGATGGAGTATTTTCTGTTTTACCGGGAGATGGGCCTATAACTGGTAAATCTTTATGTCTTCATAATGATGTTGATTGTGTTGCTTTTACAGGTTCTGGAGAAGTAGGAAAACTTATTCTACAATATTCTGGACAATCAAATATGAAAAGAGTGCAATTAGAATGTGGAGGAAAATCACCAAATATAATTTTTGCAGATTGCCCTGATATTGACTCTGCAGCAGAAGCATCTGCTTATGCAATTTTTGGAAACCAAGGAGAGGTATGTTCAGCGGGTTCTAGACTTATTGTGCAAGAAGAGATTGAAAATGAGTTTGTGGAAAAAGTTTCTAAATTAAGTAAAAATATGCATCCATCTAATCCTTTTGATCCAAAATCATTTGCTGGAGCAATAGTAAATGCTGAACAGTTAGATAAAATTAATAAATATGTCAATATTGGCAAAGAAGAAGGTGCTAATGTTGAAGTTGGAGGAAATATTACTATGAAAGAAACAGGAGGTTATTATTTTGAGCCAACAATATTTAAAAATGTTAAGAACAATATGAAAATTGCACAAGAAGAAATTTTTGGACCTGTTCTCACTACTTTGACTTTTTCAAAATTTGAAGAAGCAATATCAATTGCTAATGATACTGAATACGGACTCGCTGCAGGTGTTTGGACAAGTGATGTTAATAAAGCTATAAAAGCTTCAAGAGAAATTCGTGCTGGAACAGTATATATAAATAACTATGAAGAAGGTATAGACTCAACTATTCCGCTTGGTGGATATAAACAGTCAGGAATTGGTAGAGACAATGGTTATCAAGCTCTAGAAAATTATCTCCAAGTAAAATCAACTTGGATAAAAATTACTTAAAACCGAATTTCATTTAAATAATTGAGTTTTGACGTAACTTCATCTCTTTCAATATAATAACCTTGTAAATGTCTATTACCAGAATTTGCATCAAATTTTGTTCTACCATGTAATACTCTTCTATTATCGAAGCAAAAAATATCTCCTGCTTTTAATTTAAATTGAATTTGAAATTTTTTATTATGTAATTGTTGATAAAAAAAGAAATAAGCTTCATAAAAATCATGCATTATATTTGGACTTAAATCTAAAGTCCCCATTGCGCCCAAGTTTATTCTAATTTCCTCATAATCATTATGATTATTGATTTTAATTATTGGAGATTTCTGAATTCTAATATTTTTTTGCGTGTAATCATTGTCTTTAAAAATAACCTCATTTTGAATTAATAATTTAAATTTTTTAAATTCTTTATTTTTTATGTAGTTAGCAACAGCAAACCCATCAACTGCAGTTGAACTACCTCCTTCAGAGTCATTTTTTAAACAATGCAAAAATTGATATCCAGGAACATATTCATAATATGGAAGGTCAGTATGATTCGGGAGTGAATCAGCAGTGTATGCTTGATTGTTAGGCTTAGGTATATTTATAACTTCAAAAGGTGTTCCGAAAAATGTTTCGCGATATTTTCCAATTTTATCTAAAATTTTAAAAGCAGATTTATTTTTAGTAGGCGCATTCTCTACTATAGTTATCCCAAATGAATAAATTGCTTGAAGCCATTTTTTTAATTCTTTTTTATCTGAAACTATTTTTTTATAATCAAATACTACTAATTTAATTTTATTAGCAAATTTTGCATTCCATAATTTATATTTAGATTGATAAGGTTTTAAATTTTTTTCAGTATAGCAATTATCTCTTATCCATTTCAAATTATAAATTGAATTATGATTATTTTCAGACCAAGAGATATGCAGACTTTTGTTAGTAAATCTAAAATCTATTGGCTTTATTCTTCTGGTAACAGAGAGAATATTGAATTTTCTCATTCTTGTATCTTTATGAAATCCAGTAGGGCAGTTGTCTCTTAACCAAAGAAAATGAAATTTACTTATATGATTATCACTCCAATATATCTGAAGGTATTTATTTCTTGTTCTAATTTTAACTATTTTATATTTATCTTGCATTTCAAATAACTTTACTATTGGCTACCATAAATTTAATTTTAATTTAAAACTTTTTTTTTATGAACAAAAAATTACTTGGGATATTATTAATGACACTAGGTATGTTCTGTCTAAGTGTAAATGACATGACTTATAAAAACTTAACAATAAATTTTCCTGTTTGGGAAGCTATATTTTTTCGAGCATTTAGTGGGTCAATTATTTCTATATTTTTAGTTTATCGTTCAGGTATAACATCAATAAAAACTAAAAAACCAATTAGGCATTTTGTTAGAGCTTTTTCAGCTGTTGGATGTGTTGTGCTTTACATTTTTGGTATAAAATACTTATTGCTTTCAGAAAACATTGCCATTGCTCACAGTGCCCCAATTATTGCAGCCTTACTTGCAGTACCAATACTTGGAGAAAAAATTGGCATTCATAGAATGTTAGCAATAGTTTTAGGTTTTGTTGGCGTTTTGATAATCATAAAGCCTGGCACTGATTTGTTTCAACTGAAAGCCTTACTGCCAATAGGCTCAGCTTTTTTTATGGCTGCAGTATATTTATCTACAAGATCTTTAATGAATACAGAGACAAGTACATCAATAGTATTTTATTATTCTTTTTCATTACTTTTTACGTCTATTATATTTTTTCCAGCAGATTTTATTATACCAGATATCTTTAATTTAACTTTAGCACTAAGTCTTGGTGTTATGGGGTCTTTTGGCCATTACTTTATGTCACAAGCTGCAAGACATGCTGATGTGGCTGTAACTTCCCCTTTTGAATACACATCATTTATATTTGTAGGGTTAATGGGATACTTGTTTTTTAATGAAATACCTAGTAATTCTGTTGTTATAGGAGCTATACTAATCATAATTAGTGGTATTTATATTGCGTACAGAGAGAGGAAAAATGATTATTAAAAATATCCAATAAATCTGTCATTTTTTTCAAATATAAGTTGTTTCTAGATAAATAACCGATATAAAATTTAAATAATTAGGAGGAAAGAATATGAAATTTATTAAAAAATCATTTCTAGTTCTATCTCTTTTATCATTTTTCTCCCTAAGCTCTTTTAGTGCAAATGCTTGTACTGTTAAAGTTGGAGATTTTGACTGGGATAGTGCTAATATTCATACGGCTATTGGTTCTTATATTATGGAACATGGTTATGGCTGTGATGTTGAAGTAACTAAAGGAAGTACAAATCCAATTTTAGCGGCTTTAATTGATAATCAACTAGATATAATTTTTGAGCACTGGACTGATAATAATGTTGCTTTAATTGATCCAGAATTAGCTTCAGGAAATTTAGTTGATCTTGGGATTAACACACCTGCATCAGAACAGGCTTTCTTTGTTGATAGAGCAACTTCTGAAGCACATGGAATTACTAGTGTAGATGACTTGAAAAAACCTGGTATTTGGGAACTGTTTAAAGATCCTGAAGATCCATCTAAAGGAAGAATTACAAGCTGTATTTCTGGTTGGACTTGTTACACAATCAATCTTGTAAAAATAATGGAATACGGTCTTGGTGATATGTACACAAACTTTGACCCTGGTTCTGGTGGAGCATTAGATGCCGCTATAGCTGGTGCTTTTGCTAAAGGACAGCCAATCGTTACTTATTATTGGACTCCAACAAGTTTAATGGGAAAACCTGAAATTGACATGGTTCGTTTAACTGAGCCTGCTTATGATAAAGCTTGCTGGGACGCTATGATGGTTGTTGTAAACAAAATCAAAGCAGACGGTCCTGACGCTTATGAGCCTTCTTGTGCAAATGAGTATAAAGATATGGCTTTAACAAAGCTTGCTACAGGTAAATTTGCTGCTGATAATGCAGATATCATTGCTTTCGCGGATGCTTATACTATCACAACATCAGTTGTTAATAATATGTTAGCATACTATGTTGATGAGTCAGGTGGCGACATGGAAGCTACAGCAATGCATTATTTAGAAAATCATTCTGAATGGGAATCTTGGGTTCCTGCAGACGTAGCTGCAAAAGTAAAAAGCACATTATAATTCATTATAAATTAAGTCAGGATCATCAAGATCCTGGCTTTCAAATATTTAAAATATGAATAATATATCTAATTTATTTTTAAAAATTGCTTCATCCGTAATTTTTGTTTTACTTATTGTTTCAACTTATTATTTATTAATACCTAAAAATATATTTTTTTTATTTTTAAAATTTATTTTTATAATTCCAACGATTACTCTTTTAGTTAATTTATTAAATATAATACCTAAAAATTTACTTTATCAACTCTCAAAAATATTTGCTGTTGTTGTGATGATTGCTTTAATTATTGTTAGCTATCTTTCTTCAAAAAGAAAACCAGACAATGTTTCAGAACTATATACAGACTTTACTTGGTTAATTAATTGGCCAAAATGGCTTGATACGCCTTTTATGCATTGGATAAACAAAGGTTGGAGAAGTTTTATAGCAGATTATGGAGTTATCTTTGATGCTATTGGATACGGTCTCCTTAGAGGATATACTGAATTAAAAACCGTTATTGTTCAAGCCCCATGGCCTGTAGTAATTATCGGAGTTATTGCTATCACATATTTTACTAGTGGTAGAAAACTTGGAACTACAGTATTTGTTGGTTTTTGTACTTTTTTTATTGGTTTTTTAAATCCTCGTTTTTGGGATAAAGCAATTGAAACAACGACTATGGTGGTTATTGGAATTGCTATATGTATTGTTATAGGTATTCCAATTGGAATAGCGATGGCTAGAAGTGAAAAAGTCAGAAATGCAATCTTACCAATTCTTGATACTATGCAAGTTATACCTGCATTTTGTTATTTAATTCCTGGAATTATTTTATTTGGCTTAGGGGCGATACCTGCAATTATATCAATTTTTATTTATGCATGCCCACCATTGATCCGATTAACTGATTTAGGAATTAGATTAGTTGATAAAGAAGTGATTGAAGCAGCAAGATCTTTTGGGGCTAGTAAAAAGCAAATGTTGCTAGGAGTTCAATTGCCTTTAGCTTTACCTAATATTATGCAGGGCATTAATCAATGTACAATGATGGCATTAGCAATGGTTGTAATAGCTTCTATGATTGGCACAAGAGGATTAGGAGATGAAGTTTTGCTTGGATTACAACAATTAAATGTAGGAGCTGCTTTAGAAGCAGGTTTAGCAATTGTTTTATTGGCGATAGTATTAGATAGAATGACTCAAGCGTATGGTGAAAAAATACAAGAACGCACTCAGCCAATTAAAAAGAAAAAATAATCTATGCCAAAAATTGAAATCAAAAACGTATATAAAATTTTTGGAAATTCTCCAACTGAAGTATTACCTATGGTTAAAAGTGGAGCAAACAAGGAAGAAGTCTTAGAAAAGACAGGGCATACAGTTGGATTAGATAACGTCTCACTTTCAATAGAGGAGGGTGAAACATTTGTATGTATGGGCTTGTCTGGATCAGGCAAGTCAACTTTAATTAGACATTTAAATAGATTAATTGACCCAACTGACGGTGATATTATTGTTGATGGAACAAATATTATGGAATTAGATGAGCAACAATTAATTGATTTCCGTAAACATGAATTAAGCATGGTTTTTCAGAGGTTTGGTTTATTTCCTCATAAAACAGTTATTGAAAATATTGGCTATGGATTAGAAATTCAAGGTAAAGAACCTGAAGAAAGAAAAAAACTTGCTATGATACAAATTGAGTCTGTAGGTTTGCAAGGATTTGAAGATCAATATCCAAGTCAACTATCTGGAGGAATGCAACAAAGGGTTGGTTTGGCAAGAGCTTTAGCTACTAATCCTGAAATCCTTCTTATGGATGAGGCTTTTAGTGCTTTAGATCCTTTAATTAGAAGTGATATGCAAAATCAACTTATTGAATTGCAAGCAAAACTAAAAAAAACAATTGTTTTTATTACTCATGACTTAGATGAATCTTTAAGATTAGGTGATCATATTGGTATTTTAAACGGTGGAAGACTAGTTCAAGCTGGTACACCTGAAGAGATTATAATGAGTCCTGCAGATGATTATGTGGAAGCATTTGTTAAGGATGTTAATAGAGCAAAAGTACTACGAGCTAAAACAGTTATGATTAAAGCTAATGAATTTAATTCAAGTGAGATAAAGCTGGCAGATGTCTTAAAAGTGGATGAAGGATCTTATATTGAACAATTTTTGCCTAAGGTTCTAGCAGACAGATGTACTGTTATGGTCGTAGATAAAAAAGGAGATACTAAAGGTTATATTACTGAAAAAGAACTAGCTATTTCCCTAAGCAAAGACGGTCACAATTTAAAATAATTTTTTTTTAAGATTTATGATTTTAAATAATAAAAAATTCATAATATCTGCTGCTGCTGATGGTATAGGATTTGCTATTTCAAAATTAATAGTTGAAAATGGTGGTAAGGTTTACTTAACTGATATTGATAAAAAAAATATTAATAAAATAAAAAATAATAAAAAATTTAAAAATAAAATTTTTGCTCAATTTCTTAATGTAAATAATTATGAAGATGTAAAAAAATATTTTTTATCCCTTAAAAAACTTAAAAAAATTGATGGTTTAATTAATAATATAGGTATTGCGGGACCAACAAAATATCTTGAAAATATTTCAAATGAAGAATGGGAAAATACTTTAAAAACTAACTTAAATAGCCATTTTTATTTTTCAAAGTTCTCTATTCCTTTTTTGAAAAAAAATAAATCAGGCTCAATTGTTAATATTTCATCAACAGCCGGGTTATTCGGCTTTCCTCAAAGAACACCCTATGCGTCAAGTAAGTGGGCTATAATTGGATTAACTAAAAGTTTAGCTATGGAGCTTGGTAAATATAATATTAGAGTAAATGCAATTTGTCCTGGTTCCGTTAAAGGTGATAGAATGAAAAGAGTTATAAACTCTAAAGCAAAATTATTAAAGACAACCCCAAATAAAATACAAAAAGAATTTGAGTTGATGGCCTCTATTCGCTCTTTTGTATCAAAAGAAGATATAGCATCTATGGTAGTATATTTATTGAGCGATCATGCAAAAAATATTTCCGGACAAAGTATTTCGATTGATGGCCATACTGAAAGAATGGCTTAGTGAATAAGCGATTTGACTACATAATTATAGGGGCTGGATCTGCAGGATGTGTTTTAGCTAACAGACTTTCAAAAGATAAAAAAAATACTATTTGTGTTTTAGAATCAGGGCCTAAATCTAATTCATGGAAGGTCGATATGCCTAGTGCATTACTTTACACAATGCATGATCCGAAATATAATTGGAAGTATTACTCTGAGCCAGAGCCATATTTAAATAATAGAAGAATTTTTTGCCCTAGAGGTAAAATGATTGGAGGATGTTCTTCTCATAATGGAATGGTATTTGTAAGAGGCAATCCATTAGATTTTGAAAGATGGGCATCATATGGTCTGCCAAATTGGAATTATAAAAATGTGTTACCTTATTTTAAGAAATTAGAGACTTGGTCAGGAGGAGAAAATTTGTATAGAGGAGGAAAAGGCCCTTTAAAAGTAAACAGATCTAAAATTGATGAAAGATTTCCTTTGTTTAACTCTCTAATTAAGGCTGCTGCAGAAGCTGGTTATGAAACTTTTGAAGATTCTAATGGCTTTAAACAAGATGGATTTGGAACATTTGATGTAACAATAGATGGTGGAAAAAGACAAAGTGTAGCAAAAGCTTATTTAGAAGAAGTTAAAAATTATAATAATCTTATAATAAAACACAAAATAGATGTTTCAAAAATATTATTTAAAGATAAAAAAGCTATTGGTGTGGAGGTTAAAAATAATAATAAAACTGAAATATATCATTGTAATAAAGAAGTTATACTTTCTGCTGGATCAATAAATTCACCTAAAATACTTCAATTATCAGGAGTTGGGGAACCTAAACTATTAATGCAAAACAATATTGAAGTAATCCATGCATTGCCTGGGGTTGGGCAAAATTTACAAGATCATCTTGAGATTTATATCCAGCATAAATCAAAAACAAAAGACACTCTTTATAACTTATCTACTAATTATTTTACTCAAGCCATTGAGGGAATGAAATGGTTTTTATTAAAGCAAGGAATGCTAACATATTCACATCTTGAAGTAGGTGGTTTTGTTAAAACATCTGAAAAATATCAACATCCTAATATTCAATTACATTTTTTTCCTTCATTAGTTATTAATCACGGTTTGACAAACCCTGCTTTTGATGGTTTTCAGTTTCATGCTAGTCCTAATCGTCCTAAAAGTAGAGGATTTGTTAAAATTAAATCTGATAATTATTTAGACAACCCAAAGATACAGTTTAATTATCTTGAAGATGAAGAAGATTTGCAACAAATGCGCGATAGTGTGAAAATTGCTAATAAAATATTTAAACAAGATAGTATGAAACAATATCTTGGCGATCAATTAAGGCCTGGTTATGAGACTAATGACAAAGAGTTAGACGCTATAATAAGAGAAACTGCTGATACTGCTTATCATCCATCATGTACAAATAAAATGGGAGTTGATAAGTTATCTGTAGTAGATCAGGAAACTAAAGTGCATGGTTTAGATAATATAAGGGTAATTGACTCATCTATTATGCCAGATATTTTAAGTGGCAATTTAAATGCTGGGACTATTATGATTGCAGAAAAAGCAGCTGATATGATTATGGGCAAACAGGAAGATCCAATAAATGCTGAATTTTATAATTAGTTTTTACTAGAAGCAGACCATAAATTTATATCTTCTTCTTTTGCAAATTTATCAATTGATTTTAATTCTTTTTTTGTAAAATTTAGATTGTTTAAACTATCTAGGCATTCATCAAGCTGTTTAGTTGTTCTAGCTCCTATTAAAGCTGAAGTTACTTCTTGATGTCTTAAAACCCAAGATAAAGCCATCTGGCTAATTGTTTGATTTCTTTTGGAAGCAATTTTTTTTAAATTAATAATTTTCTCTTTATAGCTTCTTGTTATTAATTTTGGACTTAATGATGAATTCTCATTTGCTCTAGATTTGGAAGGAATTGTTTTTATATATTTATCTGATAACATTCCTTGGGCAAGAGGAGAAAAAGCAATACAGCCTATTCCAAGCTTCTTAAGAGTTTTTAACAAATCCTTTTCTATCCATCTATTGATCATTGAGTATGAGGGTTGGTGAATTAAACATTTAATACCTCTTTGTTTTAAAAGTTTGTTCATTTTAATTGTTTGTTTTGATGAATAGGATGAAATACCTATATAAAGCGCTTTACCTTGATGGACTGCACGATGCAAAGCATCAGCAGTTTCTTCTAAAGGGGTGTTAGGATCAAATCTATGTGAATAAAAAATATCTACATAATCTAATTTCATTCTATTTAGGCTTTGATCTAAACTTGCTGTTATATATTTTTTTGATCCCCATTCACCATAAGGTCCTGGCCACATATCATAACCAGCTTTAGTGGATACAAGTATTTCGTCTCTATATTTTTTTAACTCATGAGATATTATTTTGCCAAAATTAGACTCAGCAGATCCATAAGGAGGGCCATAATTATTAGCTAGATCAAAATGTGTTACACCTCTATCAAAAGCTCTAAAAATCATTTTTTTAGATTCTGATTTAATAACCTTGCCACCAAAGTTATGCCATAGTCCAAGTGTAATTTGAGGTAAATCTAAACCACTATCACCGCATCTTTTAAAATTATTGAATGAATATCTTTTAGGATTAGGTGTGTAACTCATAAGTTACACTGAAATTAGATTAAAAGCTTATTAATTAAAAGTTTTAATTTTTCCTTAATGTCCAACCATATCTCTCTGAGTAATAAGCATTTGCGTTATCAATTGAATCGAAATCAATTTTAGAGTCTAATGATTTCTCAATTACCTTACTTTCAAGAGAAATATTTTCATTATCAGATTTAGTAGCTTTAACTTTTTTGCTATTTTCTTTTTTATTCATTATTTACATTCTTTACAAAAAGAGAATAAAATCAAGAAAATATTAGAAAACTAGGGTAAATATTGTAAAAAAAGTATTAATGTAGTATGTAATTTTGTAAATATTGTAAATTATGGAAATTAATGAAATATCTAATATTGGCTCAAAAATAAGAAAAGAGAGAAGGGCTCGCGGATTTTCACAAACTGAATTATCAAAAAAATTAGATATATCAGCAAGTTATTTAAATTTATTAGAAAGTGGGCGGAGAACAATTACTGTTCCTTTATTAATAAAAGTAGGGAATGAACTAGGTCTATCTCTTAAAGATTTAACACTAGAAAGTAATAAAAGAGTTTTATCCGATGTTATGGATGTCTTAAGCAATGAGATGTTTGAGGATCTTGATATTACCAATCAAGAAACAACTGAATTTATTAGCTCAAATCCAAATATAGCGAAAGCTTTACTAACTCTAAATGATACTCATAAATCTTTTAAAGAAGATATGCAAAATAGATTAGAATCAATGGATGTAAATTCTAATGTTGTAGAAAGTCCAAGTCGATTACCTGTTGAGGTCGTTTCTGATTTTTTGCAAGATAATAAAAATTATTTTCATGAAATTGAGCTTAACTCAGAAATAATTAGAAGAAATGCAGGTTTGGAGGATGTCCATAATATTGGATCAGGACTTAAGTTAACAAACTACTTAAAATCAAAACATAATGTAAAAGTTCAAATAGTTCCTGCAAGTGAAGAATTAAAATCATTTAGAAAATTTGAAAGTCAAAACAAAATACTGAATCTATCTGAAATGCTAACTTATACCTCGAGAAATTTTCATTTAGCTTATCAGGTAGCTTCACTTGAATCAGAAGATGTTATAGCTAAAATTATTAATAATAATAATATTGAATCTAATGAGGTAAAAACTCTGTTAAAAATATCTTTGTTAAACTATTTTGCTTCTGCAATTTTAATGCCCTACGATGATTTTTTAACTAATGCAAAAAAGAATAAATATGATGTTGAAATATTAATGCATCATTATGCATGCAGTTTTGAGCAAGTCACACATCGTTTAACTAACCTACAAAAACCTGGAAATGAAGGTGTTCCTTTTCATTTTTTAAAAACTGATATAGCTGGAAATGTATCTAAAAGATTTTCATTATCTGGCATTCATATACCAAGACATGGAGGATCATGCCCTAGATGGAATGTTTACATAGCTTTTCTTAACCCTGGCAAAATACATCCTCAAATTTCAAGAATGCCTGATGGTAAGGTTTATTTTTGTATAGCTCGCGCTTTTGAAAAAGGAATTGAAAAGCATGGTATGCCTAAAAGTTTCGTATCAATAGGGCTAGGTTG
The DNA here is from genome assembly GCA_902592345.1 of uncultured Alphaproteobacteria bacterium. Taxonomy (GTDB): domain Bacteria; phylum Pseudomonadota; class Alphaproteobacteria; order HIMB59; genus CACPNW01. The sequence goes on from CACJEE010000007.1 coordinate 14,914, forward strand.
TGACATCAAATATGCAAAGGATTTAATATATTCTGAAGGGATGGACATCAATAATAAAAAATTACAAACTCCAATAGGTGTATCTTGTAGAATTTGTCCTCGAATTGAATGTCAACAAAGAGCTTTCCCTCCCATAGATAAAGAACTTAAATTAGATATTAATTTTAGGGGTACTAGTCCTTATGTAACACTCTAAATTTTTATAAGCATTTTTCCAATATTCTTACCATTTAATAAATCTACGAAAGCTTTTGGTGCTTTACTCAAACCTTCGTAAATTGTTTCTTTTGAAACAATTTTTTTGTTTTTTAACCATTCAGACATATCATTTTGAAAATTTTCTGAGTCATTCTCGTGATCAAAAATTAAAAATCCCTTAATAGTTAATCTTTTTACAAGTACATGAGCTATGTTTTTTAGTCCTTCAGGTATTTTGGTTGAATTCATTTGTGAAATTCTTCCACAAATTACAATTCTACCATAATTTTTCATTCTAAAAATAGCTGCTTCAAGAAAGTCTCCTCCAACATTATCAAAATACAAATCAAATCCATCTGGCATTATCTCTTTTAATTTTATGACTAAGTTATCTGTTTTTTTATAGTTAAACGCATGATCAACATTCAATTCATTTTTTAGCCAATCTACTTTTTCATCTGAACCTGTACTCGCAACAACTTTGCAACCATGTAATTTTGCTATTTGACAAACTAAAGAACCAACACTACCTCCAGCAGCAGATACTAAAACAGTTTGATTTTTTTTAAGCTTCCCAATTTTAAAAAGACCAGTATATGCTGTTTGACCAGTCATCCCTAAAGGTCCTAGATATGATTGTAATGTAAAATTATTTGGTTTTATTTTACTTAAATTGCTATCTGCATTAACAAACTTATCTCTCCAACCATAATTACTCAATACGTAATCCCCAACTTCAAAAATATTTGAATTGGTTTTTTTTACAATACCTATTGCAGCTCCTTCCATTGGCTCACCTATAACAAATGGCTCTTTGTAATTTTTCTTTTCAGTCATTCTTGCTCGCATGTATGGATCAACAGATAACCATAGATTGTCTACTAATACATCATTATTATTTGATAAATCTATCTCTTGCTCTTTGATTACAAAGTCATCTTCACTTGGCAGTCCCATAGGAACATAGTTTTTTAATGCTATGTATTTACTTTTTTGAACCATACTAAACTTTATATTTTTTTAATAATTTTTGTAAATCAATTAAAAAATTATCTCTTAAATTGGCTAGATTTTTAACAGATTTTTTTTTGGATTGAATTTTTGTGCCTTCTATGATTTTTTTCTTTAGACTATTTGTTAATTTTGGCGCCTTAAGCTTTGTCCAGGGTAATTTTAAAGCAGGACCAAATTGCTCTAGCATATGTTTCATGCCCATTTCACCACCTGCTAAATGAAAAGTTAAAAAAGTGCCCATTAAAGACCATCTCAGACCAGGTCCGTAAATTATGGCATCATCCAGATCTTTTGTAGATGCAAATCCTTCATTAATTATATGTAATGACTCCCTCCACATAGATTCTTGTAATCGGTCTGATAAATATCCTGGTAACTCTTTTTTTAAAATCAGAGTTTTCATACCAATTTTTGTAAAAAACTTATTTGCTTCTAAAATATTTTTTTTTGTTGTTTTTTTGCCTGGCACTATTTCTACTAAAGGTAAAAGATAAACTGGATTAAAAGGATGCGCTATTAATACTCTTTCAGGATACCTCGCTTTTGATTGTATTCTAGATGGCAATAGTCCTGATGAACTAGAAGCAATAATTGAGCTTTTTTTAGCATGAAGACTTATTTCTTTTATGATCCTTATTTTTAATTTCTCATTTTCTGGAGTATTTTCTTGTATTAAATCTGCATCAGATACAGCTTCTTTTATGGAACTACAAAATTTTAATTGATTATTTATATTAATATTACTTTTATAAAATTTTTTTAATAAAGATTCTGTCCTTTTGACCTCATCTAATAAAAATTTCTTTTGTTTGTCACTTGGATCAAAAATTTTAATTTTTTTTTTATTAAATAAAAATCTTATAATCCATCCTGTGCCTATAACTCCAGTTCCAATAACTGCAATTTTATTTATAGAGGATCGCACCTTAAAATTGTTTTTTGAGGTTTAATTTTTTTCTTGCTTGTTCTGGGTTAAGAATTTTTGCACCAAGATCACTTATGATTCTTGATGCTTTTTCAACTAATTGAGCATTTGTTGCAAGCACACCTTTTTCTAAATATAAATTATCTTCTAATCCTACTCTTACGTTACCACCTAATATAACAGATTGTGCAACCATAGGCATTTGATGTCTTCCAATGCCAAATCCAGCCCAGTTAGCGTCATCCGGTATCATATCTGCCATGACTTTCATTGAAGCTGTATTTGCAGGTGACCCCCAAGGTATTCCTAAACAAATTTGATATAATGGAGGTGAATCAACTAAACCTTCTTTATAAAGCTGATTAGCAAACCATAAATGACCCATTTCAAAAGCCTCCATTTCTGGTTTTATTCCTAAGTCTTGCATTTTTTTTGCTGCAGCTCTCAATTGAACTGGCGTATGAATAAAAGTCATGTTTGAGTCACCAAAATTTAATGACCCACAGTCTAGTGTGCAAATTTCAGGTAATAATTCTTCAACATGCTCGAGTCTGTCTAAAGCATGTATCATATCTGTGTTTGGACCAACTGGATTGAGTGGATCTTTTCCTTCTCCAACTTCAAAATCACCTCCCATGCCAGTTGTAAAATTAATAATTACATCAGTATCTGAAGATCGAATTCTATCTGCAACCTCTTTGTAGTATTCTAATTTCCTACTTGGTTTGCCATTATTTTCCCTTACATGAATATGCGCAACTGCAGCTCCTGCCTTAGCAGCTTCAATAGATGCTTCAGCTATTTGTTTAGGAGTTATTGGAAGGTCTGGATGTTTACTTACAGTATCGCCAGATCCAGTTACAGCACAACTAATTACAACTTCATTATTCATTTTTGTTAAAAAATGATGTATCTCAGTTATAGGAAATTAACAAGTGTCTATATATCTAAAAACAGGAAAAGTGCTCCCTGAGTGGACTGACTACAATGGCCATATGAATTTGGCATTTTATATTCATCTTTTTGACTCTTCATGGGAAGTATTATTAGAGAAGTTTAACATTGGAGAAAATTCAGCAAAGAATGAAAAAAGAACTACATTTGCTGTAGAGTCTCATACTACCTATGATATGGAAGTAAAAGTTGGTGATGAAGTAGATATGAATCTAATATTTTTTGATTTTGATAAGAAAAGATTAGTTTACAAATTAGAAATGATACACAAAAAAGAAAAATATTTAGCATCCACTACTGAGGTTTGCTCCTTATATGTTGATTTAAATTCAAGAAGAGTTACTGAGTTTGAGAATAATAAAAGAGAATTAATTCAATCTTTTGTTGATGAAAATAAAGATAAATTTAATTCAGAAAACCTACATTTAATAAATAAGTTAAAAAAATAAACTAAAGACCTAGATAAACGTGTTTGTGCGGCTCTCTATTAAATATTCTGTGAACCATAGGTATAAATTCTTCTAATTTAATAGTATCGTAATTTGGATCAAAAGAGTTTTGATCGTATGTTTCACAAAAATTTATAGTATCTTTATAAAATGGATGACCTATAAATTTCTCCCTTAAATTTCTATCACTTCCATAATGGTGGTTATAATAATATGCTTGAAACAATCCATGTTGTTGAACTATCCAATGAGTTTTTTCTGAAACAAAGGGTCTTAAAACTGCAGCAGAAATTTCCGAATGATTTAATGGTGCTATTTCATCACCAATATCATGTAAAAGAGAAGCAACAACCATCTCCTCATCTGCCTTATCTCTAAGGGCTCTTGAAGCAGCTTGTAAGGAATGCTCTAATCTTGAAACTTGATATCCACCAAGTGATGAGTCAAGATTCTTTAATATTCTAATTACCCGATCTGCCGTTCCTTCAATATATTTATCTTCAAATTTTGCGAGAAGATCATAATCTTCCTTATCACCATCTTTCATCTCAACAAATTTTACTTTTTCCATCTTAAATCTCTAAATAATAATTATAATATTCTGTGTCTCTTTTATAATCAAGTGATACATATAAAGACTGTGCTTTTTTATTATTTATGGCAGTAGATAATTCAACTATTTTCATTCTTTTTTTAACAGCATAATCTTTTGCTTTTAACATAAGCATTCTACCATAACCTAATCTTCTATATTTTTTTTCAACATAAAGGTCATATAAAATTAATTTTTTATTAATATTCAATGAATCAAAGGTTTCGTATAGCTGAACAAATCCAGCTGCTTCTAATGATTTTGAGTAACAAATAAAAATAGTAGATTCTTTATTTAAAATTCTTTGCTTAATATAATTAGTTGATGCTTTTATGTTTGATTTATATTTATAAAATTGTCTATACAAATCAAATAAGTGCCCAACATCTTTAATGTGTTTAGAAGTTGCTTTTATAATTTTAATTCTCATTTTTTAAATAATGATCTTATTATTCCGAACATTATACAAACAATTACAAAACTTGACAAAGTATAAATAAATCCAGGGTTTCCATATATGTTCATATTAAATCCAACTATAATGGGCCCTAAATATTCCCCTAATTCATAAATAATTATAAATAGTGATGTAGCAAAAGCTATATCAGTTACATTAATCCTCTCCCCTAAATAAGCGAGTGTTACAGTATAAAGGCTCGTAGATGCAAATCCACTTATCATTAAAGCAAAAATAATTAGATATGGATTTGAATTAGAAAAGTTTAATAACATCAACCAACAAATATGAGAGAATAGTAGTAAAAAAATAATTATTCTTTTGCTAAAATTATCAGATAAAGCTCCTATAAAAGGCTGACAGAGTACGCCAAATATTCCGCCTATAAATATATACAAACCAATTTGTTTATCCGTAAAAAAATCATTAATCATAAAAGCAGGGAACAAAGCTAAAAAAGAAGAGTCTTCTATTCCTGCACAAAATATAGCAAAAAATACAAAAGGTGATATTGCAAGTATTGAAAATTTCATTTTAGAAGATTGTTCTGGAATAATAACTTGGTTAACATATTTTTTAATACTTATTAGGCTTATAATTTTAAATCCTACTAGTATCATGCATACTATTAAAGGTATCCTGCTAGATGTTCCAAGCACTCCAACAATCAATGGACCAAGTGCCAAACCTGTTGTTACAGATGAGTTATAAATACCTATAGATTTACCTCTATTAGAATTATTAGATACAATATTAACCCAAGTATCCATTGTCATCCATGTTAGACCGCCCATAATACCAAATATAAAAAAACACATTGATAAATTGATTGGATGAAAAAACTCAAGCATTAATATGATACATAAGCCTTGAGTTATCGCTGATATAAAAATTATTTTATAAAAACCAAATTTTTTTAAAAGTTTAGTGACAAAAAATCCTGAGAATATTAGTCCTAATGGACCAAAAGAGGCGATAGAACCAATCAAAAATTCTGAATAACCTGCATATTTCTGAAGTATAACTAATACAGTATAAAAATAACTAATTATTATTCCTGTACAAAAAGCAACTAATGATAAATATTTTATACTTGAGTTTACAATATTGAAGTCTAAATAGTTTTTTAAACTATTTAGAATCATTTAGTTTGAGACCAGAGCCCCTCGTTTTTTAATTGGTCAATAGTGTTTGAAATTGCTTGATATAACTTTTCAGTAAGCTCATTAATTTGTTCTTTATTTATAATCAGAGCAGGTGAGAGTACGCAAATATGATAAAGAGGTCTAATTATAAGACCTAATTTAATGGATTCTTCATCAATTCTAGATCCTATTGCTTTATCTAAAACTAGTGCTTCCTTGCTGTCTTTATTAATAACACATTCAATACCAGCCATTAGACCCTTACCTCGTATATCTCCCACTATTGGTAGTTCATACAATGAGTGAAGTTTTTCAAAAAAATAGGGTTCAATTTCTTTTACATGTTCTAATATCTTGTCTCTTTTAAGAATTTCTATATTTTTTAGTGCAGCGGCACAACATGCTGGATGTCCAGAGTAGGTATATCCATGAAAAAACAAAGATGAGTCATCTTTTAAATCAGCTATCAATTTATTTGAAAACAACACTGCTCCTAAAGGTAAATAACCTGATGTAATACCTTTTGCACAAGTGATAATATCTGGCACAACACCAAAAATTTCTTCTGAGGAAAAAAAATGACCAAGCCGTCCAAATCCAGTAACTACTTCATCAGCTATAAAAATAATTTGATTTTTTTTACATACATCATAAATTTTTTTAAAATATCCATCAGGAGGCACAATACACCCTCCAGATGCAAGCACAGGTTCAGCGATAAAAGCTGCAACATTTTCAGCACCAAGTTCTTCAATTTTTTGTTCGAATTCTTTTACTAGTTCATTGCAAAATTCTTCAACAGTTTGATCTTTTTTTCTTCTATAAGGTAAAGGTGAACTTAAATGATGAATAAAATTTTTTTCAAAATCAAAACTATTTTTTTCTCTGTCCTTACCAGTAATTGATCCAGTTAAATAGGTGCTACCATGGTAAGCTTTATCCCTTGTAATAATATGTTTTTTATTTGGTCTGCCCAATATATTGTTATAAAACATTACAAATCTTAGTGCTGTTTCATTGGCTGTTGATCCGTCAGAGGTAAAAAAAACTGTATTTAAATCTCCTGGAGATAGATCTGCTAGTACTGAGGCTAATTCTGCAGAAACTTCATTTGACTCAGAAAAAGGACTACAGTAATCCATTTTTTCAATCTGATTTTTAATTGCTTCTCCAATTTCTTTATTTCCATGACCAATATTATTACACCACATTCCACCTGGGCCATCGATGAATTTATTACCATTTTCATCATACAAATAGATATTATCAGATTTAGTTATTAATTTTCTATTATAAGTACCTCTACTATTAAAATCTTCATAAGGATGAAGTACCAGTTTATCTTTTTCATAAATTTCTGAGATATAATCATTTTTCATTATAAAAATACAGTATCATTCGCTGAATAAGCATTCAATGAAAATTGTATATTTTTATTACTTATCTTGCCATTTAGGATCAGTTTTTTTCACAAATGAAGATGCTCCTTCTTTTAAATCTTGACTGCCATAGACTTTTTTAACAGTTTCTAACGATCTTAGAATTTCAAAAGAAGGTATTTCTTTTTCATTTTCTGTTTCACGCAAAACTTCTTTAATTGAAGAATAAATTAAATTAGGTCCATTTGAAATTTTTTCTGCTATTTCCCAAGCTCTTTTTAATAACTCATCTTTATTAACAATTTCATTAATCAAACCCCAATGCTTAGCTTCTTTTGTATCCATCCATCTTCCAGTCATTAAAAACTCTACTGCTACGTGATAAGGAATTCTTCTTCTTAATTTTATTGTAGCAGCATCTGCAACAACTCCTACATTAATTTCAGGTAATGCAAATGTTGCATGTTCAGAAGCTATTATAATATCTGCTGAAATCATTATTTCAAAACCGCCACCACAAGCAATACCATTTATAGCAGCAATAATAGGTTTGTTCATATTTGGTAATTCTTGCAAACCACCAAATCCTCCTACACCATAATCAGCATCCGCTGCTTCTCCTTCATTAACAGCCTTAAGATCCCATCCTGCTGAAAAAAATTTTTCTCCGCCACCAGTAATAATAGCTACTTTAAGATTAGGGTTATCTCTAAAATCAGAAAATATATTACCTAAAATTATGCTTGTCTTAGCATCAATAGCATTAGCTTTTGGTCTATCAATTGTAACTTCAAGAATTGAGTCTATAATTTTAGTTTTGATTGGTTCGCTCATAATTCTTCAAAATAATGTATTAGTGCATCTACTGCAAACACACCTTTATTTTTTTTACAAACTATTAGTGGATTAATTTCTATTTCGTGTAATTTATTGATATTTTTTTCAGCAAATTTAGATAGTGAAAGTATTACTTTAATTAAACTATCTATATCCGCTCTATCTTGATTTCTGTAACCAAATAATATCTTACCTATTTTCATATTTTTTAATTCATTTTGAATATCTTTTTTTGTTAATGGTAATAATAAAGTTTTAGTCTCTCTAATTAGTTCTGCATAAATTCCTCCTGCGCCAATTATTATTACAGGACCAAATTCATCATCAATTTTAATTCCTACTAAAATTTCTATTAGTGAATCTTTGATCATTTTCTCTAATAAAATTTGATTTTTAAATTTTTTTGTTTTGGACACTAATTCATTAATATTTTTAATATTAGTTATGACACCATTATGTTCAGATTTGTGAAAAATTTGGTTTGAGTGAATTTTAGCAACTAATGGAAAACCAATTTTAGCACTATCTTTTTTTAATTTAATTTTATTAGAAATTATTCCTTTAGGGGTTTTAATTCCAATTTTTTTTAGAAATTTTTTTGACTCAAATTCAGAGTAAGTTTTAATATTTTTATTCTTCTTCTTCTTTATTTTATAGTTTTTTACAGCAGATTCATTCTTCCAAATACTTCCAATTTCTATTGCTTTTTTAATTGTGAATAAAGCCTCTTTCATTCCTTGAAGAGGTGAAATTCCATTATTAATACATTTATCTCTAATATGTTTTGGCATTGTGTCTGATAATGAAGAGATGAGGCTTCCATTTTTATATTTTTTTGCAACTTTTATAAATTTATCAACTATTGCATCCCACTCATCAGTATCGCATTTTTCCATATTTGGAAAATCAAGCATTAGGCTTATTGAACTAAAATTATTTTTAAAAAAAATTTTGAATGTTTTTTCAATATTATCAGGATCATTCCAGTTATATGTTTGCATATCGAAAGGATTAGAAACTATTACACCTGGATGATTTACTTTTTGTAGATCGGTTTTAATTTGTGGTTTAATTTTTCCAAATTTTAAATTTAAAGCTTCTGCAGCATCTCCTAGCATTGCCATATCTCCACCTGAGGGACCCATAATTGATATTTGATCATTTGAGATAACCCCATGGGTATGAAAATATTTAAGTAACTCAGTAAGTTCTGATAAAGTTTCACATCTGGCAACTCCCATTCTTTTAAATAAAGCATCATAAATATTTTCTTTGCCACTTAATGAACCTGTATGAGTTAAGATTGTCTCGGATGCAACTTTAGATCTCCCAACTTTTACTATCGCTATTGGGATTTTTTTTTCTTTGGAGTTTTTTAAAACTCTAATTAGTTTATTAATGCTAGTAAAACCCTCAGCATATATACCTATTGCAGTAACTCTTTTATCTTTTAGAGCATATTCAATTGTATCCTCGATACTTATCTTGGCCTGATTTCCTAATGATATGATATATCCTATTGGAAGAGATCTGTGATTAAAGCTAATTGTGTTTCCAATAGTTCCACTTTGACAAATAATAGCTACACCTTTGTTTGAATGACTACCTGCAACTTGATCTGACCATACTGAAACTTTATCAAAGTAATTAATAAATCCATAGCAATTAGGACCTAAAAAAGGAGTTTTTCCAGAATTGGCTAATAATTTTTTTGTTTTTTCTTTGCCTTCTAAATTATTTAATTCTGAAAATCTTGAAGCTAAGCATACAGCTCCTCCAGCACCCATATCAGAAATATCTTTCATTAATTTAATTGTCAAATCATTTGAAACTGCAATATAAACACAATCAGGGATTGATGGTAAGTCAGCTAAACTTTTATAATATTTCTTTTTTTTTGAACTGCTTCTTTTAGGATTGATGTGCCAAATTTTTCCCTTAAAGCCAATCTTTATATTTTCATCAAAAACAAAATCAGCCCAGTAACCACCAATTATTGCAAGTTTTTTTGGTCTAAATAATTTACTTAAGTTCACAAAATTAAGCCCCAAGAGGTCTTAATAAAGATCTTGAGATAATATGCCTTTGGATTTCACTAGTACCTTCCCAAATTCTCTCTATTCGAGCATCACGCCAGATTCTTTCTAACGGTATATCAGACATCAAACCCATTCCTCCACATATTTGGATTGCTTCATCTGATACTTTACCAAGCATTTCTGTGCAGAATAATTTTGTCATTGCTGCATCTTGTGAGGAAAGAGTTTTTTGATCAATCTTCCATGCTGACTCAAGTAACATTAGATTTGCAGCTTTAATATTTGTAGCCATATCTGCTAATTTAAAAGAAACACCTTGAAACTTTCCTATTACTTTTCCAAATTGTTTTCTATTAGCGGACCAGTCAAGCGCAATATCAAATGCTCTTTCAGCTCTCGAAACAGAAGTTGCTGCAACAGTTAATCTAGTTGCCTCTAACCAAACATTCATCAATTCAAAACCTTTGTCCTTTTCACCTAAAATGTTTTTTCCAGGTATTCTACAGTCATTAAAATTGATCACATTATTTACATATCCTCTATGAGAAACACAGTCATAGCCTTTAGCTACTTCAACACCTTTTTGATGAAGGTCCACCAAGAAACATGATAATAAATTTCTTCCTTGCTCATCTGTTCCAGTTGATGCAAATAAAACGACAAAATCTGAAATATGAGCGTTTGATATAAAATGTTTAGTTCCATTGATTATCCAATCATCACCATCTTTTTTTGCATTTGTTTTCATTCCTCTAAGATCAGAACCAGCTTCAGGCTCAGTCATTGCAATACAATCTTTTCTTTCACCAGTAATTGCAGGTTTTAAGTATTGATCAATTAATTCACCTTCGCAAGCCATTAAGATATTTTGTGGACGCCATGCAATTTCAGCTAAGGCAAGAGATGCAAAACCTAAATGTTTTTCAACTAAAGTTAAATCAAAAGCATTTAAGCCACCTCCACCATGTTCGACTGGCATATTGCAAGCATACAATCCTGCTTCAATACTTTTTTGCTTAATTTCATCATATAATTCTTTAGGTAGATTATTTGTTTTTTCTAAAAGTTCTTCATGTTGAAGTAATTCTGTTTTAACAAAAGCATTAGTTGTATTTATTAAAAGATTTTGCTCTTCTGTAAGATTAAACTCCATTTTATATATCAGCTGGTACTTTATGCCGTCTTTGTGGATTAAAAAACTGTTTTTTTACAACTAAACACTCAGCCCAAATTTTTTTATACTCTAATTCTTCAGGATGATATATTTCAGCGAAAACTTTTGAGCCAATTTTCATATGGTCCTTATCAACATAACCAAAAGCTATATTTGATTTTAAGCTTGGTGACCACATACCAGCTGTAACAATTCCAATTTCTTTTCTGTTTTTATCGTATAATACCGAGCCAATAGCAGGTTTATCACCTTGAATATCTAATCCAACTAATTTTTTAGTTAAAGGTTTCTTCTTCAGATCATTTAGAATTCTTTTGCCAGTAAAGTAGTTTTTATTTAAATCTACTAACCAGCCCATACCTAGTTCAAATGGAGTCCTCATTCTATTTGGTCTCAATGCTTGTTCTGCAGACATAAAGTCTGCATTTGGTTGAATAAAACCTGCTTCAATTCTAACCATTTCTAGAGCATTCATACCTGCAGGTAATATTTTATAGTCTCTATTAAATTTAAATAATGAGTCCCACACATTAATTGCTTCTTCAGGATTGCACCATATTTCATAACCTAAATCTCCAGAAAATCCTGTTCTTGATATAGTAACTTTTGAGCCATTAAGGTCAAAATTATCAAAGAAAAATGGCTTTAGATTTTCTATATTCTCAACATTTAATAAATGTAAAATTTTGCAAGAAAGGGGTCCTTGAAATGCTAAAGCAGCAATAGAGTCACTAACATCTTTAACTTCAACGTCAAAACCAATAGCTGTATCTGAAAACCAATTCAGGTTTCTCTCTGCGCAAAAGATTCGTAAATGATTTTTGTCAAAACAAAAGACAGTACCATCATCGATAACATTTCCGTCTTCATTACACCAAATAATATACATTACTTGATTAGGTTTAATTTGCGTTACATCTCTTGTGACTAATTTATCTACAAATTTGATAGCATCTTTTCCTTTGATGTCATATTTGTGCATTGGCGTTATATCTAAAACTCCTGCTGTATTTCGCATTGAGGTGTATTCTAGTTCTGTATTAGAATATTCTCTTGCAATTTTATATCCAGCCCAACGATACCAATCATTATTATAACAAGCTTCAAAAGTTCTTTTATGAAAAGGTGTTTCCAGAAGAGGTTTTGTAAATGAAAGTGTATTATCCATTAACTTTATCCTTCAGTAATTGTTTTGCAGCATTAATGCCATTAATGCCTGTGATACCTCCTCCTGGATGTGTACCCGCACTACAAAGATATAAGCCATTAATAGGAGTGGAATATTGGGAGGACCCATAAAATGGACGCATCATTAATAGCTGATCTATTTCCATATCGCCATGACTCCAGTGACCACCGCATATATTATATTTATTTTCAATATCATTAGGTGTTTCAATTATCGAAGAAATAATTTGATTTTCCTCAATAAATTTTTCCAAAATCAATTTAACATTTGATAATATTTTTTCTTTATCATGCGAAGAGTTGGTTAAATAAGGTATAAAGTAGACATTAGCAGATAATTGATTTTTATTAATGTAAAATTCTAAACAAGGATTTAATGATAATTTATTATATTTATTGTCATTAAAAGCGTGTTCAATATATTTTATATCTGGAGCATAAACAAATTTACCGGATGAATAACTTGAGTCTAAATTTTTAATTTTTATCTCACTTTCAAATTCAATATTAACTTTTGCCACTGTACCTTTGGTACGATAATTTTTAGTTCTTCTAATGAAGTCTGTATCAAAATTAGCGGCTCCAACTAATTCTAAATATGTAGTTTTGGGGTCTGTATTTGAGATTATTGCAGATGCTTCAATTACTTCTCCTGTATTAAGCAAAACTGAATTAACATTTTGATTTAAAATATTAATTTTTTCTACCGTCTTATTAGTTTGAATTTCAACATTATTTTTTTTACAAATGTTCTCAATAATATTTAAGAAAGAGTTTGTATTGAATTTATTAATTCTAAATAATGAATTATTTGTAGCTTGGTTATACAATAAGTTTAGTATAGAGCCAGGAGATCTTGCACCAAGATTTGTTCCAATAACAGCCTCATTAGACATTAATCCCTTCAAAGTGTTGCTTTCTATATTATCCTCTAAATCATCTGCAATATTTAAGCCAATCACACGTAATAATTCCCGCATGTTTTTTTTACCAAGACGTCTAACCTTAAAACCCATAGAAAATAATTGCCAAATATCAGATTTTGAACCTGATTTAACTCTTGGGGGTCTTTTAAACATGAATGACCTCAAGGTTCTGGCAAATAAATTATATTTATTAATTAAGTTGATAAAATTTTTTTGATCAGAATTACTTGCACTAGTTTGTAAAAATTCAATATTTTTACTATCATTTATCTTAAGTACAGTATGATTTAAATCTTCAGATAAAGCAGAAACAAAATTTTCACTTACATTTTTTTCAAATTTAATATTTAGTTCATCTATTACTTCTTTAGAAATATAACTCAACGTTTCAGCATAGTTAGCAAGACCACCTAATTTTTCATTCTTTTCTATTACTAGAACTTTTTTTCCTTTTTTTGATAAAACACATGCTGCGACTAAACCATTATGCCCACCACCTATAATTATAACATCAAATTTTTTCATATATAATGTGTGTTAATCTGTTTTTTTAAATCTATTAAAATTTCTCTCGCTGCATTAGCTCCAGGAGCACCCATTACTCCTCCGCCTGGATGAGTGCTAGACCCACACATGTATAGATTTTTAATTGGGGTTTTATACTGAGCATAGCCTGGGATTGGTCTATTAAACATTAATTGATCCATAGTAAGTTCCCCTTGGAATATATTACCTTCAGTTAAACCTACTTCTTGCTCTAATTCTTTTGGTGTTCTTATTTCTGCATGATTAATTATATCGTTAAAATTTGTTGAATAGTTTCCTATCCTACTCATAACATGTTTACCAAATTCTAATCTTTTTTCTTCTGTCCATCCTCCATCAGCTAAGTTGTAAGGCACATATTGTACAAATACAGACATATAATGTTTTCCTTGAGGAGCCATAGTAGGGTCATTAATACTTGGAATACACATGTCTACATAAGGCAAGGATGACCACCTACCATCTTTCCAATCATCATAAGCGCCCTCCATCTCTTCTATACTTTGTGTAATATGAAGATCTCCTGTTCCTGCTGGATCTCCTTCAGGAATACTTTTCCAAATTGGCAGATCATCTAATGCTATATTTAACTTTCCTGATGAACCTCTAATTTTAAATTTCTTTACTGCATTATAAAAATCTTCTGGTAATTCTTTTTTCTCAACCACTTTAAGAAAAGTTCTTTTTACATCAAGATTGGAAACAATTTTATTTGCATAAATTTCATCTCCATTTTCTAGAACCATCCCATAACTTTTATTATTTTTAATTAAAATTTCATTAACTGGCGAACCTGCTTTTATCTCACCACCACTGGCCTCTAAAGAAGCTGCCATTGCTTTTGTTATAGATCCCATTCCTCCTCTTGAGTATCCCCAAGCACCAACTGTACCATCAACCTCACCCATATAATGATGTAATAGGACATAAGCAGATCCAGGAGAGTAGGGGCCTAATGCAGTACCTATAATTGCAGAACCAGCAAGATGTGCTTTTACAATATCAGATTCAAAATACTCCTCTAAATAATCTCTTACACTCATAGTCCAAAAACGAATGGTATCATAAATCTCTTTTTCTCCTAAACCACCTAGCTCATCTTTTGCTGCAAAAAATTTTGCAAAATCAAATAATCCCATTATATCTTTGGGCGCAAATGACGTAGGATCTGGAGGTGTCATTTTTAAAAGAGGTTTTATTATTTTACATTGTCTCATAACATCTTTCCCAAACCTATCGTAAGCCTCTGCATCTTTTTTGGAAAATTGAGCTATTGAACGATAAGTTAAGTCATGATCATTATAGTGGGCGTAGTATCTTCCATCATCAAGCATTGATGCACTTCCTTCATAAGGAATAATTTGAAGGCCATATTTTGATAATTCAAGATCTCTAAAAATCTCGGGACGTAATAAGCTACATACATAGGAGCAATTTGAATATGTCCATCCCGGATGTATTTCACGACTAACAGCTGCTCCACCAACATAGCTTTGTTTCTCTACCACTACTACTTTTAGGCCAGCTTTTGCCAAATAACATGCTGTGGTAAGCCCATTATGACCTCCACCAATGATAGCTACATCATAAATTGATTTTGACATTTTATTTTCTTATATTTCTTTGAATGAGCATTCAACCAAATTTCTTGTAAAATTAACGATTTTATGAAAAAATATTCTTTTTTTGAACATAAAATGAATAATAGAAATCAGAGACTAGCAAATAAGAAAAGTAGTAATTTAAAACTTATTTCTTCAACAATTAAAAATTTATCAAAAAAAGGAATTAATGAGTTAACAATGCATGATGTTTCAAGTGGAGCAGGCTTATCTCAAGGTATTGTTAATTTTCATTTTAAAAGTAAAGAAATCTTATTAATTGAAACGTTAAAATTTATATCAAATGAATATTTAAAATCGTTTGATAAATACATTAAAAAATCAGAAAATGATCCAATCATGAAATTAGTAAATATGATTAATAATGATTTTAGTCCAAAAATTTGTTCACCTGAAAAGTTATCTGTTTGGTTTACTTTTTTAAGTGAAACAAAATTTAAGCCTGCATATCGTCAAATTTGCAGAGAAAGAGATTTATATTATCAAAATGTTACAGAGGATATATTTGAAGAATTAATTAAAAAAGAAAAAAATAATTTATCTAAAAAAAACTTAGCTATTGCTTTTCATGCTTTAATTATGGGACTATGGTTAAATCAATTAGATGAACCAATGAAATATAATAGAAAAGAATCCAAAAGAATTTGTCTAGATTATTTAAAATCACATTTCCCAAAACAATTTAAAGGAATAAAAAATGTATAGTGGAATGACTAAAGATTCATTGGAGTGGCAAAAAAAAATAAGAAAATTTGTAGATACTGAGCTTATTCCTTGGGAAATTTACGCTGAAAAAAATGAAGGAAATATTCCAAGTGAAATAGAAAAGAAACATCAACAATTAGCAATTAAATTTGGACTACCAGGAATGGGTATTTCAAAAAAAGAGGGCGGTTTAGGACTTTCAATGTTTGAGCAAATGATCATCTGGGAGCAACTTGGAAGGGTAACGAATGCTTTGTGCTGGTGTTTTTCTGAAGCTCAAGATTGGATGGAAGAAGTTTTTTCAGATTATCAAAAAAAAGAATATTTAAAACCCTTAATGAATGGAACAAAGAAAGAATGTTACGCAATTACTGAAAAAGGATCAGGTTCTGATGTAAATGGATCTATACAAGCCACGGCTGAGTTAGTTGGAGATCAATATGTTATTAATGGTGAAAAGTGGTATGTAACAAGTGCAAACAAAGCTGATTTCTTTTTTTTACAGGCAAGGCTTAAATCTGGAAAAAATAAAAATAATCATGCGTTATTTATTGTTGATATTAATGAGAAAGGTATAGAGTTAGTGGACTCACCTGCATTTAGTCATACATTTGCGCATCACCATTCAATTTATAAATTTAATAATGTTAAAATACCTATAAGCCACATCATAGGTAAAGAAGATGATGGAATGTCTTACACACATGCATGGTTTAGACATGAAAGATTAGGTATAGCCGCTAGATGCTGTGGTGCTGCTGAAAGATTAATCTCTGAAGTAACACAGTTTACTAAAATAAGAGAGTCTGGTGGAAGTAAGATTAAAGATTATCAATTAATTCAATCCATGTTAGCAGATAGTGTAACTGAACTAGCGGCCACTAGACTTTTATTATACGAGATTTGTAAAGAACATGACAATAATCAAGATGTAAAAATTTTACATGCTAAATGTTCAATGATTAAGCTTTATGCATCAGAAATGGCAAACCGAGTGGCTGATCGTTCAGTACAGATTTTTGGAGGAAGAGGTTATATGAGAGAAAATGTGGCTGAACGTTTTTTTAGAGAATTAAGAGCGGATAGAATTTGGGAAGGAACAAGTGAAATTCAACGTATCATTATAGCAAATTCACTTTATAAAAGAGGTTTAGAAAATTTAATTTAATATGAATTCAACCATACAAAATATATATTTCAGAAGTGATCAGGCTAAAGCCTATACTCTTTTAAGTCCTGCATTAATTTTAGTTATTTTTGCTATGGCCGCACCAATGATTGTCATGATTTTTACAAGTTTTAACACGCAGATCTCTATGATTGAAATTGATAGAACTTTTACAACAGGTAGATATGAAGATTTTTTTTCAAAACCAATTTTTTCAATGCTTTTATTTCGTTCAGTCAAGATATCATTTTTTGTTACACTTTTGACTTTAGTAACTACCTATCCTTTAGCTTATTACATCGCCTTTTATGTTAAAAAAAATAAAATGCTTTGGATAGTGTTAATGACACTTCCTTTTTGGACAAGTTATTTATTAAGAGTTTTTTCATGGAGAGTCATCTTAGGAAATAAAGGTGTAATTAATTCTGCTTTAATGGGAACTGGAATGATTGATGAACCTCTTGGTTTTTTATTATACAACCAAGCAGCTGTAATAATAACTTTATCTCATGCATGGGCAGCCTTTGCTATTTTACCTTTATATGTATCTCTTGATAAAATTGATAAGTCACTTTTGGAAGCATCTTATGATCTTGGTAATACAAAATTTGAAACCTTTTGGAGAGTTACTTTTCCATTGTCTTTACCGGGAGTTATTGGAGCAATATTAATTATTTTTATACCAACAGTAGGAGATTATGTGACGCCCCAGTTAGTTGGAGGGACTGACGGCCGAATGTTATCTAATATGATTCAAAGTTTATTTGGAAGAGCCAACAATTTTCCTTTAGGTGCAGCTTCGGCTGTATTAATGCTTACAACTGTGTGCTTAATTGCTGCTTTGGTTACTTACATTACTAAAAAAGTTTCAATGAGGATGTCTTAATGTATAATAAGAACAACACACTTTTTATCTATTGTGTTTTTTACTTTGCTTTTTTGTATATCCCTGTTCTTTTATTGCCAATTTTCTCTTTTAATGACTCATTTCACATGGTGTTTCCTTTGAAAGGGTTTACTTTTGATTGGTATATACAAATGTGGAATAAAAGTAGACTTCACCAAGCCCTGTTTAATAGCATTAAAGTAGGCATTATTGCTTCAGTAGTAAGTACATTTATAGCCTTATTTGCAGCTAAAGCATTTACAAGATACAAAGTTAAATTCCATGGACTATCTTATGGAGCAATACTTTTACCATTCATAATTCCTGAAATAATAATTGCAGTAGCTTTGATAGTTATATGGACTAGTATGGGATTAAAACTGGGTTTAATACCTGTTACAATTTCCCATATTCTTTTTTGTACTCCTTTTTGCATGCTAATTTTAATATCAAGAATGGAAGGCTTTGATAAAAGTTTAGAGGAGGCCTCAATGGATTTAGGTGAAAATTCTTTTTGGACCTTTTGGAGAGTTACTTTCCCATTATTACTGCCAGGTATAATTGCTTCATTACTTTTAGCATTCGTTATCTCATTTGATGAGTTTATATTAGCTTTCTTTTTAAGCTCTAGTGACCAGACACTTCCAATATATATGTGGAGCCAATTAAGATTTCCAAAAAAATTCCCTCATATATTGGCTTTAGGCGCTATAATTATTATAGTCACTTCATTAATTGTTATGACAGCTTATTGGTTAAGAAATCTTGGACAAGGTAAGAAAAAAGATTTCAGTATAGGTATTTGAAATTATGAGCATTAAAAATTACATAAAAATTAAAAATTTATCCAAAAGTTTCGGAGATGTTGAAGTTTTAAAAAATATTAACCTTGAAGTAGAAGAGGGTGAATTTTTTTCACTTCTTGGACCTTCTGGATGTGGCAAAACAACTTTACTAAGAATATTAGCTGGTTTTGAATATCCCTCAGAAGGTGAAGTTTTTTTTGATGATACCAATGTAACATCTCTCCCACCAAACCTTCGTCCCTCAAATATGGTATTTCAAAATTATGCAATTTTTCCACATATTAATGTTCAAAGAAATATTGAGTTTGGATTAAGAAAAGAAAATTTAAGTAAAGATGAAATGCAACAAAGAGTAGAAAATGCTCTGAAGATGGTTCAACTAGAAGGTTATGAAAATAGATACTCAAATCAGTTATCAGGAGGGCAAAGACAAAGGATTGCACTTGCAAGAGCTTTAGTCAAACAACCAAAGGTGCTACTTCTTGATGAACCACTTGGTGCTCTTGATAAAAAATTAAGAGAAGAGATGCAAATTGAATTAAGAAATTTGCAAAAAAGCTTAGGTATTACTTTTATTTTTGTTACCCACGACCAAGAAGAGGCAATGACTATGTCTGATAGAATAGCCGTTATGGATGAAGGTAATATTCTCCAAGTATCTCCACCAAAAGAAATTTATCATAATCCTAAAAATAAATTTGTTTCTCAATTTATTGGCAATATTAATATATTGGGAGCCAAAATTAAAAGTGTTTCAAATGAAAATCTTTTAATTGAAGTAGATTGTTTTGGCTCAATTCAGTTAAAAAATTATCAACAAATAATTGAAAATGATAGAATTAATATTGCTATTAGACCTGAGGAAATAACAATTTCCAAAATAAGTGACTCCAACTATGACTATAATTTTCAAGGTAATGTTAAAAATATATCATTCTATGGAGAAAGCACTTATTTTTATGTGCAATTAAATAACTCTGATAAAATTTTAATGGTATCAAAAAATGAAACCAAAGAGCCTTTTAGTGAGAATGATAATTGTTTTGTGAATTTTAGTTCTAATAATTTAAAAATTATAAAGGATTAAAAAAACCCGCTCTTAAGAGCGGGTTTAATATTTGTTAGCCTCCAATAGTATACTCAGCCCATTTTTGTTCGATGTAGTCATTAACTTCATCACTAGGACTATTATTAAAATTACCATTAGCAAGATGTGTAATTGGATCTTGAGCAACACCTCTTTCAGCAAGTGCTTCTTTACTTATTGTATCAAAACCCTTTTTATTAGAGTGCCCATATCCCCATTCACTCAACATATAAGCCGAAGATTCAGCACTTATTGCTGCATCAATTAAATCATATGCAAGATCAAGATTTGGTGCATCTTTATGCAAAACTAAACCACACGACCAAGTAAGAGTACCTTCTTTTGGACTCATCATAGGATAACCTGAATTCCAAGATGATTCATTCCAACATAAAGCAGCCCATACTTCTTCATCCATAAGCGCTTGTTCCATGGTTGCAGTATCAGTTGTAAACATTTTTACATTACCTCTCCAACCTGCGGCTTTTTCATAAACCATATCAACATCAGCTTTTGTGATATTTTCCATTTTCTTAACATCAAGCCCAAGAGCAATTGCATAAACATACCAAGAGTCTGCTGCAGAGTCCATTATGGCAAATTTACCTTTCATTCTTTCATCCCATAAAAGACTAAAACTTTCTTCTCCTGGTTTTACCCAATCAACTTTATCAGGATTATAAACGATAGATGTATCACCCCAATCAACTGGCGCCATCCAATAGTTACCATCAAAGTTTATTGTACTCATATTTATTAACTCTGGAAATAAATCATTCCAGTTACTTAATCTGCTAGTATCAAGAGGTTGAATTACTCCAGCTCTATTCCATCTTGGTGGATCTGAGTGACATGGATGAGCAAGATCAACTACATATCCTGAACGTAGTTTTTGTAGTCCCTCTTCGGCATCTCCAAAAATAGAATATTCAGGATCACCTCCATGCTTCTCAATATAACCAGAATATAGACCAGGATCATCGTAACCACCCCAAGTAAATAGTTGAGCTTGTTGTTTAGCAAATGCAGTTTTTGGTAATAGAGGTATTGTTGTAGATAGAACACCAGCTGCACCAAGACCTTTTAACATTTGTCTTCTTGTTAGCTCACCATTTACAATTCGTTTTGATAAATCGTATTTAGGCATAAATTTTTCCTTCCAAATTATATATTCATAACAACAAATAAATTGCCTTTTTTCAACACTTTTTTTAAAAATTATATAAATTAACTTTCATTTATGCCCTAAAATGCTTAGTTAAATTTATTTTATGAAATCAAAATACAAAAAAGTGGAGTTAGCAAGCATTGAAGAGTTCAGCTACTTTTTAAAACAAAATAAAAAAATTAAATATCTTGATGTGATTTTAGGCGATTTATCAGGCATAATTAGAGGTAAAAGAATTCCAATTTCTGATGCAGATAAAATTTTTAAATCTGGAGTTCAATTTTGTTATTCAACTTTTTTACTTGATACCTCAGGTTATTGTCCAGATGCAGAAGGAAGGGGTTTTACAGATGGTGATCCTGATGCGAATTATTATCCAGTAAAAAATACCCTATCTTTAATTCCATGGCACAAAGATAGTATTGCTCAAGTATTAATTACAATTCAAGATGAGTCTCGTTATTCTTCTATCATGGATCCAAGAAATGTTTTAGCTAAAGTTTGGGATGATTTTGCAAAATTAAAACTTTATCCAAGAGTTGCTTTTGAATTAGAATTTTATTTAATTAAAAGAAGAAATAAACTTGATGAAAACCCAACACCTCCAACTTCAAAGAGAAATAAAAGGCAGACTGAAGGAACGCAAGTTTATGGAATGAGTGAGCTTGATGATTTCTATGATTTTTTAGAAGAAATAAATAAGTTTTGTAAAATTCAAAATATACCAGCATCAACAGCATCTTCTGAATTTGCCCCTGGACAATTTGAAATTAACCTTAATAGTACTGTTGATTTATTAAAAGCAGCAGATGACTCAGTTTTATTAAGAAGACTTGTAAAAGAAACAGCTATCAAACATGGTTATGAGGCAACCTTTCTTTCAAAACCTTATTTAAATGAAGCCGGCAGTGGTATGCATTTGCATTTAAGTTTATATGATAAAAATTATAAAAATGTTTTTTCTAAAAACAAATTAAAAAATAAATATTTACTTAATGCCATTGGAGGGCTTCAGAAAACAATGTATGAATCTATGGCTATATTTGCCCCAAATATTAATTCATATAGAAGATTTTTACCTGATCAATTTGTTCCAGTAAATTCAAGTTGGGGTCCAAATAACAGATCTGTTGCTTTTAGGATTCCAGTTAGTAATGAAGATGCAACAAGGATTGAACATAGAGTAGCTGGAGCAGAGGCTAACCCCTATTTGGTATTATCTTCTATTTTATCAGGCATTATGTATGGTTTTAAAAATAAAATAATGCCAGATAAGCCTAGAACAGATAATGCTTGTGATAATCCAGACAAAGAGATGCCTTTAAACATAAGTGAAGCACTATCTAAATTAGAGCGCTCAAAAGTAATGAGCAAATATCTGACAAAAGAGTATGTAAAAATTTATGTTGATTTAAAAAGGAAAGAGCAGGAGTCTTTTAATTCAGAAATTTCAAACATAGAATTAAAATGGTATCTTAATCTTTAGTTTCTCCATTAAGACTAAGTATTTCTTTGTAAAGCTCAGGTCTTCTATCTCTAAAAAGTCCCCAATTTCTTCTAAATAAATGATTTTCTTCAGTATCTATTTCAGCTAGTATAACTTCTTCCTTGTCCTTTGAAGCTTCAGCAATTATTTTACCAGATCTGTTGCAAATAAAAGATCTTCCATAAAATCCGTTAACCTGACCTTTTACTGACTCTGAGCCAATTCTATTTGATGCAACAATAGGCATGATGTTTGCTGCTGCATGACCCTGCATTACAGTCTGCCATGCATCAGAGCTGTCATAAGTGCTCATGATTTCATCTCCAATAGCTGTCGGATAAAACAAAACTTCTGCTCCTTTTAAAGCCATTATTCTAGCAGCTTCAGGAAACCATTGATCCCAACAAATTCCAATACCTATTTTACCATAAGCTGTACTCCAAATTTTAAAACCTGTATCACCTGGATTAAAATAGTACTTTTCAAGATATCCAGCACCATCAGGTATGTGTGACTTTCTGTATTTACCCAGTATTTTACCATCAGCATCAATAACCGCTATAGAATTAAAATATGCATTATTATCTTTTTCAAAAAAACTTATAGGCAAAACAACTTTATGTTTTTTTGCAACATCACTCATTTTATTTATTAAGGGATTATTTTCAAAAGGTTGGGCTAATTTGAATATTTCTTCATCATATTGAATACAAAAATAAGGAGTTTGAAAGAGCTCTTGTAATAAAATTATATTTGCTCCTTGTTCAGCTGCTTTTTCAATTAAATGGATAGATTTTTTTATATTATTTTCAATTTCCCAATCACAAGTCATTTGAGTGGCTGCTACTTTAATTTTCATTTTTTATTCTCTTTTTCTCTTCTAAGTAATTATTTAAACTTATAATTTTTTTGCTTGCATTAGTTTGAAACAGACCCGGTATTAAAGAGTGAATAAATGCCATCATTGAAGCTTTAAGTAATTGAAATGATATATTTTGAGCTACAAACATATGTTGAAAATAAGTTTCATCAGCATCAATGTAGTGTTTTTTTGATTTTTTAAACAAATTCATTGTTGAATGCTTAATGGTTGTTGTTGGGTTATGCAATGAATATTTCCACCACCAAGAGATATATCTATACCATTAATTACTAAAACTTTCCTTTTAGGAAAAACTGATTGAATAATACTCTGAGCATTTTTATCAGCTTTTTCATCATCAAAACTAGGCATTACTATTCCATTATTTGCTATATAAAAGTTAATATAAGAACTTGGCTCATCATCGTTTGGTATTAGTCTTTTATAAGACATTTCAATTTCTATAACTTCTAATGGACGACCATTAGCATCTTTAGATGTTCTTAATATTTCTAAATTTTCATTAATTTTTTCAAAAAAAGGATCCTGTCTATCATTACAAGATAAGGCTAGAACTTTTGATTGATCAACAAAACAAGCAATATTATCAATATGTCCATCAGTGCCCTCATCTGTACCGTGTTTAAGCCAAATAATTTTTTTAATATTCAAATATTTTTTTATGTTATCCTCTATTTCCTCCTTTGATAAATTAGGATTTCTGTTTTTATTTAATAAGCATTGCTCAGTTGTGATTAGTGTGCCCGTACCATCAACGTGTATGGACCCACCTTCTAGTACCATTTGTGATTTAAAATATGTTGCAGAACTTTTTTCTATCATAAATTTAGCAATTTTATTATCAGAGTCATGTGGTGAAAATTTTCCCCATCCATTAAACTCCCAATCAACACCTCCTAATTTATTCTGATCATTGATTAAAAATGTAGCCCCGGAATCTCTTGCCCAACAATCATCATTTTTAAATTCATAAATATTAACTGAATTATGAAGGAGTTTTTTTGCTATTTCGATATCCTCCGGGTGGACAATCATATTTACTTTTTCAAACTTTGATATTGCTTTTGAAACTTCAGCCCATTTGTATCTTCCTTTTTCAAAATCAAAATGAGACCAACTTTCAATTTCTTTATATGAATTTTTATCTTTAAACTCATGAGGCCATTGCATCCAACAACATTCATGAGGATTCCATTCTGGGGGCATGAAAAAATTATATTGTTGAGGATATGACATTCAATCAGTTACATTACAGTTTGTGCATTTTCTAAATGAAAAATCACCTTTTTTTCCTTTTTTGCTTTGTAAATCACTACAAGCTCCCAAAAAAATTAATGAAAAAAATAAAGTTAAACAAATTATTTTTATCATTAATATTTATCCATATATTTGTAATAAGCTAAGGCTAGTCTTAAGTAAAATAATCTTAATTTAGGAAAGGGAAATTTACTTGGTAGCCCTTTATAAAGTTTTGATATATTCAAATCTTTACTGTTTGATACAATTAATTTTGCAAGTTCATTACCTGACCATGGTGCTGTGTTAACTCCATTTGCCTGATAACCAAAACTATAATAAATTTCATCATCTTCAATTTTCCCAATTGAAGGTGAAAATTTATTTGTTACTGCAACAAGCCCTCTCCAATGAAAATCAATATTAACATTATTCCACTTAGGAAAAACCTTTTTCATTTGTTGCTCCATATTTTTAGATTTCTCTAATGAAGATTCTTCACTGCCAATCAAATCACCTCTTGCTCCAAATAAAAATCTATTATCCTTTAATAACCTATAATAAAAAAGAAGATTTCTTATATTTAGGACTGGATTGTTTGTAATAAAATTATGAGATTTAATTTCTTCACTTGTAAGTGGTCTTGTAATAATAATATTTGATATTACTGGCAAAATCATATTATTTAGTTTTGGAAAGATATCATCTTTATAAAAACCGTTAGTTGCCATAACAATTTTATTGGCTTTTACAATGCTTCCATTTGAAATTATTTTGAACTTTCCTTTAAACTTTTCAATTTTTGTAACTTTACTTTTTTGAAAAATTTTAACTCCTGAATTATTGGCAACATTGGCAATACCTAGTAAAAATTTTAAAGGATTAATAGCAAACCCAGGTTTATAAGACATAGCTCCAAATTGCTCATTACCACCGTGACCAATTTCATTAAACTCTTCTTTAGAAAAAACTTTTGTTTCAATACCAAATTCTTTTTTGTAGGTTGCAGCTTCTTCTTTTATCCCTTCAAAATAACTTGGATGAGGAGCTACTTCATAGTTACTATCACCTGTTAAATCACAATCTATATCGTATTCTTGAATTATATTTTTTGTAAAATTTGAACCCTCAATAGTGTTTTGAAAAAATTTTTTTGTTTCATTTTTTCCATATTTATTAAACATTTTTTTAACAGACATTTTTGCTGGAGGAATACAGCAAAATCCTGCATTTCTTCCTGAAGAACCCCAGCCAATATGACCTGCCTCAAGTAATACTACATCCTCATTATATTTCTTTGCTAATGATAATGCGCATGACAATCCAGTATATCCTCCACCAATTACCGCTATATTTGTATTAATGTCTTTATCTAAAGTTTTATATTTATCTTTTGTGTCTACTGTAGATTCCCAGTAACTATTTACAGGATTTTCAAATTTATAAATGTCATCGTGATATAAGTTAGCCATAAGTTAGTATAAATTTCATTGAATGCTTATTCAATCAATATTATATAATAGATATGAATAATGCTGATCTAAAAAACTTAATTCACAAGCAAAAACTTAATTTTTCTCTAGACCAGGAATTTTATGTAAATCAGGATATTTTTGATTTAGATATTAAAAATATTTTTTCTAAACAATGGGTTTTTGTTGGTCATATTTCAAGGATACCAAATCACGGTGATTATTTTCTTTTTAATATTGGAAAAGAATCAATAATTATTATTCGTGATAATGATGATTCAGTACATGCTCACTACAATGTTTGCCGTCATCGTGGCTCTCAAATATGTTTAGAAAACGAAGGTAATGCAAAAGTTCTAACTTGCCCTTATCATGCTTGGTCATACAATTTAGATGGGTCTTTAAGAGGTGCTAGACTCATGGAAAAAGGTTTTAATAAAGATGAATGGCATTTACATAAATGTCATTCAAAAATATTTGAAGGTTTAATATTTATTAATTTATCTGAAAACCCAAATGATTTTGAAGAATTTATTGCTCCAACTAAAAAATTTATAGAATTTCATGGACTTGCAGATGCCAAAATTGCTCACAGACAGTATTATCCTACAAATGGGAATTGGAAACTTACTCTCGATAATTTTCATGAATGCTATCATTGTCAGCCATCTCACCCAGAATACTGTCAGGTACATGATAAAGATTATATTATAGCTTATGGTGCGGGAAGTAATACGGGACCTTCATCTGATAAATTCGATAAGGTTTTAAATGATTGGAATAAAAAAGTAGAAAAAATGGGTCATCTTACTGGTGAATATTCAGAGAGAGAATTTAATGATTATTCTAGAAGTGCTGAAAGAACACCATTGAAAGAAGGTATGTTTACAGAAACAAAATCAGGAAAACCTGCTTCTATCTTAATGGGTAATTTTAAAGATTATGATTGTGGTTATACATCTGTTGGAACTTCTCCATTTAATAGTCTTCTTATGTGCAATGATTTTGCTACTCTCTTTACATTTATTCCGGTGAACCCATTATATACTCAGGTAGAATTAATGTGGTTAGTGCATAAGGATGCAGAAGAAGGAAAAGATTACAACCTTCAAGAAATGAAATGGATGTGGGATGTTACAACAATAGCTGATAAACGAATAATTGAAGATAATCAAAAAGGTGTACTGTCAAAAAAATATGTACCTGGACCTTTATCCAAAATGGAAAAAGGATTAGAGAAGTTTAAATCTTGGTATCTAAGACACTTAGAAAATAGTATTAGCTAAACATTAAGAAGTAGATATTCTCTTTCCCAAGAACTAATTACTTTTAAGTATGCTTGATTTTCTACTCTTCTAATTGCAGCTATTGTTCTAATAAATTTCTGATTAAATACTTCATTAATTTGTTCATCATTTTCAAAGAATGAAATTGCTTCTTCAACATTTTTAGGTAACGTACTTTTATCTTTACCAAAGACACTTTTTTTTGTTTCAGGAGTGGGCTTAAGTTTATTTTTTATACCTAAATAACCCGCGGCTAAATTAGCAGCAAAAACTAAGTAAGGATTTGTGTCCGCTCCTGATATTCTATTTTCAATTCTCATACTATGTTCTTCATTAGAAGGAATTCTAAAGCCACAAGATCTATTACCTAACCCCCAATTAGTATTTCTCGGTGCATCCCATGTTGCATATAACCTTCTGTATGAGTTAATATTAGGTGCATGAATTGGCATAAGGATTGGTGTATAAGTTTGAAGACCTGCAATATAATTCTTCATTAAATTTGAAACTGTACTTGTTTTGCTAAAGAAAATATTTTTTTTATTTTTTTTCCCAATTAAAGATTGATGTAAGTGTAAAGAGCTGCCAGGTTGATTTTCCATAGGTTTTGCCATGAATGTAGCATACAATTTATGTTTTATAGCAGCTTGCCTTAAAGTTCTTTTAAATAAGAAAACTTGGTCAGCTAATTCTAAGGGATCGCCATGTTGAAAATTAATTTCCATTTGAGCAGATCCACTTTCATGATTGATTGTATCTATTTCAATATTTTGTTGCTCACAAAAATTATATACATCTTCAAATAAATTATCAAACTCATTAACTGCATCAATACCAAATGCTTGCTTTCCTGTTTCCTCTCTTCCTGATTGTCCTATAGGAACTTCTAATGGATAATCAGCATCAGGGTTGGGTTTGACTAAATAAAACTCAACCTCTGGTGATACAACTGGTTGATAACCTAAATCATCAAATAACTTTAATATTTTTTTTAAAACTGATCTGCTGGAATTTATCACGTTAGTTCCGTTAAGATTAACTGCATCACAAATAACTTGCGCAGTAGGATCTTCATACCAAGGAACATTTCTAATTGTATTAAAATCGGGCCTTAAAATAACATCAATGTCGGTTGGGTTATAGACATCCACAGGCAATTCTTCATCTTCAGTTGCATAGCCACCTGAAATTGTTTGAATAAATACTGATTGCGGCAGTCGATGACTATCATTCTCTAAACCTTGTATAAATTTTTTAGTAGGTAAAATTTTTCCTCTTGCAATTCCTCCTAAATCAGGAACTAAACATTCTACTTCTGTAATTGAGTTATCATTCAGCCATTTTTCAAATTTTTCTTTCATAGGGATTATTTAATTGTACTTATTCTTGTTTAGAGGAATAAATTCGATAAAGACATATATATTTTTTATGTTTAACAAAAATCAAACCTATGAACAACATGATAATGAAAAAATTAGTTTTTATAGGAGCTCTATTGATAATTTAAATTCTAAAGATCAATTAAATTCAGATATTAATGTTGATGTTTGCGTAATTGGTGGGGGATTAACTGGAATATCAAGTGCTCTTAATTTAAGCAAAAAGGGATATTCAGTAGTTTTATGTGAAGCTAGACAAATAGGTTGGGGAGCGTCTGGAAGAAATGGCGGCCAACTTGGTATTGGTATGAGAAAAGATCAATATACTATTGAGAAAACATTAGGCTTAAATCATGCTAAAGAATTATGGAATTTAGGTCTTGAGTCTGTTGATGAAGTAAAGAATTTAATTAAAGAACATAATATAAATTGCCATATTGTTAATGGAGTTATGTCAACTGCATGTTTTGCAAAAGATATTGATGAATATAAATTTGAAATAGAACATATGTCTAAAAATTATAATTTTGAAGGGTATAAGTTTTAT
>CACJEE010000008.1 GCA_902592345.1 uncultured Alphaproteobacteria bacterium
CCACTAAATGAAAAAGTAGAAGAGAGTTTAAAAAAAATATTAAAACCAAATCAAGATTATGTTGGTATAGCCCCTGGAGCCGGTGAAAAGAATAAAATTTGGCCTATTCAGAATTATATTGCATTATGCAGATATTTAGAGACTAAAGATTGTAAATTGGTTTTTTACTTAGGCCCAAACGAAAAAGAATATGAGGAAGTTTTAAAAATGCATTTTAAAAAAGCAATATTTTTAGAAAATGAATTGTTATTAAGCAATTATAGTAATATTGAAATAATTATGACATCAACAAAATTTTTAAAATTTGCTATATCGAATGATAGTGGTGTTAGTCATATGCTTTCAACAAATCATTGCCCTTTAATCAAATTGTTTGGACCAAAAGATGCAAAAAAATTTACTCCAAGAATAAAAAATTTAATTACTATTTCATCATCAGAGGTTAATTCTAATAGAGTAGAGGATATTAAGGTTTCTAGAGTTATTAAAACCATTGAAGATATGAAATTTATTAATGTTTAAATTTGAAAAATTAGTATTTGGTGATTTGGGGTGGGGTGATGAATTTTTATTTGCAACCTTGATGACAATTACAGTTAGTATTTTATCAATGGGACTTGGCTTATGTTTAGCAATAATTACAGTTTGGGCTAAGCTAATTACTAATAAAATTACTCGTTTAATTGCTAATTTTTATACTACTGTTGTAAGAGGCGTGCCTGAATTGCTTGTTATATATCTAATTTTTTTTGGAGGAAACTCTGTTGTGATGAGTGTCGCTAAACTTTTTGGTTACAATGGATATATTGAATTAAATGCTTTAACAATTGGCACAATTGCAATAGCTTTTATATCTGCTACTTATTCAAGTGAAGTTCTCAGAGCTGCTTACTTAGCGGTCAATAAAGGACAAGTAGAAGCTGCTAAGGCGCTAGGACTTAGTAAAATACAAATTTTTTTTAGAGTAATAGGCCCTCAAATATTAAGGCATGCTTTACCAGGAATTGGTAATGTATGGCAAATCACACTTAAAGATACATCTTTAATTTCTGTTACTGGATTAGTTGAAATAATGAGACAAACAAGAATTGCATCTAATGTAGAGCATTCTCCATTAACCTTTCTTGTTACAGCAGCATTTTTATATTTATTTCTTACAACTTTTTCTGGAAAATTTTTTAAAGTTTTAGAATTAAATTATTCTAAAGGATATAACTAATGGAATATATTTTAGAAAACCTAAATCAATCTTTATTATTCAGAAATTTTGTTGAAGTTTTATTAGGATTAGATAACACATTATTGTTATTGATTATTTCACTTCCAGTAGGTTTTATTTTATCTCTAATATTTGCCATAGGAAGAGTTTCAGAAAATAAACTTATCTCTAAAACTATTGCAAGTTATATTTTCATTATTAGAGGTACTCCATTGCTAGTTCAGATATATTTAATTTACTTTGGATTAGGTTCTATTGTGTATATTAGAGAAAGTTTTTTGTGGTATTTGCTTAGAGAACCATTTTGGTGTGGTGTTTTAGCACTCACTATAAATACTGTTGCTTATGGCAGTGAAATTTTTAGAGGTGGTATACAATCTGTAACAAAAGGACAGATTGAGTCTGGTTTGTCGTTGGGATTTAATAAATTAATGCTTTTAAGAAAGGTAATTTTACCTATTGCACTTAGAAAAGTTTTGCCATCTTATGGTAATGAATTAATTTTAATGGTCAAGGCAACATCTTTAGTAAGTCTTACAACTTATATGGAGATGACTGGTATTGCTAGAAAAATAATGGCAAAAACATTTGCACCAGTGGAAGCATTTATAGCTGCAGGGATTTTATATTTATTTTTAAATTTTTTAATGGTTCAATTTGTTAAATATTTAGAATGGAAGTATAATCCTCACTTAAGGGTATCAGAGTCTTAATTTTTGAACTTTATATTATTTTGATACAATAATAGTAATTTAATGTTTATAATTTGTATGTGCTAAACTTTTTGATAAGTAATTATATCCGATTTTGGCATATTCAAATGGGTTAGCTTTTTTTGGATCTTGCTCAGCTTCAATTATTAGCCATTTTTCATAATTATTTTCATACAAAATTTTAAATAGTGGCTTATAATCAATGCATCCATCTCCAGGAACGGTAAAAACACCATCTAAAAAAGATTCTCTAAAACTAAGGTCATTTTTGAGCGAATTTTCTAAAATATCTTTTCGTATATCTTTGCAATGTACATGATTAATTTTTTGAACATAGTTTTTTAATACTCTTTCATAGTTTGCTTGAGCAAAAAGCAAATGACCAGTATCATAAAGAAGGAAAGTATTTTCATTTGTATGTTCCATAAATCGATCAACATCATTTTCTGTTTGTATAATTGTTCCCATATGTTCGTGGTATGACATTGGAATACCTTCATCATATAAACGGTTGGAAATTTTTTTGTTTGATTACCTTGAATTGATCCTGACACATCAGCAAAAACAAATACGTCAGCATTAACCAATTTGAGCAAGCTTAAATGATCTTGCATTGCGGACCATTCCTCCTCAACAGATCTATTTCTTAAGAGAGATCCATACCACCCACCTGGCATTTTGAGATTATATTTATCGAGTAAAAAATTTGTAATTCCTGGATTTCTTGGAAATTTTCCACCAAGTTCTATGCCTGTAAATCCTGCTAAAGAAGCTTCTTCTAAGCATTGTTCAATAGGCGTGTCACCTCCTAGTTCTGGCATGTCATCGTTGCTCCATGCGATCGGTGCTATTCCCAATTTAATTTTCATTTTTTTTTATATTTCATGATATGAAGAAAAAATAAAGAGCAAATATGAATATTCTTATAGTAGATGGTAATGAAAAGGAAGCCTCTGAAAGATATACTAAAATGGGTATGGATACACAGTATGAAGTATATAAAAATGTTCTAGAGAATTTATCTAATAATAATTTAAATATTTTAGTAGTTCATCCCGCTATTAAAGATCAGTATTTACCTCTTGGAGTTAGTTTGGATGATTTTGATGGCATAGCTTGGACAGGGAGTTTACTCAATATATACGACATGACTCCATCAATAATAAAACAGATTGAGCTTGCAAAAAGTCTTTATACAAAAAAAAATAAAATATTTGGTAGTTGTTGGGGATTACATGTTTTAGTAACCGCTGCAGGGGGAAAGATTAGAAAAAATCCAAATGGGTTAGAGGCTGTAGTAGCAAAAGAAATTACAATTAATGATCAGGGTTTGCAACATCCAATGTATAAAGGAAAAAACAAAGTTTTCGATGCTTTTTGTTGGCATTATGATGATACTGAAAATTTACCCTCCAATGCTTCCATATTGGCTTCTAATGAAAAAAGTAAAGTTCAATCAATTGATTTTAATATAAATGACTCAAGTGTTTGGGCAGTACAGTATCATCCAGAATTTGATCCATTGTGGATTGCTGGTTTAATGAAACAGAGAGAGGACATATTATTGAAAGAAAAAGCTTTTTCTGAAAAAAAATTTTTTGATGAAGAATTAAAATTTTTTTCAAATTATAAGAATAACCATCAAGAACAACATTTTAAAAAATATAAAGATTTAACTAATATTAATAATCACACTTTAGAGTTATCTAATTGGATCAAGCAATTTAATTATTAAGTGATATCAAGTTTTTAATAGTTTTTTTCCAATTATTAATTCTTTTCTGCATAACTATTTTATTTGTTTTTGGTTTAGCTTCTTTATTTTTTTTCCAAAATCTTTTTATTTCATTTATGTTATTAATTAATCCTGAATTAAGTCCTGCTAAATAAGCTGCGCCAAGAGATGTGGTTTCGATGTTTTCTGGTTTGATAATTTTTACTTGTGTTACATCTGATAAACTTTGAAGAAAGTTTTTATTATTTATCATTCCGCCATCAACTCTTATTTCTGTAATTTTAATTTTAGCATCTCGCTCCATTGATTCTATTAAGTCTAATGTTTGGAATGAGATGCTATCTAGTGTTGCCTTTATAATATCTGCCTGTGATGTATTTCTGGTTAATCCAAATATTGCTCCTCTTGTATTCGGTTTCCAATGAGGAGCTCCCAAACCTGTAAGAGCAGGCACAACAATAACTTCTTCATATCTATTGGCTTGAGAATAGATTTTATCAGTTTCTTTTGAGTCTTTAAAAAATAACATATTATCTCTAAGCCATTGAATTGCTGATCCAGCAACAAATATACTGCCTTCATAACAAAACATCTTTTTTCCATTAATTTTAAAAGCTACTGTTGTTAGAAGTTTATTTGAAGATATTTTAAATTTATTTCCTATGTTCATTAATAAAAAACACCCAGTTCCATAAGTGCTTTTTGACTGACCTGCATTAAAACATGCTTGACCTATTGTAGCCGCTTGTTGGTCGCCCGCCATTCCACCTATTTCAATTTTACCACCAAATAATTTAGTTGTTCCAAAATTATAAGAGTTTTCTTTTACATCGGGCAACATGCTCTTATCTATATTAAATAAATTTAAAAGTTCTTCAGACCATCTCTCTTTTTTTGGATCATAGATCATTGTCCTGGAAGCATTTGTTATATCTGTTAAATGTGATCTGCCTTCAGTGAGTTTCCAAAGTAGCCAAGTATCAATGGTTCCAAATAGAATATTTTTATTTAAGATTTTTTTCTTTTTTTGAACATTATTTAATATCCAGTTAATTTTTGTTGCTGAGAAATATGGATCTAATACTAATCCAGTAATTTTCTGAATCATTTTATCTTTTTTTTTTAATTTTAGTTTTTTGCAATAATCAGCTGTTCTTCTATCTTGCCATACAATTGCTTTATTTAATGGTTTCCCTGTTAATTTATTCCATAAGACAGTTGTCTCTCTTTGATTTGTAATACCTATAGAAATAATCTGAGCTGATTTAAGTTTATTTTTTTTTATTGTTAATTGTATTAACTTTTTTACATCATTCCAAATATCTTCGGCATCATGTTCTACCCAACCATCTTTTGGAAAAAATTGTTTCAATTCTTTTTGCTGAATACTTTTGATTATAAATTTATCATCATACAATACAACCCTTGAGCTAGTTGTACCTTGATCAATTGAGAGGATATATCTTTTCATAATTAAATATCAATTTGATCAGTAAAATTTGCATTTTCTTGAATAAACTTAAATCTATATTCAGCTTTTTTACCCATCAAAGATTCAAATAAATTTTCTGTTTTCTTCAATTCTTTTTTCCCTTGATTGATATTTACGTTTAACAATTTTCTTTTCTCTGGATTCATAGTAGTTGATTTAAGTTGTTCTGCTGGCATTTCGCCAAGTCCTTTGTAACGACTTAAGGCTACATGCATTTTATTGGAAAACTCTTTTTTAATAATTTTATCTTTTTCATGTTCATCATATGCAAAAAAAACTTTGTCTTTATGCTGTATTTTAAAAAGAGGAGGCATAGCTAAATATAACCTATTATTATCAATTATAGGCCTCATGTATTTATAAATGAAAGTTATAAGTAATGTTGCAATGTGTGATCCATCAACATCAGCATCGGTCATTAAAATTATTTTTTCATACCTTAATTTTGATAAATCAAAATTTTTACCAATACCACATCCAAGTGATTGTATTAGATTTTGAATTTCATTATTATCAGCAATTTTTGACAAACTAACACTAAAGACATTTAATATTTTTCCTCTTAAAGGCAATATAGCTTGTAACTCTCTATGTCGAGCTTGTTTGGCTGAACCTCCTGCACTGTCACCTTCAACTATAAATAATTCAGTGCCTTCAATTTGCTTACTTGAACAGTCAACCAGTTTTCCTGGAAGTTTATTACGCTCTTTAATTGATTTTCTTTCTAGTTCTTTTATTTTAGTTAAATCTGTTCTTAATAAGGATCTTTCAACCAAGGTTTCAATAAGTGCTTTAGTAATTTTCTTATTTGAATTTAGCCATAATAAAAATTCATTTTGAATTATTGATTCCAGTCGTTTTTGCAGCTTTGGCATAATAATTCTTTTTTTTGTCTGCCCCTCAAAACTAGGTTCGTTTATAAATATAGAAATAATTATGTCTGAATAATCTGCTAAATCGTTAATATTTATATTTGAAATTTTAGATACTTGGTTTTTTTGCCCATATAGTTTTATGGCTTTTAAAATTCCATTTTTAAAACCATTTTCATGTGACCCTCCATCAGGTGTTTCTATGGTATTGCAGAATGAAATCAATGAAGCTTTTTCATTTTGATTAAAACTTATGAAGATTTCACATTTCTCATTATCATCTATATTTTTAATTATTGAAAATTGCTTATCAAATAATTTAGCAGTATTCTTATTTTTTATTTCTGAAAAATCAGCAATTCCATTTTTAAAATAAAATTTTTCATAGTTTGGAGTGTTATCATTTATTAATTCTTTATCAATTTTAAAATCGATAATTGTTCTTGATACAAGTACAGCCTTCATTTTTATAAAATCATATAATTTTTTTGGTGAAAATTGGATTGTCTCAAAAATACTTTCATCAGGAGTAAAGATTATTTCAGTCCCTTTTTCATTTTTTTTACATTTTGTTATCTTAATTTTAGTTTTAGGTTTCCCTTTTGAATATAATTGTGAATATTTTTTACTATTCTTATGTACATTGACCTCTAATGAAGAACTTAGGGCATTTACAACGGAGATTCCAACACCGTGCAATCCTCCCGATGTCTTATAAGAATTATTATCAAATTTCCCTCCAGCGTGAAGTGTAGAAAGTACTATTTCTAAAGCTCTTTTATTTTTAAATTTAGGATGAAAATCAATTGGTATACCTCTGCCATTATCTCTAATTTTAATTGATCCATCTTTTTTATAATGAAAAGAAACCTCACTTGCATACCCTGCAACGACTTCATCTATGCTATTATCTAGCACTTCATTTACTAAGTGATGTAATCCTTGTTCATTTGTACTTCCTATGTACATGCCTGGTCTTTTTCTAACAGGTTCTAATCCCTCTAAAACTTCTATATTTTTTGCTGAATAAGTAGCTTTTTTAGCCATTACTTTTTTTATCAAAAGTATCGAAAAAATGACATAAAAAAAACCGTCTAAATAAAAGACGGTTTTTAATTACAATTTAATTTAGTGAAAAATTTTATAAATTTTTAGACATCATAATAAAGATTAAACTCATGTGGATGAGGTCTTATATCCATTGGGCTAACTTCATTTTCCCTTTTGTAAGCAATATAAGTTTCAATGTTATCTTTAGTAAATACATCGCCCTTAAGCAAATATTTATGATCTTTTTCTAAAGCATCAAGAGACTCAGCAAGAGAACCAGGTGTTGAAGGAATTTTTTCTAAGACACTAGCTGGAGCTTCATATATATTTATATCCGTAGGTTTACCTGGATTAATCTTATTTTTAACACCATCTAAACCTGCCATTAATATCGCTGAAAATGCTAGATAAGGATTTGAAGAAGGGTCTGGACATCTAAACTCAATTCTTTTTGCTTTAGGGCTAGCTGTATAGTTCTTAGGTATTCTAACAGATGCAGTTCTATTAGCAGCAGAATAAGCAATATTTACAGGTGCTTCAAATCCTGGCACCAAACGTTTATAAGAATTTGTTGTAGGTGCACAAAAAGCTAATAATGATGGAGCATGTTTTAATATTCCACCTATGTAATAAAGTGCAAATTCACTTAAATCTGCGTAGTTACCTTTTTTATACATTAGTGTTTTATTTTTTTTCCAGATACTAGAATGAACATGCATGCCTGATCCATTATCTTCAAAAAGTGGTTTTGGCATAAATGTTGCAGTAAGACCATGAAGTTTAGCAACATTTTTAACAACATATTTATATCTCAATAAATCATCAGCCATTGATAATAGTGGTGAGAATTCTAAATCAATCTCACACTGTCCCCCAGTTGCAACTTCATGGTGCGAAGCTTCAACATTAATTCCGATATCCTCCATTGTTAAAACCATTTCAGTTCTAACATCTTGCAAACTATCAGATGGAGGTAATGGGAAATACCCACCTTTATGTCTTGGTTTGTGTCCTAAATTTGGATTTTCATCTTTTCCTGTGTTCCAAGCTCCTTCAGTAGAGTCTACTTCATGAAAAGCAAAGTTAGAACCTGAGTCATACTTAACATCATTAAATACAAAAAATTCAGCTTCAGGGCCAAAATATGCTATATCACCCATACCAGAAGATTTAAGATATTTTTCTGCCTTTTTTGCAATATATCTAGGATCTCTCGTATAACTTTCATAAGTAATTGGATCAACAACATCACAAGTAAATGCAATTGTTTTTTCAGAATAAAATGGATCAACGTATGCGGTGGTTACATCAGGTACCATTGCCATATCACTATTTTCAATGGATTGAAATCCTCTAACAGATGAGCCATCAAAACCAACACCATCTTTAAATAAATCTTCAGTTAAATATTTAATTGGAATTGAGATATGATGTGTTGATCCAGGCATGTCTGTGAAACGAAGATCAACCATTTTTATTTCTTCATTTTTAATTTTTTTTAATAATTCTTTAGCAGTCTTGCATTTATATTTCATATACACCTCATGTTCTAACATTGACTAATTTCAACAACTGAAATTAGTTTATTAATCAATTCATGCTCTAGTTATGAAATCTGCTTTTTTTCCGCGTTCCTTCAGCTGAAGCTTACTTCCGACCCAAAAGGGTTGAACGATTTATAACTTTTGCATGCGTTCCTTCGGTCAAAGACCTACTTCCGATTTAAGAAAATCTTAAATTGAACGATTAAAAGTCTTTTATTAATTTTATCAAAAAAGTAAAGTTAATTTAGACAGCATCACTGTCTTTTTCGCCAGTTCTTATTCTTATAACTTTACCTATATCGTAAATGAATATTTTACCATCACCAATTTTTCCTGAATATGCGGCTTTTTTTATTGCTTCTGTTACTTTTTCAGCGTCCTCATCTTCGACAATTACTTCTAATTTCATTTTAACAAGAAATTCATCATCATATTCTTTAACTTTATCAATTCCACCAGTTGAACCTCTTTGTCTACCAAAGCCTTTTACATCTGAAACAGTCATTCCAGAAATGCCTACCTCATGTAAAGCTTCCTTCACTAATGATAATTTAAAAGGTTTAATTATAGCTTCAACTTTTTTCATATTGTTGAAAGTCTATAAATTGCTTCTTCTAAATTTTCCATTGAATTCGCATAACTAATTCTTACAAAATCTTCAGCACTATCTCCAAAACTTGTACCAGGAACTAACGCAACACCTTTTTCTTCAAGGGCAATATCTGAAAATTTCTGACCATTTAGTCCAGACTTAGAAACATTTGGAAAAGCATAAAATGCCCCACCAGGCTCAAAACAGCTTATTTTTTTTAATTCATTTAATTTTGAATAAATAAAATTTTTTCTGTTATGAAATTCTTTTTTTATATTATTTATTGTATCTTTCGGTCCTTTTAGTGCTTCAATACCAGCATGTTGAGATATAGCGCTTGGGCAAGAGTGATCATTTACACAAAGTTTATTAGCATGCTCATATAATTTTTTTGGCCAAACACTCCAACCTAACCTCCAACCAGTCATACAAAAAGTTTTGCTCCAGCCTTCAAGCACAATTAACCTTTCTTTTAATGACTCATAATTTAACAAAGAAGGCATTTTTTCATTCTCAAAAATAATTTTACTATATATTTCATCCGATAAAATAAAAATATCTGGATATTTTTCTAACATAGAAACTAATTTTTTGATTTTTAGTTTATTCATGTATGATCCTGTAGGGTTGTTAGGATTGTTTATAATTATTAAACTTGTATTTTTTGTAATTAGTTCTTCAAGTTTTTCTATATTAATTTCAAAATTATCTTCTTCAAAAAGATTGAGAGGTACACCTTTCGCGCCACTAAAATTTATCATTGAACGATAAATAGGAAAACCTGGATCAGGATATATAATTTCATTTTTTTCTTCACCTAAAATTAAACTTGAATAAAAAATTGTTGGTTTTCCACCTGGAGTAATTAAAATTTGTTCTGGATTTACCTGTTGATTATATTCAAGATATATATGCTCAGAAACAGCCTCTCTTAATTCAGGAATTCCATTAGAAGGTGTATACCCATGATGACCATCTCTAATTGCTTTTATTGCAGCTTCTTGAATATTTATTGGAGTAGGAAAATCTGGCTGACCTATACCAAGGTTTATTATATCTTTTCCCTCTGAAATTAATTTATTTGCTTTTGCAAGGACTGCGAAAGCTGATTCTGTCTCTAAATTGATAATTTTTTTTGAAACTTTCATTTTTTTGGTATAGCGAATAAACTTTATTAATAAAACTTAAATTTATTAATTCAACGGCGAACGTAGCTCAGTTGGTTAGAGCGCGGCCTTGTGGTGGCCGATGTCGTGGGTTCGAATCCCATCGTTCGCCCCAAATATAATAAAAAAACATTTATATTTTAAATTCTCTATTGTTTTTTATCGTATTCATCATAAAAGCGGCAGATTAATGGGGCGATGGTGGAATTGGTAGACACGCTAGGTTTAGGTCCTAGTCTCGCGAGAGGTGAAGGTTCAAGTCCTTTTCGCCCTACCATTAAAGGGGGATAGTTTATGTCTATTAAGGAAATAAAATCAGGAACTCTTTACAAAGAGTTTGCTGTTGAAATACCGTATGATGAAGTTAATATAATAATAGACTCAAAAATAAAGGAAATGCTACCCACAGTATCCTTACCTGGTTTTAGGAAGGGCAAAGCCC
The DNA here is from genome assembly GCA_902592345.1 of uncultured Alphaproteobacteria bacterium. GTDB lineage: Bacteria > Pseudomonadota > Alphaproteobacteria > HIMB59 > CACPNW01. The sequence continues at coordinate 10,826 of CACJEE010000008.1, forward strand.
CTATTAATATAGTAAGAAAAAAATATGAGGACAATATTTTATCTGAAGCTATTGAAAAGTTAGTTCAAGATAAAACTAAAGATTTGCTAGATACAAATAATCTTAAACCATTTATTCAGCCTAGAGTAGATCTAAAAAAATATAAAAAAAATGAACCAGTTGAAGTTGAGGTTAAGATTAACTTAGAGCCAGAAATAAAATTAAAAGACTTTCAAAAGATTGAAGTTAATAAATATGAAATTGATTTAAATAAATCTTTAGTTGAAAAAAATTACAACGAGTTTTTAAGTAATCAAAAAAAATATTCTCCAATTAAAAACAATAGAGAAATAAAGAAATCAGATAAAGTTTTTATTAATTTATTATCAGAAGACTCATCTACTCCACAATTTCTTAAAGAACAAAAAAATTTACCTATTATAATTGACTCTGAATTACAGATTTTGCCTGAGTTGGGGTCGAAAATAATGAAACAGAAATTAAAGAAAGGTGATAAAAATAAAATTAAACTAGACATATCAAAATCTTTAAAATTAGATAATGAAAAGATTGTTGAGTTTGACATTGAAATTCTTAATATTGAAGAACCCACACCTTTTGTAGTTGATAAAGAATTTCTTGAAAAAAATAACTTAAAAAACGAAGAAGAATTAAAAAATAATTTAGAAAAAAACTTAAAATCACAATATCAAAATGGCTTAAAACAAATAGAAAAAAAACAATTGATGGATATTTTAGATAGGGAGCATAATTTTGATTTACCCCAAGGTATTGTAGATCAAGAGTTTAATGATATATGGCACAGGATTGAGCATGCAAAAGAAAATAACTCACTTGATGAGGATGATAAAAAACTAAATGAAGGACAACTTAAAAAAAGATATGAAAAAATTTCTAAAAGAAGAGTCAAACTTGCTATACTTTTACAATTTATTGCAAAACAAAACAAAATTTCAGTTGATGAAAAAGAATTAACAAATGGAATGATGGCATACACATCTCAATATCCTGGTCAAGAGAAAGAAATTATGGAATATTTTAAGAAAAATCCATCTGCTATAGAAACTATCAGAGGACCTATTTTAGAAGAAAAAGTTATTGAAAATGTTATTTCATCAGCAAAAATAATTAAAAAAATAATTGATAAACAGGAATATGAAAATTTAGAGCAAATTACTTTTGAAATTAAAAAGGAAAAATAATGAAAGATATAGAAAAAATAACTAATAATTTAATACCCATGGTTGTTGAGCAATCTTCTCGCGGAGAAAGAGCATATGATATTTATTCAAGATTGCTTAAGGAAAGAATTATTTTCTTAACCGGACCAATTGACGATAACATTGCAAGTTTAATTTGTGCACAATTACTATTCCTTGAATCAGAAAATCCAAATAAAGAAATATCTTTTTATATTAACTCACCAGGTGGAATAGTTTGGTCAGGTTTGGCAATTTATGATACTATGCAATATATTTCTCCCAAAATAATGACAATTTGTATAGGTCAGGCAGCATCAGCAGGTTCATTGTTGTTAACAGCTGGCGCTGAAGGTATGAGATTTTCACTACCTAACTCAAGGATTATGGTTCATCAGCCAAGTGGAGGATATCAAGGTCAGGTAACTGATATAGAAATACATACTAATGAAATTAAAAAAACTAAAGAAAGATTAAATCAAATTTATTCAAAACATACAAAAAAGAAAATCAAGGATATAGAAGATATTATGGAGAGAGATAAATATTTTTCTCCTGACGAAGCAATTAAATTTGGTTTAATTGATAAGACAGTTGAAAGTAGAAAAATCTAGTGAGTAAAAAAGAAGATAAAGATTCATTGTTTTGTTCTTTTTGTGGAAAAAGTCAAAAAGAAGTAAAAAAATTAATTGCTGGACCAACAGTTTTTGTCTGTGATGAATGCGTTGAACTCTGTATGGATATCATCAAAGAAGACAATAAAAATAATAAGAAGAAATTAAAAGCCAATACTCCTAAACCATCAGAAATAAATAAATTTCTTGATGATTTTGTAATAGGGCAAACCAAAGCTAAAAAAAACTTATCTGTTGCAGTTTATAATCATTATAAAAGATTAACTAATTCTGTATATGATGATGTAGAAATTTCTAAATCAAATATACTGCTTGTTGGTCCAACAGGAACAGGAAAAACACTTCTTGCTCAAACTTTAGCAAAAGTTTTAGATGTGCCTTTTACTGTAGCTGATGCTACTAGTCTGACTGAAGCAGGGTATGTAGGTGAAGATGTTGAGAATATAATTTTAAAATTACTACAAGCATCTGATTATAACGTAGAAAGGGCTCAAAAAGGAATTGTTTATATAGATGAAATAGACAAGATAAGTAGAAAAAGTGATAACCCATCAATAACTAGAGATGTATCAGGCGAGGGAGTACAACAGGCTTTATTAAAAATTATGGAAGGCACAATAGCGAGTGTACCTCCACAAGGAGGAAGAAAGCATCCTCAACAGGAATTTTTACACGTAGACACATCTAATATTTTATTTATTTGCGGAGGAGCTTTTTCTGGCTTAGAAAATATAATCAATCAAAGATTAAAAGGCTCATCAATTGGTTTTAATTCATCCATAGTAGATTTTAATGAAAAGTCAGTTGGGGATTCCCTAATCAGCCTTGAAAATGAAGACCTTTTAAAGTTTGGCATGATTCCTGAATTTGTTGGAAGATTGCCTGTAGTGACAACTTTAGAGGAGCTTGATCTAAATATGCTTATTAGAATAATGCAAGAACCAAAAAATGCATTAATAAAACAATATACAGCTTTATTTAAAATGGATGGTGTTAATCTAGAAATTAAAAATGATGCTTTAAAAGAAATCGCTAAACTCGCAATTCAACAAAAAACTGGAGCTAGGGGTCTTAGATCTATTTTAGAGACATTGTTAATGGATTTAATGTTCAAAACACCAGATTATAAGGACTTAGATAAAATACTAGTAAACAAAGACGTTGTTAGTAGAAGCGCAGAACCAATAATGATTTATAATAACAAAAATACTAATCAAAAGATTTTAGTTAACAAGTCTTGATTTTATTAAAAAAATAATCATTTATTATACTTATATGAATAATACAACTTTACCTGTTCTGCCTTTAAGAGACATAGTTGTTTTCCCAAGCATGGTAGCTCCATTATTTGTTGGAAGAGTACAATCTGTTAATGCCTTAAATCATGCTATGACATCAGATAAAAAAATTTTTTTACTAGCACAAAAAAACTCTGAAATTGATAATCCAAAAAAATCAGATCTTTATGAGTGGGGAACAATAGCAAAAGTACTTCAACTTCTCAAACTCCCTGATGGAACAATAAAAGTTTTGGTTGAGGGAATTACTAGAGCAAGATTAAATACTTTAAATTTATCTAATGATTTTTTAACAGCTAAAATAAATAAAATAGATACTAAACTTAAAAAAAACAACAATTTAAAAGCATTAGTAAAAATTGTAATTGATCAATTTCAGGATTACTCAAAAGTAAATAAAAAAATACCATCTGATATAGTTAATAATCTAATTTCTATTAGTGATCCGAATAAAATAGCAGATGTAGTTTCCATTAATTTGAATATAAATATGGAGCAAAAACAAGAACTACTTGAAATGCATGATTTGGAAAAACGATTAAATAAAATACATGTATATTTAGTTTCTGAAATTGATTCTTTCCAAATGGAAAAAAAGATTAAAGGCAGAGTTAAGCGTCAAATGGAAAAGACTCAAAAAGAGTATTATTTAAATGAACAAATGAAAGCGATTCAGAAGGAGCTTGGTGATAACGATGATTCTGATGATATTGCTGAAATAGAAAAGAAAATTACTTCTGTTAAATTATCTAAAGATGCAAATGAAAAGTGTAAATCAGAATTAAAAAAATTAAAAAATATGAGCCCAATGTCCGCAGAAGCAACTGTCATAAGAAATTATTTAGATTGGATTTTGTCAATACCATGGAATTCTAAGTCAGAAATTTCAAAAAATATTAAAAAATCAAAAAAAATTCTAGAGGAAGATCATTATGGGCTTGATAAAGTAAAAGATAGAATTTTAGAATATTTGGCTGTTCAGAAAAGAACAGAAAAATTAAAAGGACCAATTTTATGTTTAGTTGGACCTCCTGGAGTTGGTAAAACATCTCTAGGTAAATCAATTGCAACTGCAACAGGAAGAAACTTTGTAAGAATGTCACTTGGTGGGATTAGAGATGAGGCAGAAATAAGAGGTCATAGAAAAACATATATTGGCTCAATGCCAGGTAGATTTATTCAATCGATGAAAAAAGCACAGACATCAAATCCATTAATCTTGTTGGATGAAATTGATAAACTTGGATCAGATTGGAGAGGAGATCCATCATCTGCTCTACTTGAGGTTTTAGACCCTGAACAGAATGATAAATTTAATGATCATTATTTAGAGTTAGATTATAATTTATCTGATGTAATGTTTGTGTGCACAGCTAATACTCTAAACATACCTCCTGCACTACTTGACAGAATGGAGATTATAAGAATTCCTGGATATACTGATAAAGAAAAAAATAAAATTGCACAAAAATATTTAATCCCTAAACAAATTAAAAATCATTATCTAAAAAATAGTGAAGTTAGATTTACAAACAAAATTATAAATCAAATCATTAGAAATTATACTCGAGAAGCTGGTGTAAGAAATTTAGAAAAAGAAATATCTAAAGTATGCAGAAAAACCGTAAAATTATTGGAAACAAGCACTAATAAACTTGTAAAACTTAGCGATGAAAAACTTAAAGATTTTTTGGGTATTAGTAGATATAGATCAAGTGAAATTGAAAAGAAAAATTTAATTGGTGTTACAAATGGACTTGCTTGGACAGAAGTAGGTGGTGAAATTCTCTCAATAGAAGTGATATTATCAATTGGTAAGGGAAAGCTAACTATTACTGGAAAGCTTGGAGACGTAATGAGAGAATCAGTTCAGGCTGCAATTTCGTATGTAAAATCTCATAGTTTAAATCTTGGTATACATCCATTTGATTTCGACAAATTTGATATTCATGTTCATGTTCCAGAAGGAGCTACTCCGAAAGATGGACCAAGTGCAGGTATAGCAATTTTCAACTCATTAGTATCTTCTCTAACATCAAACAAAGTAAGAAAAGATATTGCAATGACAGGTGAAATTACCTTGAGAGGCAGAGTTCTTCCTATAGGAGGACTTAAAGAAAAAATTTATGCTGCTTCAAGAGCAGGAATTAAAAAAGTATTAATTCCCGAAGAAAATAAGAACGAAATTATAGAATTTGATAAAGAAATTCTTAAAACAATTGAAATAATTCCTATAAGTGAAGCAAAGTCAATTTTAGAGCATTCACTTACTAAGCCCATTTCACCACTAAATTTAACCGAATCAGAAATCCTTGAAGCTCAAAAAAATAGATTTTCTGAGACTAATTTAAAAGAAAATTTAAGACATTAATGGCAGATTTATTGAATATTTTTTAAAAATTCCTTCTAAACTGGGAATAATGTCAAATATTTATTGACTTCAGCTATGATGAAATAATATTCATTAACTAACATCAATGAAAAGGAGTTTAATGTGAATAAAAATGACCTAATTGCATCAGTTGCTTCATCTGCTGGATTGTCAAAATCTGATGCCACAAGAGCTATAGAAAGTTTATTAGATGCTGTCACTAATTCTCTAAAAAGAGATGAGAAAGTAAGTATTGTTGGTTTTGGTAATTTTAGTGTTAGCCATAGAAAGGCTACTACTGGAAGAAATCCAAGAACTGGTGAGTCTATACAAATACCTGCATCTAAAAGACCTAAATTTACTGTAGGTAAAGCTCTTAAAGACGCAGTAAATAACTAGTAAATAACAAATTTTTCTTGCACCGGCTGTTAAAAATATTTAACAGCCGGTTTTGTTTAGGGTGTTTAGCTCAGTTGGTAGAGCATCTCGTTTACACCGAGAGGGTCGGGAGTTCGAGTCTCTCAACACCCACCATGCGCGGGAGTAGTTCAGCTGGTTAGAACGCTGCCCTGTCACGGCAGAGGTCGCGGGTTCGAATCCCGTCTCTCGCGCCAGTTTTAAGATTAATTTTAAAAAATAACTGCCAAACTAGTAGCAAAAAAATTATGCTAATATTGAATATTCGGCTCAGAAATCAAGGATTGTTATCCTTGAATAATCAAAAAAATAGATTAGTTAATCATTTGTTTGTAGATACATATATAAAGTGGAAAATTATTTATCAGAATATTTACCAATTTTAATTATAATTATTATTGGTTTTGCAATAGCAATTGGAATGACTACCTTATCTTTTGTGGTTGGGGAGAGAAAACCAGATAATGAAAAACTTTCTGCTTATGAGTGCGGCTTTGAAGCTTTTGATGATGCTAGAGGAAGATTTGATGTAAGGTTTTATTTAGTTGCAATCCTGTTTATAATATTTGATTTAGAAGTTGCTTTTTTATTTCCTTGGGCAATATCATTAGGAAGTATTGGCCTGTTTGGATTTTGGTCAATGATGATTTTTTTATTAATCCTTACCATTGGTTTTATTTATGAGTGGAAAAAAGGAGCTCTTGAATGGGAGTAGAAATTAATGAAGATAATTTTGGTGATCAACTTAATTCTAAGGGATTTTTAGTTTCAAATTTTGATAAACTCTTAACCTGGGCAAGAACTGGCTCTTTGTGGCCAATGACATTTGGTCTAGCTTGTTGTGGAGTTGAAATGATCCATACATATATGGCAAGATATGATCTTGATAGATACGGTGTAATTCCAAGAGGAAGTCCTCGTCAATCTGATGTAATGATTGTTGCTGGGACTCTAACTAACAAGATGGCACCAGCACTAAGAAAAGTTTATGATCAAATGCCTGAACCTAGATGGGTAATATCTATGGGATCCTGTGCAAACGGGGGAGGATATTATCATTACTCTTATTCAGTTGTAAGAGGTTGTGATAGAATTGTCCCAGTCGATATTTATGTTCCTGGATGCCCTCCAACAGCAGAGGCCTTAGTATATGGCATTTTGCAACTACAAAAAAAAATAAAAAGAAAAAATAAATTTGTAAGATAATCGATGCTGGAAGATTTAAAAAAAATTTCTGATCTATCATCAATTGAGAATAAAAAAATATTTTACCAAGCTTTTTTTAAAAAAGAGAACATATTACAAATTTTCAATGAGTTAAAAGATAACGAATTATTTAGTTTTGATCAGTTAATTGACATAACTGCTATAGATTATCCATCTAGAGAAAAGCGATTTGAGATGATTTATATTTTTTTAAGCATGAAAAAAAATAAAAGAATTATTTTAAAAACATCTATTAATGAAAATGAAAGTATAGATAGCATCATTCAGATTTTTAAAGCATCAGATTGGTATGAGAGAGAGTGCTATGATTTGTTTGGCATCAAGTTCAATAATCATCCTGATTTAAGAAGAATTATGACTGATTATAATTTTGAAGGCCATCCTCTTAGAAAAGATTTTCCATTAACAGGACATAATGAAGTTAGATATGATGATGTTGAAAAAAAAGTTGTTTATGAGTCTGTTAAATTAGCACAAGAATATAGAGACTTTGATTATACCTCTCCATGGGAGGGCATGCCTGAGGGCATTAATGATCATAACAAGTAAGAATAAATATGAAAGAAATAGAAGTAAACACAACAACTATTAATTTTGGCCCTCAGCATCCAGCTGCACATGGAGTTTTGAGATTAGTAGTTGAGCTTGATGGTGAAGTTGTTGAGAGAGCAGAACCTCATATTGGATTATTGCACAGAGGAACTGAAAAATTAATTGAATACAAAACTTACCTTCAAGCTGTCCCGTATTTTGATAGATTAGATTATGTTTCTCCTATGTGTCAAGAACATGCCTTTGCACTTGCTACTGAAAACCTTCTTAAAATTGAAGTGCCTCAAAGGGCTCAATATATAAGAGTTATTTTTGCTGAAATCACAAGATTATTAAATCACTTATTAAATATTCCTGCTTATGCCGCTGATATTGGCGCAGTTACTCCATTCTTATGGTGTTTTGAGGAACGTGAAAAACTTCTTCAGTTTCATGAAGCTGTATCAGGAGCTAGATTTCATGCAGCTTATTTTAGACCTGGAGGTGTTCATCAAGACATGCCTGAAGGTATGGAAGAAAAATTAAATGAACATTTTCAAACCTTACCTAAATTTATTGATGATCTTGAAGATCTTTTGACAAACAATAGAATATTAAGACAAAGATCTGTTGATATAGGAGTTATATCTAAGCAAGAAGCAATTGATTGGGGATGCACAGGCCCAGTCTTAAGAAGTGCTGGTGTTGCATGGGATTTGAGACGTTCTCAACCTTATGATGCATACGACAAAGTTGATTTTGAAGTACCTATTGGAAAAAAAGGTGATTGCTTTGATAGATATTTAGTTCGTATTGAAGAAATGAGACAAAGTATTTCAATAATTCAACAATGTTTAACACAAATTAAGTCTGGAGAAATATCTGTAATTGATAATAAGATTACTCCTCCAAAAAGAAGCGAAATGAAACAATCTATGGAGTCATTAATTCATCATTTTAAATTATTTACAGAAGGATATAGAGTTCCAGAAGGTCAGACTTATTACGCTGTTGAAGCACCTAAAGGTGAGTTTGGTGTTTTTTTAGCTTCAGACGGTTCAAGTAAACCTTATAGATGTAAAATAAGAGCGCCAGGTTTTGCTCATCTACAAACACTTGATTTTTTATCAAAAGGGCATTTAATGGCAGACATAGCTGCGATTCTAGGAAGTCTTGATATTGTATTTGGGGAAATAGATCGATGAAACACCCAGGTATGATAAATAAAGTTTATAATATTTCAGATGAAATCTTTAATTGGTCTGAAGAAAATTTTAAAAAAGCTGCAGTTATTATAAAAAAATATCCTGACTCAAGACAACAAAGTGCAGTTATTCCACTACTTGATCTTGCCCAAAGACAAAATTCAGGATGGTTAAGTAAAACAGCTATTGAAAAAGTCGCTGAAAATTTAAGTATGTCATATATCCGTGTTTTAGAAGTTGCTACATTTTATTCTATGTTTAATCTTGAACCAGTTGGTGAACATTTTGTTCAAATTTGCAGAACAACTCCTTGCTGGTTAAGAGGGAGTGATAAACTTGTTGAAGTTGCCAAAGAAGTTTCAAATACTAAACTAGGTGAAACTTCTAATGATAAAAAATTTACTATTGTTGAGGTTGAATGCTTAGGAGCTTGTTGTAATGCCCCTATGGTTCAAATAAATGATGATTACTATGAAGATCTTGATGAAGATAATTTTAAAAAAATATTAACTGATTTAAAACAAAGCAAAAAAATTACCAAAGGTTCACAGATAGGAAGACAAACTTCCCATCCTCAAAGAGAAAAAAATGCTTAGAGAAGAAGATAAAATTTTTAAAAATTTATATGGTTTTGATGACTGGTCTTTAACTGGAGCTAAAAGCAGAGGTGTTTGGTCTAATACTAAAGAAATCATTGAAAAAGGATCTGATTTTATTGTTGAAGAAATTAAAAGTAGTCAATTACGTGGAAGAGGTGGAGCTGGTTTTCCTGCAGGATTGAAATGGTCATTTATGCCAAAAGATTCTGGTAAGCCTCATTATTTAGTAGTCAATGCTGATGAATCTGAGCCTGGAACATGTAAAGACAGAGAAATAATGAGAAATGATCCACATCTTTTATTAGAAGGTTGTTTAATTGCTGGTTTTGCTATGCATGCAAATACTTGTTATATTTATATTAGGGGGGAATACTATGATGAAGCATCAAACCTTCAAAAAGCAATTGATGAAGCATACGAAAATAATTTAATTGGTAAGAATGCATGCGGAACTAACTGGAATTATGATATTTATTTGCACCGAGGTGCTGGGGCTTATATTTGTGGTGAAGAAACAGCTCTTTTAGAGAGTCTTGAAGGAAAAAAAGGCCAACCAAGATTAAAGCCTCCATTTCCAGCAGGTGCTGGATTATATGGATGTCCAACAACAGTTACGAATGTTGAAACTATTGCCGTAGCACCGACTATTATTAGAAAAGGAGCATCTTGGTTTAGCAGTTTAGGAAGAGAAAATAATACTGGTTCAAAAATATTTAGTATTTCAGGTCATGTAAATAACCCATGTAATGTTGAAGAAGAAATGGGTATCGGATTAAAAGAACTTATAGAAAATCATGCTGGTGGAGTAATTGGTGGATGGGATAATTTATTAGCAGTAATCCCTGGAGGTGCAAGTGTTCCACTTATTCCAAAATCAATATGCGACACAGTTAAGATGGATTTTGATAGCTTAAAAGAAGTTCAAAGTGGACTTGGCACAGCAGCAGTTATAGTAATGAATAAATCTACTGACATTGTTGACGCTATATGTCGGCTTTCTCATTTTTATAAACATGAAAGCTGTGGTCAATGCACACCTTGTAGAGAAGGAACAGGTTGGATGTTTAGGATGATGGAAAAAATGGTTAAAGGTAGTGCGCAAGTTAATGATATTGATAAGCTTTTAGATGTGACTAAACAGGTAGAAGGTCATACTATTTGTGCTTTAGGAGATGCAGCTGCTTGGCCAATACAAGGACTTATGAGACACTTTAGGCCCGAAGTTGAGAGAAGAATAAAAGAATATCGATTTGGAGAAGTTGCATAATGCCTACAATTACTATTGATAATAAAAAAGTTGAATTCGAAAATGGTATGACAGTAATGCAAGCCTGTGAATTAGCTGGTGCTGAAATTCCAAGATTTTGTTATCATGAAAAACTATCCATTGCTGGAAATTGCAGAATGTGCCTTGTAGAAATGGAGAAAGGCCCCCCAAAACCAATTGCTTCATGTGCTATGCCTGCTGGAGATGGAATGGTGATTAAGACAGATTCTGAAATGGTTAAAAAGGCAAGAAAGGGTGTTATGGAATTTCTTTTGATAAACCATCCCCTAGATTGTCCAATTTGTGATCAAGGAGGTGAGTGTGATCTTCAGGATCAAGCCCTTCATTATGGCTTTGATAAATCAAGATATGAAGAAAATAAGAGGGCTGTAAAAAACAAACACATGGGGCCATTAGTAAGCACCATCATGACAAGATGTATTCATTGCACAAGATGTGTAAGATTCTCTACTGAGGTAGCTGGTGTTGATGATTTAGGACTTCTTGGAAGAGGAGAAAATGCTGAAATTACGACTTATCTAGAAAAAACTATCGACTCTGAATTATCTGGAAATGTCATTGATTTATGTCCAGTAGGAGCTTTAACAAGTAAACCTTACGCATTTAAATCTAGACCTTGGGAATTAAGTAAAACTGAAACTCATGATGTTTTAGATGGAATTGGATCAAGTATAAGAGTTGATACAAAGGGTAAACAAGTTTTAAGAGTATTACCTCGTATAAATGAAGATACAAATGAAGAATGGATTAATGATAAAACAAGATTTGCTATAGATGGCCTATCAAGACAAAGATTAGATAAAATTTATATCAGAGAAAATAATCAACTAAATGTTTCTGACTGGGATAATGCATTAGATAAAATTAAAAATGAAATAAATAAAAGAGGGAAAGATAAAACTATAACTTTATCTGGAAAATTTACAGATGCTGAAACTATAATAGCGACAAAACTTTTTTCAGCAGGGTTAGGTTCTGACTTGTATGATTGTAGATTTGATAACGCTCAGATTGTTCATAGTGAAGATGAAAGTTATAAATTTAATTCTTCTATTAAAGAAGTTGAAAATGCTGATGCAATTCTTTTGGTTGGATCCAATCCAAGGTGGGAAGCAAGTGTTTTAAATGCAAGAATAAGAAAAGCTTTTATTGATAATAATTGTAAAGTAGGCCTTATTGGTCCTGATCTTGATTTGAATTACTCTTACTCAAAAATTTCTAATTCTTTAGGAGGACTTAATGATATTTTGGATAATAAATCAGAATTTTCTAAAGATTTATTTAATGCTAAAAATCCTATAATCATTGTTGGAACATCAGCAATCAATACCAGTCAGGGTAGTTCAATTTTAAAAACTTGTGCTGAAATTGCTAAAAAATTATCAAACTTTTCAGGCTCTTTCAATCCATTAAATGTTTTAAATCAAGATATATCAAGAGTGGGATCATTGGAACTTGGTTTTGTTAATAAAGTTTTTGATGGTGATTTTTCAAAAAAACTTAAAGAACAAATTTATAAAAATAAACCTGTTGTATTCTTATTAGGTTTAGATGAAATTGATCCAAAATCGCTAGAAGAATCTTTTGTGGTATATTGTGGTCATCATGGTGATATCAATGCTCAACATGCAGATATAATTTTGCCTACACCTGCATATACAGAAAAATCTTCTACTTTTATGAATATTGAAGGTAGGGTAATTCAAACATCTCGATGCCATAATCCTTTAGGTGACTCAAAAGAAGAATGGAAAATATTTAGAGTTTTAAGTGATCTCCTTAGTTGTGGTTTAGATTTTAATAATCTTAATGATGTTAGAAGAAAATTAGTTAATGAAAATAAAAATTTCCTTGCTTTATTAGAAGTTACTAATTCATCTAAATTGTCTTTTTCATCTAAAGAAAAAATAAAAGATGAAAATATTTCATACAATATTAAGAATTTTTACATGAACGACTCAATTTCTCGATCTTCTGAAACTATGGCTAAGTGCACAAATGAAATACTTAATAAAGCCAAAGCTTCATGAATAATTTTTCATATTTAAATGATTTTATAATTCCAGGCAGCATAATTATTGCGCAGATACTGGCTGTGTTAATGCCTGTATTAATTTCAGTGGCATTTTTAGTTTATGCTGAAAGAAAGGTACTTGCTCTTATTCAACTCAGAAGAGGTCCAAATGTTGTAGGACCTTTTGGGATCCTCCAAAGTTTTGCTGATGCTCTCAAATTATTAACTAAAGAAAATATTGTTCCAGCCAATTCTAATAAAATAGTTTTTTTATTAGCTCCGATTATTACCATGGTTCTAAGTTTGGCAGGATGGGCAGTAATACCATTCGCTCCTAATTGGGTAATTGCTGATATAAATGTAGGGATAATGTATTTATTTGCTGTCTCATCTTTAGGTGTATATGGAATCATAATGGCTGGATGGGCAAGCAATTCTCAATACCCATTTCTTGGTGCACTTCGATCAGCCGCTCAAATGGTTTCATATGAAGTGTCAATAGGTTTTGTTATTATAACTGTACTCTTATGTGTTGGCTCATTAAATCTAACCAAGATAGTTGAGGCTCAAGCAACTGTTTGGTTTGCTATTCCCCTATTACCAATGTTTGTTGTTTTTTTTATATCTGCATTAGCCGAGACAAATAGATTACCTTTTGATTTACCAGAAGATGAATCAACACTTGTTGCTGGTTTTTTTACTGAATATTCATCAGCTTCTTTTGTATTATTTTTCCTTGGAGAATACGCGAGTATGATCTTGATGAGCTCAATGACCGTAATATTATTTATGGGAGGTTGGCTACCTCCATTTGACATATACCCTCTTAATGCAATTCCAGGTGTAATTTGGTTTGTTATTAAAATTATATTTATTTTATTTTTGTTTATATGGGTTCGCGGAACTTTTCCAAGATATAGATATGATCAATTAATGAGATTAGGTTGGAAAATTTTTTTACCTCTATCTCTATTATGGGTTGTTTTAACTGCAGGTTTTTTAATTGTATTTGATATGGTTCCAAATTCTTTATGATTAAGTATATAAAATCATTTACTCTTTTTGAGCTATTCCAGGGAATGTTTTTAACTTTAAAGTATATGTTTAAAGCGAAAGTAACAATAAATTATCCTCATGAAAAAGGTCCTTTGAGTCCTAGATTTAGAGGGGAGCATGCACTAAGAAGATATCCAAGCGGTGAAGAGAGATGTATTGCATGTAAATTGTGTGAAGCAGTTTGTCCGGCTCAAGCAATAACAATTGAAGCTGAACCAAGAGAAGATGGAAGTAGAAGAACTACTCGATATGATATTGATATGAGTAAATGTATATATTGTGGTCTTTGCGAAGAGTCATGTCCAGTTGATGCAATTGTTGAAGGTCCTAACTTTGAATTTGCAACAGAAACTAGAGAAGAATTAATGTATACGAAAGAAAAACTTTTGGAGAATGGAGAACGGTGGGAGCAAGAAATAGCTCAAAATATTTATTTAGATAGGAAATATCGTTAATGTATTTGTATTCAATTACATTTTATATTTTTTCTCTTGTTGCAGTTTTATCAGCTTTAATGGTTATAAGTGCAAGAAATCCAGTTCATTCCGTTTTATTTCTAATTTTAAGTTTTGTGAATGCATCTGGATTGTTTGTTTTATTAGGGGCTGAATTTTTAGCTATGATTTTAGTCGTAGTATATGTCGGAGCTGTTGCAGTGCTTTTTTTATTTGTCGTAATGATGCTGGATATAAATTTTGTAAAGTTAAGAGAAGGGTTTCTTCAATATTTACCCTTTGGAGCATTATTAGGAATAGTTTTAATTATTGAGTTAGGTATTTTATTTCTTACGAAATCTTTCTCTAAAAATTCCCTTAATAAATTTGTTTCATCACCTCAAATCAACGAAATAGAAAACACCAAATTAATTGGTCAGGTTTTGTATACTGATTATTTTTATTTATTCCAAATAAGTGGATTGATTCTTTTAGTAGCTATGATTGGCTCAATAACTCTCACACTTAGGGATAGAGGCCAGGTAAAAAGACAAAACATATCTTCACAAAATTATATTGATGCTAATAAAGCAATAGAAAAGAAAAAAGTAAAATTAGGAGAGGGTATTTAGTGATTTACTTAGAGCATTATTTATTTCTTGCGGCAATCATTTTTACAATTGGAGTTCTTGGAATTTTTTTAAATAAAAAAAATGTCATTATAATTTTAATGTCTATTGAATTAATTTTATTATCTGTGAACATAAATCTAATATCTTTTTCTGTTTTCTTGAATGATATTTCAGGTCAAATTTTTGCTATGCTCACTTTAACAGTTGCTGCTGCTGAAGCGGCGATTGGTTTAGCAATACTAGTTGTTTTTTATAGAAACTTAGGCTCTATCGAAGTTAATAAAATAAATAAATTAAAAGGATAAATTATAATTATGGCACAATTAATTGTATTTCTTCCTTTGTTTGGTTTTTTATTTTGTTTTTTCTTTGGAAAAATATTTGGTTTTAAAGCCTCTCAAATTATAACTACTTCATTCCTTTTTATATCAGCTATTTTATCTTGGTTTTTATTTTTCTCTTATTTAGGTGAAAGAGAAATGGAAGTTATTTATATTTTTAACTGGTTTACTTCCGGCAATTTTATAGTTGATTGGTCAATACGCTTGGACTCATTAACTACAACAATGTTTATTGTTGTTTGTAGTGTTTCAGCATGTGTTCATCTTTACTCAATTGGCTACATGAGCAATGATCCATCTAAGGAAAGATTTATGGGATATCTTAGCCTTTTCACTTTTTTTATGTTGATGTTGGTTTCAAGTAATAATTTGTTGCAAATGTTTTTTGGTTGGGAGGGTGTAGGACTTGCCTCTTATTTACTAATTGGGTTTTGGTATCATAAACCATCTGCAAATAATGCCGCTATAAAAGCCTTTCTTGTAAATAGAATTGGAGATTTTGGATATGCTTTAGGTATAGGGGGTATTTTTTATATTTTTGGATCTGTAGAATTTAGTGTTATTTTTGATAACGCAGAAAGTTTTAAAGATCATTCAATACAATTTATAGGTCTTAACTTTAGTACAATTGATTTATTATGCTTTCTGTTGTTTATTGGTGCAATGGGTAAGTCGGCCCAACTTGGTTTGCATACATGGTTACCCGATGCAATGGAAGGGCCAACGCCTGTTTCAGCCCTAATCCATGCAGCCACAATGGTGACAGCCGGTGTATTTTTAGTAGCTAGAATGAGCCCATTATTTGAATACGCTTTATTTACAAATTTATTTATTATTTTTATAGGAGCTTCTACTGCTATTTTTGCTGCAAGTATTGCACTTACTCAAAATGATATAAAAAGAGTGATTGCGTATTCAACATGCAGTCAACTTGGCTATATGTTTTTTGCCGCAGGTTTAGGAGCTTATAATGCTTCAATTTTTCATTTGATGACTCATGGATTTTTTAAAGCACTACTATTTTTATCAGCTGGATCAGTAATCCATGCAATGCATCATGAGCAAGATATGCGAAAAATGGGTGGATTGTTTAAAAAAATTCCTTTTACTGGTGCAATGATGTGGATTGGATCACTTGCTATTATAGGTTTTCCATATTTCTCTGGTTATTATTCTAAGGAAAGCATTTTAGAAAATGCTTATTATTCAAGTTCATCAATGGCTACATTTGCATATACAGTTGGAATTTTAACAGCTCTTTTAACTGCTTTTTATTCATGGAGATTATTGTTTATGACATTTCACGGTGAAACAAGATCTGATAAAAAAACTTTTGACCATGCTCATGAGTCCCCGCTAGTAATGACCTTACCTCTAATATTACTTGCTTTCGGTTCAATTTTTGCAGGATTACTTTTTTCAAATTTTTATATTGGTAAAATGCAATACAGTTTCTGGGGTAATTCCATAATTCTCCATGAAAGTAAACATCACTATTTACCTTTTATTCAAACCTTAATCGTTAAAAGTTCTGTTGCAATAGGTGTTATGCTAGCCGCTCTAATTTATTTTTATAAAAATCATTTATCTAAGAATTTAGCTAATAATTTATATCCTCTTTATTCAATCTCTCTTAATAAATGGTATGTTGATGAACTTTATCATTCAATTTTTATTAGGCCCTATTTCTATCTTGCTAATTTGTTTTGGAAAAAAGGTGATGAAAAAATAATTGATGGGTGTGGACCTAACGGAATTTCAAAATTAATATCTATTTCATCTTACTACTTAAGTCGTTTTCAGTCAGGGTATTTATATCATTATGCTTTTGTAATGCTTGGGGGCTTGGTAATTATCCTAACATGGTTCATATATTATTAAATGACTGATATCCCTATATTATCACTAACTATTTTCTTACCTTTGTTAGGTGTCATAGTTATTCTTCTAATTAAAGATGATGAAAACTCTATAAATAATATTAAAAAAGTTGCATTATTGACATCAGTTGGTGTTTTTCTTTTAAGCTTGTTTATATGGTTGCAGTTTGACAACAGCAATCCCGGTTATCAATTTCAAGAAAAATTTAGATGGTTTAATGACTTTAATTTTTACTATCATATTGGCATTGATGGAATATCTCTCTTTATGGTTATCTTAAGTACTTTTTTAACACCTTTATGCATCTTAGCAAGTTGGGAAAGTATAAAAAAAAGGGTTAAAGAATATATGATCGCATTTTTAACTCTTGAGACAGTTATGATAGGAATGTTTTCATCTGTAGATATTTTGCTTTTTTATATATTTTTTGAAGTAGTTTTAATTCCAATGTATTTAATTATTGGTATCTGGGGTGGAGATAGAAGAATTTATGCATCTTTTAAATTCTTTTTATACACACTACTTGGCTCAGTATTAATGCTAATTGCTATAATTGCAATTTATAGATTAACAAGCTCAATGAGTATTGAAGATTTGCAAGGTAACTATTTTGCAAAAAATGTTCAGATGTATCTTTGGTTAGCTTTCTTTGCTTCATTTGCTGTCAAAATTCCAATGTGGCCTTTTCATACTTGGTTACCTGATGCCCATGTTGAAGCCCCTACAGCTGGTTCAGTAATATTAGCTGGGGTACTTTTGAAAATGGGAGGATATGGATTTATTAGATTTTCTCTAGGAATGTTACCAGAGGCCTCAGAATATTTCTCACCTTTGGTAATGACTTTAAGTATAGTTGCGGTAGTTTACACTTCGCTAGTTGCTCTAGCTCAAACTGACATAAAAAAATTAATTGCTTACTCATCAGTAGCTCACATGGGTTTAGTTACTATAGGTATATTTATAGTAAATGCTCAAGGGTTAGAAGGGGCGATGATTCAAATGATAAGTCATGGAGTGGTATCAGGAGCTTTATTTTTATGTGTAGGAGTTATTTATGATCGAATGCATACACGAGATATTAATTTTTATGGTGGCCTAGTTAATAGAATGCCAATTTATGCAACTGTTTTTATGATATTTATGTTAGGATCTGTTGGCCTTCCAGGCACAAGTGGTTTTATTGGGGAATTTTTAGTTATCGTTGGCGCTTTTAAATATTCAAGTATTGTAGTTATTGGTTCAGCTACTGGCATTGTACTTTCAGCAGTTTACATGCTTTATTTGTATAAACGGATTATTTTTGGCGAGATGAGTAATAAAAAATTGATTGAGATATTAGACTTGAATAATAGAGAAAAAATTATTCTGATTCCTCTCGCAATAGCTGTTATATTTATAGGTATTTTCCCAAATATTTTTATTGAACCAATGAGATTGCCCTTAGAGTCAATAATATTTAACTATGAGCTTGCTAATGCTAAATAGTTTTATTCATATATTTTTTGTACCTGAAATAGCACTTTCAATACTGTCTGTTACTTGTTTAATGTATGGCTTATTTTCAAAAACTAATTCTTTTATAAAAGCCACTAACTTTGCAATTTTAACCTTATTATTAACTGCCGCTTTAACATATTTTGATTTTTCAACCAACTTTGCTCTATTTGAAAATTTTTTCTCCAACACATCTTTTACAAAATTTTTTAAAATTTTGACTACTCTAGGTGCTGCTGCATCTTTAATTATTTCAAAAAATTATTTCTTAGATACAAAAATAATTAGATTTGAAATTCCAACTCTTCTTTTATTTTCAACTTTAGGAATGATGATAATGATAAGTTCTAAAGATCTAATGATTATGTATTTATCAATAGAACTTCAAAGTTTATCTCTCTACGTTGTAGCTTCTATTAAAAGAAATTCTATAGAATCAGCTGAATCTGGTGTTAAGTATTTTATCTTAGGAGCTTTATCCTCTGGAATTTTACTTTATGGTTTCTCTCTGATTTATGGATTTACTGGCCACACATCTTTTGATGGAATATCGCAATCTTTAACTCAATTAGAAAGTCTTCCAATTGGATTAGTTTTTGGATTAGTTTTTGTACTTGTAGGACTAGCATTTAAAGTATCAGCTGTTCCATTTCATATGTGGACACCTGATGTTTATGAGGGTGCGCCAACATCAATAACATCCTTTTTTGCAATTGCCCCAAAACTAGCTGCAACTGCATTAATATTTAGATTTTGTCTTGAGCCATTTGCTAAATTTCACTTCGAATGGACACAAGTAATTTTCTTTTTATCTATCGCCTCTATGTTTTTAGGTGCTATCGCTGCTATATCTCAAAAAAATATAAAACGTCTTCTTGCATATAGTTCTATTGGTCATGTCGGTTATGTGTTAATTGCGTTAGTATCAGCAAGTGAACAGGGTTTAAAAAGTGCTTCGATTTATATGTTTATTTACCTTGTGATGAATATTGCAGTATTTTCAATTATTTTATCTCTTAAAAAATCTAACTCATATGTTGAAAAGATCAACGAATTAAGTGGATTGAGTAAATCAAATCCTGTTATTAGTGTTTGCCTAGCAATAATAATGTTATCTATGGCTGGCATTCCGCCTTTTATAGGTTTTTTTGGTAAATTTTACGTTTTTATTTCTGCTGTAGAAAGTGAACTTTATATATTAGCAGTATTAGGTGTTTTAGCTAGTGTGATTTCAGCATTCTACTATTTAAGAATTATTAAAGGTATGTATTTTGATGATAAAACAGATTCAGAAATTTTTGAATTTACAATTAGCAATGAAGCTAAAGTAATATTAACGATTTTGATGATTATAATTTCATTTTTTATTGTTAGTCCATCTCTTTTGACTAACATTGTTGCAAATATCTCTTTAATTTAAATTAGTGTCACTACATATTAAAATAGAAAAATTTTTAACAAAAAAAAATATTAGTTTAATCCATCTTGAAACTGTTGGATCTACTATGCAAGATATAAAAAAGTATATCGGAGATAAGAATATTTGTATGATTGCTGATGAACAAATATCAGGTATCGGTAGGAGAGGAAATAAATGGATAAGCCCTAAAGGAAATATTTATTTATCTTTTTTATTTGATTTTAATTTATCAATCGAAGACCATTTTTTGTTAACTGCAGTTACTGCAAATTCAATTTGTAAATTTTTAAATTATTATATTGACGAAAATATAAATATTAAATGGCCAAATGATATAAACATCAATGAAAGTAAAATTGCTGGAATTATGACTGAGATTGTTATGCAAAATAATAAAAAGTATTTAATAATAGGAATGGGGATTAATATTTCAAACTCACCAAAAATAAATGATTATAAAACATGCTGTTTAAAAGAATTTAATTCTCAATTAAAATATGAAGACGTTCTATTAAGAATGATAGAAACATTTTTTTTGGAATATGAGATGATATTAAAAAAAGAATATAATAAAATTATAGATAAATTTAAAAATAATATGAAATATTTAGGAGAAACAATAAATATTTTGCTTCCTAATGATAAAAAACAAAAGGTATTTTTGAAAAATTTAAATTTTGATGGGTCAATATTAATAGAAAATGATGGCAAAGAAGAAAGTATATTTTCAGCAAGGATAGTGAATGATATTAATTGATATAGGGAATACAAATATAGTTTTTGCTGTAAGTGCAAATAATTTAATAAAAAAAATCATTAGAATAAATACAAAACAAAATAAAATTAAATTAAAAACTTTGATTAACTCTATAATTGTAAACTATTCATCAATAAAAAAATTAGATAATGATAAAATAGCAATTATTTCTTCCGTTGTGCCAAGTTTAAATTATTTAATAATTAATATTTTGAAAAAAAATTTGATTAAAGGATTGATTATTACATCTAAAGATATTTTACCATTTTTAAAAATTAATTATAATTTAAAAGAAATTGGTGCTGACAGGCTTGCTAATTCAACTGCTATTATTATAAATAAAATTTCTAATAGTATTGTTATTGATTTTGGAACAGCTACAACTTTTGAAGTAATAAAAAATAATATTTTCTTAGGAGGTATAATATTTCCTGGTATTAATTTATCTAAAAACACTCTTATTAACGAAGCATCATTATTAAAAAATACCACAGTCATGAAGACTAAGAGAGTTGTTGCTAACAATACTAAGAAATCAATTCAATCAGGTTTTTATTGGGGATATTTATTAGCAATCAATGGTTTAATTGAAAAAATTTCGAAAGAAAATAAATTTAAACCAAAAATCATTCTTACTGGGGGGCTAGCAAATAAATTCAAAGATGATATTAAGCCTAAACCCATTATTAGGCCAAATTTAACCTTAGAGGGTCTAAAAATTATTGGATCAATTTATAATGCTAAAAAATAGTAATAATATAAAAATTTATGAAAAAGGCCTGTATTTTTTATCTTTAGGTGGAATAGGGGAAATTGGAGCAAATTGTTATCTGTATTGCTGTGATGGTAAGTGGATAATGATTGATTTGGGTTTATCATTTGCAGATGAGCAGTTTCCTGGTGTAGATCTTCTAGTGCCTAAAATTAATTTTCTTGAAGAAATAAAAAATAATCTTGAAGCTATTATAATTAGTCATGGACATGAAGATCACGCAGGGGCAGTGGCATATTTATCAGATAAGATTGAATGCCCTGTATATGCTTCTAGTTTCCCAAAACTTTTAATTGAAAATAGATTAAAAGAATTTGGAAAGCTTGATTCTATTAATTTAATCGAACTTGATTCAACTAAAAATCTACTTTTAGAAAATTTTAATTTAAGATTTATTGAAACAACTCATTCTATACCTCAGCCTCAAGCAATAGTCATTGAAACAAAGTATGGTAATTTATTGCATACTGCTGATTGGAAAATTGATAGTAAACCAACATTAGGAAAAGCTTTTAATAAAAACAGCTTTATTGATTTGGGTAATGAGGGAGTATTAGCTTTAATTGGTGACTCAACGAATGCTGATGTACCAGGTTTTTCCTCTTCTGAGGAAGATGTTAAAAATGAACTACATCAAGTTTTTTCAAGATACATAAATAGAATTGTTGTTACATGCTTTTCTTCTAATATTGCGAGAATTATTAATATTACTAATGCTGCTAAGAAAAGTAATAGAAAAATTGCTTTGATTGGCAGAAGTATGAAAAAAAATATTGAAGCTGCGGTCAAAGCAAATTTAATTGCAGATGCAGAAATTTTTATTTCAGAAGAAGAAGCCTCATTGATTCCAAAAGAAAATCTTGTAATTATATGTACAGGTAGTCAAGGTGAAAAAAGATCTGCTTTATATAGGATTGCTTATAACTCTCATCGGAATATTCATTTGGAAAAAGATGATGTAGTAATTTTTAGTTCAAAGGACATACCTGGTAATGAAAAATCAATAAATGCTCTAAAAAATTTATTAATAAGGCAAAGAATTGAAATTATTACTGCTGATGATGATTTAGTACATGTATCTGGACATGGTCATGCAGAAGAAATAAAGCAAATGTATAACTGGACTAAGCCTTTTATTTCTATACCTGTTCATGGAGAGCCTATGCACTTAGAATCACATAAAAAAATCTCTGAAGCCTCACAGGTACCTATAACAAAAATTCTTCAAAATGGTAAATCCTTTAAAATTGCACCTGGAGATTGTGCTATTGTTGATGACATTGAAACGGGCAAACTAATTGTGGAAGGAAAATATCTATATGATTCTGAATCTGATTTTATAAGAGATAGGAGAAAATATTCATATGAGGGAATAGCTATGATATCTATAGTTATCAATGATGATCTGACCATTGATAAAAATATTCAATTAAGCTTTATTGGTCTGCCTTATGAAGAAATAGACTTAGCCAAAAACACATTTCAAACTGAATTTATAGAAAATTATCTCAAATTAAATCAAGAACAAAAATCTTCTGATCAAAATGTAATAGACTTAATTAAGAAAAATTTAAAAATTGCTTTAAAAAATATTTTACAAAAAAAACCCCAAATTAAAATTCATTTGATTAGAAAATAATGCAAATATTTTCTTATTTTCTTTTTTTGGTAATTATTGGGTGGGTATTATTTTTTATATTTTTAAAAATTAAAAATGAAACTCCTCAAGACTGGCAGGTTGACATTGCAAGTAGTGCGACAATTCAAAGTTATCTTTTAATAAAAGTAATAATTACATCAGTTTTATCTTTGATTATTTTGATTACTTTAATATACTTTAGGTTGTATTTAGCTTTTATATTTAAATAATGAAATATTCAGAATTTTTTATACCTACTGTTAAGGATATTCCTAGTGATGCTGAAATTATTTCTCATAAGTTAATGATTAAAGCGGGGATGATTAAACAATCAAGTGCAGGTATTTATTCTTGGTTACCTCTTGGATTTAAAGTTCTTAAAAATATTGAACAAATAGTAAGAGAAGAGCAAAATAATGCGGGCGCTAATGAAATGTTAATGCCTACAATTCAATCTTCAGATTTATGGATCAAATCAGGTAGATATGATGATTATGGAAAAGAAATGCTTCGAATAAAAGATAGAAGCGGTAGAGAAATGTTATATGGGCCAACAAATGAAGAATTAATTACTGATATTTTTCAAACATATATCACTTCATATAAAGAGCTTCCTAAAAATTTATATCACATTCAGTGGAAGTTCAGAGATGAAGTTAGGCCAAGGTTTGGTGTTATGCGAGGAAGAGAATTTTTAATGAAAGATAATTATTCTTTTGACCTTAATGAAGAGACAGCACAGATTTCTTATAATAAAATGTTTAAAGCATATATTAAAACATTTTTAAGAATGGGATTAACGCCGATTTCTTTAAGAGCAGAAACAGGTCCAATAGGTGGAAATTTGAGCCATGAATTTCAAATATTGGCAAATACAGGTGAAAGTACATTATATTATGACAAAGAATTAGAAAGCTTAGATCCTGAAAGCCTGGATCCAGAAAAATTACAGTCATATTATGCAGCTGTGGATGACGAACACGATGAGGATAAATGCCCAATAAAAAAAGAAGATTTGAAAATATCTAAAGGAATTGAGGTTGGGCACATTTTTTATTTTGGCACTAAATATTCTCAAAAATTAAAGGCTTATGTTCAAGATAAAAATGGAAAAAAAATAGCTGTTCACATGGGCTCATATGGAATTGGTGTTTCTAGGTTAGTTGGGGCTCTAATTGAAGCAAATCATGATGACAAAGGTATAAAATGGCCGATGTCAGTGGCTCCATTTAAGCTAAGCATAATTAATTTAATGCCAGATGATCAAAATTGCACCACAATAGCATCAGATTACTATTCCAGTTTTATGGCTGAGAATATTGATACTTTATATGATGATAGAGAGTGCAGTATTGGAAAAAAATTATCTGATAATGATTTAATAGGAACTCCTCTACAAATTATAATTGGTAAAAGAGATATATCTGCAGGCGTAGTAGAGATTAAAGACAGACTATTGGATTCAAGTGAAAAAATTCAAATTAACGACGTTAAGAAAGTTGTTTCAAAAAAACTTAACTTTTGATGCTTTCTAGATCAGAAATTTTAATAATAAAACGTTTTTTATTCTCTAAGAAAACTGAGGGTTACGTATCTATTTTTTCTTGGTTTTCAATAATTGGAATAACACTAGGAGTTGCTGCAATTATAATTGTAATGTCAGTGATGAATGGATTTCGTGCTAATTTAACTGAAAGATTAATTGGTGTTAATTCGCATCTTAATCTTTATTCTTTTGATGAGAAAATAAAAAAGCATGAAATTGAAATAATAAAAAAACCACTGGATTCAAAAAGCTATAAAAAAATCTTTTCTTCAATTGAAACACAAGGATTAGTTATTAGTGATAATATTTCAAAAGGAGTAATAATGAGATCTTATAAAGAAATTAGCTCAGAACATTATTTATATAAAAGAATAATTACTAAAAAATTATCCTCTATTGATTTTGATAAGATCATAATTGGTGATGCTTTAGCGAAAGAATTAAATTTAAAAATAGGAGATAAAATAAAAATTGCCATTCCTAAAACTGACACGTCTCTATTGGGCAGTATTCCTAGATTCAAAACTCTTAAAATTGATGGAATATTTGATTTTGGTATGTTTGAATACGACTCAAATCTTGTATTTATATCTATAGAACTTTCAAGAAAATTACTATTCTTTGAAGATGAAACTTATAACAGGCTTGAATTTTATTTATATGATCCTTTACAAGTTAACAATTTTAAAAAGCTTATTAATTCAAATATCAAAAAAAATAATTTAAATTTATATTCACTATCATGGATGGATAGAAATTCATCATTAATGAACGCTTTAAAAGTTGAAAAGAATGTAATGTTTTTAATTTTAACTTTAATAATAATTGTAGCTTCTATGAATATAATTTCAGGATTAATTATTTTTGTGAAAGAAAAAAACAAAGATATAGGTATTTTGAAAACTTTAGGCTTCACTAATTTAAGTCTTCTAAAAATATTCTTTGTTATTGGCTTATCTATTGGTCTAATAGGCACGATTTCAGGCACTATCCTAGGTATAATTATTACTGAAAATCTTCAGAGAATACAATATGTGATAGAAAACTTGCTACATATTGAACTTTTCTCTGAAGAAATTTATTTTTTATCAACACTTCCTTCAGATATAAAATATCAAGAGGTATTATTTGTATTTTTAATTTCTATTATAATAACTATATTGTCGACAATATTTCCATCAATAAGAGCATCTAATATTGACCCTATTGATACATTAAAAAATGAATAAATTAATAGAAATAAGTAATTTAAAAAAAATATACAATTTATCAAATAAAGATCAATTATTATTAATTGATAATCTAAATTTAACTATTTATAAAAATAGCATTACTTCTATAATAGGGCCATCCGGATGTGGAAAATCCACTTTGCTTAATATTTTAGGTCTTCTAGATTCAAATTTTCATGGCAACTATTTTTTTGAAAGTAAATCTATTAAAGAAATTAACAGTAAAAATTTAAGTAATATAAGAAACAAAAAAATAGGTTTTGTGCATCAGTTTTTTCACTTGATCCCTGAATTAACTGTTCTAGAAAATGTAATATTACCTGCTCTAGTTCAACATGATAATATATTAGATGTAAATAATGATGCTTGCAAGTTATTAGAAATTTTTGAAATTATTGATAAAAAAAATATGAAACCAAATAAATTATCAGGAGGAGAGCAGCAACGTGTTGCTATAGCTCGATCTCTTATAAACAAACCAAATTTAATATTGGCAGACGAAATGACTGGCAATTTAGATGAAAAAACATCTGATGAAATCATTAATTTTTTTTTAAAGTTTGTAGCGAATCATAATATATCCCTAATTTATGTAACTCATAATAAAAAATATGCAGAGATGGCAAAAATTAAATACGAGTTAAGAAATAGAAATTTAATATTAAAATGACTAAACCTTTTATTCATCTAAGATGCTTATCTTCATATTCTTTATCTGAAAGTACTTTAAAAATCAAAAAATTAGTAAATTTAGCTAAAAAAAATAATATGCCTGCTTTGGCGATTACAGATAATAACAATATGTTTGGTGTATTTGAGTTTGCTCAAGAATGTATAAATAACAACATTCAGCCTATTATAGGCACATCAATAAACTTAATTGATGTTCAACTTAAAAATACAATTTCACAATTATCTTTTTTAGTAAAAAATGAAATTGGATATAAAAATTTAATATATTTAAGCTCATTATCATACTTAAACAAAAATAGAGATTTAGGAATTAGTATTGAAGATATAGAAGGTCACACAGATGGACTATTTTGTTTTTTAGGAGGTGAATTCAACCCACTATTAATTTTACATAATCAAAATAAACAAACTGATAATTTTATAACAAAATTAAAAAGATTATTTAAAAATAATTTATTATTTGAATTACAAAGAATCAATGACTCTAACATAGACTCTTTTGAAAGCTATTTAATAGAAAAGTCCTACAAATTTAATATTCCATTAATTGGAACAAATAATATTAAGTTTGGAGAAGTGGATGAGTTTTCAGCACATGATGCTTTATTATGTGTTGCTCAAAAAACAACTATAAATAGTGGCAATAGAAAAACTTCAAATAATCAAATTGCATTTAAGAGTAATGACCAGATGATTGATATATTTTTTGATATTCCAGAAATTGTGGAAAATAATTTTAATGTTGCAATATCATGTAGTTATTACCCAAGAGAGGTTTTGCCAAAATTACCTAAGTTTAAAAATAATCTTAATCTTTCAGAGAGTGAATTATTAATTCAAATAGCTTCAAATGGCCTTGATAAAAAAATTATAGAAAATAAAATTTTACAGAAAAAAAATTATAAAGAAAGGTTAAACTACGAAATTGAAATTATTATTAAAATGGGATTTGCTGGCTATTTTTTAATAGTTTCTGATTTTGTTAATTGGGCAAAAAAAAATTATATTCCTGTTGGTCCAGGTAGAGGATCTGGCGCAGGAAGCGTAGCTGCTTGGTCATTGGGTATTACTGATTTGGACCCTATTAAGTACAGCTTGTTATTTGAGAGATTTTTAAATCCAGAGCGCATATCTATGCCAGATTTTGATATTGATTTTTGCCAAATTAGAAGGGATGAAGTTATAGAATACGTAAATAAAAAATATGGACGTGACTCGGTAGCACATATCATTACTTTTGGTACTTTAGCATCAAGAGCAGCAGTTAGAGACATTGGTCGTGTTTTAGAAGTGCCATATGGAGAAGTTGATTCATTTGCAAAATTAATTCCTTTTAATCCTGGAAGTCCATTAACATTGGCAGAGTCCATAAAATCAGAAAAATCTCTAAGAGATATTATAAACAGAGATGAATCTCTATCTAATGTTGTGGATATAAGTCTTAAGTTGGAAGGTGTACATCGACATGCTTCAACCCATGCAGCGGGGGTTGTTATAGGTGACACCAGCTTAAGCAATATTGTTCCTTTATACAAAGATCCAAATACTCAAACCAATGCAACTCAATTTTCAATGAAATATGTCGAAAAAGCAGGTTTAGTAAAATTTGATTTTCTAGGATTAACTACATTATCTATTATTAATGAATGTGTAAATTTAATTAAAAATGAAATTCATGATTTTGCCTTACAAAATATTCCTTTAGATGATTTAAAAACTTTTCAACAACTTAGCAGAGGAAACGCTGTTGGTGTTTTTCAATTGGAGAGTAATGGAATGAGCAGTGTTTTAAAACAATTGCAGCCTGATAAATTTGAAGAAATTATTGCAGTTGTAGCTCTTTTTCGCCCTGGACCTATGGATAATATTCCTTCTTTTTGTAATCGTAAACATGGAAGAGAAGAAATCAATTATATTCACCCAATATTAAAAGATGTTTTAAAAGAAACATACGGAATTATTGTTTATCAAGAGCAAGTAATGCAAATAGCACAAGTTCTTTCAAACTATTCACTTGGTGAAGCTGATTTATTAAGAAGAGCTATGGGAAAAAAAATACAAAAAGAAATGGACGATCAGAAAAATAGATTTATAGAAGGTGCAATAAAAAATGATATAAGTGAAAAAGAAGCCTCAAAAATATTTGATCTTGTTGATAAATTTGCAGGATATGGTTTTAATAAGAGTCATGCAGCAGGTTATGCTTTAATCTCCTATCAAACAGCATATTTAAAGGCAAATTTTCCTCATGAATTCATGACAGCTACTCTAAATTTTTCTATTGATAGAACTGATAAAATTATTTCGTTAAAACAAGAATTGGAGAAACTTGAAATACCATTTCTAAAACCAGATATTAATTTTTCTAAAGAAAAATTCACTATTGAGAAAGACAATTCTAAAAAATCAATACGATTTGGATTAAGCGCCATAAAAGGAGTTGGCTCTAAATCTATTAAATCAGTTGTGTCTGTAAGGGAGCAAAAAGGTAAATTTATATCTATTATTGATTTTTTAAAAAGAGTTGATTCAGAGGTTATAAATAAACGCCAGCTTGAAAAATTGATTCAATCAGGTTCTTTTGATTCAATTGAAACAAACAGATCTAAACTTTTTTTTAATGTACCTCAATTTGTTAACTTATTTGGATCTAATAATTCACAATCAAATCAAAATTTACTTTTTGAAGAGGAGGAGATTTCATTTGAAGATAAAAATCTTTTTAATCAAAAAATATCTACATGGACTTCATCGGATATACTAAACAACGAATTAGAGGTTGTAGGCTTTTACTTTAGCGACCATCCACTTAAACATTATCCTCAAAAATTTTTTGAAATACAAAATATAAGTTTTTTTAAAGATATAGATCTTAATGAAAATGCTAAAAAAATTAGACTTTGTGGGTCAGTTTTAGATATTAAAGAAAGATCTAATAAAGATGGAAGAAAGTATGCATTTGTAACAGTTTCAGAAGTAAATGCACAGTATGAATTATCTATTTTTAGTGAAAATTTAAGTAAATTTCGATATCTTTTGAAAGAGGGAAATTTGTTAATATTCGATATTGATATAATTTTGAACAATAATGATCCTAGATTTGTTATTAGAATGATAAAGAGATTAGAAAGTGAATTTAATAATTTAGAAAAAAAAATAGATATTTTTATAGAGCCAGATCAATTGATTGAATACAAGGACATCTTATTTTCTAAAAAAAACAACTTGAAA
Organism: uncultured Alphaproteobacteria bacterium; assembly: GCA_902592345.1. Lineage (GTDB taxonomy): Bacteria > Pseudomonadota > Alphaproteobacteria > HIMB59 > CACPNW01. The sequence continues at coordinate 40,738 of CACJEE010000008.1, forward strand.
AGTAAGATTTCTATTTTTATGAATATCAATGATAAACTAATTAATTTTAATTCAAATAGTAAGTACTCACTTACGTCTTATAAGCATTTAGATATGTTAAAAAATTCAAAAAAATTAGATTACAACATAGATATATCTTGAAAAATTTAAGTTTTCGATTAAAAGCCTGAAAAAAACTAGCACACAGAAAAAACCGGTGTTTTTGTTTCTGTGGAGGTTGAACCGGAGATAATTATGAATTTACCTGAAATTAAGATTGAAGATCTTCTAGAGGCTGGCGTTCATTTTGGACACAATGTCAGAAGATGGAATCCAAAAATGGAAGAATATATTTTTGGAGTAAGAAATAATATCCATATTTTTGACTTAAGGATAACTGCTGAAGCTTTAAATAATGCACTTGTAAAGATGCATGAAACAGTAAGCAAATCTGGAAAGATCCTTTTTGTAGGTACAAAAAAACAATGTGCTGAAATTGTAAAAGATTTAGCAACTATAAATAATAATTTTTATGTTAATAAAAGATGGTTAGGAGGCACATTAACAAACTGGAAAACTATTTCAAATTCAATTGATAGATTAAATACTTTAGACTTGAATTTAAATGATCCAGCTTTTACAAATAGTATATCAAAAAAAGAATTGCTGCAATTAACTAGAGAAAAAGAAAAACTTCATTTAAATTTAGGTGGGATTAAGGATCTTAATGGTAAACCTGATTTAATAATAATATTTGATGTATTAAAAGATAAGCTTGCAGTATTGGAAGCTAAAAAACTTAACATTCCAATAATAGGCATTGTTGATTCTAATGCTAATCCAGAAGCTATAGATTATATAATACCTGGCAATGATGATGCGATTAGGTCAATTAATCTTTATAAACATTATTTTAAGCATACAATTGAAGATGCTGTTTCTTTTCAAGATAAATCTGAAAATAAAATAACTGATCCTAAAAAAATAGATAGTGAAAACAATACAAATCAAGGAGAGCTATAAATGGGTGAAGATTTAAAATTGGTAAAAGAACTTAGAAATAAGACTGGAGCAGGTTTTTTAGATTGCAAAGAGGCTTTAAGTAATAATAATGGAAACATCGATAATGCAATTGATTATTTAAGAAAAAAAGGTCTTGCTAAAGCCTCTAAAAAATCCTCAAGAGAGGCAAATGAAGGTGCTATAGGTTTTTATGAAAATAATAGTATTTGTGTTTTAATAAAAATAAATTCTGAAACTGATTTTGCTGCTAAAAGTGATACATTTTTAAATTTTGTTGATTATATAGGTAAAATAATCCTTGATTTAAATAACACAGAATTAGATCTGCATATGTTTCTAGATACAAAAATTTCTTCAAAATCTATTAAAGAAATTTTTGATGAGATGATAGCTAAAATTGGTGAAAATATTGTTATATCTGATTTAAGAGTTTTTAATAAAAATAATAATTATTTATCATTTTATGTCCATAATGCTTATAGAAAAAATATTGGAAAAATTATTTCTATATTAAAATATTCTTCAGATTCTAATGATGAAAGTATTCAAAATCTTGCAAAAAATTTATGCATGCATATTGCGGCATTAAAACCTGAGGCTATAGATGAGAGTAATTTAGAGCAAACTACTATTGATAAAGAATTAAATATCCAAAAGGAATTAATAGCAAGTTCTGGAAAGCCAGCAAATGTTGTAGACAAGATATTGGAAGGAAAGATGAAAAAGTTTTATTCTGAAGTAACATTACTAAATCAGAGTTTCGTTTTAGATCCTGACAAATCTGTAAAAGAAGTAATTAACTCTAATCACAATGATAAAAAATTTGAAATTGATATGTTTAATTACTTGTCTTTAGAATAGATGAAAAAAAGAATCCTTTTGAAGTTATCA
>CACJEE010000009.1 GCA_902592345.1 uncultured Alphaproteobacteria bacterium
GTTTAGATAAATTTCCTAGTTTTTCTTGATTTAATAAAGTTCCTGAAGGCGTAAGATATATCTTTTTAGACTCCTTGTTATGTTTTTCTGAAATAGACTTTAGTGCCTTTTCAACTACATCTGGTCTTAAAACCATTCCTGGCCCACCACCAAAAGGCTCATCATCAATACTCATTCGATCATCGATCCCAAATTCATGAAGATTTATAGTATCAATTTTAAAAATATTTTCCTTAAGAGCTTTGCCTATAACAGAATGTTCTAAAATTCCTGGAAACATTTCAGGATATGCTGTTAATATTTTTACATCAATCATAATTAATAATGCCTTTGATTGGATTTACTATTATTTTTTTATTTTCAATATTGACTGATAGAACATTTTCGTCATTTAAAGGAATATAAATATTATTTTCTTTATATATAGTTTCTATCAGGTCTCCGGCTCCAAAATTATCAACACTTATTACATTACCAATAAAGTTTCCATTTTCATGACTAATTTTACAACCAATTAAATCATTAATATAATATTCGTTAGATTTGTTTTTAGGAAAATTTTCTTTGGTCACGAATATTTTTTGATTCTTTAAAAGTTCAGCATCATCACGATTGTTACAATGAGATGGAAGTCCTACACATTTTTGATTTCGCATTTGAATAGAATCAAATTTCCATTCTATAGATTGATCATAATTATAATAATGATCAAGTGATTTAAAAATATCAAAGCTTGATGTTAATAAATTTATTTTAATTTCACCCTTTAACCCAATTGCAGAACCAAAAGTGCCAACATGAACAAAGCTTGATTTGTTCAATTTTTACTCGGTTTTTTTTTATCAGCTTCTGCTTCTACTGGTGCTTCTGCTTCTGCTGGTGCTTCTGCTGGTGCTTCTGCTGGTGCTGGTGCTTCTGCTGGTTCTTTAGAACCTTCTTCTTTTTCTTTAGCAGCTGCTAATCTTTCTTGAGTCTTTTTCTTTGGTAAATGTTTTTTTGTTTTTTCAGTAATAACTGGTTTTTCAACTACACCTAAATTACTTAAAAATATAGTTACTCTATCCGAAGGTTGTGCTCCTTTTGCCATCCAGTCTTTAGCTTTTTCAACATCAATCTTTACTCTGTCCGGACTATCTTTTGGCAGCATAGGATTGTAAGTACCTAATTGATCAATGAATTTTCCATCTCTTGCACGTCTTGAATCTGCTACAACAATCCTATAAAAAGGTCTTTTTTTTGCTCCCCCTCTGGATAATCTTATTCTTACTGGCATACTATTTCCTTTCTTATTCTAGTTTATTTTGGGCGGGAAGTTTCCTTGCAATTTTTGCATTAAATCATTAGGTATTCCACCCTTACCCATTGATTTCATTCTCTTCATCATTTTCTGTGATTGGAGAAACTGTTTTAAAAGTTTGTTTACATCTTGAACTTTAGTTCCAGATCCCTTTGAAATTCTAATTTTTCTTGAAGCCTTTATGAGGTTTGGATCGGATCTTTCCTGCTTAGTCATAGAATTAATGATTGCAATTTGATGATTTATTAGTCTGTCAGATATTTTATTTTCTGCCATCAATTTTTGTGCTTTAGAAACTCCAGGTAGCATAGATAAAATACCTGAAACGCCTCCCATTTTTCCCATTTGTTTTAACTGGTTTGCAAAATCATCTAAATCAAAATTGCCTTTTGACATTTTCTTTGCAAATGTTTCCATTTCATCTTGATCAATGTTCTCAGATGCTTTTTCAACAAGACTAACAATATCTCCCATTCCTAAAATTCGTTGAGCAATTCTTTCTGGGTGAAAAGATTCAAAATTTTCTATTTTTTCTCCAACTCCAATAAACTTTACTGGAGAGTTGGTTATTGACTTAATAGATAAAGCAGCTCCACCCCTACTATCTCCATCAACTCGCGTAAGTATAGATCCTGTAATATTAACAGCTTCACTAAAACTTTTTGCCACATTAGCAGCGTCTTGTCCTGTAAGCGCATCTGCAACTAATAAAGTTTCTTGAGGCTGAAAAGATTTTTCAATTTCAATTAATTCTTTCATCAAATCTTGATCAACTACTTGTCTTCCAGCAGTATCAAGAATTACGACATCAATTAAATTTTTTTTAGCATATTCTAGAGTCTCACTAATTATTTGTTTTACAGATTTTAAATTATGACTAAAAAAATTGACTTGAACTTGTCCTGCAAGAATTTTTAATTGCTCTTGTGCTGCAGGTCTATAAATATCTGCTGAAGACAGCAAAACTTTTTTCTTAGAAGATTTTACTAAATGATTTGCAAGTTTTGCAACAGAAGTTGTTTTTCCTGATCCTTGAAGTCCACAAAATAAAATTTTTGTCATCTGAGAGGTAGGAATATTGAGCGGTTGGTTTTCAGATCCAAGAATATTTACTAACTCATCTTGAACAAGCTTGATGATCATCTGATCAGGCTTTATTGATTTTAACACCTCTTTACCTAAAATGCTTTCCTTAACTGTGCTAATAAAATCCTTCACAACTATTAAAGCAACATCTGCCTCTAAAAGAGCAATACGAATTTCTCGAAGGGTGGAGTCTAAGTCCGACTCTGATATAACTGCCTTGCCACGTATACCACGAACAATTTTTTCAAACTTATCATTCAATGTTTCAAACATATTTCTCCAATAGCGTTGCTACACCAGGGCACGAAACTCGTGGGCTGATGTACCTATCACAATTGTAACAAGCTTTTTACTTTACAATTTAGGATTTGTAAGAACCCCTCTATTTATTGAGACTAATAAAGTCAAGGTTTCTTAAAATTTAAAAAATTTCCAGGATTTCTGGGTAAATTAAGGTATAGAGACTTTATGCAAAAAATAGAATTTACAAAAATGCATGGTTTGGGAAATGATTTTGTTATCATTGATAGAAGATCAAAAAAAATTGAAATAAATGATAATTTAATTCAAAAATTAAGTGATCGCAGAACAGGCGCTGGTTGTGACCAACTAATTACCATTAATACTGCAAAAAAAAACGATGTTGATGTTAGTATTGATATTTTTAATCCAGAAGGTGATAAAGCAGAAGCATGTGGAAATGGAACTAGGTGCGTTGCAAAAATTCTTTTTGATGAAAATAATAAAAAAGAAACTCTAAAAATTATTTCAGACGCAGGGACTTTAATAGCTAAAAAAGCTGGTGATAAAATTAGCGTTAATATGGGTAAGATGACAACTGACTGGAAAAAAATACCACTTACTAAAGAAATGGATACATTAAATATTCCAATTAATATTGAGGGTTTTGATAAAGGAGTTGCAGTAAATATAGGCAATCCTCATATTGTTTTTTATGGGAAATCAATTGAAAACATTGATTTAAATACAATAGGACCAATGATAGAAAAACATAATTTTTTTCCAAATAAAACTAATGTTGAATTTATCGAAGTAGTAAATTTGAATACAATTAAAATGAAGGTTTGGGAAAGAGCAATAGATGTTTTGGGTTTTGAGGAAGTTAGTATAGGAAATTATGTCCTGGCTGGAGGAGAGATTGCAGCGCAAGTGTTACTTGAAGGTTGTATTCGTCTCATTCCTGGAGTATTAGGGCATCCGGAAAGTTTATTAGAAGAGAGTTTTTCTAATAATCTTCTAGAGTATCCTCATTATACTAGACCTCAGGTCTGGGTGGACTCTCTAGGAAATAAACATGATGTACCAGAAGTTTTAACATCAGGTCATCATAGTAATATAAAAAAATGGAGACTAAACAAGTCTATTGAAAAAACTAAAAATATTCGACCAGATATGTATATTAATAAGGAACAAAAACAGGACTAGATATGAGCAACTTATTGCAAACGTTTGAAAAAAAACAAATAGAAAAATTAACTGGAAAAAAACGTATTCCTACTTTTCGTACCGGAGATACATTAAAGGTAACACTAAGAATTACTGAGGGTGATAAGTCGAGACTTCAAGCATTTGAGGGTATGTGTATTGCAAGAAAAAATAATTCAGTAAACTCTAATTTTACAGTTAGAAAACTTTCTCATGGCGAGGGTGTTGAGAGAGTGTTTCCTTTATTTGGTCCAATGATTGAAAAAATTGAAGTCGTTCGTAAAGGAGATGTAAGAAGGGCTAAACTTTACTATTTAAGAGATAGAACTGGTAAGAAAGCTCGTATTGCTGATCGTGACAGGGGAGATGAGGCTGATCAATATGCAATGATTGAAGAAGATCCTGTTCAAGAATTAAATTCAAATGAGAGTGAGTCTTCAGTTGAAACAAAACAAGAAACAGCAAATGAAGTAAAAGAAGTTGAGGCTGTTCAAGATAAGCAACAAGATAAACAAGAAGAAGAATCTTCTGAAGAGCCTAAGTTAGAAGAAAAAAAAGAAGAGGCAACAGCAGAGGATGCTGAAAATAAAACGGATGAAAAATCCTAAACCTAAAACTCTATTTGATAAAATTTGGCATCATCACCTTGTTAACCAACAAGAAGATGGAACATGCCTTATATATATAGATCGTCATTTAGTTCATGAAGTAACAAGCCCACAAGCATTTGAGGGCTTAAGAGATAACAATAGAAAAGTTCATCGTCCTGAAAGCACATTTGCCGTTGCTGATCATAATGTCCCAACATCTGATAGGTCTAAAGGAATTGATAACGAAGAAAGTAGAATTCAAGTAGAGACACTTGAAAATAATTGCAAAGAATTTGGAGTAACAATATTTCCTCTGCTAGATAGAAGACAAGGAATTGTACATATTGTTGGTCCAGAGCAAGGAATAACACAACCAGGTATGACCATTGTTTGTGGGGATAGTCATACTGCTACACATGGCGCTTTTGGAGCACTAGCATTTGGTATAGGAACAAGTGAAGTTGAGCATGTTTTAGCAAGTCAAACTTTAATTCAACAACCTGCAAAAAATATGAAAATTTCAGTTAATGGAAATCTTAAACCTGGAGTGACAGCAAAAGATATAATACTTCATATTATAGGCTTGATTGGTACAGCTGGTGGCACAGGATATGTTATTGAATATGCAGGTGATGTAATTCATTCACTTAGTATGGAAGGTCGAATGACTATTTGCAATATGAGTATAGAAGCAGGGGCTAGAGCAGGTTTGATTGCTCCTGACCAAACTACCTTTGATTATATTGAAGGGAGACCTTATGCTCCAAAAGGTCAAGACTGGGATAAGGCAATAGAGTTTTGGAAATCATTACCATCAGATGAAAATGCAAAATACGATAAAGAAATAAACATTAAAGCTGAAGAGATCTCACCACAAATTACTTGGGGAACAAGTCCACAAGATGTAGTTCCAATTAATGGAAAGGTTCCCAACCCAGAAACTATTGAGGATCTTAATCGAAAAAAAGCTGTTGAGCGTTCATTAGAATATATGGGTTTAGAGCCAGATCAAGAAATTGAAAAAATAAAAATTGATAAAGTATTTATTGGTTCTTGCACAAATGGAAGAATAGAAGATTTAAGAGAAGTTGCTAGAGTTGTTGAGGGAAAAAAAGTATCTGTTGATTCAATGATAGTTCCTGGATCTGGCTTGGTTAAAGAACAAGCTGAGAGCGAAGGTTTAGATAAAATTTTTATTGATGCAGGATTTGATTGGAGAGAACCTGGCTGCTCAATGTGTCTGGCAATGAATCCAGATCAACTAAAACCAAAAGAAAGATGTGCCTCAACATCAAATAGAAATTTTGAAGGAAGACAAGGTAGAGAAGGCAGAACTCATTTAGTAAGTCCTGTTATTGCTGCTGCTTCAGCAATTAAAGGAACTTTTGCCCAAGAAAGTGATTTGTGATGGAAAAATTTGAAATATTAAAAGGGATTGCTGCTCCACTACCCATGATAAATGTTGATACAGATATGATCATCCCAAAACAGTTTTTAAAAACAATTAAACGTTCAGGATTAGGTAAAAATCTTTTTCATGAACTTCGTTATGATATGCAAGGCAATATTAAAAATGATTTTGTTTTAAACTGGGATCCTTATAAACAAGCATCAGTTCTTATTACTGGAGATAATTTTGGTTGTGGATCAAGTAGAGAGCATGCGCCCTGGTCGCTTTTAGATTTTGGCTTTAAATGTATTATTGCTCCAAGCTTTGCTGATATTTTTTATAACAATTGTTTTAAAAATGGAATTCTGCCAATTTATCTAAATCAAGATAAGGTCGACACTTTAATGGAGCAAGCAAATAATAAAAATACTTTAACTATAGACCTTAAAGAACAAAAAATTATTTCTGAAGATGGTAATTCAATTGATTTTGATATCGATGAATTTAGAAAAAAATGTTTATTAGAAGGTCTGGATGATATTGCTTTAACACTTCAAAAAAAAGAAAAAATAACTCAATACGAAAATAAGCTCAAATCATCACATCCGTGGATTATTTAAATGAGTAATAAAAAAATTCTTGTTTTACCAGGTGACGGAATCGGTAATGAGGTTATGGCAGAAGTTCTTAATATAATTGATTGGTTATCCAAAACTCGATCTATGTCATTTGATATATCTGAGAGATTAGTTGGGGGAAAAGCATATGATAAAGAGGGTGACTCTATAAGCGATTCAACTATGCAAGAAGCATTAGAATCAGATGCAGTTTTGTTTGGTGCAGTTGGAGGACCTCAATGGGATAATGTTGAAAGAGAAAAACGTCCTGAAGCAGCTCTTTTAAGATTAAGGAAAGAATTAGATTTGTTTGCTAATTTACGACCAGCCGTTGTTCTTGACGCTCTTTCCAAGTCTTCTTCTTTGAAATTAGATTTAGTAAAAGGATTAGATATTTTAATAGTAAGAGAACTAACAAGTGGTGTGTATTTTGGTCAGCCAAGGGGAATTACCAAAATTAGTGATACAGAAAGCAAAGCAATTGATACTCAGGTTTATACTACATCAGAGATAGAAAGGGTTTCAAGAGTTGCATTTGAATTAGCAAAATTAAGAAGAAACAAAGTTTCATCAGCTGAGAAATCTAATGTTATGGAAACAGGGTTATTTTGGAGAAATATTGTTACTGATTTGCATAGAAATGAATATGCGTCGGTTGAGTTAGAGCACATATTAGCAGATAATTGTGCAATGCAACTTGTTAGGTACCCAAAACAATTTGATGTTATTCTTACAGACAATCTTTTTGGAGACTTGCTTAGTGATACTGCTGCTATGTTAACAGGTTCACTTGGTATGCTTCCTTCAGCATCACTTGGACCAGTAAAAGCAAATGGTACTAGAGCAGCTATGTACGAACCAGTTCATGGAAGTGCTCCAGATATTGCTGGTCAATCAAAAGCTAACCCACTTGCTATGATTATGAGTTTTGCGATGATGCTTAAATATAGTTTTAATATGGAAGAAGATAGCAAACTAATTGAAAAAGCTGTTCAAAATGTTTTGTTAAAAGGTCTAAGAACTGCTGATATTAAGGATGGAGCAGATGAAATTATTTCTACTACAGAAATGGGTGTTGCTGTTATAGAAGAGTTGAAAATTTTATCAGGAAATTAAATGAGTCAAAAATATAATGTAGCAGTAGCAGGAGCTACAGGAGCAGTAGGAACGGAGATTGTTCAAATTTTAGAACAAAGAGATTTTCCAATTGATAATTTATATTTACTTGCATCCTCAAAATCTAAAGGAAAAAAAATTGAATTTAAAGACAAGGAAATTTTAGTTGAAGATCTTGCAGAATTTGATTTTAAAAAAGCACACATAGGTTTATTTTCTCCAGGTGGAAAAATTTCTGCAGAATATGCACCTAAAGCTGCTGAAGCAGGTTGTATAGTTATTGATAATACATCGCATTTTCGAATGCAAAAAAATGTACCTCTAATAGTTCCTGAAGTAAATGCTAATGCGCTTGATGAATTTTTTCAAGATGAAAATAGAACAAATATTATTTCAAATCCTAATTGCTCAACAATACAAATGGTAGTTGCCTTAAAACCACTTCATGAAAAATCAATTATAAACAGAGTTGTTGTGTCCACATATCAAGCAGTATCTGGTGCGGGAAAAACAGGTATGGATGAATTGTTTAATCAAACACAAAACGTTTATGCAAACCAAGAATTAAAAAAAGAAAAGTTCACAAAGCAAATTGCATTTAATGCTATTCCACATATTGGAGCTTTTTTAGAAAATGGTAATACTGAAGAAGAACAAAAAATGATTGATGAGACAAAAAAAATCTTAGATGAAGGTATTAATGTCTCAGCTACATGTGTTAGAACTGCAGTCTTCATAGGTCACTCTGAATCAGTAAATATTGAATTTGATTCTCCATTAGACGAAAAGGAAGCACGCGAAATTTTATCAAACTTTGATGGTATTTCTATCATTGATCATAGAAAAGATGAGGGATATGTCACTCCAGTTGAAATTGCTGGTGAAGATAAAGTTTATGTAAGCCGAATAAGAAATGATAACTCAGTTGATAATGGATTAAATCTTTGGGTTGTATCCGATAATCTTCGTAAAGGCGCAGCTCTAAATGCAGTTCAAATAGCAGAAATTGTGGTAAAAGATTATAATTCTTATTTATCTATTTAAGTTTTTAAAAATAAAAATATAATAACTAAATATGTCAAATGAAGTGAATTTAGAACTATCGATTGTAAGAGCATTTGGACCAACAATAGGTATTACCAATATTCCTGATTTAGTAATAAAAAAATTAAATGCGTTTGTAGATAATGAAGTTGATAAGAACCTAGAATTAGCGAAAAATCTTGATCATGGGAATAAACTTGCTGGTCAAGTTAAGCAAGAAATTGTGATTCCGAGAGAAATTATAGAGCCAGAATTATTTTCTTTTTTATTAAATGTTACTAAACATTTTGTAAAAACAGGAAGAGGAAAAGATATAACAAAATTTGAAATTATTAATGCGTGGATTGTTAGACAGTTTGAAAATGAATATAATCCAATCCATTATCACAATGGTCATATTTCTGGTGCAGGATATATAATGCTTCCAGATAGTTTTGGAGAGTCTATTCAAAAAACGAAAGTCAACAATGTTAACGGTCATATAAATTTTTCATATGGTGTAAGACAATTTATGAATAATGGTCATATAAGTTATAAACCTAAAATAGGTGATTTTTATATTTTTCCTAATTATCTCTATCATTCAGTGAATCCTTTTTTTGGACCTGGTGAAAGAAGATCAATTTCTTTTAACGCATTAATAGATGATAAGATTTATAATGTTTATTGATTAATTTTTTTCTATAACTTTGGTATTTATAATAAATACATTAATTTTCTAAATATTTTGTGTTCATTATTTTTGGTGGTCTCGTAGGGACTCGAACCCCAAATCCATGTTCCGAAGACACGTGTGATATCCATTTCACCACGAGACCAATTTTTATTATACATTATTTTTTTATTAATAAATTTGTAAACTACCAAGAACTATCAGGTTGATTTAAGAAAGCTTCTTCTTCAGGTGTAGACTTACGTTTTAAAATCTTATTTCTATGAGGATATCTCCCAAATTTTTTTATTGGTATTGTATGATCATTCCATGCTTTTTTAATTTTATCAAAATACTCAAATGACTTTAAATAAGTATCAATAAGTTTATGCCCAAAGATATGATCGCTGATATCCTCACTATGAATAAGAGGCATTAAAAGAAAATGAATTTTATTTTGATCTAATTCTTCAAGGTACCCTCTATCAACAGCCTCATTTACGATTAAGCGAGTTTTATAATCTTGTGCAAATGAAGCTGAACTGTCTCTATAAAGATTTCTAGAAAATTGATCTAAAAGTATTACTAGAGCAACACACTCCATCGCAGTATCTTGCCATTCATCATACTCATTATTAGTAGCCTTTTTAAGGTCTTCTAGAAATAATTTTTTAATTTTTTCATCATATTTAGCATCTTTTTTAAACCAATCTTCCATACTTGATTTAATAAACCAGAAATCTAAAATTGCTTTTGCTCTTTCATTCATATGTGAGCTATAATATAGAAGACCAACCTTCATGACATTAATTAAATTAAACAATAAAATTACTAAGTGCCGCCAGTGTGTGCGTTTAGTTAATTTTCGTGAAAAAATTGCTACTGAAAAAAGACGACAATATATTAATCAACAATATTGGGGTAAACCAATCACTGGATACGGCGATATTAATTCTCAATTACTTATGATTGGACTTGCACCAGCAGCACATGGGGGGAACAGAACAGGGAGAGTTTTTACAGGAGATAAGTCTGCTGATTTCTTGTTTAAATGTCTACATAAAGCAGGATTTGCAAATCAAAGCATTTCAATATCTAGGGATGATGGATTAAAGCTAAACAATCTTTATTTAACTACAGCATTAAAATGTGTTCCTCCAGAAGATAAGCCTAGGTCTGATGAATTAAAAATGTGTTTTAAGTTTTTTAAAGAAGAAATAAATTATTTAAAAAAAATAAATACTATTGTTGCTTTAGGAAAAATTGCATTTGATGCATGTCTAAATTTTTATATGCAAGATTATAATTTAAAAAGAAAAGATTTTATATTTCATCATGGAGCCAAATATATTCTTCCAGATAAAAAATTTTTAATAGGTTCTTACCATCCAAGCCCCAGAAATGTAAATACTGGAAGAATAGATGAAAATAAAATGTTGAAATTATTAAAAAAAGTTCAGAAAGTTTTGGATAGATAATGCCCATAAGAAGCAAATCAAGTATTTATAAAAAATATTATGAAAGCATTGGTCAGGGATTATTATTTGGTCATGATAATCTTAACTTCAAAACAGTAAATCTTCCAAAAAAACAACGTCTAACAAATCTCTGTAAAAAATTTGGTATAAAACTAATAATTCAAACTAATCAAAATTTATTAAATGTAATTACAATTTCATAAATGAAAAATTTTTTCTCCTATGATCCAAAGCTTTTGTTTTATGGATTCTTAATTGTTTTTTTTGCTAGTTATGGTCAAACTTTTTTTATATCTCTGTTTAATACTGATATCAGAGAATTTTATGTTTTATCAGATGGTGAATTTGGTTTTGTTTATGCTATCTCTACTTTATTTAGTTCATTTATTCTTATTAGCTTTGCAAAATTAATTGATCATATAGATTTACGAACTTATTCATTAATAGTTACAATCGGACTTTTATTGGCATGCTTTGGTATGGTGATGTTAGTTGATCATGTTCTCTATCTTTTTTTAATAATTTTTATGCTTAGATTTTTTGGTCAAGGGGCGATGACTCACGCTGGAGAAACAACCATGGCCAGATATTTTGGAAAAAATAGAGGAAAAGCATTGTCTGTTGCGACCCTTGGGGGAATGACAGGAGTAATGTTTCTTCCCTACATAACTCTAAATTATTTTAAAAATATAGAAATAAGTCAGCTTTGGCTTTATGCCTCAATTTCAATTATATTATTTATTCCTTTTATTTTTTTGGCGTTATCAGATCAGAGAGCTAGACATAATAAATTTGATCAAGAACTAATAAATGATCCCTTAAATTTAAAACTTCGCACGAGAGATATTATTAAAGATAAAAAATTTTATATCTATTTGCCTCTGTCTATAGCAGCGCCATTTATATCTACAGGGCTGATGTTTCATCAAATTTATATTTTTGGTCAAAAAGGATGGTCCTTAGAAATGTTAGGAAATGGCTATATTTTATTTGGTTTTTTTTCAATACTTGGTCTTTTAATAGGAGGACCAATCATAGATAAATTTAATACTAAAAAAACTGCAATTACAGTTTTAGTACCTCTATTATTATCAGTAATTATACTTCTCTTATTTGATAATGTATTTTTTTTAATGGCCTACATGTGTTTATATGGTCTTAATATGGGTATTAGTGCTCCATTCATCGGATCATTATGGGCAGAAATATATGGAGTAAAAAGTTTGGGAACCGTTAAAGCATTGCTTCATGCGGGATCTGTATTTGCGAGTGCCTTTGGCCCCCTAGTATTTGGATACTTAATCGACTGGGGATTTGGAATTACAACCATTGCCACTATTAGTATAACTATAATAGTTGTTTCAACATCAGTTCCTATCTATAAAAAACTTCCATGACAGAAAAAGTAGCCAAAAGTATTAAATTTTTAATGGTAGAATATGAAAGATTGTTAAAAAAACAAAAAGATGGGAAGTTGTCAAAATCTGAATTAGAAACATTAAATAGTTTAAAAAAATTTTTAGGAAAAAATTAATGAGCTTTACTGTTCTTGATCATTATACAGGCTTTGTATCAAATAACTTTATCAAAAAAGATAGCAATCAAGTTAATTTACTAAAGAAAATTTCTAATACCTGGGATCAATACAATAAAAACAAACTTTTTTTTTCTAAAAAGAAAAAAATAGGCATTTATGTTTATGGTTTTGTTGGTACGGGTAAAACTTTTTTACTTAGTTTATTCTGCCAATATAGTAAGACTGGAAAGAAAATACATTTTAATCACTTTATGAACAGTATTCATGAAGCTATTAATTCAAAAGAAAATATCAATAAAAATAAAAAACTAGAAATTTTCATTAAAGAATTCTGTAAAGATATTAAAATTCTTTTTATTGATGAATTGCATATTTTTAATATAGTTGATGCTCTTCTTATTAGAAAAGTTTTTCTTCTTCTTGAAGAAAATAATATTTTCGTAATGACCTCTTCAAATTTTAAGCCGGGTGATCTTTATAAAGATGGTTTGCAAAGGTCAGATTTTATAGCTTTTATAAAGCACATAAAAGAAAACTATGATGTGATTGATGTTGACAGTGAAACTGATTACAGAAGGCTTGCTCTTAATCAATCAAAGACATATTTTACCCCTATTAACAGGGATACCGAAGAGGAATTTAATTTACTTTTTAATCGGTTAGTCGATATTAATAATATAACTACTAAAAAAATTGAAGTTAAAAGTAGAGAAATAATTTTTACAAAATGTTCAGCAAATGTAGCTTATTGCACTTTTGAATTTATTTGTAATACTAATCTTGCACACGAAGATTATGCAAGTATTGCAAAAGAATTTAAACTTATTTTTATTACAAAGGTTCCAAAAATGACAAATGATTACTCTGATCAATGTAGAAGATTTATAAACCTTATAGACATGCTTTATGAAAATAAGTGTTCAGTTGTTATTCTTGCCGAAAATCCTATTTCTTCACTATGCCAAATTGCCAATCTTTCAAAAGAATTTCAGAGAACTGCAAGTAGATTATATGAAATGACTATCATACAAACATCATGAAAAAATTACTTTTAATATTATTACCTTCTATAATTTTTTTTATCTTCATTATTTATGGAGCAGTAGGTTTTTATGTTGCATATAGTATTCTTAAAATAGATCATACATGCGGTTGGCATGAAAATTCAAAACCTAATACTTGGAGTACTAAAATTGATGCTCATGAATATACAAACTTATCAAGAAGTACATTAAGGTCTAATTTTCCTTCAAATAAATATCATCTTGACGAATGGAAAAATGTCTATTTTCCATCAAGAGAAAATGGAATTCAAATTAACGGATGGTTATTTAATTATTATGCAGATAGCCCAGTTGTTATTGTTATTCATGGTCTTTTTCCAAATGGCAAATGCAAACCTGAATCAAACTTAATTGCAAGTTTACTAATACAGGAAGGTATTAATGCCTTAACTATAGATTTACGTAACTATGGACAAAGTGATAGAGTGAGCGATTATGAAGACTTGGGCCTAAAATCTTACAACGATGTTTTGGGTGCATATGATTTTTTAAAAAAAATTGGCTTTGAGAGTAACAGCATTGGCCTTCATGGTATTTCATTA
The DNA here is from genome assembly GCA_902592345.1 of uncultured Alphaproteobacteria bacterium. Taxonomy (GTDB): domain Bacteria; phylum Pseudomonadota; class Alphaproteobacteria; order HIMB59; genus CACPNW01. Next base: position 13,860 of record CACJEE010000009.1, read on the forward strand.
GGCGCAGTTCCAGCAATTTTTGCTGCTAATGAAGAAAAAGATATTAAAGCCATTTGGGCAGATAGTTCTTTAGCTGAATTTAGTATGGTGCTTAAAGATGAAATTGCTCGATATGGATTATCAATTGAGTTTGGGCCTGCTGTTAGTTTTTTTGGAAAGTTATTATCAGGTGTAGATCCTATTAATTTAAATCCTGCTAAAAAATTAACTAGTGATCAAAATTATTTTTTTACACATGGTGACAAGGATCAAAGGATGCTGGTAAGACACTTTGATTATTTTAAAAATTATGCAGAGAAAAATAATATTCAATCTAAGTTTTGGTTAGCTGAAAATTCATATCATGTAGATGGTATGTTTAAATACCCAGATGTATATGCAGAAAAAATGAAAGATTTCTTTGAGGATAATTTAAAATAAAAAAGTCGGACTGTCTTTGCTAGTTTGTACCTTGGCAGACACTTCTCTAGTAAAAAACTCGGTTATCATCAAACGGCGGGTAAGATGAAAACAATTTCTAGGCGTTCCTCCGAAGCAAAGAAAATGAGTTACAATCCGACTAAAACTAGATTACAATCAAAGGGCAAAAAATTCAACTTTTAGAAGAAAATTTTGTTAATATTTTGTTGGATTCTATAGAAAAATTATTATTACAATCTAATCTATCCACAGACTTATACACATTAATAAAATTGCCCTTTTGTTATTGAGATTCAGGATTTTTTTTGAATTTCTGCAAAAAAAATATACTTAGAAGATATAAAGTTTCTGTTTTACTATATAAAATGTCATTGAATCGCCCTTTATCCCCACACCTCTCTATTCATAAGAAAGTGTTAACAGCAGTTTTCTCTATTTTTCATAGATTTACTGGTATCTGTCTTAGTCTAGGAGCCATCTTATTATCTGTTTGGATTATTCTCATTGCACTTGGCCCTTCTTTTTATTCTAAATTTCAGAGTTTAAGTTCTTTAATTTTTTTTAAAATATTCTTATTTCTTTGGACACTGACTATTTTTTATCATCTTTATAATGGAATCAGGTATTTGTTTTGGAGTTATGGCAAAATGATGAATCTAAGCATTGTGTACAAATCAGGTTACGTCGTGATAATTTTATCAATTTTATCGACAATGTTAGTTTGGTTTTCAATATGAAAAATTATGCGTCTAAATGGATAATGCAGCGATTAACTGCTTTAATATTAATACCCCTTACTTTTTGGTTTGTTTATCAATGTGTTATACTTTCAAGTTATGAATATGATCAAATTAGAACTTTTTTCTTTTCAAAAATAAACGCTTCGCTCTTTTTTATTCTGATAATGTCAATGCTTTATCATGCAAAATTAGGCAATGATACTATAGTAGAGGATTATGTCACATCACATAATTTAAAAAAAATTACTAAATTAATTATAAGTATATTGACTTATACATCCATGATTTTAACAACCATTTCTATTTTTTATATAATTAGTTCATGAATAAGGCTTATAAGGTAATAGATCATAATTATGATGTTGTTGTTGTGGGGGCAGGAGGATCTGGATTACGCTCAACTCTAGGTTCAGCAGAAGCTGGTTTAAAGACAGCATGTATCTCAAAGGTATTTCCAACTAGAAGTCATACAGTTGCAGCTCAAGGAGGTATTGGAGCAGCTCTTGGAAATATGGGTGACGACAATTGGAAATGGCATATGTATGACACTGTCAAAGGCTCTGACTGGTTGGGTGATCAAGACGCTATAGAGTATTTATGTGCAAACGCTCCAGAAGCAGTAATTGAACTTGAAGAATATGGCATGCCATTTAGCAGAACTAACGATGGTAAAATATATCAAAGACCATTTGGTGGTCACTTAACTAATAATGGAGAAGGAGCTCCAGCGATGCGAGCATGTGCAGCAGCTGATAGAACAGGACACGCCTTGCTTCATACTCTCTATCAACAATCACTTAAACACAATGTAGAGTTTTTTATAGAATATTTTGTTTTAGATTTAGTCATGGATAAAGATGGAAATTGTAAAGGTGTTGTTGCTTGGTGTTTAGAGGATGGAACAATTCATCGTTTTTTATCTCATCAAACAGTTCTTGCTACAGGTGGATATGGCAGGGCATATCTTTCGTCTACAAGTGCACATATTTGTACAGGTGATGGAAGTGCTATGGCTTTGAGACAAAATTTACCTTTATCTGATATGGAATTTATTCAATTTCACCCAACAGGTGTTTATGGCGCTGGTGTTTTAATTACTGAAGGAGCTAGGGGTGAAGGTGGATATTTAACAAATAGTGATGGTGAAAGATTTATGGAGCGATACGCACCGAATGCCAAAGATCTAGCATCAAGAGATGTAGTCAGTCGTGCTATGACAATTGAGATAAATGAAAATAGGGGGTGTGGGGAAGATGCCGATCATGTTGTTTTACATTTAGAGCATATTGATGCCACTACTCTTCATAAAAGATTACCTGGAATTTCAGAAACTGCAAAAATTTTTGCAGGTGTAGATTTAACAAAAGAACCAATTCCTGTATTACCGACTGTACATTACAATATGGGAGGCATTCCCACAAATCATAGGACTGAAGTTCTCCGCCCAACAGAAAATAATCCTGATAATATATGTGAAGGATTATTAGCAGTTGGTGAAGCGGCATGTGTATCTGTACATGGAGCTAACCGTTTAGGAACAAACTCTTTAATTGATCTTGTCGTATTTGGAAAAGCCTCAAGTATTACAGCCAAAGAAAAAGTTAAACCTAACAGTAAGCCAGTTGATATTGATTCAAGCACAGTTGACCCAATATTAGATCGTTTTGATAAAATTCGATTTAACAAAGGGGATAGCTCAACCGGTGAAGTAAGAACTTCGATGCAAAAAGTTATGCAAGAAAAATGTGCTGTTTTCAGAACGAAAGAACTTATTTCAAAAGGTATTGAGGAATTTAGTCATATAGAAAGCTCAATGGATAACATAGATGTCAAAGATAAATCCATGATCTTTAACACAGACTTAACTGAGTCTCTTGAATTACATAATTTATTGGCGCAATCAAAAGTTACTCTCCATTCCGCTTTAAATAGAACAGAAAGTAGAGGAGCACATGCAAGAGAAGATCATCAAGAAAGAGATGACTCTAACTGGCTTGTTCATTCTTTATCATGGCTTGATAATAAAGGTGGTGTTAGAATGGGAACACGACCTGTAAATATGAATACCTTAACCAATCATGTTCAGCCTATTCCACCAAAGAAAAGAGTTTATTAAAGATGGTTGAATTTACTTTACCTGCCAACTCAAAAGTACAACAAGGTATTGCTCATCCAGTGAAGAAAGTATCAAAAAAACCAAAGAAGGTTGTAATTTATCGTTGGAATCCTGAAGATCAAGACAATCCTCGTTTAGATAGTTATGAAATTGATTTAAGTAAATGTGGCCCAATGGTTTTGGATGCTTTAATGAAAATAAAGAATGAAATTGACTCTTCATTAACCTTTAGAAGATCTTGCCGAGAGGGCGTTTGTGGTTCCTGTGCTATGAATATTGATGGGGTCAATACCTTAGCATGCTTAAAACCTATTGAAGAAGTAAACGGTGAGATTAGAATTTATCCACTTCCTCATATGCCTGTTGTCAAAGACTTAGTGCCTGACCTTAGTAAGGCTTACGAACAGTTAGCTTCTATTAAACCTTGGCTGCAACGCTCTAATGATAATTCTAATGCCGCGGTAAGCATTAGTGAGGAAAAAAAACAAACACCAAAAGATAGAGAAAAATTAGATGGTCAATGGGAATGTGTTTTATGCTTTTGTTGTACAACTGCATGTCCAAGCTATTGGTGGAATAGTGAAGAATATCTAGGGCCTGCAGTTTTAATGCAAGCAGCTAGATGGGTGAACGACTCTAGAGACTCTGAAAGAAAGAATAGATTGAAAGCAGTAAACGACAAAATGAAGCTATATCGTTGTCATTCGATTATGAATTGTACGCGCTCTTGTCCTAAAGGACTCAATCCTGCAAAAGCAATTGCAGATTTAAAGAAGGCTATTGTTACAGAATTATAATTCTTGTATAGGTTCTTCATGAGAAAGAAAATTGCTCTAGTCGGAGCAGGAAATATCGGTGGAACCCTAGCGCATTTGATTGGATTAAAAGAGCTAGGTGATGTTGTTCTTATAGATATTGCAGATGGTATGACAAAAGGAAAAGCCCTTGATTTAGCCCAATCTTCTTCTATTGAAAGTTTTAATGCAAACCTAAGTGGCTCTTCAAAATACCGTGATATGAAAGATGCCGATGTTGTAATTGTAACAGCAGGCTTTCAAAGACGGCCTGGAATGACGCGAGATGACTTAGTTGAAAAAAATTCAACAATTATTCAAACAGTAGGAAAAGGAATAAAAATGAATTGCCCTAAAGCATTTGTTATTTGTATAACTAATCCACTTGATGCCATGGTAAGTGTTTTACAAAAAGCTGCTGGCTTAAAAACTAATATGTGTGTTGGTATGGCAGGCATTCTTGATAGTGCAAGATTAAAATATTTCTTAGCCGAAGAGTTTAAAGTTTCTGTAGAAGATGTAAGTGCTTTTGTTCTCGGGGGTCATGGTGATACGATGGTTCCAATTATTAGATATGCGACTGTAGCAGGTATTCCTGTTCCAGAACTAATTAAGTTAAAATGGTCTACTACAAAAAAAATAAATGCAATTATTGATAGAACAAGAGATGGTGGTGGTGAAATTGGACGACTGATGAAAACAGCTTCTGCTTTTTATGCTCCAGCTTCATCAGCTATTGCCATGGCTGAGTCTTTCCTAAAAGATCAAAAAAGAGTTCTGCCATGTGCTTCCTATTTAAATGGACAATACGGTGTCAAAGGTTTGTACGTTGGTGTTCCAGTTATCATTGGAAAAAAAGGTGTAGAAAAAGTTATAGAGTTAAAGCTGAATGCTGAAGAAAAAAAACAATTCAATAATTCTGTTAAAGCAGTAAAAAATCTTACAGACTTAGCAAAAAAATTAACATCAAAATAAGGGTTTAAAATATATAACGTCAGTATAAAGTAAGTGTTATTGTTTAAAGAGTAACCAATGAATATTCACGAATACCAAGCTAAAGAAATTCTTAAAAATTTTGGACTACCTGTTCTTCAAGGTAAATCCTATAGTAAAAATCTCGATACACTTCATGCAGATATAGAAGACTTAAATGGCCCACCTTGGGTTGTAAAATCACAAATTCATGCTGGTGGAAGAGGTGCTGGACATTTTAAAAATTCTTTTAATGATAAAGGTGGTGTCCAAGTTGTTTTTGAAAAAAAAGATGTTCCTTCTATTGCACAATTAATGATGGGTAACGTGCTTGTAACAAAACAAACAGGTGAGGCAGGTAAAATAGTAAACCACATTTTTATTGAAGAAGGATGTGATATTGATAGAGAGTTTTATCTTAGTCTCCTGGTTGATAGAAATAGTTCTAAAATAATGATGATGATTTCTTCTGCTGGTGGTATGGATATTGAGGAAGTTGCGGTAACTAATCCTGAACAAATTATAAATATTCATTTTACAACATACAAAGATGTTTCTTTAGATGAAAGTTTACTGACAAAACTTGACATTACTAAAAATCAACTTGATGATTTAACTTCTATTATCAATAAATTATTAAATACTTTTACTTCTATTGATGCATCAACAATTGAAATTAATCCGCTTGTTTTAAATAAGCAAGGAGGTTTTGTTGTGTTAGATGCAAAAATTAGCTTAGACGACAATGCACTTTTTCGACATCCTGAATTACTAGAATTAAAAGATTTAACAGAAGAAGATCCTTTGGAGTTGCAAGCAGCAGAACATGATATGAATTATGTTAAGCTTGATGGATCAATTGGATGTATGGTTAATGGTGCTGGCTTAGCTATGGCGACAATGGATATTATCAAACAATTTGGCGAAGAGCCTGCGAATTTTTTAGATTTAGGAGGCACAGCAAATAAAGATAGAGTCATAATGGGCTTTAAAATCATTCAATCGGATCCAAATGTTAAATCTATATTGATTAATATTTTTGGTGGCATCATACATTGTGATATGATTGCTAATGGAATTGTTGAGGCAGTAAAAGAATTAGATTTTAAACTACCTTTAGTTGTTCGATTTCAAGGAACAAACTCAAGTGAGGGAAGAGATGTAATTAATAATTCTGATCTAAGATTAATTTCTATTGATGATTTTACAGAAGCAGCGAAAAAAGTAGTGGATTTGGCTAAAGGATAATTATGTCAATAATCATTGATAAAAATACTAAAGTTATATGCCAAGGATTTACTGGATCACAAGGGACTTATCACTCTCAACAAGCTATTGATTATGGAACTCAAATGGTTGGAGGTGTAACTCCTGGAAAAGGAGGAACAACACATTTAGGTTTGCCTGTATTTAATACAGTTAAAGAAGCAAAAGATTATACACAAGCAGATGCAACGGTAATTTATGTTCCAGCTAAATTTGCAACACAAGCTATTCATGAGGCATTAGATGCGAATATTAAAATTATTACCTGCATTACAGAGGGTATTCCTGTGCTTGATATGGTGGAGATAAAAAAAAGAATTATTGAACAAAAAACCTATTTTATAGGACCTAATTGTCCTGGATTAGTGACACCTGGTGAATGCAAAATAGGAATTATGCCAGGTTTTATTCATAAACCAGGCAAAATAGGAATAGTAAGCAGATCAGGCACGCTGACTTATGAAGCAGTATGGCAAACATCAGAAGTTGGACTTGGTCAGACAACCTGTGTTGGTATTGGTGGAGATCCAGTACATGGAATGAATTTTATAGATTGTCTTGATTTGTTTTTAAAGGATGACGATACAAAAGGAATTTTAATGATAGGTGAAATAGGGGGAACAGCTGAAGAGGATGCTGCAGAATTCATATCTAAATCAATAATAAAAAAACCGATGTCTGCATTTATTGCAGGTGTATCAGCCCCAAAAGGGAAGAGAATGGGTCATGCTGGGGCTATAATATCTGGTAATAAAGGAACCGCGCAATCAAAAATTGATGCGTTGCAATCAGCTAATATTGCTGTAGCACCCTCTCCTGCTAAAATGGGCGAAACAATGTTATTAGAGATGCAAAAAGGGTATAATTAAATTAGAAATCTAATAATACTTATAGAATATAATCAGTGTATAAACATAAAAAATGAATGATAGTTTTTTAAATAGTGCTAATGCTCCATACGTAGCTGAACTTTACTTTAAGTATACTCAGAATCCTAAAAGTATTGATGAGAGTTGGAAGAGTTTTTTTTCTTCATTAAATGAAGATGAAATATCAATCATTGCAGATTTTGGGGGACCTGAGTGGAAGAAAAGAGACACAAATGTTATTAATGATATTTCTTTTGATAAAGTTATCCGTGCATCATCAGAGGTAGATTTTAATAGCTTTAAAACTTCTACTTTAGACTCAATACGTGCCCTTCGCTTAATTCGTGCCTACCGTATTAACGGCCATCTTATTGCTAATTTAGATCCACTTGAATTACATGAAAAAATTTATCATCCAGAATTAGACTACAAGTCATATGGTTTTAATGAAAATGATTTAGATAGAGAAATTTTCATTGATGGTAGTTTAGGTTTAGAAACAGCAAGTCTTAAAGAAATAATCAATATTTTAAATAAAACTTATGCATCTTCGATAGGTGTTGAGTTTTTACATATTCAATCAGTTGATCAAAAACAATGGGTACAAGCAAGAATAGAAGAAGCTTACAATAAAACTAATTTTACTAAACAGGGTAAGAAAGCAATTTTTCAACGATTAGTTGAGTCAGAATTATTTGAACAATATTTAGATAAAAAATTTTTAGGAACCAAAAGATATGGAATTGTAGGCGGTGAATCTATGATACCTGGCATTGAGCAAATGGTTAAACAATCTTGTTTGTTAGGAGTAGAGGATATTTATTTTGGAACAGCGCACAGAGGGAGATTAACATTATTATCTACTGTCTTAGGGATGCCTTACAGAGGAATTTTATCTAAATTTCAAGGAGATTTAAATGATCCTAATGAAGTGTTAGGTTCAGGTGATGTCAAATATCATTTAGGTGTATCAAGTGATCGAGAGTTTGATGGAAAAAAAATACATTTATCTCTGACTCCGAACCCTTCACATCTTGAGGCAGTAGATCCAGTCGTAGTAGGTAAAGTAAGAGCAAAGCAAACTATAACAAAGGACAAAACCAATGATAAAGTTTTTGGAATTTTAATTCATGGTGATGCTGCTATGGCCGGACAGGGGATTGTTGCAGAAACATTTGCAATGTCACAACTTAGAGGATTCCGAACAGGGGGCACTATACATTTTGTTATAAATAACCAAATTGGTTTTACAACAACTCCTCATTATGGACGCTCTGCCCCTTACTGCACAGAGATTGCTAAAATGGTTCAAGCCCCAATTTTTCATGTAAATGGTGATGATCCAGAAGCAGTAGTTCATGTATGTAGATTGGCAGCAGAGTATAGAAATTTATTTAAAGAAGATGTTGTAGTTGATATGTTTTGTTACAGGCGATCAGGGCATAATGAAGCGGATGAACCAATGTTTACTCAACCTTTAATGTATAAAAAAATTAAGAGTCATTTAACGACTCTTAATTTATATAAAGAACAATTACTTAGAGAAAAAGTATTAACTGAAGAAGAAGCAAAAAATAAAATTTCTGATTTTAAAAATTTTTTAGATAGTGAATTTGAGTTATCAAAATCTTATAAACCAAACAAAGCAGATTGGTTAGATGGAACATGGACAGGAATAAAAATAGCATCCATTGATGCAAGACGAGGTAAAACTTCATCTACGGAAGAAGATATAAAGGCTTTGGCTAAAGAAATTCACTCTATACCTAAAAATTTTACTCCTCATAAAAGAATACAAAAAATTTATAATGAACGTCAAGAATCAATTAATGATGGCAAAAATATTGATTGGGCTACAGCAGAAGCTCTTGCGTTTGCAACATTACTTAAAGATGGCTATGGTGTTCGTCTTTCAGGACAAGATGTTGGGAGGGGAACTTTCAGTCATCGTCATGCTGTATTGTATGATCAGGAGAATGAAAAAAGATTTGTTCCTCTTCGTCATTTTAGAAAAGAACAAGCACTGTTCGAAATTGTTGATAGTTTTTTATCTGAGTTTGGTGTTCTTGGCTTTGAATATGGTTATTCACAAGCAGATCCAAAAACATTAGTTATTTGGGAGGCTCAATTTGGCGATTTTTCCAATGGCGCCCAAACAATAATTGATCAATTCATCACTACCGGTGAAAGAAAATGGCTTAGAATGTCTGGTTTGACTTTATTATTACCACATGGTCATGAAGGGCAAGGTCCTGAGCATACAAGTTCACGATTAGAGCGTTTTTTACAAATGTGCGCAGAAGATAATATTCAAGTAGCAAACTGTACTAGTCCTGCAAACTATTTTCATATTTTACGAAGACAAATGATGAGAGATTTTCGGAAACCATTAGTGTTGATGACTCCTAAATCTACTCTTCGACACAAAGCCAACAGATCTGCATTGAAAGATTTTGTCAATGGCTCTACTTTTCACCGAGTACTTAGCAACCCAATTTCAGAAAATGAATATAAACCCATTAATCGTATTATATTTTGTTCAGGAAAAATTTATTTTGAATTACAAGATCACATAAATGAACTAAAATTAAATAATGTTTATATAATTCGTTTAGAGCAATTGTACCCTTTTCCTTACGAAGCATTAAAACAAGGAATTAAAAAATTTATTCATTGTGAATTAATCTGGTGTCAAGAAGAGCCAAAAAATATGGGAGCCTGGGAATTTATCGAAAAGAGACTTAAATCAGTATTGCATTTAGTAGGTGCTAAAAATGAATTGCATTTTATTGGAAGAAGAGCAGCCGCTTCTCCTGCTACTGGCGTATTTGATCGACATTTATCAAATCAAAAAAATATTATTCGCTTAGCAACTGAAGCAAAAATTGATGAAATTAAAAATGAAAAATCAGGGGTTTCTCTTGTTAAATATAAACTGCCAATTGAATAAACGAGTTAACATGTTAAATAGAAGATAAAAACTATGGAGTTAATTGTACCAACCCTTGGCGAGTCTATAACAGAAGCAACTGTTTCTAAATGGTTAAAAAAAGTTGGCGAGTCATTTGAAGCCGATGAACCTTTAGTTGAAATTGAAACAGATAAAATTACCGTAGAAGTTCCAGCGCCAAGTGCAGGTTCTATATCTGAAATAAAAGTTCATGAAGGTGCTGATGTTAATATTGGAGGAGTGCTTGCTCTTTTAGGAGATAAGAAAGATCAAAATGAATCTTCAACGCTAAAAAACCCTGTTACAAAAAAACCAGAAGAACAAGCAACGAATGAAGAACAAAAACAAAAAATAGTTTCAACTTCCAATAATGGGGAAAGTAATAAACTATCACCAGCAGTAAAAAAACTAATTAATGAAAATGATTTAGATTCAAATAAAATTATAGCATCAAGATCAGATGGCCGTTTAACTAAGAGCGATGTATTTAATTTTATGAATAACCCATCGACGACTGACAAAACTTCAAAAGAAAGAGAAGAAGTAGTGAAGATGTCTAAGATCAGGAAAACAATTGCAATGAGATTAAAGGAATCTCAAAATACAGCAGCAATTCTGACAACTTTTAATGAAGTTGATATGTCAGAGATAATGAAAGTTCGTGAAACAAAAAAAGAAGACTTTATGGAACGTTATAATGTAAAACTTGGCCTAATGTCTTTTTTTGTCAAAGCTGTTGTTACAAGCCTTCAAGAATTTCCTGCTGTTAACGCTGAAATCCGTGAAGAAAATATTATTTATAAAAATCATTTTGATATTGGTATTGCTGTTGGAACAGAAAAAGGTTTAGTTGTACCTGTTTTAAAAGATGCTGATATAATGACTTTTGGTGATATTGAGCAACAAATTGTTGAGCTTAGCTCAAAAGCAAAAGAAGGCACTTTAACAATGGATGATTTAACAGGTGGTACTTTTACTATTTCAAACGGCGGGGTATATGGTTCAATGTTAAGCACACCAATAATTAACAGACCTCAATCAGGAATTTTAGGTATGCATAATATTCAGAAAAGGGCCGTGGTTGTTGATGATGAAATTGTTATTCGACCAATGATGTATCTTGCGTTTAGTTATGATCACCGAATTATTGATGGAAAAGAGAGTGTTGGCTTTTTAATAAGTATTAAAAATTTATTGGAAAACCCATCAAAGTTAATTTTAGGGGTATAGATGGCAGATTTTGATTTAATTGTTATTGGAGCTGGGCCTGGAGGATATGTTGCGGCTATTAGAGCTTCACAATTAGGAATGAAAGTTGCCTGTGTTGAAAAGGAAAAAACACTCGGAGGTACTTGTTTAAATATTGGTTGTATTCCTTCAAAAGCTCTATTGAATTCATCAGAAAAATTTGCAGAAATATCAAAACATGCAGAAGAGCATGGGATCTCAACTGGAAAAGTTTCTCTAGATTTGGCAAAACTTATGCAACGTAAAAACAAAATTGTAAAACAATTAACTTCTGGAATTGGTTTTTTATTTAAAAAGAATAAAATTACTCACATAAAAGGATCTGCATCTTTTTTGGATACTAAAACAATAAAAGTCTCTTCCAGTGATGGAGAGAAAAATTATACAGCAAAAAATTATATTATTGCAACTGGATCTACTTCTATTGCTATTGATGCAATACCGATTGATGAAAAACAAATTGTTACTTCAACAGGTGCATTAGCATTAGAGGCGGTACCCAAATCACTTCTTGTAATTGGTGGTGGTTATATAGGATTAGAGATGGGCTCTGTATGGAATAGACTTGGGTCTAAAGTTACAGTTGTGGAAGCGCTTGATAGAATAGTTCCAACAATGGATGAAGAGATTGCAACGGAGTTTATGAAATCTCTTAAAAAGCAAGGATTAGAATTTAAACTTTCTCACAAAGTAATATCCACTACAGCAAGTAAGTCTGGCGTGGAAGTATCAATGGAGTCATCAGATAAAAAACAAATTACTGAAAAGTATGATGTTGTTTTAATGTCTGTTGGTCGTAAACCAAATACTGAAGGATTGAATTTAGAAGGTATTGGTGTCAAATTAAATGAAAAAAAATCCATTGAAATTAACAGTAAATTCAAAACAAACATTAAAGGAATTTTTGCGATTGGCGATGTAGTTCCAGGACCAATGTTAGCCCATAAAGCTGAAGAAGAGGGAGTAGCATGCGTGGAATTTATTAATGGTCAAAAGCCACATCTGAACTATGATATTATTCCTGCTATTGTTTATACTAATCCAGAAGTTGCCTCTGTTGGAAAAACAGAGAGTCAACTTAAAGATGCAAAGATTGATTACAAGATTGGTAAATTTCCTTTTATGGCGAATGGGAGAGCATTAACAACTTCATCCCCAGAAGGTTTTGTTAAAATTTTAGCAGACTCTAAAACAGATGAACTATTAGGAGCTCATATTATAGGTCATGATGCTGGTCAGTTAATTGCAGAGATAGTAACAACTATGGAATTTGGTGGAAGCTCTGAAGATATTGCACGTATATGTCATGCACATCCAACTACAAGTGAAGCTGTTAAAGAGGCAGCGATGAATATTGTAGGAAGAGCTATTCATATTTAACTCTCAATACTTAATTTAAATTAATCTTTTTTTTAATTTTTTACAATTTTATGGAAGCCGCTGATAAATTCTTGGTAAGAAATAGAATAAAGATAATGCTCTCAAGACAAAAAAGATACAAAGTGATATCCATAAGCCTGTATTGCTAAAAGTATCTGCCAAGAAGATAGCACATACTATATAAATACTTACAGATACAATCATAGCATTACGCAATTCTTTTGTTTGTGAGGCTCCTACAAAAATACCATCAAATTGATAACAAAAGGAAGATACAAATGGAATTATAACAATCCAATAAGAATATGAGAAACTTAAACTTTTAATATCAGGTAGATCAGTCATTATGGAGATGAAGTAACTTTTGCCTAAAAGGTATATGATAGAAATTAATAATCCTGTTGTTGCACTTAAGATAAATGAATTTTTAATTACATTAGTTAGTAATGATTTATTTTTGGAGCCAATAGAATAGCCAACAATTCCTTCTGTTGAAAAAGCATACGCATCTAAAATAAATGCTGATAGCATGATGAGATTTAGTAAAATAGTGTTGGCAGCCACCACATCTTCACTAATGGTGTTTCCTAAGTAGGTAAAAAAAATGAATGAAAATGTAAGGAGGGCTGATCTAATAAATATGTCTATGTTAATGCTAAATAATTTTTGAATTTCTTTTATATTAAATATTTTTGCTACATTGATCTTAATTGATGTAAATTTTTGAAATTCATAGAATGTATAAGTCAAAAAAATTATAGCGGTAAGTGTCGATGATATTACTGTTCCAAGAGCAACACCTTTAACATCTAAGTTAAAGTAAACAACAAATACAACACTGAAAAAAATATTAGTGATTGAAAAAAAACCAATTGCAATGCTTGATATAGTTGTCTTTTGTAAACCAATAAACACCCCTGTTATTATAAAGATGCTTAATTCACCAAAAGAGGAGTAGATTCGCAATTTAAAATATTCTTTAAAGTATTTTGCAGTTTGATCTGATAATTCAAAAATACTTAAGGCAATCGTAAATATGTACTTTTGGAAGATAACTAAGAGTAAGGAAATAAAAATAACAAAAGTAAGATTTCGAAAAACTAGACTAACAATCTCTTCATATTGTTCAGCGCCATGAGCCTGGGCTACCAAACCAACAGTACCCATTCGAAGAAAACCAAAACTCCAGAATATTAGGGAAAATATACTGGTTGCAATACTTGTAGCGGTTAGATAACTCGCATTATCTAGATTTCCCATTAAGCCTGTATCGACAATGGCTACTAAGGGAATTACTAGATTAGCAAAAAAAATTGGGATTGATAATTTTATAATATTATTAATTGAAGATTTTGAAGGCATGCTAGTCTTATTAACACTATATTTTATTATTTTTTTTTAAACATAATAATTCATGATATGAATTATTATGCTCAACTATTTAATTATTTTAATTCTTTCTATTTCTACTTATGTGTCTGCAAAAGAAACTAAGTTTGAAAAAAGACTTCAAAAGGATATAAAAAAACTTTCAAGAATTAGTGGATTTATAGATAATAATTTAAAACTATATGATGAAGAGGAAATATCCGATAAAAAAAACACAATAGTTGTAATTTTCAACCATGGACAACAAGATGGGCAAAAAAAAGTTGAAAGATGTAATAAAGGGGCATCAGATGTTCCAGAATTTGTAAGGAATTTACATAATAAAAAGGTTAACGATTTAACAATAAAAATTTACCGTATGTGTTCAGGGGTGAGAGGTCTTAATGATCCTCAAATGGATAGAACACATAAAATGATTAAAAAGGATGAAAACACAAATGGGCTTCTTGAAGTAGTTGATTATGATGGAACAAGATTATTTGACAAAGTAAAACAACATCTCAGAAGACAAATTGTATTAGACAAAATTGATGAGCTAACTGAAAAGAATTTTTCAAATATTGTTCTAATGGGTCACTCTTGTGGAGCGTTTTTATCAATATATTTATCAGCACATTTTCCTGAAAAAATTAAAGCATCTATTGTTACAAATCCAGCATGTTATGGTGAAAATATTAACCCAAGAAATGTCATAGGGGATAGTAATACTTATTCAATATGGAAGGCATTACGAGATGACTGGGAGCAAACGATATCTAAATTTGCAGAAATTAATTCTCTAGCCTTTATTCATGATGAAGATCCATTTGAAAATACTGAGACTCTTTCTTTTTTAGGTAAAATTAATAAATTTAAAATGATCAACTATACTGATTTTGGATGTGAAAAAATGTTTGGTACAGATTTTCATAGTGCTCCAGTATATCCAGCAACAGATAATTGTTTTGCAAAATGGGAAGCTAAAAAAAATTATATAGTTAATTATCTAGAAGAAGTTTTTAAAAACTAATTTTTTATATCGAGGATAAGCTCATTTTTGTTGAATATTTTTTTTTAGGAGCGTTTTTTATAACGGCCTGTCCACATCGCATTACTCCTCTTTTTTTATCAAATGTCATCTTTGGTTCACCATATAACTTCCATCCACTAGATAGTGCTTCTGTTACGCGGTGACAAAACTCTGACGTATCATCATCTGTAATAAATCTATAACCTTTCATGTATGCTCCTTTTTATCAATTAATTTTATCTAAGATTTTTAATTGTTCTTTTGATTTTAAATTAATAAATGTTTCAAACTCTATAAGAAAATCATCATAACTCATATTAAAGTTTTTCCTAAAAGATTCTCTCCACCCTTGATGGATCTCTCCCTCTGCTCTTTTTTCTAATTCAAGTTCAGCGATATCCTCATAAAAATCATAGAAAACTTTTTGGTTAGACCCACTTAAAGAGGCAAGATACGCTGTGGCCCACATACCACCATCATATTCAAAGCCTTGATCACATTTACTGCGCAGTTTGATGGCATCTTCTTCCCTTTCCACATCTTTTAGTTTTATTCCTTTTTTTGCACATTTGCGAAAGGACTTCAGTGTTTGTTTCATAATTTTTTTATAATCAGCTAAATTATTTTTTCCAATTATGTAATAGCCAAAATATTCTGCCCCACCTTCTTCAATCCACATTGGCATATCATCATTAAATTTATACTGGGCAATACCAAAACGTTTCTCGTCTTCAAAAAAAATTTTTTTCATATTTTGATGAACATGAAAATATTCATGTGCTACTATTTTTGCAACACTCCACGCTTCATTTTTATAACCCCTCCACCAACATTTATTACCCTCAATACTTCCTTTTAATGTTTCGGGTGAAAAATAGGCAGATGCTACACATTCTTTGAACCATCTTTTGTTATCACCACCACCTACGTCTAAACATTCTTTATTGAAATCTTCCCCTCGATTTACTTCACACCAATTTTGAGCAACTTTTTTTAGATTAGATTTTTTTTCATTCCAGATAATAACGTGAGTTTCCGCAATAGGTTTTTCACCAAGCTCAAGGTAGGAATATTCAAGGGTTTCCATGAATAAACTGTGGAGATCATCTGGAACTCCTTTATATTTTGGAAATATTATTTCTTCCTGCCCATACCAGTCAGGTGTTCTATATTCATATTCAACCATATCGGCTGTATTGTCATATTCGCTCTCCCCTTCATCATTCGTAATAAAAGAAATATCTTTCCATAGAATTTTGTCATCAACAGCAAAGGGTTCACACTTACCTACAATATTATTTTCTTTCCTCCATTTTTCACAATTTTTAAAAGCTGCTTTTTTTGCGTTTTCTTCTGACTTTTTGCCAATAGCTATTCCATACTCGCATTCGCCGTCACTTACGACTACAAACATGGAAGAGTGTTTATCCTTTGCCTCTTCTTGATATTCTTTATATGGTTCATCCATTATCCAACCACATATTTTTTCATTGGCATGAGATGATGAGTAAGAGAACAGTAAATAAATAATGAGAGCTATTAGCTTCATATTTGATGAATTTTAATTTCAATAATTTTTATTAAGTATTCAATAAGATCAACTTGTTGATCAGGATTAAATTTATTGATATCTTTTGACCCCATAGCAACAATAAATATATCTTCCTGAAAATTAATTTTTAATAAAATATAGGATTTTATTTGTGGTGATTTGTTAGGAAAAAACAATAACACACCTTTTGGATTTTGATTTAAGTTTGTTATTGCTTTGTCACGAAAATAACTTTTTGCTACGCGTGTATCTATTTTTTGAAACGCATTGATAACAACATTATTATTAGTACTAAAACAGTTAATATATTCACATCCAAGTAAGATTTTAAAATCAGATAAGATAACCTCAAATACTTTTTTTAATGACTTGCAATTTAATATTTTAATAGAGGATTTTAAAATTCTTTTTTGTGATTGCATATGGCTTTTGCCAGCAAGCAAAATCTGCGTCATCTGATTTTGTAAGTCAATATTTTCTTGATTGATTTTTTTATAGCGATAAACTTGAAGATCAATTACCTTGTCTGATTCCCTATTTTTAATTGGAAATTGTAATTCTTTAAGAAGATCAGGGTGTTTTAAAAAAAAATTTTTATTTTTTTTAAGAAAATTTTTAACTAGCTCTTCAGGCGAACTGTTATCGTCTTTTCTTTTCATTTATTTTGGAAGGATGGATTGTCCTGTTTTTTTCCAATCATCTAAAAAGGCATTTAATCCCTTTTCAGTTAAAGGGTGATTATATAATTCATGAATAACTTTTGGTGGCAGTGTTGCTACATGAGCTCCAATTACTGCAGCATCAATTATGTGCTGTTGTGATCTTACAGAAGCAACCAAAACTTCAGTATTAAAATCATAGTTCTCATATATATCAACAATATCCTCAATTAAATCCATTCCATTTTCGCCTAGATCATCCAACCTTCCAACAAAAGGAGAAATAAATGAGGCTCCTGCTTTTGCTGCTAATAAAGCTTGAGCGGCAGTAAAGCACAATGTGACATTAACCAAAATTTCTCTTTCTCGAAGTGTTTTACAAGTCCTTAAACCACTTGGTGTTAAAGGAACCTTAACCGCTACATTTTTGGCAAGAGAAGCTAAGTATTCACCTTCTTGCATCATAGTATCATAATCTGTTGCAGTAACTTCTGCACTAACAGGCCCTGATACAATAGAGCAAATAGCTTTTATAGTTTTAGCCATATCATCACCATTTTTAGCAATAAGAGATGGGTTTGTTGTCACGCCATTAACGAATCCAGTTGGGATAAGCTCTTCTATTTGCTTAATATCTGCTGTATCGACAAAAAATTTCATTGATTGCTGTATATCATATACGTGATATTTAAAAAGTTAAGATTATAAAAATTTATTATTGAATATGTATTATAACATTATTATTGCCAGACCTTTTGATAAAGTCTTTACCTATAAGCTAGATGATCAGTCTTTAGAAATAGGGCAAATTGTTATTGTCCCTTTTGGAAAAGCCATGGAAGTAGGAATGGTAATGGAGATTGACGTTAAAAAACCAGATTATAATATTAAAAAAATAGAATTTGTTATTAACGGTATAAAATTTAATGAAATAAACATTAAATTTTTAAAATGGGTAAGTGATTATACATTAGCTCCAATAGGATCGGTCTTAAAATTATTTACTATCAACAAAGATATTATTAGCTATCAGCGAGATACCAATGATCTTCCTGAGCCATCATTTAAATCAACTATATTAAATGATGAACAGGATAAAGCTAAAGTAGATATTTTAAAAATACAAGAACGCTCATACAAACCTATTGTATTAGAAGGAGTAACTGGTTCTGGAAAAACAGAAGTTTATTTTGATTTAATTGAGCGTGAGATAAATGAATCAAAACAAATACTGATTATGGTACCAGAGATAAGCTTAACACCTCAATTAGAAAATCGGTTTAAAGAGAGGTTTGGATTAGAAATCAAGATTTGGCACTCTAAAATTACCCCCAAAAGAAGAAAGGAAATTTGGCACAAATGCTATGATGGTGAACCATTAGTTGTTATTGGAGCACGATCAAGCCTTTTTCTACCTTTTAAAAATCTAGGATTAACAGTGATTGATGAAGAACATGATTCTTCATATAAGCAAGAGGATAGCATACGTTATCAAGCAAGAGATTTGGCAGTTGTAAAGGCAAATTATGAAAAAAGTAAATTGATACTTACTTCAGCAACACCTTCCCTTGAGACCATAAATAATATTAATAATAAAAAGTATCATCATGTTTTTTTATCTAAACAATATTCAGGTTTGCCACTTCCCCAAATAAGTTTAGTTGATTTATCAAGGTACAAGTTAGAAAAAAATCAATGGATATCTAGTGTTCTTAAAAATGAGATTGAAAATTGTTTATCCAATAAAGAACAGGCGTTAATTTTTTTAAACAGAAGAGGATACTCACCACTAAGCTTATGTGTAGAGTGTGGATATAGACATCAGTGCGCACAGTGTTCATCTTGGTTAGTTATGCACCAACAAAAAAAACGTCTTCTCTGCCATCAATGTGGTAGCATTGAAGAGATGTCTTTTAATTGTCCAAAGTGTTCTGCAAAAGATTCTATTAAATTTATTGGTCCAGGAGTGGAGAGAATTGCTGAAGAGCTCACTCAATCTTTTTCTGACAAAGTAGTAAATGTGATGTCGAGTGATCTTATAAATTCACCAAAAAAAATAAAAGAATTAATTGATAAATTTTCTAATAAAAAGATTGATATTATTGTCGCTACACAAATAATGGCCAAGGGTTATGATTTTCCTAACTTATCATTAGTAGGTGTGATTGATGCTGATGCTGGATTGTTTGGTGGAGACATGCGCGCAATAGAAAAGACTTATAACATGTTGCAACAAGTAAGTGGTAGAGCAGGGCGATCTCAACAAACAGGTAAGGTTATTATTCAAACATACTATCCAGAACAACCTATTATTAAATCTTTACAAGAAAGAGACAGAACTTCTTTCATCAAACAAGCCCTTATTGAGAGAGAACAATTTAAAATACCACCCTTCGGTTTTATGACATCAATTATCATATCTGGTTCATCAAAAGGGAATGTTGAAAAAGTTTCACAGCAATTAGTTTATTATAGAAAATATTCAGAAGAATGTAATGTGCTTGGTCCAGTCGAAGCTCCTATTAATTTATTAAAAGGTCAGTTTAGATACAGAATACTTTTAAAAGGAAAAAGTAGGAAAAATTTAAATGTTTTTACCAAAAAAATGGTCAATTCAGTTAAAATACCCTCGGCTGTTAAAGTAATTATCGATGTTGATCCTTATACTTTTATGTGATTTATGCACAATTAGAGACTAAATATCAAAAATTACATATTTGACGCATAAACTGGGCGTTTACCTGCTTTTTCTGATATGTTAATAGCCTTTCACTAATTTCCATACGGAGAATAAATTAATGGCATCACAACTTGCATCTGGAGACCTAGTATCTGATAGATATGCTTCTGCTCTTTATGATTTAGCAACTGAAAAAAATCTAATTGATCCTGTTTTAAATGACTTATCAAATTTAAAAAATATTTTGAAGGACAATAAAGAATTAAGTCTAGTCGTTAAAAGCCCTCTTATAACTTCCGTGGATAAACTTAATATATTTGAAAGTTTGTTAAAAAAAATAAATGCTAATGAGCTAACCAATACATTTATTAAAGTAATTGAAAAAAATAAAAGATTTTCTAACTTAGCATCTATCATCTCACAATTCATGAATATTAATTCACAAAAAAGAGGCGATATTCTTGCTGATATAACATCAGCTGGTAAATTAGATGATAATCAAAAAACTAATATTACAAATCAGCTAAAAAGTATTTTAGGTGACAAATTATCATTATCATTTGATGTTGATAAAAATATTATGGGTGGACTAATTGTTAAAGTGGGATCAAAAATGATTGATACTTCACTGGCAAATAAAATAAATAAACTTAAAATCGCAATGAAGGGGGCGTAATGGAAATAAAAGCAGCTGAAATTTCATCAGTAATAAAAGATCAGATTGCCAATTTTGAAACTAAAGCGGATGTAGCTGAAGTTGGAACAGTACTAAGTGTAGGAGATGGTATCGCTCGTGTATATGGTCTTGATCAAGTACAAGCTGGTGAGATGGTGGAATTTCCAGGTGGAATCAAAGGTATGGCCCTTAATCTTGAAATGGATAATGTTGGTGTTTCAATCTTTGGCGATGATACAGGTATTAAAGAAGGCGACACAGTAAAACGTACAGGTGAAATTGTTGATGTTCCTGTTGGAAAAGAATTATTAGGACGTGTTGTAGATGGTTTAGGAAATCCGATTGATGGTAAAGGGCCTATTCAATCTTCAGAAAAAAGAAGAATTGAATTAAAAGCCCCAGGAATAATTCCTCGTCAAGGCGTATCTGAACCTATGCAAACTGGAATAAAAGCGCTTGATGCTTTAGTTCCTGTTGGAAGAGGACAGCGTGAACTAATTATTGGAGATAGGCAAACTGGTAAAACAGCTGTTGCTATTGATACAATTCTTAACCAAAAGTCTGTTAATCAATCTAATAACGAAAAAGATAAGCTATATTGTATCTATGTAGCTATAGGTCAAAAAAGATCAACAGTTGCACAAATTGTTAAAACTCTTGAAGATAATGGGGCTATGGAATACACTATTGTAGTATCTGCTACTGCATCTGAACCAGCTCCCCTTCAATTCTTATCTGCTTACACAGGTTGTACAATGGGAGAATTCTTCAGAGATAACGGAATGCATGCTCTTATAGTTTATGATGATTTATCTAAACAAGCAGTTGCTTATAGACAAATGTCTTTGTTGTTAAGAAGACCTCCAGGACGTGAAGCATACCCTGGAGACGTTTTTTATATTCATAGTCGTTTACTTGAGAGAGCTGCTAAAATGAGTGATGAACACGGTGGTGGAAGTTTAACAGCCCTACCAATTATTGAAACGCAAGCAGGTGATTTATCAGCTTATATTCCAACAAACGTAATTTCTATTACAGATGGCCAAATCTTCTTAGAGACTAACTTATTTTTTGCTGGGATTCGTCCAGCGATTAACGTTGGATTATCTGTTAGTCGTGTTGGTTCTGCAGCACAAACAAAGGCAATGAAAAAAATTGCTGGTCCAGTTAAACTGGAATTAGCTCAGTATCGTGAAATGGCAGCATTCGCACAGTTTGCATCTGATTTAGATGCATCAACTAAGCAATTATTAGATCGTGGTGCAAGATTAGTTGAAATTTTAAAACAAGGACAATACTCTCCACTTACAGTATCTGAACAAGTAGTATCTATTTATGCAGGAGTTCGTGGCTATTTAGATAAGGTTGCTGTTAATGATGTTGTTCGTTTTGAAACGGAAGTTTTAAATGAAATAAGATCTAGTCACACTGATTTGTTAGAGGCTATTGCAAATGAAAAAGAATTATCAAAAGATAATGATGAAAAATTAAAATCTATCTTAGATAATCTTGTTGAAAAATTTACGAGTAACTAATTAATGCCAAGTTTAAAAGATATTAAAACACAGATCAATTCTGTAGGATCTACAAAAAAAATTACTTCAGCTATGAAAATGGTTGCTGCAAGTAAGTTGCGTAGATCACAAGAAAAAGCTGAAGCTGCAAGACCTTATTCTTCACGTCTTGAAGAAATGTTAGCATCATTAGCTTCTTCGGCAGCATCGGGAGAGGGTATTATTAAACTTCTTACAGGTACTGGTAATCATCAAAATTATATTGTTGTTCCAGTTAGTGCAGATAGAGGTTTATGTGGTGGTTTTAATAGTAGCATTAATAGAGAGACTTTTAAACTTGTAAAGTCGCTAGAAAGTGATGGGAAAAATGTTCAACTCATGCCTGTTGGAAAAAAGAGTAGAGATTTTTTCAACCGAGTAATGAAAGACCAAATTGTGGAAAGTTTTGTTGATTTGAACATTTCAAATAGTGGTTATGAGTCAGCGTTAAAAGTATCGAACAAACTTCAGGAATTATATTTTGATAGTAAATTTGATAAATGCATTATAGTATTTAATAAATTTAAATCAGCAATTTCACAAGAGGTTACGCAACAACAACTTATACCATTAGATGTATCAGATTCATCTGACGAAGAGAATGCAGACACTACTGCTACTAAAGCAATTTATGATTATGAACCTGATGAGGAAACTATTTTGAAAGATTTACTTCCTAAAAATGTTTCTATTCAGATTTTTAAAGTCTTACTGGAGAGTGATGCAGGAGAGCATGGAGCAAGAATGGCTGCAATGGATAATGCAACACGTAATGCTGGTGAGATGATTGATAGTTTAACGTTAAAATATAACAGAACGCGACAAGCGTTTATAACTAAAGAATTAATTGAAATTATTTCTGGAGCTGAATCAGTTTAAAAGGGGGATATATGGCTAATAATTTAACTGGAAAAATATCACAAGTTCTTGGAGCTGTTGTGGATGTAGAGTTCGAAGGTGAACTTCCTGCAATCATGAATGCTCTAGAAGTTGATAATAACGGAACAAGATTAATGCTAGAGGTTGCTCAGCACTTAGGTGAAAATGCTGTTCGTACAATTGCAATGGATACAACTGACGGATTAGTAAGAGGTCAAACAGCGACGGATACAGGCTCCCCAATTTCTATGCCTGTAGGCCCAGAAACACTTGGCCGTATTATGAATGTTGTTGGTGAGCCTGTTGATGAAAGAGGCGAAATCGGCACAACAAAAACTTATCCAATTCACCGACCTGCCCCAGAGTTTGTTGATCAGTCTACAGAAACAGAGGTTCTTGTAACTGGAATTAAAGTTGTTGATTTATTAGCGCCTTATGCTCGAGGTGGTAAAATAGGATTATTTGGTGGAGCTGGTGTTGGTAAAACAGTTTTAATTATGGAGCTTATTAATAATATTGCCAAAGCACACGGTGGTTACTCAGTATTTGCTGGAGTTGGTGAAAGAACGCGTGAAGGTAACGATCTGTATCATGAGATGATTGAGTCTGGCATTATTGACCTTAAAGGAAAAGATTCAAAAGTTGCTCTAGTTTACGGACAAATGAATGAGCCTCCAGGAGCAAGAGCAAGAGTTGCATTATCAGGTCTGACACAAGCAGAATATTTTAGGGATGAAGAAGGTCAAGATGTGTTATTCTTTGTTGATAATATATTTCGATTTACTCAAGCTGGATCTGAGGTATCAGCACTTCTTGGACGTATTCCATCAGCCGTTGGATATCAACCAACATTGGCTACTGATATGGGCGCATTGCAAGAGCGTATAACAACCACAAAAAAAGGATCCATCACTTCAGTTCAAGCAATTTATGTTCCCGCAGATGATTTAACAGATCCTGCGCCCGCAACATCTTTCTCTCACTTGGATGCTACAACAGTTTTGAACAGAGCCATTTCTGAAAAAGGAATTTATCCTGCAGTTGACCCTCTTGATTCAACATCTAGAATTTTAGATCCACAAGTTGTTGGCGATGATCACTATAGAGTGGCAAGAGAAGTGCAAAGAGTTCTCCAAACTTACAAAAGTCTTCAGGATATAATTGCCATTCTTGGAATGGATGAATTATCAGAGGAAGATAAATTAACTGTTGCAAGAGCAAGGAAGATTGAGAAATTTTTAAGCCAACCTTTCTTTGTTGCTGAAATCTTTACTGGATCACCAGGAAAGTATGTTGATCTTGAAGATACTATCAAAAGTTTTGATGGACTTGTTAAAGGTGAATATGATCATATGCCAGAAGCAGCCTTTTATATGGTTGGTGGCATGGATGAAGCAATTGAAAAAGCTAAGAAATTAGAGACTGAAGCAGCATAATGGCAACAATTTCATTTGATTTAGTTTCACCAGAAAATCTTATCTTTAATGATGAGGTAGGAATGATTATTGTTCCAGGAAAGGATGGTGATTTTGGTGTTCTTCCTGGGCATAGTAAAGTAATGTCTTCATTGAGACCAGGTAGAGTAATGGTTTATGGTGAAGATAAAAACTTATTAAAAGCTTTTTTTGTATCTGGTGGATTTGCAGAAGTTAATCCTGAGAAATGTATTGTTCTTGCTGAGAGTGTAGATGAAATCAATTCTATAGAAAAATCATTAATTGAAAAAGAAATTCAAAAACTTGAAGAGCAAGAAACAGATATTTCAAAAGAGCAGTTAAATATAGCTAAAGCAAAAATTGATGCTTTAGATTCTAATTATTATGAAAAAATATAAATTTTTTTAATTTATTACAAATTCAGGTTCACCTATTTTTGAAAAATCAATCTCCACCCCTAAACCATAACTGTCAGAAGCCTTCATTTTCCCATCAATTCTTTTTGGTGAACCTTCTGTGTAACTAAAAGAATTGTAACTGTTAAAATCTGTAGAAGAAAATCTAAATTTTTCAGGAGTACTATGTGCTAAATGTGAGATTGCAGCTGTAGCAATATCACCACCCCATGAGTCTTCAATTGTCATAGGAGTTTTTAATTCTACACACAGGTCTCTTATTTGTTTACTTTTATATATTCCTCCAAGTTTACTAATTTTAAGGTTTATTATATCCATAGCCCCATCATCATAAGCTTGTAAGAAATTTTTCAATGAATCAATACTTTCATCAAGTATGAATGGGTTAGAAGTTTTTTTTCTAATTTCAACACAATCTCGATATGTCTCACATGGTTGTTCAATATACACATCTAAATTTTTTGTTTGCTTTACTACCTTTATAGCTTCATGACTTTTCCAACCTGTATTTGCATCTGCAACCAAAATATTTGTGTGATCTAGTTCAGAACTTACACTTTTAATTCTTTCTATATCCTCTTGGTATATTCCACCTACTTTTAATTGAAATTTTGAATATCCTTCTTTTTTATACTCCACTACTTTTTGCTTCATCATTTCTGGACTTTCTTGCGATATTGCTCTGTACAAATCAATCTGCTCACCAAATTTACCTCCTAAAAGTTTCCAAAGAGGCATTTTATAATTTTTGCCAATTATATCCCAACATGCCATATCAATTGGCGATTTAACATAAGGATGTCCTTTTAGTTTTTTTTCCATTTCTAAATTTATATTAAAAATATCTGTTGGATCTTTTCCAATTAATGCTTTTCCAATCTCTAATATTCCTGAACGAACTCCTTTAGAATATGCAGGTAAATAGGATGATCCGAGAGTACATACCTCACCTAATCCTATAATATTATTGTCAGTCTCAAGCATAACTATTGAAGTATCAAATTTTTCTACATGATTATTATGAGCCCATTTGTATGAACCTTCTTTTAAAGGAATGTCTATTTTATATACTTTGATATTTTTAATCTTCATTTAGAAAAAAATTAAGGTTGCGCAGTATATATAGGAGGATTAAACTGACCTTTTTCAGTTTCTATATTTTTCTTAATCAAAGTAAAACTATTTTGCATTATTTTATTTGGCTCAAGAAAAGACATTATTTCAACACTGCTGTCATTTATATATTTAAGTTTTAGTTCAGCTAACCAAAGTCTGTGCATAGCATTGGTTAAAGTTGAATGCACCATAATGTATCCACCATGATTGTTAATTCTTTCAAAATAAAATTTAAAAATAATTGGAAGTGCTGCGCCAGCTCCAAAATCTAAAAAAACAAAATCTAGTGGTAAATAATTTGAAACCATTTCATTAATTTTTTGCAGATCCATTCCATCAGCTTCTACAAAATCAATATATTTATCAAGATGCAGTTTTTTTATAGCATTATCAACAGGCCTAGCAGTATCATGTTTTTCTTTAGAAAAATTATCTACAATTATTAATTTTGAATCAGCACTAAATTGATAATCTTTATTTAACAATCTATGTCTTCTTTCCCAATCTGGGTCGATTTTTTGTTCATTTATAAGTTTAGCATCAAAATTATTTTCTTCTTCAATCTCCTTAAGGGCCTGAGCAAAAAAAATACTTGTATAACCAGCTCCGATTTCTAGGATATTTTTTGGTCTAATTGTTTTTATTGTTGAGTAAATAAATGGTCCAACATTTTCAGTTACTATATTTGAAAAATTTTCATCTAAGGCATTTTTTAAATCTTCATTATAAAAATTAGTAAAATGCATATTATTTTACACAGAGGTATCCTTCAAAAGGACCCCATTTAAAAAAATTATAAATAGACTTAAAACCACATGCCTTAAATAGTTCAATATTATTTTTTGAAGTACTAGAACGCATTACTGAGCGTAATGATATAGATTTTTTAATCACTTCCTCGGGAGAATACTCGTTATCAAATTTAAAATCATTATAAATACCTGAAAAAATATCCTGGGAATATGAGTCTGCCATAAGTGTTTTTTCAAAAACAATCATAGCACCACTTTTAATTAATTGTTTATATATTTTTTTTATAAGCACTTTTTTTTCTTCATCAGTCATAAACTGTAATACATAGTGAATGATTGCCAGGTTACATTTTTTAAAATTGTATTGAC